>NZ_JBXANC010000003.1:0-738334 GCF_058801265.1 Pseudomonas sp. GW822-FHT03F08 | reverse complement strand
CTCGAAGGCGATCCCGACCAGCCGCTGATCACCGGTTGCCTGTACCACGGCGCCAACCTGCCGCCGTACAAACTGCCGGATTTCAAGACCCTGGCCACGGTCAAGAGCAAGGAATACAAGGGCAGCCGCGCCAACGAACTGCGCATCGACGACACCACCAGCGAAATCAGCATCGCGCTGCGCAGTGACCATGGCGCGAGTGCGATCAACCTTGGTTACCTGACCCATCCGCGTCCAAGCGGTGGCCAGCCACGCGGCGAAGGTTTCGAGTTAAGAACCGACCGCCACGGCGCGGTGCGTGCCGGTGCCGGCCTGCTGATCACCACCGAGCCGCGCCCGAACGAATCCAAGCACCACAAGGACCTGCCGGAAACCGCCGAACGCCTGGCCACCGCCAGCGATCAGCAGGACGGTTTCGCCACGCAGGCCAAAGAGCTGCAAGCCCAGGAAGCGGGCGACCAGGACGACGTGGCCAAGGCCTTGCACGCGCAGCACCAAGGCGTGCTCGGCTCGGGTCCCGCGAACCTCACCGCCAACGAATTCCCCGAGTTCACCGAGCCGCATCTGGTGCTCGCCAGTCCGGCCGGTATCGCCCTGACCACACCGCGCTCCAGCCACATCGCCACCGGCGAACACCTGGCGCTGAGCAGCACCGGCCACACCAGTTTTTCCATCGGTAAACGCTTGCTGGCGAGTGCCAGCCGTGGCATGCGCTTGTTCGTGCAGAGCATGGGTTGGCGTCTGGTGGCGGCGTCCGGCGACATCGACGTCAAGGCGCTCAAGGACAGCATCAACCTGCTGGCCAAACTCAACATCACCGCCAACGCCGACCGCATCACCATCACCGCCAAGACCGAACTGGTGATCCAGGGCGGCGGCAGCGCCACGACCTACAACGCCGGCGGCATCACCCACGCCACCAGCGGCCCGTACACCGCGCATGCGGCGAACTTCGCCTACACCGGGGCGAAATCCTTGGCGGGCGTGTTCCCGGAACCGCCGAAACCGGGCAAGGGCAATCTCGAATTATTCAACCAGTACGCCGGGCGTCAGGGCATCAAGGAGGGTGATTACGAAGTCATCGACGCCCTCGGCAAGAGCATCAAGGGCAAGCTCGACGGCAAGGGCTTTGCCAGTGTTGCCGGCGCCGCACCGGGGCCAGCGCGGGTGCTGTTCGGCAAGGACCCGGCGGACACCTGGAGCGAGGGCAGCTACATCGGCAAGCCGGAATGGCCGTTGAATCCGCCGGGCGCGGAAGATGTGCCGAGTCAGGTGCAGGCGATGGTCGCGCAGGCGCTGCCGAGCAAGAACTGGGATCTGTTGGAGAAGGGCAAGGAATTGGCACAGACAGGGATGGGCGCGGTGCAGACCGCACAAGGCGCGATGCAAACGGCGCAGCAGGTGAAAGGCGCCGTGCAGGGCGGAGCGGCGGGGCTGCCGAAACTGGCGAGTGCGGCGATGCCGAGTGCTTCCGGGCTGCTCGGGGCGGCGAGCAAGGCGGGCAAGTTGCCGAGTCTGCCGGCGCCGACGCTTCCAAAACCTTCCTTGAAAACCCCGGGCCTGCTGGCGGGTGAGATGCTGTCATGACCACTGAAAATGCTGTAGTAAAACGGGAACCTCAGGTTGCCATTGTTCCCCTGAATGCCATCGATATTCAGGATGTCGCCAGCGGTGCGGCTACCTTTGATGCCTGGCTTCAATCCGCCACTGATGGCGTGGTCACTCTTGATCGAATCAAGAATTACGCGGGCTTCTTGCCGGTGGTGGGCAACATCATGGCGCTGGTCGATGCGCTGGGGGACATCGTCACGCTGTCGAACGCCAAGCAGCGCGACTTGCTCGCGTGGGCCAGCCTTGGCATCAACCTGATCGGCGTATTGCCTTTACCACCGTCGATGGCAGCGGCGCGCATGACCCTGCGCCCGACCCTGTTTCTGGTGCGTCAGGAGATGAGGGCCAGCAGCAAGTTGTTGCTCAGCACTTCCGTGATCGAGGTGCTGGTCGGTCACCTGAACGCCTCGATTATCGGCACGCTCGATGACTTTGTTGAACAGGCCAAAGGCAAGTTACCCGGTATTTTGGCGGACGCTGGCAAGCTGGGTGAAGACGTTATCAACGAGATTGCCAAAGGCATCGAAGCGGTGGCGTTTGGCAATCTGGATGCCAAAGGTGATCTGAATGCAGCCAGCGCCCAGGCAAGCGCTGCGGCCGACCAATTCAAGAATGATCCGCTGGCGTCTTTCAGCAATGTTTTTGGGGCTGCCAACAGTGCGCTGAAGTCAGCAGGCAAAGGCCTGGCCAACAGCGTGGCGCAAAACCTCGTCCCTGATGACTTCAAAAAAACCGTTTCCGACGAAACCAAAAAACTGCGGGCGATGGGCCCGGAACTACGCACCCAATTGAGCAAGCTGGACGATGAGTCCGTTCAGAACTCCATCGGCTGGTTGCTGCTGATTCTTTCCAGCGCCGTGACGTTGTGGCGCAAGCGCAATGCCCATGGCCAGAACGCCGCCGTCCACCCGGAGAAAACCGGTCAGGCGAAGCGTATGGCACCTGACGGGCAGTTGGCTTCCAATGGCCAACAGGCTCCAGCGAAAAGCGCGCCCAATCCAGAGAAAGGCCCCTGTGAATGCGCCACGCCATTCAGCATCAATTTCGCCTTGGGTTCGGAAAGCCTCAGACATACCGATTTCAGCTTGCCCGGCCCATTCCCGATCGAATGGACACGCACTTACAACTCTCGCCTCGACGCCTACGATCAGAGCGAACTCGGCGCCCGCTGGATCAACGAATTCACCACGCGTTTCGACTGCGTGGACGATGGCCTGACGTTCTACGGCGCCGATGGCCGCGACCACAGCTATCCGTTGCCCAAAGTCGGCCTGTTCCACTACGACGCCATCGAAAACATCACCCTCGTTCGTGCCAGCGAAGATCAGCTATTGCTGTGCCGTGGTTTCGAGCGCAAGGAAACCTACGTCCGCCGTGGCCTGCGTTTTGTGCTGACCAACATTTCGCTGCGCAACGGCGCCGGGATCATGCTGCATTACGAGCATCGGCATGGCGAACAGTCGGTGCTCTCGGATCTGATCACCTATCAGGAAAACGACACCAGCAAGGTCCACCTTCACCTCGGCACAATGATCGACGATCACGGGCGGTTTATCGGTCTCTGGCAAATCGTTGACGGCGAACCGCAGCGACAGCTCTGCGCCTACCAGTACGACGCCTATGGCGACCTGATTCAAGCGCAGGACGAGAACGGCGCAGTCTGGTCGTATCAGTTCCAGCATCACCTGATCACCCGTTACACCGACCGCACCGGGCGTGGCATGAACCTGCAGTGGGACGGCCCCGGCGCCAAGGCCAAAGCCATCCGCGAATGGGCGGACGACGGCAGCTTCGACACGCGCCTGGAGTGGGACGAAAACATTCGTCTGACCTACGTCACCGATGCGCTCGGCAACGAGACCTGGCACTACTACGACATCCTTGGCTACACCTACCGCATCCGTTATGCGGATGAGCGTTCGGAATGGTTCTTCCGCGACGAGGCCAAGAACATCGTGCGCCGCGTGAATGCCGATGGCAGCACGGATCGCTACAGCTACGATGAACGCAGCAACCTGCTCGAACACATCCGCGCCGATCACACGGTGATGCATTACGCCTACGACGATCAGGACTTGCTGATCAAGATCAGCGACGCCGAGGGTGGTCAGTGGCAACGCGCTTATGACGACCAAGGCAACCTGGTCGAAGCGCTCGATCCGCTGGGCAACAAAACCGAATACGCCTACAACAAATCCGGTCAGCCCACCGCGATCAAGGACGCCAACGGCAACGAAAAGACGTTGGACTACAACGACGCCGGGCAACTGGTCGAGTACGTCGACTGCTCAGGCAAGACCAGCGCCTGGGAATACAACGAACTGGGGCAGATGATCTGCTTCACTGACGCCGCCGGTAACGCCACCGAATACGAATACAAGGCTGGCCAACTGGTGCTGATCAAGCACCCGGATAAAACCGAAGAACGCTTTGATCGTGACGCAGAGGGCCGGCTGTTGACGCATGTCGACGGTCTCGATCGCTGCACCACCTGGAGCTATAGCGCGGCCGGTTTGATCGCCGAACGTGTCGATGCCGCCGAGCAAACCCTGCGCTATCGCTGGGACCGTCTCGGCCGGCTAACGGCCCTGGAAAACGAAAACGAACAACGCGCACACTTCCACTACGACCCGGTCGGGCGCCTGCTCGAAGAGAGCGGATTTGACGGGCGTAGCACACGTTATCAGTACGACCCTCTCACCGGTCGCCTTGCCCAATCGATCAATGGCCAACGCGTCATCTCGGTGAGCTTCGACCCGATGGGCCGCTTGACCGAGCGTCGCGCCACCCAGGGCGAGCAGTCGCAAAGCGAAACCTTTGCCTATGACGGTAACGGCAACATGGTGCTGGCCGACAACGCCGACAGCCGCCTGCAATGGTTCCACGACCCGGCCGGCAATCTGCTGCGCGAACACCAACATTACCTCGGACTGGAAAAACCCACCGTCGCGATCTGGCAGCACGAGTACGACGTACTCAACCAGCGTGTCGCCACCGTACGCCCCGACGGCCACCGCGTCAGTTGGCTCACTTACGGCAGCGGCCACCTGCTGGGCATGCGTCTGGATGAGCATGAACTGATCGGTTACGAACGCGACGACCGGCACCGCGAAATCGCCCGCCATCAAGGCAATCACCTGCTGCAAACCCAAAGCTGGGACCCGGCCGGACGCTTGCAGGAGCAACTGCTGGGGCGCAGCGATGACAAAAGCATCCTGCTCAAGCGCGAATACAAATACGACGCTGCCGGCCAACTGACCGACATCAATGACAGCCGTCGCGGCCCGCTCGCCTATCGTTACGATCCCGTCGGCCGACTGCTCAGCGCCGTGACGCGTCAAAGCGTTGAAACGTTCGCCTTCGACCCGGCCGGTAACCTGCTGGATGACAAGACTGCCGAAATCCGCCGTCCACTGGATCTGACGCCGCCGCGCAGCAAACTGGTCGACAACCTGCTGCGCGAATACGCCGGCACCCACTACGACTACGACGAACGCGGTAATCAGATCCAGCGCTGGCACAACGGTCAACGCAGTGATCTGAGTTGGGACCTGTTTGATCGACTGGTGCATTTCGAAGATCCGCGCCTGAGCGTGGATTTCGCCTACGACGCACTGGGACGCCGCCTGCACAAAAACTCCCGCGCGCACTACAAACAGCGTCCGGAAGCCGGTTCCCTCTGGAATAGAAGCGAGCACGCCCGCAAACAGCGTGAACTGGGCTGCGGTTTTACGCTTTACGGATGGGACGGCGACAACCTCGCGTGGGAAAGCAGTCTGGCGCAGGGCGATGGCGAGCCGGGTCGCACGGTGCACTACGTCTTCGAGCCGGGGACTTTTGTACCTGTTGCACAGGCTGTACGGCATGCGCCGATCAAACTGATGGGGCTGCCGGATTACAGTGGTGAATACAGCCTCGATGAAGACCCGGTGTGGAATCACAAGGCAACGGCGTTAGCGTTCGATGCGTTGGCCTGGTATCAGTGTGATCACCTCGGTACGCCGCAGGAACTGACAGATTCCCAAGGCAACCTGGCTTGGACCGCGCAGTACAAGGCGTGGGGGCAGGTGACGGAACAGCGCTCTGAGTGGGCGCGGCAGCATGGTGTGATGAACCCGATACGGTTTCAGGGGCAGTATCACGATCATGAGACGGGGCTGCATTACAACAGGTATCGGTACTACGACCCGGTAGTCGGGCGGTTCATCAGTAAGGATCCGATTGGATACTCAGGAGGCATCAATCTATTTTCTTATGCTCCTAACCCGGTAAATTGGGTAGACCCATTTGGCTTAACCTCTGAGTGTAGTTGTGGAATTGGTGGGCACTTCGTTGGGAGCGAGCGACCAAGAAGTGATGGTGCTACTCCAAATTCGATTTATACAAAAACCGACAAAACAGGCCAGGTTGCTGTTCAAAACACTGTTTACAATGAACGGGGTGAAGCAATGGGGCAGGTCGACTTCAAGAACCATGGTAGTGGTGCGGTTTCAGGGCATGGCCATTTAATCGAACCGCCAGGCAACCTTGCAGCGGGTCACGGCCCTAATGCTGTCCATCTTGAACCAGGTAAGGTTCCCGAAGGGTGGGCGAAGTTACCCGACGGCATACAACCTTCGACGCCTATAGGTAAATGAGAATGTCAGAGTCTGCAGAAAAAATAAGTGAGATATTGCAAGCTTTTCATGGTTTCGAAGATGGGCTGCTATTGTCGTTTGAGTTTAATTATATGCCTGGCGAGCGACTCGCGGCACAGATTTTACTTCATGCCAGAGATCATCGGGTTGAAGGGAATGTTTGGAAAAAGGTTAAAGTCGTTGTCCGTGGTGTTGAAGAGCTGAGTGCGAAAGTTGGCGGGCATCAGTTTAATTCAATTTGCTCGGGGGTTCGGTTATTGAAATTTGACGACTATTGGTGTGTCGATATTGATGGGAATTACGCCTTGGATGCTGACCCAGCATCGATTAATGAAATTCGCCAAGATGGGGATCTATATGTTATTGGGCGTGATATAGAGGTTTATGAGCTTGAGGGTTAGGCGACTCTCGAGAAAGTAGTTGTAGTCAAGTGAATTTAATGGAGTATTAGGCAGGCTTTTTCGCAGATGCTTAATGGAAAGGAATTATGGGTTGATTGAGTGCCCCTTGGGTTTCGGGTACTCATATAACTTCAGATCTGAGCGGGCTATCAGTTCTCTAGCCTAAGGAGTGACAACATGAAGGACGTAATCCGCCTCGGTGACTCGACCACACACGGTGGCAAGGTGCTCGAAGCCTTTTCCCATACCGATCTCAATGGTAAACCGATTGCCGGACAATAAAGGGGGCGGATTTATTTTTTGCAATGAGTTATGAATGCAAGCTGGTGTTCGACGACACCACTTCAGCCAGCAAAGTAATGAAGAAAGTAGAGGGCAGCGGCGCATGCGTTCGCGTGCAACAGCCTGGTGACTTCTACCTGAAAGATCAGTCGCTCAACAGCAGCGCTGATTATGACGCTCGATTGATGTATGAAAGTGAAAGCGTTCTGTGGCTTCAGGTCAATTTCAAGTCATTGAGCCTTTACCAAACCATGCTCTCGGCGTTGGGCGGCAGCGACTATAGATGTCTTGAGGATGGTGATGACGATAAAAAGGTGCCGCTCAAGGAAGCATTTCGCATCAAGGGTAATGTTTGAAGAGCGGTTGAAGGTCTGCATCGTGCGTCCGTGCAAATAGACAGGCCATGGTCAAAGGAGTGACAACATGAAAGACGCCATTCGCTTGGGCGACTCCATCACTCACGGTGGCAAGGTCCTCGAAGCCTTTTCCCATATCGATCTCAACGGCAAACCGATTGCCAGAGTCGGTCACAAAGTCAGTTGCCCGCTGTACAAGGGGATTTTCCCGATTGTTGAGGGCAGCAGCACCTACACCGTGGACGGCACACCCATCGCGCTGGACGGTATGAAAACAGCCTGCGGGGCGGCGCCGATTGCCAGGGGCCCGAAAGGCTCCGTAATCAGCGGAGTCACTGAATTTCAGTTACTTCAGTCTATCTTGGTCGATATCTAGTGTGGGCAGCAGGCTAGCCCTGGGGTTCAAAAAGCAAAAAGATCGCAGCCCACAGCAACCCTACATCAGGATTAATTTTCCCCTGTAGACGCTGTCGCAGCCTGCGATCTTTTGCTTTTACTTCGCGGAGAACTTCAACACCACGTTCTGGGTGTAGGCCTGACCGGGATCCAGTCGGGTGCTCGGAAAGTTCGGCTGATTCGGCGAATCCGGATAGTGCTGAGTCTCCAGGGTGAACGCGCCCCAGTGCGGATAGACCTTGCCGCCCTTGCCCTTGACCGTGCCGTCGAGGAAGTTGCTGGTGTAGAACTGCACGCCCGGTTCATTGGTGAACAGCTGCAAGTGGCGACCGGATTGCGGGTCGCTGACTTCGGCGGCGAGTTTGCTTGCGTCCCCTTTGGTGTCCAGCGCCCAGTTGAAGTCGAAGCCGCCGTGTTTCGGTTCGGCGAATTTCAACTGCGGGTGATCGACCTTGATGTGCTGGCCGATGGCGGTCGGTTTGGTGAAGTCCATCGGTGTGCCGGCCACAGGGGCCAGTTCGCCGGTCGGGATCAGTTTGGCGGTGACCGGGGTGTAATGGCTGGCGTGCAGGGTGGCGACTTGCTTGAGGATGTCGCCATTGCCGGCGCCGGCGAGGTTGAAGTAACTGTGGTTGGTCAGGTTGAGCACCGTCGGTTTGTCGGTGCTGGCCTTGTAGTCGATGCGCAGTTCGTTGGTGTCGGTGAGGCGGTAGGTCACTTCGGTGGTGAGGTTGCCGGGGAAACCCATTTCGCCATCCGCCGACAGATACGTCAGGGTCACGCCGACCGAATCCTGGTCCTTGGTTTCCTTCGCCTTCCAGACTTTTTTGTCGAAGCCCTGAGTGCCGCCGTGCAAGGCATTGGTTTTGTCGTTCTGCGGCACCTGGTAGCGTTTGCCATCGAGCTCGAACGCGCCATCGGCCAGACGATTGCCGAAGCGGCCGATGGTCGCGCCGAAGTACGCGGTGCCTTTCTGGTAACCCTGCACATCGTCGAAGCCGAGGACGATGTCGTCGAGCTTGCCGTGTTTATCCGGCACCAGCAGCGCCTGCAAGGTTGCGCCGTAGGTGATGACCGTGGCTTGCATGCCGTGGCTGTTGCGCAGGATGTATTGCTCGACGGGCGTGCCGTCATTGGTTTTGCCGAAGGCTTTGTGTTCGCTGGACAGGCCAGCGGCCTGGGCGGAGAGGGTGGCGATCATCAGGGACAGTCCGAGGCCGCAGAGTTGATGTCGGGATTGAAGCATGGTTGACCTTCCATTTTGTTGTTGTTTTGAAAATCGCTAAATAGTCATGCTAATTATCGTGTGAATGAAAATTTATAGCGGATTAAACGTTTATTGCAAAAATAAAGTCGGACTAAATTGAGTGGGTGTCCTGCGCCGAAGGTCGGGAAATCTCTGCGGCACTGCACTTTTGCGAAATCCCCGGCTCTATCCATGGCCAGGTTGCGGTGACTCCCGCCGCACAGGAATGTGTCCTTCAAAGAATTCATGCCGAGAGTTTTTCGCCCAATCGCTGCATTCATTCATCGCCCGTGCCTGTTGCTGGCCTGCCTGTCGACGCTGTTGCTCGGCGGTTGCAGCCATCAGGACGGCAACAATTTCATCAACCAGATGCGCGAGGGCAGACCTCAGGAATTTCTCCAGACCAGCGTCGACCGCATGGCCACGCTGGCGATGCGTGACAACCTCGACAGCCTTTATCGTTTGATGGGCAAGTTGTACCTGCGCAACCCGGACGAGCTGCGCAAATCCGGCTTCCTCGACATTCGCACCGCGGTCAAGCAGGTGCGGTTGGCCATCGAACAGCAACAACCGCTGCCGACGCTGGGCGGTAAAAAAGATCTGGCAGCGCTGAGTTATGCGATGAGCCCGGAGTTTCTCGGTGACCGGGTCGGCGCGTTCATCTATGCGATCGGCAGCATGCTGGTCACCGCCCACGGCAACCGCACCGAGTTCTACATGACCGACGAGATCAACCCGACCTTCGTCAACAACGCTGCGCGCAACATTGAGAAAGCCACGTGGATCCTCGCCCAGCGGCAGAACAAGGAGGGTCAGCCATTGCTGTTTTCCAACGAGATTTCGGAGGAGGGCAGCAATCTGAGTTTCGCCACGGAGTTCGGCAAAGTCGTGGCGCGTCTGGACTTGCTGACCCAGATGCTCGACGAGCGCTACCGGCGCATCGGTTTGAATTACGCCCAGAGCCTGCTGTTTTTGAATTTTTTGCCAGTGCAGTAAAAGAGTCGGACCGACTCTCTTTTATTGGTTGGGGAGACGGCAGACGACACTCGCGATTTTTTGATCGTAGAATTTCAGGTTGATGAAAACATGCCCTGGGTAGTCGATGATTTGATAGGCGAAATACTGCGGGTTCAGGCCATGGCTTGGAAACTCTTCAAAATCGCAGTGCGCCAAGGCAATCAGGTCGAGAATTTTTTCGCGTGCCTCAGGTGTCGCACTTTCGTCGATGCCCAGAAAGAGAGGGTGAACTGCAAGCACCGAGTCAATTTTCTGTTCCTCTTTCGTGTGATGGTGATAGACACCCTTGGCAATTTTTTCGAGTGCCTGTTCGATCACCTCGAAATTAACTGGCCCGGTCGGATGCTGGATGTACTGTTTTGGCGCGACTTTTTCTATGCCGAAACGACCAATGATCTGACTGTCCTTCTTAACGTGGCGAATAATCCCTCGCACAGTCCGCTGGAGTACCTCCGGGTGTACGTCAGCTGAGGTCCCGACCAGCATTTGCATGAGTTGCTCATCAATGTGAGATTGATCAGGGTTGTGTTCGGCGCAGGAAGGCACAGTGATCAGATCTGCCAACCCTGCATCTTCGCCTTTGGGGAACAGGCAGCGTGGGGGGACATGCTCCCGTCCTTCACTCGGTTTGTCACAGCAATAACACGTCTCTTCAGTGGTGCTCGCTTGCATTTCTTCTTCCTTGGAATGTTTCAGTGGATGACAGCCTTCACATACTGAATGGTGTGCCTGTTGCTAGTGGCTTAATGATGGCTTTGCCGAGCATGTCACAGGACTTTCTCTACAAACCACTATCCGAAAGTATCAGGACGATCCATCGTCCATCGGTTGCCTGATCTGTTGCCGTTGCCCATGAAAAGTTGATGAATGAAAAAGAATAACGATAGATCCGATCGATATAGGGCGTTATAAGAAAACTGGTTATGCTGCGGGCCGGATTTTCCTGTGGTTCGTCTGGACGTCTTAATGGAATTGGCAAATTTCGGCCTGGTGATTGCCGGGCTGGTCGTGGGGTTCATCGTCGGCATGACCGGTGTCGGCGGCGGTTCGTTGATGACGCCGATCCTGCTGTGGTTCGGCATCAATCCGGCCACGGCGGTGGGCACGGATCTGCTGTACGCCGCCATCACCAAATCCAGCGGCGTGCTGGTGCACAGGAAGAACAAGAACATCGACTGGGCCATCACCGGCTGGCTGACCCTGGGCAGTGTCCCGGCGGTGGCGATGACCTTGTGGTTCCTCAGCACCCTGCACACCGCGCCGGACGCGATGAACGCCATCATCAAGCAAGCGCTGGGCTTCGTGCTGTTCGCCACGGCGCTGGCGATTCTGTTCAAGAAACGCCTGCTGGAGTTCGCCCACAAACGTGCCGGCGGCAACTACAACCCGAGCGGTGCGCGCCTGAATGTCATGACCGTGATCACCGGTCTGATCCTCGGCACCATGGTCGCCCTGACTTCCATCGGCGCCGGCGCCCTCGGCACCGTCGCACTGTTCATCCTCTATCCGCTGCTGCCGACCCGCCGTCTGGTCGGCACCGAAATCGCCCACGCCGTACCGCTGACCCTGGTCGCGGGCCTCGGCCACGCGAGCATGGGCAATATGGATTGGGGTGTGCTGGGCTTTCTGCTGGTGGGGTCGCTGCCGGGCATCTGGCTCGGCAGCCACCTGACCGGTCGCGTCTCCGATGAACTGCTGCGCCCGTGCCTGGCGACGATGCTGGTGCTGATCGGCTACAAACTGGCGTTCTGATCGGCAGGCAAGCCATGAGCGAAACCACATTCCATTGCAATGGCCGCCTCGCCATCACGGTCGAGCCCCGGGAAATGCGCATGAGCCACTGGCTTTACGCGCCACTGGTCGTCGATCAGCAGCGCCAACAGACGCTGCTGGACTTGAGCGACAGCCAGTGGGATCTGATCTCCAGTGAAGAAACCGCCGAGGGCATCGACCTGTTGCTGCGCAAGTATCCGGGCGACAGACCAGCGGTGAACCTGAGCGTCAACCTCGCTGACGGATCGCTGCGGCTTGAAGGCCGGTTTGTCGATCCGTCCGGGCTGGAAGCGGCGCTGAGCCAAGCGATCACTGGCTGATAGAACGTTTCATCACCGTCACCGGCAAGCTGTCATACTCCATCTCTTCCACCACCTCCCAACCCAGTCGCGCATACAGCGACTGCGCCGCATCGGTGTACAGGTACAACTGCGGCAGGCCCAGCGCAGCGGCTTCCTCGACGATGCGGTTGACCAGCTGCGAAGCGATGCCACGTCCGCGTTGTTCGGCCTTCACGTAGACCCCGGCCAGCCACGGCGTCAGTTGCGGACGGGCGTCCATGTCACTGTCGATCAGCAGCGCACCGCCGAGCAACCGGCCGTCTTCGAGCGCCACCACCACGCTGGGAATCGCGCCTTTGCCGCAGGCGGCGCGCATGCGTTCGGTGCGGGCGGCGAGGGTGTCTTCGGGGTTGTACTGGCCCCATTCCTTGAAGTTGAGCTCTGCCAGTTCTTCAATCAGTTCGGGGTGATCGCACAGGTAGTCGATGTGCATGGGGCTTGAACTCCGTTTCATCAGCAGAACAACCACCCTAATGCGGTCATGAAAGGTAATCAAATGCGCGACATGATCGAGCGCATCCGGTTGCGCAAAATCGTTGCTGACCTACGCTTTGAACAAGGCGAAACATATTTGCCGGGTAACCCCGGAACAATCGCCACGATGCGCAATCATTAGAGCGTGGATATCAAAAGGAGATGCGCATGCTCATCAGGTCACTGACCCTGACACTCTTGCTGGCGATTGCCGGCCCCCTGTTCGCCGGCGACAACGATTCCCCGCTGGACGTCGACAAAGGCAACTACCGTCCCTTGATCGTGATCGCCAGCAGCACGGTCGACCCCGTCTGGGTCGGCCTGAAAAAGTCGCTGGAAGATCCGGCCAACAAGCAAGGCATCGCCGACCGCAAGCTCAAGGTCTACACCATCCTCAACATGTTCGGCCAACTCGACGGCAAGGACCTCGGCCAGCAGGACACCATGGGGCTGTTGCGCTCGTTGAAGCTGGGTGCCGGGGCTTATCCGAAAATTTTTCTGGTGGGCAAGGACGGCGAGACCAAGCTTGCCGTTTCGGGTGATGAGGCCAAGTCAGTCGATTTGAAAAAAGTCTTCGACACCATCGATGCACTGCCAGCCGCCGAGAAAGAGCTTGCCGCGCCGCCTCCACCACCGGTGGCTGCTGAAGCGGCACCGACCAAAGGGACGAAGGGCGGCAAACCGGCGAAACCCGCGAAGCCGGCCAAACCTGCGGAAATGCCGGATGACTGATGGCGTGATCGTGGAATGAGCTGAAACAAAAATGGGCGACCTTCTCAGGTCGCCCATTTTTTATGGCGTGATTACCGGGTCAACTCACCCAGAATCTTGTGCGCAATCTTCACCCGCTCTCCATTCGGATAATTACGGTTCGCCAGAATCACGATCCCGACTTTCTTCGACGGCACGAACGCGACATACGCACCGAAGCCACCGGTGGCGCCGGTCTTGTTGAGCAGCACGTTCGCCGGTTCCGGCTGTGGCGGGTTGAGCCATTTGACCTTGTGCGCTTCCATCGCCATCGGCGTGGAGTTGCCGTCCAGCAGGCGCTCGAGGCTGATCGGGTAGGCGTAGCGTTCCCAGCCCAGGCCCTGGGTCATGTCGCCGACGGTGTAGTAGCCGGTGTGGGTGAGGGCGATGGCTTTTTGCAGCGGTGTTTCGAGTTTGGCGGTGTCGAGGTTGGCTTCGACGAATTGCAGCAGGTCCGCAGCGCTGGTTTTCACGCCGTAGGCTTCGGAATCCAGTGCGCCGGGGCTGACTCGCACCGGTTGGTTGTTCTTGTCATAGCCCTGGGCGTAGAGCTTCTCTTCAGACGCGGGCACCGACAGGAAGGTGTGCTTGAGCCCGAGTTTCGGCAGCAGGGTTTCGGTCATGATCTGATCGAACGGCTGGCCGAGGCTTTTTGCGGCCAGATAACCGAACAGGCCGATGCTCGGGTTGGAATACAGGCGATGGCTGCCAGCAGGATACGTCGGTTTCCACTGTTGGTAATAGCCGAGCATCTTGTCGGAAGAGTCCGCGGCGTCCGGGAATTGCAGTGGCAGGCCACCGGCGCTGTAGGTGCCCAGTTGCAGCAGGCTGATACGGTCGAACGCGCTGCCTTTCAGCTCGGGCCAGTGCTGGCTGGCCTTGTCGGAAAACGCCAGTTTGCCGCTGGCCTGGGCGTAGGCGCCGAGGGTCGCGGTGAAGGTTTTGCTTACAGAACCGATTTCGAACAGGGTGTTTTCACTCACCGCTTGCCCGGTGCTTTTGTCGGCAACACCGTAGTTAAAGTAATGCGCCTTGCCATCGACGGTCACGGCTACAGCCAGACCCGCGATGTCCTGTTGCTGCATGACCGGTGTCACGGTGGCCTTGACCAGCGCCTGCAACTGATCGTCGGTTTGTGGGGCGGCCAGGCAGGTGGCGGCGCTGAAGAAAAGTCCGAAAGCGCACAGGGGCTTGAGTTTGTTCAGGTTGATCGAAAACATGCTTGAACCACTCTCCATGAGTGTTGATGGTGTTATCCCGCTACACTGCGAGCGTTTTCCGTCGGGCCGGCTGATCGGCGCCGCCAAATCTAGGCAGTCCGGTGTCTTTCGACAAACGATGAAAACTCGGATGAGCCATTAGAAAAATTTGGGACTTGGCATGATTCGACCTCAATTGCCCTTGAATGCATTACGTGCCTTTGAAGCTTCTGCACGTCATTTGAGCTTCACTCGCGCTGCCGTTGAGCTGTGCGTGACTCAAGCCGCGGTCAGCCATCAGGTCAAAAGCCTGGAGGCGCAACTCGGCGTGATCCTGTTCAAACGCCTGCCCCGTGGGCTGATGCTGACCGGCGAGGGCGAAACTTTGCTGCCGGTGCTGACCACGTCGTTCGATCATATCGCGCAGATGCTCGAGCGTCTGGCAGGCGGGCAATATCGGGAAATGCTGACGGTCGGCGCGGTGGGCACTTTCGCCGTGGGCTGGTTGTTGCCGAGGCTGGCGGACTTCCAGGCGAAACATCCGCTCATAGATTTGCGACTGTCGACCAACAACAATCGGGTGGACGTCGCCGCTGAAGGGCTGGATTACGCGATCCGGTTTGGCGCCGGGGCCTGGCACGGTATTGAGGCGACCCGTTTGCTGGAGGCACCGTTGTCGGTGCTTTGCGTGCCGGAAATCGTCCGGCAACTGCACTCGCCGGGGGATCTTCTGCAGCAGCGTTTGCTGCGTTCCTATCGCACCGATGAGTGGCCGGAATGGTTTCATGCGGCCGGTCTGGCGACCCATGCCGCGCCGCCCCAGAGCATCGTGTTCGACTCGTCGCTGGCGATGATGGAAGCGGCGTTGCAGGGTGGCGGAGTGGCGTTGGCGCCGCCGTTGATGTTTGCCCGGCAACTGGCGGCGGACCTGATCCGCCAACCCTTTGCCATCGAAATCACCACCGGCAGCTATTGGCTGACGCGGTTGCAGTCACGGCCGGAGACGTCGGCGATGGCAGCGTTCAGGCACTGGTTGCTGGAGGCAGCGCAGGCCTAGCGCACCAGGCACGGCTTTTTGTTATCGAACGTCCACCCCGGAATCAGAAACTGCATCGCCACGCTGTCATCCCGCGCACCCAGCCCCATGCCTTTATAGAGTTCGTGGGCCTTGGCCACCTGATCCATGTCCAGTTCCACGCCCAGCCCCGGCTTCTTCGGCACCTGCACGCAGCCGTCGACGATTTGCAGCGGCGCCTTGGTCAGGCGCTGGCCGTCCTGCCAGATCCAGTGGGTGTCGATGGCGGTGATGTCGCCCGGCGCGGCGGCCGCGACGTGGGTGAACATCGCCAGGGAAATGTCGAAATGGTTGTTGGAGTGCGAGCCCCAGGTCAGGCCCCATTCATGACACATCTGCGCCACCCGCACCGAACCCTGCATGGTCCAGAAATGCGGGTCGGCCAGCGGGATATCGACTGACTGCAACTGAATCGCGTGACCCATTTCGCGCCAGTCGGTGGCGATCATGTTGGTGGCGGTTTTCAGCCCGGTGGCGCGGCGAAATTCAGACATCACTTCACGGCCCGAATAACCGTTTTCCGCACCGCACGGATCTTCGGCATAGGCCAGCACATGATGCTGGTCACGGCACAAACGGATGGCTTCTTTCAATGACCACGCGCCGTTCGGATCAAGAGTGATGCGTGCGTCGGGGAAGCGTTCGGCCAGTGCGGTCACCGCTTCGATTTCGGCGTCGCCGCTGAGCACGCCACCCTTGAGCTTGAAGTCCTTGAAGCCGTAACGCGCATGGGCCGCCTCCGCCAGACGCACCACCGCGTCGGCAGTCATGGCTTTCTCGTGACGCACGCGGAACCAGTCGTTGTCGGCGTCCGGTTCGCTGCGGTAGGCGAGGTCGGTTTCCCGGCGATCCCCCACGTAGAACAGGTAGCCAAGCATCTTCACTTCATCACGCTGCTGGCCTTCGCCGAGCAATGCCGCCACCGGCACGTCGAGGTGCTGGCCGAGCAGGTCGAGCAGGGCGGCTTCCAGCCCGGTGACCGCGTGAATGGTGATACGCAGGTCGAAGGTTTGCAGGCCGCGGCCGCCGGCATCGCGGTCGGCGAAGGTCTGGCGCACCTGGTTGAGGATCTTCTGATAAGTACCGATCGGGCTGCCGACCACCAGGCTGCGGGCGTCTTCGAGGGTCTGGCGAATGCGTTCGCCGCCGGGCACTTCACCGACGCCGGTGTGGCCGGCGTTGTCCTTGAGGATGACGATGTTGCGGGTGAAAAACGGCCCGTGGGCGCCGCTCAGGTTGAGCAGCATGCCGTCGTGGCCGGCCACCGGGATGACTTGCATCTCGGTGATGATCGGGGCTTTGGCGATGTCGTGTGCGGTCATTTGGCGTTGTCCTTTCAAGCGTGTTTCGGCGCGGCATCGGCCACGGCGACGTCAGGTGCGGATTTGGGTGTCATGCGGGCGGCGAACACGATGATCGCGGCGATGATCGAGGTCGCGGCCAGGCCATAGAGGCCGCCCTGGATCGAACCGGTGTGTTGTTCCAGCAGGCCGAAAGTGGTCGGGGCGACGAAGCCGCCGAGGTTGCCCACCGAGTTGATCAGCGCGATCACGGCAGCGGCGATCCGCGCATCGAGATAGGCCTGCGGGATCGGCCAGAACAGCGACGACGCGGATTTGAAACCCAGCGCTGCAAAGCAGATCGCGACGAAAGCGAAGATCGGCCCGCCGGTGGTGGACATGAACATCCCCGCGGCGGCGATCAACAGCGCCGTGGCCACCCACGCCTGCTGGTGTTTCCACTTTGCCGAGAACGAGGCGAATGCATACATGCCGATGATCGACAGCAGCCACGGAATCGAGTTGAACAGGCCGACCTGGAAGTCGCTCATCTCGCCCATCTTCTTGATGATGCTCGGCAGCCAGAACGTTGCTGCGTAGATCGTCAGTTGAATGAAGAAGTAGATCAGGCAGAACAGGATGATCTGGCGATCCTTGAGCAACTTGCCCAGCGACGGCTTGATCGGGGTCGCGGCTTCGCGGGCCTTCTGTTCATCGTCGATGGCTTTGACCAGTGCGTCCTGTTCGGCGCGGGTCAGCCACTTGGCATCGTGGGGTTTGGCGTCGAGCCAGAACCAGACGAATACGCACAGGCCGACCGAGAACATGCCTTCAATGAAATACATCCATTGCCAGCCGTGCAGGCCGAGTCCTTCGATCTGCAACAGCAGGCCGGACAACGGGCCGGAAATCAGCGAGGCGACGGCCGAACCGCTGAGGAAAATCGCAATCGCCTTGCCGCGCTCGGCCCCCGGTAACCAACGAGTGAAGTAGTAGATCACCCCGGGAAAGAACCCGGCCTCGGCCACGCCGAGCAGAAATCGCAGGATGTAGAAGTGGGTTTCGTTCTGGATGAACGCCATGCCGGCGGCCACCAGACCCCAGGTGAACATGATGCGGGTCAGCCAGATTCGCGCGCCGACCTTTTGCAGCAGCATGTTTGAGGGGACTTCGAACAGCGCGTAACCGATGAAGAACAGGCCCGCACCGAAGCCATAGGCAGCGGCGCCGATACCGAGGTCATGTTCCATGTGAGTGCGGACGAAGCCGATGTTCACCCGGTCAATGTAATTGACGATGAACATGATCACGAACAGCGGCAGGACGTGGCGTTTGACTTTGGCAATGGCGGAGGACAGCACCGAATCGGCGCCCTCGTTCATCCCGGCAATGGATGATTTCACTTGGTTTTCTCCCACTCGTTATTTTTATGCGGGGTGTGGCTGGATGCTGCGTTGTTGATAGACATCATACAACTAGATTTTTTTGTCCTACAAGCGGGAGTGCTCAATCAAATTTGTCTACGGGGAGCGTTTTTTATGCTTTTTCAGATTTTATGTGCCGTATTTGTTGGGGCGTAGAGAGATTTCATCAGGCGTGATACAGAGTTCTGTGCCAGTGATCGTTGGCTGATTGCCCGGCGAAATGGAAGTTTCTCTAACTAAAATCGATTGTTGTCATACAAGTTGAGGTCCGGAAATCATAGGAGCTCATACAAGTCATCCCCCGCAGTGCTACGATCGGTGTGCCCCGATCACCGGAACCGACCATGCAAGAAGACCTCGACGCTCCCGCCCGTAAACGCGCGCACAACCTGGCCCATGACCTGGTGGAAAAACTCACCCAGAGCATCCTGCTCGGCCAGATGTTGCCCGGTGACAAGTTGCCTTCGGAAAACTCGATCGTTCAGGAACACGGCGTCAGCCGCACCGTGGTGCGCGAGGCGATTTCCAAGTTGCAGGCGTCGGGGCTGGTGGAGACGCGGCACGGTATCGGCACGTTCGTGATCGAGCGCGCACCGGAGCAGGGGCTGCGGCTGAATGTCGACACCGCGCTGGGGGTGCGCAGCATTCTCGAATTGCGCATGGGACTGGAGACGCAAGCAGCGGCACTGGCCGCGCAGCGCCGCACCGAACAGCAACTGGTGCAGATGCGTCAGGCGCTGGACGACTATCAGCGTCTACTGGCCAACAACGACAGTTGCGTCGAGGCCGACCGGCGCTTTCACCTGCTGATTGCCGAAGCCACCGGCAACGTCTGCTTCACCGAGATCATGCAGCACCTGGGCAGTGCGATGATTCCGCGTACCCGGGTCAATGCGGCCGAGCGCGGGGCGGTGGATTTGAGCAAGCTCGGGCAACTGGCGAATCTTGAGCATGAGGCGATCCTCAACGCGATCAAGCGTCAGGATCCGGACGCGGCGCGTGCTGCAATGTGGCTGCACCTGACCAACAGTCGCGCCCGGTTTTCGGCGGGCGGCGCATAACGGTGTCGCAACTCAAGTCTCAATGGCCCGCACCGCCGCAGGCCGCTCCAGATTCAACGCCAGCACGCTGATCAACACCACCGCCGATCCCACCAGCACCAACAGCGTCGGTCGCTCACCCAATCCCACCGAGGCAATACCCATCGCGGTCGGCGGAATCAGATACAGCGTCATCGTCGCCCGGCTCAGATCGACATGCTTGAGCACGAACGCCCACGCCAGATAGGCGAGGGCGCTGGGAAACACACCCAGACCGAGCACCGCCCATTGCACCCGCAACGGTGCACGGGCCACGCTGTCGGCCAGCCCCGGCAAGTAGATCAACAGCAACAGCGTGCCGGACCACACCGTGTAGCAAACCAGCGTGAGCCCGTCGTAGCGCCGGGCGTGGTGTTTTTGCAGGGCGAAGTAAACGCTCCACGACACCGCCGCCAGCAGGATCAGCAAACCGTGGGCGTCGATGCTGCCGAGGCCGCGATCGCCGCTGACCACAATCACCACGCCGACGAATCCCAGCAACACACAACCCCAACGCCAGACGCTGACCCGATCCTTGAACAGAAACCGCGCCAGCAGCGTGCTGAACAGCGGCGTCGATTGCGCCAGCACACTCGACGCGCCGGCGCTGACGCTTTGCTGGCCGATGTTCAGCACGACGTGATGCAGGCTGACGGCAAAAAAACCCAGGGCCAGTAACAGCGGCAAATCCTGCAGGCGCGGCAGGTGAATACCCTTGAAACCCGCAATCACCGCCATGAACAACGACGCCAGCAGAAACCGCAGCAACGCCAGATGACCGGGCTCGTAGGCTTGCAGGCCAATGTGGATGCCGGTTGGCGAATAGGCCCAGCAGTCGACGACGAAGGCCATGGCCAACAGGATTTTCAAAGGTGAAGTGGAAGGCATGAGCGAGGCACCAAGAGGGTTGATGCGTCGAGTATCCGGGCGGCCAATTATTCGCCACAACTGACTTATACTGCGTCAACCATTCACTATGAGTGACGAGTTATGGAGCTGGCGCAGATCCGCATGTTCAAGACCGTGGCCGAGGTCGGCAGCATCGCCAAAGCGGCTGAAAAGCTGTTTTGCGTGCCGTCGAATATCACGGCGCGGATCAAATCCCTGGAAGCGGAGCTGGGTGTGGCGTTGTTTCTGCGCGAAGGGCGCGGGCTGCGGATCAGTCCTGCCGGGCAGACCTTTCTCGCTTATGCAGAGAAGATTCTGGCGCTGACAGCCGAGGCCAAGCGCGCGGTCGATCCTGCCGCCGAGCCGTCCGGGCCGCTGCGCATCGGCGCCATCGAATCCTCGGCGACCGGGCGTTTGCCGCGCTTGCTGGCGAAATTTCACAAGCGCTATCCGAACGTAGCGCTGGAGTTGACCACCGGCACCTGGGGGCAACTGCTCGACGATACCGCCAACCATCGTCTGGACGGCGCCATCGTCGCGGTGGATGTCGAACGCTCCCAGCTCAAACGCACCCCGATGTATCGCGAAGAATTGCTGCTGATCGCGTCGACCTCATTCGGGCCGGTGCGCGACCTCGATGATTTGCAGGACAAGACCGTGTTCATGTGGCCGCAAGGCTGTCCGTATCGCGCCGCGCTGGAGCACTGGCTGTTGCGTCAGGGCCTGGCGTTGCCGATTGTCAGCCTGGCCAGTTACGGGGCGATTGTCGGTTGCGTGAGTGCCGGCGCTGGCGTGGCGCTGGTGCCCAAGGGTGTGTTCGAGCAATACGCCAAAGGCGCAGGGTGTGCGGGTTACGAATTCCCGGAACTGACGGCCATCGACAACTTGTTCTACTGGCATGAAAACGCCGGGGTGCACCCGGCGCGTGAGGCGTTTGTGGCGATGTTGCGCGAGGAGTTTGTCTGAGCTGGATCAGGCTCCGGTCACGTCGCGCATCAACAAGCCGAAGCGCAAATCCACGGCATCCGGAATCGGCAGGTACACCGTGTGCCCATCCCCCGGCGCCACGTCGATGGCGTCGCCCTTGAGGCTCTGCAATTCATGCAGATCAAAATGGAAGTTGCCCTTGGGTGTCATCAGTTCCAGATGATCGCCCAGCGCAAAGCGGTTCTTCACTTTCACCTCGGCTAACCGATCCCGGCGTTCGCCGGTCAGTTCACCTACAAACTGCTGACGTTCCGACACCGAGCTGCCGTTCTGGTAGTTCTGATATTCGTCATGCACGTGACGGCGCAGGAAACCTTCGGTGTAGCCGCGCTGGGCGAGGGATTCCAGGTCGGTCATCAGGCTGCGGTCGAATTCGCGGCCGGCGACTGCATCGTCGATGGCGCGGCGATAGACCTGGGTTGTACGCGCGCAGTAGAAGTGCGATTTGGTCCGGCCTTCGATCTTCAGCGAGTGCACGCCCATGCGGGTCAGGCGCTCGACGTGCTGCACGGCGCGCAGGTCCTTGGCGTTCATGATGTAGGTGCCGTGCTCGTCTTCGAATGCCAGCATCAGTTCGCCGGGGCGATTGGCTTCCTGCAACAGGAACACCTGATCGGTGGGGGCGCCGAGGCCGAGGGTCGGTTGCGGTTCGAAGGTCTGCACGATCTCGCCGAGCTGGTTTTCGCTGGCTTCCTGCGCCGAATATTTCCAGCGGCAGGCGTTGGTGCAGGTGCCCTGATTGGCGTCACGCTTGTTCATGTAGCCCGAGAGCAGGCAGCGGCCGGAGTAGGCCATGCACAGCGCGCCGTGAACGAACACTTCCAGTTCCATGCCCGGCACCTGTTCGCGGATTTCGCCGATTTCTTCCAGTGACAATTCCCGGGACAGGATGATCCGGCTCAGCCCCTGTTGCTGCCAGAACTCGACACTCGCCCAGTTCACCGTGTTGGCCTGCACCGACAAGTGAATCGGCATCTGCGGAAAGTGCCGGCGCACCAGCATGATCAGGCCGGGGTCGGACATGATCAGAGCGTCCGGCGCCATCTCGATCACTGGCGCCAGATCCTTGAGGAAGGTCTTGAGTTTGGCGTTGTGCGGCGCGATGTTGACCACTACGTAAAAACGCTTGCCCTGGGCCTGGGCTTCGCGAATCCCGAGGGCGAGGTTGGCGTGGTCGAACTCGTTGTTGCGCACCCGCAGGCTGTAGCGCGGCTGGCCGGCATAGACCGCATCGGCACCGTAGGCGAAGGCGTAGCGCATGTTTTTCAGGGTGCCGGCGGGGGCGAGCAGTTCCGGGGTGAAGGAGGGCGTCATGGCGGTGTCGGTCGCAAAAGCGCGGGAGGGTAAACGAGGTGCGGCGAGGGTTTGTTGATCTGGGTCTATGTTTTATGAACGGGGAGGGAATAGCGCAGGTCGCTCTGGCACATGATTCGATCAATGCTTTTCATGATGCCCGGGTCTCTCTTCGAATGTCTGGCGATGATGTCCAGTCCGAGTGCAATGCCCTCTTTCCCCTGAAGCGTTGCGGAGGCGAATTGATTCTGAAAGAAATTAATGGCCAGGAAGGGGTTGTAGCATCGGGCTATTAGATCACCCAGGTGCCAACATAGATCAGTTTCAGTGTACTGATGATAGTTTGTAGATATCGTATGCAGAAGCGCTGTTTTCTGGGTGTCTGAAATAATATCCATGTCGGTGTGTATTTTGACTATGAATATATGCATTCCAGGGTTGTTGAACAAATCTTGCGCAGAGAGTAGGTGGATGATGAAATCCAGGCATTCATCCGAAAAGTATTCATGGGCCAGAGTGACGTTCTCATAAATGTCGGCTTGCGCTGCAATGAGCTTGCGTGCTCCTTTACCGGTCGCTGCATGGAGTGCAGTCTTTATTCTCTTCAAAACGTTCATCAGCTTGTAAATAAGAGCATGGCAGGTTTATCAAGTGGCGAGTTGTTGTTATAAAATGCCGATGTTCATGCGGGTGTGAGTGGGTTTGTTAAGATCTTGTTGGAGGTCAGAGGTGTAGTTATTCATCTGTTTTCGGCCATTTTCTATGCTTTATGTTATACACGGCGACATCGTGTACACGTTCGTCAATGTCGTAACATAACCTTGTCAAGGTCTCGTGTGAAGTATTTTGGTTGGCTGCAACGGCAATTCTAACCAAAGCGTCTTCATCGGCAGGCAGTAAATCAAAAACGTCGGTTCCAGATCGTCGTTTTCATGCGCCCCACCATTTTTTCTTCAGTTATGTACTTTCGGCCGGAGAAATAGTTGTAAGCCTCGATGATAGAGTATGAATTCAACCCCGGCCGTCTAGCTGATTGGAAAAAATTAAAGACGCAAAATATACCCGTCTTTCTTGCGGTTTAACTGCGTGTTTACTTTAACTTCTCAAGTGTGTCTCAATCCATTTTGCAAGGTTTGGTCGGTTTATACGCTTCGCCATGTTCACCAGATATTGTGATTCATCTTCACTCAAAGTTAATCCATGCAGCCGAAGCGTCTCAAGACCTTCAATAGCATGTTTCTCTTCTCCTATGTGGTAAACCGCTTGTCGTGCCGGGGTCAGGCCGTTATCTGCGACAGAATAAATACTCGCCCCACTGTCAATCAATCGTTTTGCACGTTCAATCGGGCCGATTTTCAAAAGTGACGAAAGCACTGTAATTCCGTTGTCGTCAGGGGTGTCAATAATGTTTTTGTTTTTATACCAGCTCAACACCCATTCGAATACATGGTCATCACTTTCCGATGAGGTTCGATGAAGAAGATTTCCCCCTCCCAAACAACTTTTTTGTAAGAAATTGACTCCGTTTTCCTCAAGGAAGTCCAGTGTTTCAGTGTTGTCAGCCACATAGAACAATAAGGGTATGTCGTCATACAACTCGCCATTTTTTATATGCGGCAGTAAACGCTCCATCCCGCTCTTATCACCGTGAGCGAACAATTCGCCGGCTTCATACAGATCCACTAACAGTTCATCATCGATCATCGATTGCTACCTACAGGAATGTATGCAACTCCTGGTGGAGTTTCAACGTGTCTATTTGCAAGGCCTTCAGCTTTATCAATGATTGGCTTTGCCTTGATGCCAAGGCATTGGCAACTGCATTCATTATCTGAATAGTCTTTCAATGAGTTCTTGATCCCTCTCTGAAGATCTCGAATTTCCTTGTAATGTCCTCCGGGTACAGTAACCCCATGTTTATGAGTATGACCACCTTTGGCATCTTCGTCTGGATCATATTTACGGAACTCGTTGTGAAGAAGTTCTGATTTTGTCTGTATTTTTGCTAGCTTCGCATAGCAGGCGGCCTTCTTGGGCGTTAGTCCTGACGGATCAACCCACCCTACCGGGTTAGGAGCATATTGATATAGGTTGATGCCACCTACGAATCCAATAGGATCCTTCGAAATAAACCGCCCAACCCCCGGATCATAGTAGCGGTGCCGGTTGTAATGCAGCCCCGTCTCATGATCGTGGTACTGACCCTGGAACCTGATCGGGTTCGTCAGTCCTTGCTGTTGTGCTGACGTCGAGCGCTGTTCGCGTATTTCACCCCACGCTTTGTATTGCGCATTCCACGCGGTATTGCCTTGCTGGTCGGTCAGTTCCTGCGGAGTGCCAAGGTGATCACATTGATACCAGGCCAGCATCTCGAAGGGTAGAGCGGCCGGTTTGTGATTCCACAAAGGGTCGTCATCGAGGCTGTAGCTGTCGCTGTAGTCGGGTTGACCACTCAGGTGAATCGGTTGATGCCGCAGTGCCTGTGCCCCCATCGAGACCTGATCGATCTGGATCTATGCTCCATGAACAAAGATGGCACTCGCGCGGGCGTGGGCTGACTAAGTTGGGCGGGTGCGCGTGGCGCCTGACTGACATGGACCGGACATGAACCAAAAGAGTCTGCAATTCAAATCCCTCACCGTGCTGCTGTTTCTGGTGACCATCGCCTTCATCTGGATCCTGCTGCCGTTCTACGGCGCGGTGTTCTGGGCGGTGATCCTCGGCATTCTGTTTGCGCCGATGCAGCGCCGGTTGCAGCAGAAATTCGGCTGGCAACGCAACCTGACGTCACTGTGCACCCTGAGTGTCTGCGTGGTGATCGCGATCCTGCCGGTGATCGTCATCAGCGTCTTGCTGGTGCAGGAAGGGGCGGTGCTCTACGACAACATCGAAAGCGGCAAGCTCGACATCGGCGCGTATCTGGCGCAGTTCAAGCACAGCCTGCCGCCGTACTTTCAGCACCTGCTCGACCGTTTTGGCGTGGGTGAACTCAATGCCTTGCGCGAGAAAATCGTCAAGGCTGCGATGCAGGGCAGTCAGGTGCTGGCGACCCAGGCGTTCAGTTTCGGCCAGGGCACGTTCGATTTCGTGGTGAGTTTTTTCATCATGTTGTACTTGCTGTTCTTCTTTCTGCGCGATGGCGCCGAACTGGCGCGTAAAGTGCGCACGGCGGTGCCGCTGGAGGAGCATCACAAGCGTCGGCTGCAACTGAAGTTCAACCGGGTGGTGCGCGCCACGGTCAAAGGCAACCTGCTGGTGGCCATTACTCAGGGCGCATTAGGCGGGGCGATTTTCTGGTTTCTCGATATTCCCAGCGCGTTGCTCTGGGCGGTGTTGATGGCGTTTCTATCGCTGTTGCCAGCGGTGGGTGCGGGGATTGTCTGGGCGCCGGTGGCGGTTTATTTCCTGCTCAGCGGGATGATCTGGCAGGGCGTGGTGCTGGGGTTGTTCGGGATATTCGTGATCGGCCTGGTGGACAACGTGCTGCGTCCGGTGCTGGTCGGCAAGGACACCCGCATGCCCGACTATATGATTTTGATTTCGACGCTGGGCGGGATGGCCGTGTTCGGCCTCAATGGTTTCGTGATCGGGCCTTTGATCGCTGCATTGTTCATGTCGAGTTGGGCGCTGTTCATCGAAACCAGGCCGAAGGTGCAGCTGCCTTAAGCCTTGAACGGACCGTTGATCAGCCGTTGCGACAATGCCTGGGCGGCTGGCAGTGAAGTGAGCGGGCCGCTGACCGGCTCGCCGTCGCGCACCAGATACCAGCAGGCGAGCAGTCCCATTTCTCTGAGCGATGCGGGAACCGCGCTGCCGATAACGGACATGATTTGAACCTGAGCCATGAGAAGTACCTCCATCAATCTATGGAGCTACCTTAAGGACTCGTCCGTTTCAGGGACAATCAACGCTTTCGATAGTGGACATTGATGCCAGTGAGGACTGGCTCAATCCACCACTTGATCGAGCATGTGCACGATCTCGTGCTCATTGAGCAAGCCCTTGCGCACCAGGTTTTCCGCCAGCAGCGACACAAACTTCGCCGTGCGATGGCCTTCCAGGTGCTTGAGCTCGGTCAGTGCGTTGTACACCTTGCTCGAGGTGCATAAACCGACGATGCGGTGCGGATTCTGTGTAGGCATTCAAGTCGTCCTTGTTGTTATCAACCTGTTGTATGCGGACGGATTCAGATTGCGGTTCCGTCATGACAAATAGATGACCGTTTTGTGTTTTGCCCCCGACGGTCGAGTCCATCATGCCGACTTTAACGGTTCAAACTGTCCCCACAGCGACCTTGGCGAGATTTTTTCAGACTTTGTCCGACAGACGGTGCCCTTTATCCAGGGCAAGAAAAAGCCCCGCTAAACAGCGGGGCTTTGTGTTTTGGCTACCAGCGCGGGCCGCCGTAGTAGTGCGGACGACCGTAATAGCCGTGCGGAGGGCCGTAATACACCGGCGCTGGTTGCACGTAGACCGGTTGCTGTACGTAAACCGGGGCCGGCTGGTAGTAGACCGGTGGTGGCGGTTGTTGCACGTACACCGGTGCCGGTTGAGCGTAAACAGGCTGTTGAACATACACCGGACGATCCTGGTTGATGAGCGCCGAGCCGATGATGGCCGAGCCGACGATCGCACCAAATACCGCCGGGCCCTGCCAGCCACCGCCATGGGCTTCTGCCTGACCTGTGATAGCGCATGCACCGATCAACAAGGCCACGATGGGGAGTTTACGAATCATGATAAATCCTCGGTTCTTCGACCCGGCGTCGAGGCCTGCAACAGGCTCGGGATGGCGCGGGGATACTTCTAAGACAGCAACATTTGGAAAAACAGCACGGCGGCTGGGTAAATTTTGTGTAAGGTCTGTACCGGTTTGCTTACCGGGTTTCATGCAACGGCTGTGATGCCCGGAACAGACCGCCTTATGATCGTTCAGAAGCCGATGGTCTGGCTAATCCCGTCCATCCGAAAGTGCATTAGAAGGAGACTCCCATGCAGATGAACCCCAACAAAGACACCCAACTGTGTATGTCCCTGTCTGGGCGTCCCGGGAATTTCGGTCTGCGTTTTCATAACCATTTGTACGAGCAACTGGGCCTGAATTTCTACTACAAGGCCTTCAGCAGCCAGGATCTGCCGGGGGCCGTCGGTGGGATTCGTGCGCTGGGGATTCGTGGTTGCGGGGTGTCGATGCCGTTCAAGGAAGCGAGCATTGCGCTGGTCGATGAGCTGGATGCGTCGGCGGCAGCGATCCAGTCGATCAACACCATCGTCAACACCAACGGCCATCTCAAGGCCTACAACACCGATTACATCGCCATCGCCCAATTGCTGGAAACCCACGCGGTGCCGAAGGACTCGACCTTCGCCCTGCGCGGCAGCGGCGGCATGGCCAAGGCTGTGGCCAGTGCTTTGCGCGATGGCGGTTACAAGAATGGTTTGATCGTGGCCCGTAACGAGCGCGCCGGCCGTGCGCTGGCGGACTCCCTGGGCTATCGCTGGCAGGCGGAACTGGGCGATGAACGCCCGCAGATGCTGATCAACGTAACGCCGGTGGGGATGGACGGCGGCCCGGAAGCGGGTCAGCTTTCTTTTGATGTGGATGTGATCAAGTCTGCCGAGACTGTGTTCGATGTGGTGGCGATTCCCTCGGAAACTCCGCTGATCGTGCGTGGCCGCGTCGAAGGTAAAAAGGTGATCACCGGGCTGGAAGTGATCGCGATTCAGGCGCTGGAGCAGTTCGTGCTGTATACCGGCGTGCGGCCGACGGTCGAGCAGTTCGATGCAGCGGTGGCGTTTGCCCGCAGTTGATGGATCCTGAATAACGGCAAGTCTGCCCGGATTTGCCGTTACCTATACTGCCGGATCAGCAAGCACAGACTTGCCCATCACAAAAAGCCGAGGTTTGCATGCATCCGCCCATTCTCAACCTGAATGACGTCGAACTCGAACCACTCCCCGAAGCCCTGGCTCCCGAAGGCGAAACCGCCGGGCGTTATCAGCAGAAGTTCGCCCGAGTCGGCCAGCAATTGGGCGCGCAGAAACTTGGTTATCGCCTGTATGCGCTGCCACCGGGCATGCGCGGCAGTCCGTTTCACAGTCATCGGGTCAATGAGGAAATGTTTTACGTGGTGGCCGGGGAAGGGGAGGTGCGCCTCGGTGCCGAACGTTTCCCGATCCGCGCCGGCGACGTGATCGCCTGCCAGCCGGGTGGTCCGGAAGCCGCGCATCAGATCATCAACACCAGCTGCGAAGAATTGCGCTATCTGGCGGTCAGCACTCAGCAGCAACCGGAAATCTGCGAGTACCCGGATTCGAACAAATACGCGGTGATGGATAATTTCAGCGTCGATGCCGAAGGCAATGCCTCGGGCTTCGTGGCGGTGGCGCGGCAGGCGGACGGGGTGGATTACTGGGACGGCGAATAACGCCGCCCCATTGCACTTATTCGAGTCGGGCCAGACGCTCTTCCAGCGCTGCAATCCGCGCTTCCAGTTCTTCGATGCGTTCGACTGAAACACCGCTGGTCGCGCCGCGATCACTCGGGTTCTGCCGCGCGGCGATAATCGCCTCGATGTCCGCCGGATCACCCAGTGTGTGGGTGTAACGATCTTCGCGCTGGCCGGCCTGACGTGGAATCAGCACAGCCAGATCCCGAGCGATCAGGCGTTCCAGCTGATGCACCACTTGTTCGGCGTCTTCGAATTCATGCATGCGACTGCTGCGGGTCAGCAGTTCGTTGACGGTCTGCGGGCCGCGCAGGAACATCAGCCCGGTCAGAATCATCTGTGCAGGCACCAGCTCCAGCGCCTTGTCGACCTTGTGCTCCCAGCGGTCGGCGCGACTGCCCATCACCAGCTTGGCGAAACCGCGACCTTCGAGGGCGCGCAGACTCTGGCCGACCTGGCCCTGGGTCAGGTTCATCACCGGTTCCCGGCTGGTTTTCTGATTGCAGGCCAGTACGAGGGCGTTGAGGGTCAGCGGATAGGTTTCCGGGCTGGTGGCCTGTTTCTCGATCAGCGAACCCAGAATGCGGATTTCCGTGGCGTTGAGCCGTGGTTCGTTGGCGTTGGTATCAAGTTCTGTGGTCATCGCGCGTTCCCTCTGCAGTCGAAGGCGCCTAGCCTAATCCTTGCTGGATAAAAGACAAGCCGCGTGGCGCGCGAGCATGGCTATAATCGCCCCACGATTCACCCAGCCACCACGTGAGACTGCCATGACCATTTCCCTGTACGCCGCATCCGTCCCGGTTTTCCAACAAATGCTCAACGCCCTGAGCGATGTGCTGAAAAAGGCCGAGGCCCACGCCACCGAGAAAAACATCGACCCGAACGCTTTCCTGCAAGCGCGTCTGTACCCGGACATGTTCCCGCTGGTGCGTCAGGTGCAGATCGCCGTGGACTTCGCCAAAGGCGTTTCTTCGCGTCTGGCTGAAGTCGAGATTCCGAAATACGACGACACAGAAACCACTTTCGCCGACCTGCAAGCGTTGATCGCCAAGGTTCTGGCCTTCATCGGCGAGATCAAGCCTGAGCAGATCAATGGCAAGGAAGGCATTGAAATCGTTACCCGTCCGGGCACGCCGAAAGAGAAGCGCTTCTCCGGCCAGGCTTACCTGCTGAGCTACGGTCTGCCGCAGTTCTTCTTCCACGTCACCACCACCTACGCACTGCTGCGTCACAACGGTGTGGAAGTGGGCAAGCGCGATTACATGGGCGCGTTCTAAACCGCCCTGCAACGAAAAAGCCCGCCAAGGTGCAAACCTTGGCGGGCTTTTTATTGCGCTCGGTTTTTACGCCGGACGCTGGGTTTTCTGCTCTTCGCCCAGGCACGCGGCGGCGGTGAACAGCACGTCGGTGGAGGAGTTGAGCGCCGTCTCGGCCGAATCCTGCAACACGCCGATGATGAAACCGACTGCGACCACTTGCATGGCAATCTCGCTCGGGATGCCGAACAGGCTGCACGCCAGCGGAATCAGCAGCAGCGAACCACCGGCCACACCCGATGCTCCGCACGCGCAGATCGCCGCGACGACGCTGAGCAGGATGGCGGTCGGGATGTCCACGGCGATGCCTAGCGTGTGCACGGCCGCGAGGGTCAGCACGGTGATGGTGATCGACGCGCCGGCCATGTTGATGGTGGCGCCGAGCGGAATCGACACCGAGTAGGTGTCTTCGTGCAGGCCCAGACGCTTGCTCAGTTCCAGGTTGACCGGAATGTTCGCTGCTGAGCTGCGGGTGAAGAACGCGGTGATGCCGCTTTCACGCAGGCATTTCAGCGTCAGCGGGTACGGGTTGCGACGCAGTTTCCAGAACACGATCAGTGGGTTCATCACCAGTGCGACGAACAGCATGCAGCCGAGCAGCACCGCCAGCAGATGCGCGTAACCGACCAGTGCACCAAAACCCGAAGTGGCCAGGGTCGACGCCACCAGGCCGAAAATCCCCAGCGGCGCGAAGCGGATGACCACGCGCACGATCAGGGTCACGCCGTTGGACAGGTCGCTGACCACTTCCCGGGTGGTGTCGCCCGCATGGCGGATGGCTACGCCCATGCCGATGGCCCAGGCCAGAATGCCGATGAAGTTGGCGTTCATCAGCGCGGTGATCGGGTTTTCCACCACGCTCAGCAGCAGGCTTTGCAGCACTTCACCGATGCCGCCCGGCGCGCTCACGGCGATGTTGTCGGTGGACAGCACCAGATGCGACGGGAACATTGTGCTGGCGATTACCGCGACCACGGCAGCGGCGAAAGTGCCCAGCAGATAAAGGAACAGAATCGGCCGGATGTGGGTTTCCTGGCCGTGCTTGTGGTTGGCGATCGAGGCCATGACCAGCACGAACACCAGGATCGGCGCCACGGCTTTCAGCGCGGATACGAACACCTTGCCGATGAATGCGGTGCCTTTGGCCGCATCCGGCGCGAGCAGCGCCAGGGCGATGCCGGCAATCAGGCCGATCAGGATCTGTGTGACCAGGCTGAGGCTTTTAAGGCGTTGCAATAGAGAAGGGGATGAAGCGGTCATAACGGCATCTCTGCTTTTTTATAGGGTGCAAGGTTGCGTGATCCGGGCGATGAATCGGGGGCAGGCCACAGACACGAACCGAAAGGAATGACGCGACAGCCACGCCGTTAAACGGGCGGCTGAACAGGGTGTACGTTTTGCAGGGCGCGGACTTTATCACAGGGTCGTCCGGATCCTTCAGACCTGTGACGATCTGCCACCGGATTGTTCGGCAACTTAGACAGGTTTGTGCAAGTCACTCTGGAAACACTCTGTTAAGATTGCGCATCCTTATTTTCAAGTTCTGCTGGCGGGCCTTCGGGTCAGCGCTGGTGTCGTCGTTTTGCTGGAGTTCCCCATGCTGTTGCCCATCCTTCTGTTGTCTGCCGCCGGGTTCACGGTGCTGACCACGGAGTTCGTCATCGTCGGCCTGTTGCCGGCGATTGCCCGCGACCTGGCCGTCACCATCCCGCAAGCCGGGTTGCTGGTGACTCTATTCGCTTTCACCGTGGCCATGTTCGGCCCATTCTTGACGGCATATTTCGCCCGTTTCGAACGGCGCAAACTGTTCATCACCATCCTGATCATGTTCGGCCTGGCCAATACCGTGGCGGCATTGGCACCGAACATCTGGGTCATGGCCATTGCCCGACTGATTCCGGCGCTGGGGCTGCCGGTGTTCTGGGCGCTGGCCAGTGAAACCGCCGTGGATATCGTCGGCCCGGACTTCGCCGGTCGTGCCATCGCCAAGATCGGCTTCGGCATCGTCTGCGCCACGGTATTCGGCATTCCGGTCGGCACGCTGATTTCCGATGCATTCGGCTGGCGCAGTGCGTTCGGCATTCTGGCGGTGATCGCGTTTGCCAAGGCGTTGCTGTTGTTTGTCTATCTGCCGAAAACCAGCCTGCACCAGCATCAGGTCAGTTTCGCTTCACAGTTCAAGATCCTGCGCAGCCCGCTGATGCTTGGTCATGTGCTGCTGTCGATCCTGGTGTTCAGCGGCATGTTCACCGCTTACACCTATCTGGCGGACATTCTTGAACGCCTGGCCGGCTTCAATGGCACCGTGGTCGGCTGGTGCCTGATGGGCTTTGGCGCGGTTGGCCTGATCGGCAACTCGCTGGGCGGTCGTGCGGTGGATCGTCATCCGTTGATGGCGTCGGTGATGTTCTGCGCGTTCATGATTCCCGGAATGGTGGCGCTGGTGCCGAACATCAATTCGTCGCTGGGTCTGGCGGCGGCGATGGGCATCTGGGGCGTGACGCAGGCCGCGCTGTTCCTGGTCAGTCACGTGCGCTTGATGAAAGCGGCTCCTGAAGCGCCGGCCTTTGCGGCGTCGCTGAACATTGCCGGGGCCAACCTCGGGATTGGTCTGGGCGCGATCATTGGCGGTCGGGTAATCGACAGCGCCGGCCTCGGCTTCGTGGGTTTCGCCGCAGCCGGGTTCATTCTGCTGTCGATTTTCCTCGCCATGGTGCTGATGGTGCTCAAGCCGCGCGACGTCTGCGCGCCGGCTTAAAACTCTGTAAACAGCTCGCGTCGGGCACCTTCGGTAATCGCTTTGATGCCGGGGTGCTTGACCTTGCGTTCCACCGAGATCGCGTAGAACGATTCGCTCACCGCATCGGTCTGGCCGATCAACTCGACGCCGTACTGGCGCTTCACCTCCTCGGCAATCACGCTCGGGCCGATGAAAATCCCGCTGCCGGACTGGCCGAACGCCTGCATCAAGGCGCTGTCATCGAACTCCCCGACAATTCTTGGCTGAATCTGCTGCTCGGCGAACCAGCGCTGCAAACGGCTGCGCACTACGGTTTCTGCGCCGGGGATCAACAGCGGCGCACCATGCAGGCTGCGTGGGAAATCCTGACCGTACTGCGCCGCCAGTTCGGCGGTGGCGAAGAAGCTGATCCCGCATTCCCCGAGTTTCTGGCTGTAGCCCTTGATGTCCAGGTGCGACGGCATCGGGCTGTCGGAGATCACCAGATCCAGGCGCTGTATCGCCAGATCCGCCAGTAACCGCTCGAGTTTGTCTTCGCGACAGGTGATGCGCAGTGGCTCGCTCAGCTCCATGGTCGGCGCGATCAGGCGATAGACGATGGATTTGGGCACGACGTCCGCCACGCCGACCCGGAACAGGATCTGCTGCTCATTGGGCTGGGCGCGCAGCATCAGTTCCAGTTCGCCACCGAGCTGAAACATCTGTTCGGCATAGGGCAGGGCCTGGCGCCCGGCTTCGGTGAGCTCCAATTGCCGGCCGACCCGTTGAAACAATTCGATGCCGTAGGTCTGTTCGAGCAGGGAAATCTGTCCGCTGATGGTTTGTGGCGTCAGGTTCAGTTGCTCGCACGCGCGCACGATACTGCCGGTCTTGGCGACCACCCAGAAGTAGTGCAGTTGTCGGTAATTGAGCATGGCGATCCGTCCATGAAATACAGTTCGTATAAATCGAAGTATAGCCGCTAAAAATACGAATTTTCCTGAAGTGTTTGTCTCCCTAGAATGCCCAGCCATCGACGAGTGGTCTGTGACCCTGTCTGTTCATTGGAAGGAAACCTCATGAAATACACGATCCCGGCACTGATGTTTACGTCTTTACTGCTTATGGCGGGTTGCGACCAGGCTGAAAAAAGCGCCCAGCAGTTGATGGGCAAGGCGGCCGAGAGCGCCAAGCAGGCGATCGACGACACGCACAAAGCCGCTGAACAAGCGCTCAGCGAGGCCACTGGCGGCCTGGTCGAGAAAAAAGAAGACCCGGAAAAAGACGCGGAAAAATCCGAATCTTCCTCCAAGACCATCTAAATCGTCTTACAAGAGTCAGGACTGACCCATGGAATATCTGTTAGAACTCGCTTCCAGCCCGACCGCCTGGATTGCCTTGGCCACACTGGTGGTGATGGAAATCGTGCTGGGCATCGATAACCTGATCTTCATCTCGATCCTGACCAACAAACTGCCCGAGCAGTACCGGCAGAAGGCCCGTCGCCTGGGCATCGGCATGGCGCTGATCATGCGTCTGGCCTTGCTGAGCACCATCGCGTTCATCGTTCAGTTGACCGCGCCGGTCATCGAGATCCTCGGCCAGGCGTTCTCCTGGAAGGACATGATCCTGATCGCCGGTGGCCTGTTCCTGGTGTGGAAAGCGACGACCGAGATCCATCACAGCATGGACCCGGCGCCGGAAGATCCGAAGTCCGCGACGTCGACAGTGACCCTGGGCTTTGCTGCCGCCATCGGGCAGATCCTGATGCTGGACATGGTGTTCTCGATCGACAGCATCATTACCGCGGTCGGCATGACCGAACACTTGCCGATCATGGTGATCGCGGTGGTGGTTTCGGTGCTGGTGATGCTGTTTGCGGCTGATCCGCTGGCCAAGTTCATCAACGACAACCCGACGGTGGTGATGTTGGCCCTGGGCTTCCTGATCATGATCGGCATGACGCTGATCGCCGAAGGCTTCGGCGCCCACGTACCGAAAGGTTATGTGTATGCCGCCATGGCGTTCTCGGCTTCGATTGAAGTGCTGAACATGATGTCGCGCCGCGCCAAACAGAAGAAACTGACTGCCGAAGCGTAATCGCTGAAAAACCAAAGGCCGCCTGAACTCGCGAGAGTCCAGGCGGCCTTTTTTGTTTGAGTCGGTTACAGGAGGTCAGTGCGCGGTGGCGTGACGGGTGCTGTGTTTCTCGACTTTCTTGATCGGTGCGGGTTGTGCAGGGTGGTGATGGTGGCGCCGGGAAATCCGCAGCACGCCCCACAGCATGGCGGCGGCGACGGCCAGCCAGCCGGCAATCAGCATTATGATGGTCATGGTCAGGCTCATCTGTGCCTCCTCTTTGCCCTGCGTCGGGCGCTCGCTCTTTTGCGCTTGTCTGGATGACAGTCTAGTCGCTGGCGTGTTTCAGGCTATTGACCAAAGGTCGGTGGTGACCAATCACTTCGCTCTATGCAGGCGATGCATCTGCCCCTTTGGGCTATACCGCAGCGTTACGCCGTCCTATGATCCTCGACCAAGCCGGAACACGATGACCGGTAACTGATCAAGAGAGTGACGATGGTGCAGCTATTTTCCCGGATTCGCATGGCGTTGCTGGTAGCCGGTTGCGTGACAGCATTGGTGGGTTGTGCGGGCAGTGTGGCACCCGAGATCCAGCGCCTGCCGGAGCGCGTTGAGCTCAGCGGCACTTTCTATCGCGGTGAAGCCAATCAGAGCGGGCCACAAGTGCTGGCCAGTCTGCTGTCGCAACAGGGCGTCATGATCACGCCGGGCCTGTTGGAAAAACCGCTGCATTTGCCGGGCGCCGAAGACAAGTTGCAGCAGAATATGCAGAACCTGGCCCGCGAGTACGGCATGGTGGTCTATCCGTTGGACAGCCAGTTGCCCGCGCTGCTGACCCAGGTGGCGGCCGGTTATCCGGTGATGGTGCGCTTCAGCGAGGGTTCGGCGTTCTGGGCCGAGCCGCGTTACGCGATCCTCTCTGGCTACGACCGCAAAAAGCAGAAGGTGCTGCTGCGCGCCGGGATGAACCGCCGCGAACTGATGAGTTTCAGCTCTTTTGAGTCGGCGCTCGAGAAGTCGGGTGGCTGGGCAGTATTGATTCAGAAGCCTTCGCAGATCCCCGCAGCGGTCGATCGCCAGCGTTGGTTGAAAGCGGCTGATGAACTGGCACAGGCCGGTCAGGAGCGCGAGGCGGCACAGGCCCGCAAGGCGCTGGAAGCGAAATGAGGTTCCGTCCGTCTTCTGACGGGCACGATGGCGCGGGGCTAAGCTCTTAAAGGTAACGCCCGATTTTTCGGGTGATGACCCGAATGAGAGGTGCGTATGAGTACCGATTCGAGCTTCGACGACCATAAACCGGACAGTGTGCCGACGACGCCGGAACCGGACGTTGATCCGGTGCTGGACCCGGACAGCCCGCTGCGTGATCCGCTGGCTCGTCCCGCCGTCGTGACACCGGAACATCGGCGCGATCCAAGTGCCGGTGACGGCATTCCCGATGATGACCAGATGCCGCTGCCCAACGACTGATCCAGCAGACGAAAAAAAGCCCCGAAGGTTCGGGGCTTTTTCTTGTGTCGCGGATTACTTGGAGGCTTCGACGACGCCGCTGTGGCGACCCTTGAGGTTCTTCTCGGCCTTGTATTGCTGAGCCACCGCCGGAACGTTGGTGCTTCTGCCGGTTTCCATCCAGCTGCGGATGCGGCTCGCATCGGCAAAGTGGGTGTACTTGCCGAAGGCGTCGAGAATGACCAGGGCGACCGGACGGTTGCTCATCCTGGTCACAAGCACCAGGCAGTGGCCGGCCGGATTGGTGAAGCCGGTTTTGGTGATCTTGATGTCCCAGTCGGCTTTGTTGACCAAGTGGTCGGTGTTGCGGAAACCCAAGGTGTAGTTGGGTTTGCGGAACGACACGGTTTTTTCCTTGGTGGTGGTGAGCTCGCTGAGGATCGGATGTTTTTGCGCGGCCATCAGCAACTTGCTCAGGTCGCGGGCGGTGGAAACGTTGCGTTCCGACAGGCCGGTCGGCTCGACGAAGTGGGTGCTGGTCATGCCCAGCGCCTTGGCCTTGGCGTTCATCGCCGCGATGAATGCCACATAGCCGCCTGGGTAGTGGTGGGCCAGGCTGGCCGCTGCGCGGTTTTCCGAGGACATCAGGGCAATCAGCAGCATCTCTCGGCGCGGCAATTCGCTGCGCAGTTTGACCCGGGAAAACACGCCCTTCATTTCCGGGGTATGGCTGATGTCGACGTCAATCCATTCGTCCATGTTCTGGTGAGCTTCAACCACGACCAGACCGGTCATCAACTTGCTGACGGAGGCGATCGGCACGATCACGTCCGGATTGCTGGAGTAGATGACTTTATTGGTCTGCAGATCCATCAGCAGGGCGCTGCCAGAGGCGATTTTCAGTTGCGAGGCGTCTCGGGGGGCAGCGGTGGTTTCGGCGGCGTTGACCGTTGGCGTGAGGAGCGTGCCTGAAAATGCAAAAACCAGGCTCAGGATGGACAGACGAATATTCACGCGGGCGAACTCATGAAGGTTGGAAATGCCGTTATTTGTAACGGACTGTGTCGTAAAACGACGCATTCTAGGAGTATGGCTGAAGATCTGTCGATGGTTGTTTGTGGGGCATGAAAAAGTCGTGAAAAGCCCTGTGAAAATAGGGGTTTCCGGCGAACGGTAAAGGTTTTTTCGAGGATATGAAAAACCCCGCACGAGGCGGGGTTTCGGGAGTGCGGGAAAAGCGCCTCAGGCGTGCAGGGTTTCTGCCGCGTACAGCGTGTTTTCCAGCAGGCAGGCACGGGTCATCGGGCCGACGCCGCCTGGTACTGGAGTGATCCAGCCAGCGCGGGGCAGGGCGGTTTCGTACACGACGTCACCGACCAGTTTGCCGTCGTCCTGACGGTTGATGCCGACGTCGATCACGATCGCGCCTTCCTTGATCCACTCGCCCTTGACCAGGCCCGGCTTGCCGGCAGCCACCACCACCAGATCGGCGCGGCCGACGTGACCGGCCAGGTCCTTGGTGAAGCGGTGGGTCACGGTCACGGTGCAGCCGGCCAGCAGCAGCTCCATGGCCATCGGGCGACCGACGATGTTGGAAGCGCCGACAACCACGGCGTCCATCCCGTACAGATCGACACCGGTGCTTTCCAGCAAGGTCATGATGCCTTTCGGGGTGCAGGGGCGCAGCAGCGGAATGCGCTGGGCCAGGCGGCCGACGTTATAAGGATGGAAACCATCGACGTCCTTGTCCGGGCGGATGCGTTCCAGCAGTTTGGAGGCGTCCAGGTGCTCAGGCAGCGGAAGTTGAAGCAGAACGCCGTCGATTGCCGGGTCGTCGTTCAGTCGATCGATCAGATCGGTCAGCGCTTCTTGAGTGGTTTCAGAAGGCAGGTCGTAGGCTTGAGAGAGGAAGCCGACCTCTTCACAGTCTTTACGCTTGTGCGAGACATAAACCTGAGAGGCAGGATCGCTGCCGACCAGGATCACCGCGAGGCCGGGAGTGCGCAAGCCTTGCTCGCGACGTTCGGCTACCCGTTGGGCGATCTGCTGGCGCAGGCTGGCGGCGATTGATTTGCCGTCGATTAGTTGTGCAGTCATTGCGCGTGATTAACCATCGAGAGGGGAAAAAAAGAGAACGCATTCTCGCATGTCAGACGGTGAGGGCAAAGGCGCTTGGTCAGCAAATTCCCCTAAGCCCTTTAATTAAATGAATTTTTTTTAAAAAGGATTTGACGACCTGCAGGTCGCTCTATACTATTCGTCGCACTTGTCGGGCACAGCCTAGCACTGGTTAAGAAGGTTGAGCGGAATCAAGGTTCTGCGAGACTGGAAAGCACTTAGTTTGTAGTCCTCCAAGGGTACAGCTAACAAGGCGCCCGTAGCTCAGCTGGATAGAGCATCCGCCTTCTAAGCGGATGGTCGCAGGTTCGAGTCCTGCCGGGTGCGCCATTAGGCAGCTTTGGCACAAGTAACGCGATATGGTGGGCGTAGCTCAGTTGGTAGAGCACGGGATTGTGACTCCCGTTGTCGTGGGTTCGATCCCCATCGTCCACCCCATATTTCGAAAGGCGCCAGATGTAACAGTCTGGCGCCTTTGCTTTAAAAAGCTTCATCCGCGGATGTGGTGGAATTGGTAGACACACTGGATTTAGGTTCCAGCGCCGCGAGGCGTAAGAGTTCGAGTCTCTTCATCCGCACCAATCAAAGCTTCATTCATGCCGTTGGTAGGGTGAAGTTCTACAAAGAAGTTGTTTGGCTTCTTTGGCACGCAATATGGTGGGCGTAGCTCAGTTGGTAGAGCACGGGATTGTGACTCCCGTTGTCGTGGGTTCGATCCCCATCGTCCACCCCATATTTCGAAAGGCGCCAGACTTAACAGTCTGGCGCCTTTTTTGTTTTACGGTTTCGAGTATTTCGGCGACTGCCGGTTTCGGGTCGCAGGGCAGGGCGCTTCGTCGTATTAATGTTGCTCGATGATGCTGCGCTGCCCGCCGACCTTGCTTGCGAGGTTGGCTGTCAGGGAGATGATTCAACCGCCTCTATATATAGAAGAGGTTGGCGCAGAGCCCTGGCTTGATTGGCTGTATTTGCTAACAGGGCGAGGCGCAACCGTTTGTCCCCGCCTTCAAATTGCCTGCTGTTTTCTTACCCGTTTTCAGTAGGGTGACTTCTTGAGTTTGACCCACTAGAATGCATGCCCTTGATTCTTGGGTCGGAAACGGCCGGCTAACGTCTGTGCAACGAGGAATATCCATGCAAGTTTCTGTTGAAAATACTACTGCTCTTGAGCGCCGCATGAGCATCACCGTGCCGGCTGAGCGCATCGAGACTCAGGTCAACAAGCGTCTGCAGCAGACTGCCCAAAAGGCCAAGATTGCTGGCTTCCGTCCAGGCAAAGTGCCAATGAGCGAAATCAAGCGCCGTTTCGGTGCTGATGCGCGCCAGGAAGCGATCGGCGACGTGATCCAGTCCTCCTTCTACGAAGCTGTGGTTGAGCAGAAGCTGAACCCGGCCGGTTCGCCGTCGATCGAGCCTAAGTCGCTCGAAGCTGGCAAGGACCTGGAATACGTAGCCGTATTCGAAGTGTTCCCAGAGTTCACCGTTGCCGGCTTCGAAGGTATCACCGTTGAGCGTCTGAGCGCTGACGTGGCTGACGCCGATCTGGACAAGATGCTGGACATCCTGCGCAAGCAGAACACCCGTTTCGAAGTGGCCGATCGCGCTGCCCAGAACGAAGACCAACTGAACATCGATTTCGTTGGCAAGGTTGACGGCGAAGTATTCGCTGGCGGTTCCGCCAAGGGCACTCAGCTGGTGCTGGGTTCCGGCCGCATGATCCCAGGCTTCGAAGAAGGCCTGGTCGGCGCTAAAGCTGGCGAAGAGCGCGTTCTGAACCTGACCTTCCCAGAGGACTATCAGAACCTGGACCTGGCTGGCAAAACCGCCGAGTTCACCGTGACCGTCAACACCGTTTCCGAGCCAAAACTGCCAGAGCTGAACGAAGAGTTCTTCGCCCAGTTCGGTATCAAGGAAAGCGGCATCGACGGCTTCCGCACCGAAGTTCGCAAGAACATGGAGCGTGAACTGCGTCAGGCGATCAAATCCAAGGTCAAGAATCAGGTAATGGACGGTCTGCTGGCCACCAACCCGATCGAAGTGCCAAAGGCTCTGCTGTCCAACGAAGTTGACCGTCTGCGCGTGCAGGCTGTTCAGCAGTTCGGCGGCAACATCAAGCCTGACCAACTGCCGGCCGAGCTGTTCGAAGAACAAGCCAAGCGCCGCGTTGTGCTGGGTCTGATCGTGGCTGAAGTGGTCAAGCAATTCGACCTGAAGCCAGACGAAGCCCGCGTTCGCGAAATGATCCAGGAAATGGCTTCGGCTTACCAAGAGCCTGAGCAGGTTGTGTCCTGGTACTACAAGAACGAGCAGCAACTGAACGAAGTCCGTTCGGTTGTGCTGGAAGAACAAGTTGTGGATACTGTTCTGCAGAAAGCCAGTGTGACCGACAAATCGGTCTCTTACGAAGAAGCGGTCAAGCCGGTAGAAGCTCCAAAAGCCGACTGATTGTTTTTGCGTTAGAAGCACACACCATAAGCCAGCTTTCGAGCTGGCTTATGCGTATTCAAGACATAACTATTTGGGAGTGACTGCAGAGCATGTTCCGAAATTCGTATATTCAGCAGAACTCTGATATCCAGGCCGCCGGCGGCCTGGTCCCGATGGTTGTCGAGCAGTCCGCTCGTGGCGAGCGCGCCTATGACATTTATTCGCGTCTTCTGAAGGAGCGAGTGATCTTTCTGGTGGGTCCTGTAGAGGACTACATGGCCAACCTGATTTGCGCGCAATTGCTGTTCCTTGAAGCGGAAAACCCGGACAAGGACATCCATCTTTATATCAACTCCCCGGGCGGTTCGGTGACTGCGGGCATGTCGATCTACGACACCATGCAATTCATCAAGCCAAACGTGTCGACCACCTGCATCGGCCAGGCGTGCAGCATGGGCGCATTCCTGCTGACCGCAGGTGCTCCAGGCAAGCGCTTCTGCCTGCCAAACTCGCGTGTGATGATTCACCAGCCACTGGGCGGTTTCCAGGGCCAGGCGTCGGATATCGAAATCCACGCCAAGGAAATCCTTTTCATCCGCGAGCGTCTCAACACGCTGATGGCCAAGCACAGCGGTCGCACTCTGGAAGAAATCGAGCGCGATACCAACCGCGACAACTTCATGAGTGCAGAAGCTGCGAAGGAATATGGCTTGATCGACGAAGTGATCAACCAGCGTCCAGCTTAAAATAAGCAGCTCGAAATAGGCCTGGTCGGCTGGTCCGATCAGCGGCGGGCTTGAAAAAGCCCGCAATAGCCTTCATCTTGTGTTGCAAGCCTATCGGATTTGGATCGAACGAATGACTGACACCCGCAACGGCGAGGACAACGGCAAGCTGCTCTATTGCTCCTTCTGTGGCAAAAGCCAGCATGAAGTGCGCAAATTGATTGCCGGCCCCTCGGTCTTTATCTGCGACGAGTGCGTCGACCTGTGCAATGACATCATCCGTGAGGAGGTGCAGGAAGCACAGGCCGAAAGCAGCGCGCATAAATTGCCTTCGCCTAAAGAAATCAGCGGCATCCTTGACCAGTACGTAATCGGTCAGGAGCGTGCAAAGAAGGTTCTGGCGGTAGCGGTGTACAACCACTACAAGCGTCTGAACCAGCGTGACAAAAAGGCTGACGACGTCGAACTCGGCAAGAGCAACATCCTGCTGATCGGCCCGACAGGCTCCGGTAAAACCCTGCTGGCCGAAACTTTGGCCCGCTTGCTGAACGTTCCGTTCACCATCGCCGACGCAACCACCCTCACCGAGGCGGGTTATGTGGGTGAAGACGTCGAGAACATCATTCAGAAGCTGCTGCAGAAGTGCGATTACGACGTGGAAAAGGCCCAGATGGGCATTGTCTACATCGATGAAATCGACAAGATTTCGCGCAAGTCCGACAACCCGTCGATCACCCGGGACGTTTCCGGTGAAGGCGTGCAGCAGGCCTTGCTCAAGTTGATCGAAGGCACGGTCGCTTCCGTTCCGCCGCAAGGTGGTCGCAAGCATCCGCAGCAGGAGTTCCTGCAGGTTGACACCCGTAACATCCTGTTCATCTGCGGTGGTGCGTTCTCCGGTCTGGAGAAAGTGATTCAAAACCGTTCCACCAAAGGTGGCATCGGTTTCAACGCAGAAGTACGCAGCAAGGAAGAAGGCAAGAAAGTCGGTGAATCCCTGCGTGAAGTCGAGCCTGACGATCTGGTCAAGTTCGGTCTGATCCCGGAATTCGTCGGTCGTCTGCCGGTCCTCGCGACGCTGGACGAGCTGGATGAGGCTGCATTGATGCAGATTCTCACCGAGCCGAAAAATGCCCTGACCAAGCAGTATGCCAAGCTGTTCGAGATGGAAGGCGTGGATCTGGAATTCCGTTCCGACGCGCTGAAATCGGTCGCCAAACGTGCCCTGGAACGTAAAACCGGTGCCCGTGGCCTGCGTTCGATTCTCGAAGGTGTGCTGCTCGACACGATGTATGAAATCCCCTCGCAGTCCGAGGTGAGCAAAGTCGTGATCGATGAAAGCGTGATCGAAGGCAAGTCCAAGCCACTGTATATCTACGAAAACAGTGAGCCGGCTGCCAAGGCAGCGCCGGACGCCTAAGCGTCCAGTCTGCTGGAATAAAGAAGGGGCCTTCGGGCCTCTTTTTTTTTAAGAAATTTTAACGTCCTCATAGCGCTTGTTTTTTTTGGAAGCAGCCCCCATCTTGGTTTCAAGCTTAATTCCATCTGATTACGGCCATATGGCCGCCGTAGAGGCGAAATCATGAAGACCACCATCGAATTGCCTCTCCTGCCATTGCGTGATGTCGTTGTGTATCCGCACATGGTTATCCCGCTGTTCGTGGGGCGCGAGAAATCCATCGAAGCCCTCGAGGCCGCGATGACGGGCGACAAGCAGATCCTGCTGCTGGCCCAGAGAAACCCGGCTGACGATGATCCCGGAGAAGACGCTCTGTATCGCGTTGGCACCATCGCCACCGTTCTGCAACTGCTCAAGCTGCCTGACGGCACCGTCAAGGTTCTGGTCGAGGGCGAGCAGCGTGGCGCTGTCGAGCGTTTCAGCGAAGTCGACGGCCATTGCCGCGCCGAAGTGTCGCTGATTGATGAAGTCGACGCCGCTGAGCGCGAGTCCGAAGTCTTCGTGCGCACGCTGCTGTCGCAGTTCGAACAATATGTTCAGTTGGGCAAGAAAGTCCCGGCTGAAGTCCTGTCGTCGCTCAACAGCATCGATGAGCCTGGCCGTCTGGTAGACACCATGGCCGCGCACATGGCGCTGAAGATCGAGCAGAAGCAGGAAATCCTCGAAATCATCGAGCTGCCGGCACGTGTCGAGCACGTCCTGGCCTTGCTGGATGCTGAAATCGATCTGCTGCAGGTCGAAAAACGCATCCGTGGCCGCGTCAAGAAGCAAATGGAGCGCAGTCAGCGCGAGTACTACCTGAATGAGCAGATGAAGGCCATTCAGAAAGAGCTCGGCGACAGCGACGAAGGCCACAACGAAATCGAAGACCTGAAAAAGCGAATCGATGCCGCTGGCCTGCCGAAAGACGCGCTGGCCAAGGCCACTGCCGAGCTGAACAAACTCAAGCAGATGTCGCCGATGTCGGCTGAAGCCACCGTCGTGCGCTCCTACATCGACTGGCTGGTGCAGGTGCCGTGGAAGGCTCAGAGCAAGGTGCGTCTGGACCTGGCTCGTGCTGAAGACATTCTCGATGCCGATCACTACGGCCTCGAAGAGGTCAAGGAGCGCATCCTTGAATACCTCGCTGTGCAGAAGCGCGTGAAGAAGATTCGTGGCCCGGTGTTGTGCCTGGTCGGTCCTCCGGGCGTGGGTAAAACCTCGCTGGCGGAGTCGATTGCCCACGCCACCAACCGTAAATTCGTGCGCATGGCCCTCGGCGGCGTGCGGGACGAAGCGGAAATCCGTGGCCATCGTCGGACTTACATCGGTTCGATGCCAGGAAGATTGATTCAAAAGATGACAAAGGTGGGCGTCCGCAACCCGCTGTTCCTGCTCGATGAAATCGACAAGATGGGCAGCGATATGCGTGGCGATCCGGCGTCGGCGTTGCTGGAAGTGCTCGATCCGGAGCAGAACCACAACTTCAACGATCACTATCTGGAAGTCGATTACGACCTGTCGGATGTGATGTTCCTGTGCACCTCGAACTCGATGAACATTCCGCCGGCGCTGCTCGACCGGATGGAAGTGATCCGTCTGCCGGGCTACACCGAAGACGAAAAGATCAACATCGCCGTCAAGTACCTGTCGCCAAAGCAGATTGCAGCTAACGGCCTGAAGAAAGGCGAGCTGGAATTCGACGAGGAAGCGATCCGCGACATCATCCGTTACTACACCCGTGAAGCCGGTGTGCGTGGCCTCGAGCGGCAGATTGCCAAGGTCTGCCGCAAGGCAGTGAAAGAGCATGCACTGGAAAAACGCTTCTCGGTGAAAGTGACAGCTGATCTGCTGGAACACTTCCTCGGTGTCCGCAAATTCCGCTACGGTCTGGCCGAGCAACAGGATCAGATCGGTCAGGTGACCGGCCTTGCCTGGACTCAGGTCGGCGGCGAACTGCTGACCATCGAAGCCGCTGTCGTACCGGGTAAAGGTCAACTGATCAAGACCGGTTCGCTGGGTGACGTAATGGTCGAATCGATCACTGCGGCCCTGACCGTGGTGCGCAGCCGTGCCAAGAGCCTGGGCATTCCCCTGGACTTCCACGAGAAGCGCGACACGCACATTCACATGCCGGAAGGGGCTACGCCGAAAGACGGTCCTAGCGCCGGTGTAGGCATGTGTACTGCGCTGGTGTCGGCTTTGACGGGTATTCCTGTGCGTGCCGATGTCGCCATGACCGGCGAGATCACCCTGCGTGGTCAAGTCCTCGCCATTGGTGGTCTGAAGGAAAAACTGCTGGCCGCTCACCGTGGCGGAATCAAGACAGTGATTATTCCGGAAGAGAACGTGCGCGATCTGAAGGAGATTCCTGACAATATCAAGCAGGATCTGCAGATCAAACCGGTTAAATGGATTGACGAGGTCCTGCAAATTGCGCTGCAATACGCGCCGGAGCCCTTGCCGGATGTGGCTCCGGAGATAGTTGCCAAGGACGAAAAACGTGAGTCTGACTCTAAGGAAAGAATTAGCACGCATTAATACGCTTTTGCCTGGGGGGCTTCCTTGACAGCTTTTTAGAGCCCTTGTTATAAAGCGGCTCTTAAGTGTCTGTAGGCCATTCAGCACTCGTTTTTGCTTTCACCAAAAAACTTAGAATCATACTCAAATAGATATAAGGGGACTTAGAGTGAACAAGTCGGAACTGATTGATGCTATCGCTGCATCCGCTGATATCCCGAAAGCTGCTGCTGGCCGTGCGCTGGACGCTGTAATCGAATCCGTCACTGGCGCTCTCAAGGCTGGCGACTCCGTAGTTCTGGTTGGTTTCGGTACTTTCTCCGTAACTGATCGTCCAGCTCGCGTTGGTCGTAACCCACAGACCGGCAAGACTCTGGAAATCGCTGCTGCCAAAAAGCCAGGTTTCAAAGCCGGTAAAGCCCTGAAAGAAGCCGTCAACTAAGTTTGATTCAGGTTTTTACCCATCCGGGTCGGGGTCATGCCTGACTTGGCAGCGGAGCGGTAGAGCAGGCGGTTTGGAATAATTGCCTGCTACACCGGGATCGAGGGTTCGAGCCCTGTCCGCTCCGCCAGTTACGAGAAGGCGCATCCTCGGATGCGCCTTTCTTCTATCCGGATTCTACCCACGCTCCACGGTTGCCTAATTTTTGAAGTTCAACCGTTTCTGGGGGACGCATGCTGCAGAATATCAGGGACAATTCACAAGGCTGGATTGCCAAGACCATTATCGGGGTCATCGTTGCACTGATGGCTCTGACCGGTTTCGACGCCATTTTCAAGGCCACGACTCACACCAACGAGGCGGCCAAGGTCAATGGTGAAGAAATCAGCCAGAACGAGCTGAGCCAGGCCGTTGACATGCAACGCCGTCAGCTGATGCAACAGCTGGGCAAGGACTTCGATGCTTCCTTGCTCGACGAAAAAATGCTGCGCGAGTCGGCCCTCAAGGGTCTGATCGATCGCAAGCTGCTGCTGCAAGGCGCAGAAAAATCGAAGTTCGCTTTCTCCGAAGCGGCGCTGGACCAAGTGATCCTGCAAACACCTGAATTCCAGGTTGACGGCAAGTTCAGTTCCGACCGTTTCGACCAGGTGATCCGTCAACTGGGCTACAGCCGCATGCAATTCCGCCAGATGCTGGCTCAGGAAATGCTGATCGGCCAACTGCGCGCCGGTGTGGCGGGCAGCGGTTTCGTGACTGACGCTCAAGTGCTGGCCTTCGCCCGTCTGGAAAAACAGACCCGTGACTTCGCCTCGCTGAGCATCAAGGCTGACCCGGCGGCAGTGAAGCTGACCGACGATGAGGTCAAGGCTTACTACGACGAACATGCCAAGGAATTCATGACCCCGGATCAGGTGGTCATCGATTACCTCGAGCTGAAGAAGGCTTCTTTCTTCGACCAGGTCGCCGTCAAGGACGAAGACCTGCAGGCGGCGTATCAGAAAGAGATCGCCAACCTGTCGGAACAGCGTCGTGCGGCGCATATTCTGATCGAAGTGAACGACAAGACCACCGAGGCTCAGGCCAAGGCGAAGATCGAAGACATTCAGGCACGCCTGGCCAAGGGTGAGAAGTTCGAAGCGCTGGCCAAGGAGTTCTCGCAGGATCCGGGTTCGGCCAACAATGGCGGCGACCTGGGTTATGCCGGTCCTGGCGTTTACGATCCGGCTTTCGAAAAAGCCCTGTATTCGTTGAACAAGGATCAAGTGTCCGAGCCGGTTCGCACCGACTTCGGTTTCCACCTGATCAAGCTGCTGGGCGTCGAAGCACCGGAAGTTCCGACTTTCGCCAGCCTGAAAGACAAGTTGACCCGCGAGCTGAAAACCCAGCAGGTCGAGCAACGTTTCGTCGAGGCGACCAAGCAACTGGAAGACTCTTCGTTCGAATCGTCTGACCTGGCTCAGCCGGCGCAGGATCTGAAACTGACCGTGCACACCTCCAAGCCGTTCGGCCGTGAAGGTGGTGAAGGTGTTGCAGCCAACCGCGCCGTGGTGACTGCAGCGTTCAGCACCGAAGTACTGGAAGAGGGTGCCAACAGCACCGCCATCGAGCTGGATCCGGAAACCGTGATCGTGCTGCGCGCCAAGGAACACCTCAAGCCTGCGCAACTGCCGCTGGAAGCCGTGGCGACTGCCATTCGCACTCAGTTGGCCAAAGAGCACGCCAGCGCTGCTGCCAAGACCAAGGCCGAGCAACTGATCGCCGGTCTGCGTGATGGCAAGACCCCGTTGGACAAGGCCATCGACGGTCAGAACTGGAAAGTGACCCAGGCGGCCACCCGCGCCCAGGAAGGTGTTGATCCAGCCGTGCTGCAAGCTCTGTTCCGCATGCCGAAACCGGCAGGCAAGGACAAGCCGACTTTCAGCAGCGTGACACTGCCTGATGGCAGCCTGACCATCGTGCGCCTGAACGCTGTGAACGAAGCCGCTGCGCCAACCGATGAAGAGAAAGCGCAATACCGTCGCTTCCTCGCCTCGCGTGAAGGCCAGCAGGACTTCGCGGCGTACCGCAAGCAGCTGGAAAGCGAAGCGGACATCAAGCGTTTCTGATGCCTGACTGAGCGACAAAAAATGAGCCCCGGATGAACATTCGGGGCTTTTTTTTGCCTATCAATCACTGGGTGACAGGATTTTCATCGACCATTGGCCGGTTTGCCTTTTTCCCTGCACCCATGACCGGTAGAGTTGTAACTGTTTTAAGACACTAATCCGTACGCCGCGGGGCAGCGATATGTTGCACAATACGCCCCGGACCGTTTTTCCCTCAGGATGTTTAATGTTGAATTCTATTCCCGTGCGTTTCATCGGGTTGGCGTTGTTGCTGACCGCCGCTGCCGGCTGCTCCAAGGACAAGCCTATCTACGAGCATGAGAACTTCGACGACTCCGGCACCTTTTCGCGCAATTACCCGGTCACCGACACCGCCAGTTGCGAAGCGGCTCGCCGGGCGTTGCTCAGCCAAGGCTACATCATCACCAGCAGCGACCCGAAACTGGTCAGCGGACACAAGAGTTTCCAGCAGACCGGTGAAACCCACTTGGAGATCAGCTTCAACGTCGTGTGTGCCGATGATGGTAGCGCTGGCCACCACGCCACGGTATTCGCCAACGCCTTGCAGGACCGCTACGCGCTGAAGAAGACCAACAACTCGGCCAGCCTGGGGGTTGGCGTGCTGGGCTCGGTGTCGATGCCGATCGGCTCCTCTGACGACTCGATGGTCAAGGTGGCCAGCGAAACCGTGTCCTCGCAGAAATTCTACGAGCGCTTCTTCACCCTGGTGGAGCTGTTCCTGCCGGCAGATGCGAAGAAAGCTGCGCACATCACCGAGAAGCCGAAGGCCGATCTGGGCGTGCCGGAACCCAAGGCCGCGCCGGCCGCATTGGCTCCGACGCCAGCGGCTGAACCGACTCCGGCCCCAGCCCCGGCCGCCGCACCTGCTGCGACACCGGCCCCCGCAGAGCCGGCTCCGGTCAGTTCAGAGCCGGTCGTTCCACCGGCTGAAGCAGCACCGATCACCCCGGCACCAGGTTCGGAGCTGGTTCCAGCAGCAGCGCCGGCAACGGAAGTCATCACGCCTCCGGCCAATCCGACGGATCTGCCGCCGCCGTCCGAGCCGATTCCGGCAATGCCAACCGGGCATTGATCGGTTGCGGGAGCGACCCAACGTCGCTCCTGCTTCGATTTCTGTGTGATCTGAAATGTCGGTTCACACATTCTGAAAATATCCCCGCGATAAATCCCTGACCGCCTGCTACGTTTATTTCATGAAGGCTGCGTTTCATTTTTCCTTCATACGGGCACTTTATGCTCGAGGCACGGGTCATTTGCTCCAGGCCATTTCAGCAAAGCAGTTAGGGGGATTACACGATGGATGACTATCAAGAAGAACTGCTCGAATTCCAGGCCTACGAACTGGATTCACCGGAGCCTGCGGAAGACGCCACCGAGCTCTGACGCTTCAACCGGTCTTGCGGTGACTGCGGCGAAACTCGCCCGGCGTCTGGCCGTTCCAGCGCTTGAAGGCGCGCTGGAAAGCTTCGGCCGAGGCGAAACCCAGCAGGTAGGCGATTTCACCGAACGCCAGTTCAGTGTCACGGATGTAGGTCATCGCCAGATCACGGCGAGTGTCGTTGAGGATCGCGCGAAACTGCGTGCCTTCTTCGGCCAGTTTTCGCCGTAACGTCCAGGTCGGCAGCTTCAGGCGCGCCGCCACTTCTTCCAGGTCGGGTTCACGACCCCCATTGAGCAACGGTCCGAGCAATTGCGTGATGCGTTCGCGCAGGCTGCGGGTTCGCGTCAATTGTTCCAGTTCCCGTTCACACAGTTGCAGCAGATGTTTCCAGGTGCTGGGGCAATGCTCCGGGTTGCGTGCGGCCAGGCTGGTGAGACTCAGACGCAGCTGATTGTGCTCGGCGCCGAACTGGATCGGGCAGTCGCCGAGTACGGCATAGGCGTCGCGATAATCCGGGGTGTCGAATTCGATTTCGATCCGTTCGGCGCGCAGCGGTTCGGGGCTGACGCCGGACAACTGATGCAGCCAGCCGGCGATGATCGAATCCACCACAAAACGGTTGTAGGCGTTGTACGGGCTGATCGAGTAGAAGCGCAGCCAGGCACCGCTGGCATCCTCGTGGAAACTCGACTGGCCGCGATAATTGGAACCGTACAACGGTTCGAAGCGAGTCAGGCAGCGGGCGGCTTCGCGCACGGTCGGTGCCTGCGCTGCGGTGACGCCGGCCAATCCCGCCTGGCTCAGGCGACTGAGCTGGCCCATGCGCAAACCGAGTGCCGGATCGCCGGTCAACTGGATCGCGCCATGGCCCAGGCGCATGTAGCGCGGGATCGACAAGCGTGCCCCGGCCTCGGCCAGCCGTGCTGCGTCGAGGCCGTATTGTTCGAGCAGCGGTTGCGGGTCGGCGTCATGGCTTCGCACGGCATCGGCCAGGCTATGAACGAAGCCCACTGACAGATCCCCGAGACGCATCGGCAGCGGCTTCATGGTTTACAACCAGAGGTTCAGCAAGCGCGCGCCACGGGCGTCACCGTCGGCGAACTGCTGGCCGTTGCTGCTGAGGAAGCTCTGCCCGGAGCTCGGCTTGTCCCAGAACTGTCCGCGCAGGAATACGCTCATGCCGGCAATCGCCCGGCTGCCCGGTGGTTGTGCCGTCAGGGTCAAGCGGTGCCAGGCCTGGCCTTCGCTGACCTCTCCCGGTTTGAGGCTGACCGAGTCTGGTGCGTTCAAGCCTCTGTAGCCCTGCCAGGGCAGATCCCACACGCCATGACCGATGACGAACGCGGGCACCGCAATCAGTTGCGCGCCTTGCTCGTCGAGTCTGCGATAGTTGTCCGGGTACCAGCTGTCGTTGCCGATCAGCACGCCGAGGCGCCCGGCCGGAGTTTCGATCACATTGATCCGGGAGACATCGTTGGAGGGTGTCGTGTCATCCTGATCGAAGATCGGGCGCATCTGCCGCTGTGGCTGACCGAGCGGGGCGCCGTCACGACCGAACACCACGCTGGTGTTGTACAGCGCGCCGCTGCCGACCTTGAGCCGGCCGTCGATGATGTTCGGTTCCGGCAGCACGATCGAGCCGGCCACCAGGGTGATGTGGAATTCCTTGGCCAGACCGCCGAACAGCAACTGATAGTCCTTGGCCATGTCTCTGGATTTCATCCGCAAGTGGGCGTCATCCAGACGGCTGCTGCCCTTGGCGGTGAGCCAGGCGCGGGCGAATTGCAACGGGTTGCTGGCGGCCAGCCAGTTCATCGCTTCGGCGAGGGTGGGGGCCTGGTACAGCTCGTCTTTCTCGCCGCTGATCATCAGCCAGGTGCCGACATGCTCGGGCAGCACCACGATGGTTTTTTCATTGAGCAAACCCTGATCCTGAGCCTGCTGCAAATAAGCGGCAAGCTTGCGGTGCAGGCGTTCGGAGCTTTGATAGTCGGTCGGGAACAGTTCCGGCTGAATCCCCAGCAGGTTGCCACGGTCGGCTCGGGTGCCCTGATCGACCGCCAGTTTGATCCGCAGGTCCGACAGGTAATGACCGGCCGGGCGGTCAGCCGCCCACATGGCGTAGAAGGTAAGCGCGGCGACAAGCGCCATGGAAAAGGTCAGGTACAAAAGTTTGCGCATGAAATCCAACAACAGCCGGGTACAGGGTGTGCGACTAGGGTAGGGCCCATGCCTGCGCTTGCCAAGGGGCGCTGCGCATTTGGATCAATAACTTGTCAGTTACGGTCATTGAGTGACAGCGATGCGACTCTTAGTCTGTCGAACATGACTGACGGGGGACGCAGAGCTCCCGCATTTTCCGTGATCGCTCGCTGTGGAGTTACCGATGACCGCCACTTACCCGCACCTGCTGGCCCCGCTGGACCTGGGATTCACCACGTTGCGCAACCGCACCCTGATGGGCTCGATGCACACCGGCCTTGAAGAGAAGCCGGGTGGTTTCGAACGCATGGCGGCGTACTTTGCCGAGCGCGCCCGTGGCGGCGTTGGCCTGATGGTGACGGGCGGTATCGGCCCGAACGACGAGGGCGGCGTGTACTCCGGTGCAGCCAAGCTGACCACCGAGGAAGAAGCGCTCAAGCACCGCATCGTCACCCGCGCCGTGCATGAGGCGGGCGGCAAGATCTGCATGCAGATCCTCCACGCCGGGCGTTATGCCTACAGCCCGAAACAGGTGGCCCCGAGCGCCATCCAGGCGCCGATCAACCCGTTCAAGCCCAAAGAGCTGGATGAGGAAGGTATCGAGAAACAGATCAGCGATTTCGTCACCTGCTCGGTACTGGCCCAGACCGCCGAGTACGACGGCGTGGAAATCATGGGTTCCGAAGGCTACTTCATCAACCAGTTCCTCGCGGCCCACACCAACCACCGTACCGACCGCTGGGGCGGCAGCTACGAAAACCGCATGCGCCTGCCGGTGGAAATCGTTCGCCGGGTGCGTGAAGCGGTCGGCCCGAACTTCATCATCATCTTCCGTCTGTCGATGCTCGACCTGGTCGAAGGCGGCAGCACCTGGGAAGAGATCGTCACCCTGGCCAAAGCCATCGAGCAGGCCGGCGCGACCATCATCAACACCGGTATCGGCTGGCACGAAGCGCGGATTCCGACCATCGCCACCAAAGTGCCGCGGGCGGCGTTCAGCAAGGTCACGGCCAAGCTGCGGGGTTCGGTGAGCATTCCGCTGATCACCACCAACCGCATCAACACCCCGGAAGTCGCCGAGCAGATCCTGGCCGAAGGCGATGCCGACATGGTGTCGATGGCGCGTCCGTTCCTCGCCGACCCGGACTTCGTCAACAAGGCCGCCGAAGGCCGCGCCGACGAAATCAACACCTGCATCGGCTGCAACCAGGCCTGCCTCGATCACACTTTCGGTGGCAAGCTCACCAGTTGCCTGGTCAACCCGCGTGCCTGCCACGAGACCGAGCTCAATTACCTGCCGGTCAAGCAGATCAAGAAGATTGCCGTGGTCGGTGCCGGCCCTGCCGGTCTGTCTGCCGCCACTGTTGCCGCTGAGCGCGGGCATCAGGTGACCTTGTTCGATTCGGCCAGTGAAATCGGCGGTCAGTTCAACGTCGCCAAGCGTGTGCCGGGCAAGGAAGAGTTCTACGAAACCCTGCGCTACTTCAAACGCAAGTTGCAGACCACCAACGTCGAGGTGTGCCTGAACACCCGAGTCGATGTGGCGAAACTGGTAGAGGGCGGTTACGACGAAGTCATCCTGGCGACCGGTATTGCACCGCGCCTGCCGGCGATTCCGGGCGTCGAGAATGCCAAAGTGCTGAGCTATCTGGATGTGCTGCTCGAGCGCAAACCGGTCGGCAAGCGGGTGGCGGTGATCGGTGCCGGTGGTATCGGTTTTGACGTGTCGGAATTCCTCGTCCATGAAGGCGTGGCCACCAGTCAGGATCGCGCTGCGTTCTGGAAAGAGTGGGGCATCGACACCCACCTCGAGGCCCGTGGTGGTGTGGCCGGGATCAAGGCTGCACCGCATGCACCGGCCCGTGACGTGTTCCTGCTGCAACGCAAGAAATCCAAGGTCGGCGACGGTCTGGGCAAGACCACCGGCTGGATTCACCGTACCGGTCTGAAGAACAAGCAGGTGCAGATGCTCAACAGCGTCGAGTACCTGAAGATCGACGACGAAGGCCTGCACATCCGCATCGGTGAAACCGGCGAGCCGCAAGTGCTGCCGGTGGACAACATCGTCATCTGCGCTGGTCAGGATCCGCTGCGCGAGCTGCAAGAAGGGCTGGTGGCAGCCGGGCAGAACGTGCACCTGATCGGCGGCGCCGATGTGGCGGCCGAGCTGGATGCCAAGCGTGCGATCAATCAGGGTTCGCGTCTGGCCGCCGAGCTCTGATCCACCCTAGAATGCCGGCTCTTTGCACAGAGCCGGCCTTCATGTTTCTGCCTCCCACCGACTGGCTGGCCCCAGCCCCCCTCGAACCCCTTCATCTGGACTGGCTCACTGCCGCCGGCATTGAAGTCGCGATTCTGCGTCTGGACCGGATCGATCCGCTGATCAGCGGCAACAAGTGGTTCAAACTCGTCGAACACCTCAAAGCCGCCGACCGTGCGGGCGCCGAAGGCATCATCAGCCTGGGCGGTGCGCACTCCAATCATCTGCATGCACTGGCTGCTGCGGGCAAGCGCTTGGGATTCGCAACGGTCGGTTTGCTGCGCGGGCATCCGCAGGACACGCCGACGGTCAGGGATCTGCAGGATTTTGACATGCAGCTGCACTGGCTCGGTTTTGGTGGCTACCGGGCACGGCATGAGCCGGGGTTCTGGCAGCCGTGGCTGGCGCAATATCCGACGCTGCATCCTGTGCCCGAAGGTGGCGGTGGTTTGCCGGGTGCGCAGGGTTGCGCATCACTCAAGGATCAGGTCAGTGAGCAACTGGGCAAGCTCGGCTGGGACGACCATGACGGTTGGTGGCTGGCGTGCGGCACTGGCACCACGCTCGCGGGACTGGTTCTGGCGGAGGCGGGTAAACACCCGGTGTATGGCGCCATGGCCGTACCCGACGATCACGGCGTCGCGGCCAACGTCGAGGCGATTGTCGGTGACATCGCAGGCTACGAACTGATCGACGCCAGCCGTGGCGGTTTCGCCAAAGTCGATGCGCCGTTGCTTGAGTTCATCGCACAGACTGAACTGGCCAGCGGCATTCCCCTCGAACCGCTGTACACCGGCAAGGCCTTGCTGGCGCTCAAACAGCAGATCGAGGCGGGCCGCTTTGCCCGTGGAACGCGACTGATCTTCATCCACACCGGCGGCTTGCAGGGCCGGCGTGGATTCGATGGCTAAACCTGGTTGCGCTTGGGCATCATCCGCAGCAGTGTGTTATCGCCCACCACATAATGGTGATACAGCCCCGCCAGAGCATGCAGGCCGATCAGCCAGTAGCCGATGTTGCCGATCAACACGTGCCAGTGTTCAACCTGTTTGGCGAAAGCTTTGTCCTCTTGCACCAGCAACGGCAGGTCGAAACCGTAGAACATCACTTGATGACCTTCGGCGCTGGTAATCAGCCAGCCAAGGATCGGCATGCTGATCATGAACAGGTACAGCGCCCAGTGCATCAGTCGGGCCAGTGCGGTCTGCCATTGCGGTGAAGCCGGGAAGATTTTCGGTGCCGGGCCGATGCTGCGGGCCAGCAGGCGAAACCACACCAGCACGAACACGGTCAGGCCGAGCATGTAATGCGCTTCACGGATCAGCGAGCGGCCACCACTGCCCTTGGGAAAGATGCCTCGCAATTCCATGCTGGCATACACCAGCACCAACAACACCAGCATCAACCAGTGCAACAGGACTGACACGGTGCTGTAGCGTGATTCGGAACTTGTCCACGGCATACGGTATTTCCTCACGGATCAGGGTCGAAACGTGCCGTTCTTGAGCGACGGCATGCTTTAACTGTAATCCGCTTTGGCCGATTTGCGCGTGTCTAAAAACTCTTTCATTGCGCGAAATCAGGGGTTTGCCCATAAAAAAACGCCAGTGTCGCGCAGACACTGGCGTTTCTGTTTGCCGCAGGCTGCGTTATCAGCTGCTTTGCGGCATTTCACCGTTGGCCAGACGCTTGTTGATGTCGGCGATCACTTCCGGCAGATCGGTGATGGTGTCGATCATGTAGTGCGGACGCGAACCTTCGAACAGCGCGTGAATGCGCTTGCGTTCGCTGGCCAGCGCGTCGCTGCCCAGTGCGCGGTAGCCTTCGTAATCCAGGCCCAAAGCGTTGCCGGAGCAGATCAGCGCCACGGTCCACATCCCGGCACGACGACCTTCAAGAATCCCCGGCACGGTGTCGTCGATTTTCACGCAGGCGGCGACATCGTCGATGCCCAGCGCAATCACGTTGGCCAGCGCTTGAGCAGGCCATGGGCGGCCGTTCGGCACTTCGTCGGTGGCCACGACGTGGTCGGCGATGTAGCCGTTGCTGGCGGCCAGTGCCACGACTTTGTCCATCACTTGCTTCGGATAGCCCGAGCAGGAGCCGATCTTGATCCCTTGCTGACGCAGGTTGGCGATGGTCTCCAGTGCGCCGGGGATCAGCGCCGAGTGCTCGGCGATTTTTTCGATCTGCAGCGGCATGAAACGGTTGTAGATCGCGGTCACGTCGTCATCGGTCGGGGTGCGGCCGAACGCCTTGCGATAGCGCTCGGCAACCTGCGGCTGATCGCACAGGGTGCGGATGTGATCCCACTTGCCCATGCCCATCGGGCCGCGAGCTTCTTCGATGGACACCTGGACGTCGAACTCGGCGAAGGCTTCAACGAAGATCTGGGTCGGTGCAAAAGAGCCGAAATCGACCACGGTGCCGGCCCAGTCGAGGATGGCGGCTTGCAGTTTGCTTGGGTTGTTGTAGTTCATGGCAATCAAATTCCTGAGTGGGCAATGCAATTCAAATGGGGGAGCGGGCCGGGTGAGTCAGATGTCGAGCACTTCCATCTCGCGCAGCACTTCACCGACTGCCGAGACGGCTTCACGCATCTGCGCCGGGGTGACGTGGCCGATGCAGCCGACGCGGAAGGTTTCGACCTGGGTCAGCTTGCCGGGGTAGAGGATGTATCCCTTGGCCTTGACCCGTTCGTAGAAGTCCTTGAACTGGTAGCGCGGATCCTTTGGCGCATGGAACGTGGCGATGATCGGTGCCTGGATGGCGGCGGGCAGGAAGCTGCGCAAGCCGAGTTTGCCCATCTCCTCCATCAGCGCCTGGCAGTTGGCGGCGTAACGCGCATGCCGTGCCGGCAGGCCGCCTTCTTCGTTGTATTGCAGCAGGGCTTCGTGCAGCGCCGCGACCACGTGGGTCGGCGGGGTGAAGCGCCATTGGCCGGTCTTCTTCATGTAGCTGTGCTGGTCGAACAGGTCCATCGCCAGCGAATGGGAGTTGCCGGCGGCAGCGGCCAGGGATTCCTTGCGGGCAAACACGAAGCCCATGCCCGGCACGCCTTCCAGGCATTTGCCGGAAGCGGCGATCAGTGCATCGAACGGGACTTTTTGCGCATCCACCGGCAAGGCGCCGAACGAGCTCATGGCATCAATGATCAGGCGTTTGCCGTGTTGCTCGACGACCTGAGCGATCTCCGGCAGTGGATTGAGGATGCCGGTGCTGGTTTCGCAGTGGATCAGCGCGACGTGGGTGATGTCGCTGTCGGCGCGCAGCAGGCGGTCGACGTCGGCGGCGGTGGTTGGTTCGTCTTCAGCGGTTTCAAAGGTGCTGAACGAGCGGCCCAGCACTTCGCAGATTTTCGCCAGACGCTTGCCGTAGGCGCCGTTGATCAGCACCAGCACCTTGCCGTCGCGGGGGACGAGGGTGCCGATCGCGGCTTCGACGGCGAAGGTGCCGCTGCCCTGCAAAGGCACACAGTGGTGGCTGTCGGCGCCGTTGAGGATGGCCAGCAGTTGCTCGCACAGGCTGGCGGTCAATTGGTTGAAGCGGTCATCCCATGAACCCCAGTCGACCATCATCGCCTGGCGGGTGCGGGCCGAGGTGGTCAACGGGCCGGGAGTGAGCAGGATGGGTGCGGCAGTACTCATTCGTGTGTCCTCGCGATAGCGCTGTGGGATGAAGCTACGGGGCATACGTTGCAATTCGGCGGATCATCAATCAAATTGTTTGTTGTTATGCCAGCCATCAGTGAGGGTTATTCATGAACCTGTTCCAGCTCCGCGCCTTCGACGCCGTGGCCCGGGAAGGCAGCTTCACCCGTGCCGCCGCGCGGTTGTTCATCAGCCAGCCGGCGGTCACCGGGCACATCAAGGCGCTGGAGGAGCATTACCAGATCACCTTATTGCGACGGACGGCGCGCCGGGTCGAGCTGACCGAGGAGGGCACCAAACTGGCGGCGATCACCCGGGCGATGTTCGGCATGGCCGAAGAGGCCCAGGCGCTGCTTGAAGCCAACCGGCAGTTGCTCACCGGGCGACTTGAGGTGGCGGCGGACGGTCCGCACATGGTCATGCCGATGCTCGCCAGCCTGCGGGCACGGTACCCCGGGATCACGGTGAACCTGCGGTTGGGCAACGCTCAGGAAACGTTGGCGGCGTTGTTGTCCGAACATGCGGACGTGGCGGTGCTGACCGAAGTCGAGCCGCGCAAGGGCCTGCATCTGCAAGCGCTGAGCGAATCGCGGATCTGCGCATTGGTGCCGGCCGGGCATCCGTGGGCGAAACGCAGCGGCGAAGTCAGGCTCAAGGAGCTGGATCAGGTGATCATGGTCTTGCGCGAGCCGGGTTCGATTACCCGACGCACCTTCGATCAGGCCTGTGCGCAGGCGTCGGTCAATCCACGGGTGTTGCTGGAACTGGACAGCCGTGAGGCGGTGACGGAAGCGGTGGCGGCTGAATTGGGGGTTGGCGTGGTGTCATCGGTTGAAGTCAGCCATGACCCGCGGGTGGTGGCGATTCCGATTGCCGGCGAGGGGCTGGTCAATCGGCACATGATCGGCTGCGTGGAGCGGCGGCGGGAGTTGCGCTTGATTCAGGCGTTTTTCGGATTGGCGCCGGTCTGAACAAGACTCTCGCGCACCATCTCGAGAAACGTCGCCACCACCCGACGCGAACTCTGCTCCCGCAGGCACACCAATGTCTCGGTCAAGCGCCGGGTGCAATCGGTGATCGGCAGCGCACAGACCCGTGAGTCCGCACCAAACTCCGCCGCCGACACCACGCCCACGCCAATTCCCACGACCACCGCTTCCCGCGCAGCTTCCCGGCCTTCGACCTGGATCGCCGGGCGGATGCGGAACCCGGCGCGGGCCATTTCTTCTTCCAGGGTCTGGCGGGTCACCGAGCCGTGTTCGCGCAGCACCAGCGGCGTGTCGTCGAGATCTTCCAGGCAGATCGATTCACGCTCGGCCCACGGATGATGGCGCGAGACGAACGCCACCATCGGATCGTTGCGCAGCGGCACGCACAGCAGGCGTTCATCGCTGACATCGCGCCCGAGCAGCGCCAGATCGGCTTGATAGTTGAACAGGCGAAACAGCGATTCATCGGTGTTGCCGGTTTCGATCTTCACGCTGATCCCCGGGTAGCGCTCGCAGAACCGGGCGATCTGCGGCAACACATGCACCGGCGCATCCACCGCCAGAATCAGGCTGCCGGTCTGCAGGGCCTGGGATTCCTGCAACAACTCCTGGGCTTCGGCCTCGACCACGAACAGGCGCTGGGTGATTGCCAGGAGGCGTTCGCCCAGATCCGTCAGGCGCACCGAGCGTTTGTTGCGATGGAACAGCAACACGCCGAAGCGTTCTTCCAACTTGCGCACTTGATCGGAAATCGCCGGTTGCGTCAGATAAAGCCGCTCGGCGGCCTTGGTGAAGCTTCCGTGCACGGCCACGGCGTGAAAGGCTTTGAGCTGGGCGTGGGAAACAGACATCGCAGACTCCATTAACAAGCTGAGCTTATGTGTGAAATACGATAAATCGATTTTATTTATTAAACAGTAATTGCTTTGATCGGCTCACGCCAACGCTGACTGCCCGGTCGGGCAGCGACGCTGGCCATGAGCCTGTGCGTGCAACACCAGGACTCATCTGACCGGTATCGCCGAAGGGACGGGGTGATATCGCAGTGCTCAACAATAAAAAACACAGGCGTTTACTTAACGATTCTGCCGGCACACTCACACCCTGAGGTCAGAACCACAATGAACAAGCACATCGGCACCCTTGCGCGTTGGCGCATGCAGATCTTCGCTGTCACCTGGCTCGCTTACGCCGCGTTCTATTTCACCCGCAAAGCCTTTTCGGTGGCCAAACTGGGCATCGCCGAAGACCCCACCTTCATGCTCGACAAAATGGCCATGGCCAACCTCGACGCGATTTACCTGGCGGCCTACGCCATTGGCCAGTTCACCTGGGGCATGCTCGCCGACCGCTTTGGTCCAAGGGTCGTGGTGCTCGGTGGGTTGCTGATTTCCGCTGCGGCGGCGTTGGTGATGGGCAGTTTTGCGACCTTGCCGATCTTCGCCACCTGCATGTTGATTCAGGGCCTGGCGCAGTCCACCGGTTGGTCGGGGTTGTGCAAGAACCTCGGTAGTTTTTTCCCTTCGGAACAGCGCGGGCGAGTGCTCGGGTTGTGGAGTTCCTGCTACGCCTTCGGTGGATTGGTGGCCTCGCCGTTCGCCGGTTGGTGGGCGTACACGCTGGTCGGCACCTGGCACGCGGCGTTCATTTCCAGTGCGGCGGTGGTCGCGGCGGTGGCGGTGTTGTTCTTCATCTTTCAGCGCAACAAACCTGAAGATGTCGGCCTGCCGGCGGTGGAACCGGAGCCGGTCATCAGTGCCGAGGAAGCCGAAGCCAACAGCAAACTCAGCGTCTGGGAACCGCTCAAGGAAATCCTCCGTAACCGCACGGTGCTGGTGCTGGGACTGGCGTACTTTCTGCTGAAACCGGCGCGCTACGCGATTCTGTTGTGGGGCCCGGTGATCGTCTTCGAGCAGATGCCCACCGTGGGCAAGGTCGGCGCGGCGATCATTCCGACCTCGTTTGAACTGGCAGGTCTTTTGGGCCCGATCATGATCGGCATGGCCTCGGACAAACTGTTCGGCGCCCGACGCATGCCGGCCTGCGTACTGAGCCTGCTGGCGCTGACCGTAACCCTGGCGCTGTTCATGGGCGCCTTGCACACCGGCAGCGTGATGCTGGTGGTGGCGCTGCTGTTCGTGATGGGCCTGACCCTGTACGGCCCGGACTCGATGATCAGCGGCGCGGCCGCGATCGATTTCGGCAAGGCCAAGGCCGGCGCCACCGCCGCCGGATTCGTCAACGGCTGCGGCTCGGTCGGTGCGGTGCTCGGTGGTTTGCTGCCGGGCTACTTCGATTCGGTGACGGTGTTCATCGTGTTCGCCGGTTGTGCGCTGTTCTCGGCGCTGGTGCTGATTCCACACTGGAACAGCCGCCCGGTCGGCGTCATGGAACCGCGTGCCTATGTGCCCAATCGGGCCCTGACGATCAAACCCCTGCGTAACTGAAAACCCTTGCCTCGCGGCCTGCTGCGGCATTCGCGGCAGGCTGTGCCGTGGCCGACTGACTGGAGAATTTTCATGAGACCGTTTTGGCTGGAGCAGGCCTTGCAACTCGATTCGTCCGAACCGTGCCCGCCGCTGCAAGGCGAAGTGCGCACCGACGTGTGCATCGTCGGGGGCGGTTACACTGGTTTGTGGACGGCGATCATGCTCAAGCAACAGAACCCCGAACTCGAGGTGTTGCTGATCGAGGCCGACATCTGCGGCGCCGGTGCCAGTGGGCGCAATGGCGGTTGTGCGCTGTCATGGTCGGCGAAGTATTTCACCCTCGAGCGGCTGTTCGGCGTCGAGGAAGCGGTGCGGCTGGTCAAGGAATCCGAACGCAGCATCCACGCCATCGGCGAGTTCTGCGAGCAGTACGGCGTCGATGCCGATTACCGGTTGGACGGCACGCTTTATACCGCCACCAATCGTGCGCAATGCGGTTCGACCGATGCGGTGATTGCGGCGCTTGAGCGCAACGGTATCAACTCGTTCACCCAACGTCCGGTTGCCGATGTTCAGCGCATGGCCGGTTCCGACAAGCATCTGGAAGGCTGGTTCTCGCCGGCTGCCGCCAGTGTGCAGCCGGGCAAGCTGGTGCGTGGGCTGCGGCGAGTAGCATTGCAACTGGGCGTAAAAATCCACGAAAACACTGCAATGACGGGACTGGAGGAAGGGCGTCCGGCGCGTCTCCAGACGGCCAGCGGCAGTGTGGTCGCCGACCGCGTGGTGCTGGCGATGAATGCCTGGATGGCCCGTGCATTCCCGCAGTTCGAACGCAGCGTGGCGATTGTCTCCAGCGACATGCTGATCACCGAGCCGCGCCCGGAGCTGTTGCAGGAAATCGGCTTGACCAGCGGCGTGACCGTGCTTGATTCGCGGATTTTCGTTCACTACTACCACAACACCCCGGACGGCCGGATCATGCTCGGCAAAGGCGGTAACACCTTCGCTTACGGCGGGCGGATGCTGCCGGTGTTTGATCAACCATCGCCTTACGCCGGGTTGCTCAAGCGCAGCCTCGACGATTTTTTCCCGGCCTTCGCCGATGTAAGGGTCGACGCAACGTGGAATGGCCCGTCGGATCGTTCGGTCACCGGCCTGCCGTTTTTCGGCCAGATGAGTGCCAGCGGCAACGTGTTCTACGGGTTCGGATACTCCGGCAGCGGCGTCGGACCGTGTCACATGGGCGGGCAGATTCTCGCCTCGCTGGTGCTAGGTCTCGACAATCCGTGGACGCGCTCACCGCTGGTCAACGGGCCGTTGGGTTACTTTCCGCCTGAGCCTATCCGCTATCTCGGTTCGCTGATGGTGCGCAACGCCATTCGCCGCAAGGAGCGCGCCGAGGATCACGGGCGGCGACCTCGGCACCTCGATGTACGCCTGGCGAAATTCGCCGCCGCCGCCGGCAAGGCTGACAAGGGTTGAACGTCAGGGCGAAGGCGGGGTGCGATTGAGCAGCCAGTCGAGCAACAGGCCGTTGTCGTGTGGTTCCGGGTTTTTGCGCGCCGGGCGAGGTTGGCTGACGTCCAGGCACAGGATCGGTCGATCCGGATCGCTGTCGAGAAAACTCACCCACACCTCGCTACCAGCACGCGGCAGCGCTTCCCTGACAATCCGGCCGCCCGCACCGACCATGGCAATTGCCAGCCATAACCCGTCACCGTCGGCGTTCCGTGCCAGCGCGGGCCACAAACGGATGGCGATTCGGCCCAGATCGTCCAGCTGCGGCGGTTGCCCGGGCGAGCCCAACACTTGCGCCGGGTGATAGCCCGGAATGCTCGGGCGCGGTTGCCGCAGCGGCGGGCGATACTCCGTCGACCAGGGCTGTGCAGTGAAATCGTTGTGATAACGGCGGGGCGTGGACATCGGCTCGAGAATCGACGGCTGCTGCCCCTGATGGCGCAATTCGGTGATCAGCCACTGCTCGTTGAACGCACCCACCGGATGATCCGTAACCTGCAACAGATGGCCACTGAGCAATTGCGTGCAATCGCTGCGACCCTGAATGCAGCGGTATTGGCAGCGCTGGCGTTCCAGCTGTCGACGGCTGCGTTGATCGGCGTGGCGTTGCCCGGAGGGCGGGAATCCTCGCAGGGGGATGACGCCTGTCACCGCGTGATTGGCCGCTTCATCGTCGTTGCTCGGTTGCCCGCGCTCACGGACGGTGGGTGACACCTGCGCCGTGACGGCGTCGTGACGCAGGAATAGCGTGCTGAGGGCGGGGGATCGCGCCTCGTTCTCTGGATTGAAGGGCACGGGTATCGGGGGCTGCGGCAGGTTCAGGCTGTCATCGGCGAACACCACGACATGGCCATCCGGCCGGTGCTCGAAGTGATAGTGGATGCCTTCTTCCTCGCACAGTCGATGCAACAGTGCGAGGTCGGTCTCGTCGTACTGGATGCAAAACGGACGCGGCGGATAGTGTCCCACCGTCAGGTCGAGCCGGTAACCGTGTGCGGGCAGGCGATGTTCGGTGAGCAGTCGTTCGAGAATGTCCGGCACGCTCAATCGGGTGAACACCCGGCGCCTGGGCTGCTGCTCCAACCTCTGCAGGTGCGGCACCAGCACCACTTGGTAACCGATCCGATGGGCACCGCGATGTTCGCAACTGGCGCTATGAAGGGTGCCGTGAAGGCCATGACCTTCACTCAACTGCAGGAAGGCCGACCGATGCAACAGGGTGGCGGGGGCGAGGGCCGGGGCCAGGCCAAGGACTTCTATCTCGAAACGATAGGGCCGGTTCAGGCCTTCATGGCCGCTGAAGCGCAGTACCGGCAGGCACAGGCCACCCTCGATGAGAGTCAGCGTGAAGGGACTTTCCTTGTCATTGAGCATTCGGACGGGCTCTGTCGGGTCATACGGGCCACAGAGGGTACGAAACCGCAGTGCGAAATGGTCATGACAAACCTGTTTTTCAGAATCGCCCTACAAGGTGTGTAGAAGATGTCGACACGTGACGGAATTTTTGGTCGATTGCCGACTTTAGGCCGTATAAACTTGGCGCCACGCGTCGGCCAATAGATGTCTCGGCGCCACAGATCAAGAGAGTGAGTAATGGGCGCACAGTGGAAGGTTAAACACAAAGAAGCGGCAGCCAACGCCAAGGGCAAGATCTTCGGCAAACTGGTGAAAGAAATCACCATCGCTGCCCGCAACGGTGCCGATACCGCCACCAACGCACACCTGCGTCTGGTGGTCGAACAGGCCAAGAAAGCCTCGATGCCCAAGGAAACCCTGGACCGCGCGATCAAGAAAGGCGCGGGCCTGCTGGGTGAGACCGTTCAGTACCATCGCGTGACTTACGAAGGTTTCGCTCCGCACCAGGTTCCGTTGATCGTCGAATGCGTCACCGACAACATCAACCGCACCGTGGCGGAAATCCGCGTGGCGTTCCGCAAGGGCCAACTGGGTGCTTCCGGCTCGGTAGCGTGGGACTTCAACCACGTCGGCATGATCGAAGCCTCGCCGGACAGCCCGGACGCCGATCCGGAAATGGCCGCGATCGAAGCCGGTGCCCAAGATTTCGAGCCGGGCGAAGAGGGCGCGACCCTGTTCCTGACCGACCCGACCGACCTGGACTCGGTGCAGAAAGCCCTGCCTGAGCAAGGTTTCACCGTGCTGTCGGCCAAGCTGGGCTATCAGCCGAAGAACCCGGTCAGCGGCCTGAGCGACGAGCAGATGGCTGAAGTCGAAGCGTTCCTCGAAGGCCTCGACAACCACGACGACGTGCAGGACATGTTCGTCGGCCTGGCCGGCTGATCCGCGGCGTCAATGATGCCGCCATCGCGAGTTCGCTCGCGATGGCGGTGTAGCGGCTACAACGCTTCCAGCTGCTGCACAACCTCGCTGAATCCCGGTCGCGCCAGCACATCCGGCTGACAGCAGCGCTGTTCCAGCGCCTCCAGCACCTCACGCCGATCCGCACTCAGACCCGAGTCGATGCGCGCCAGCAATTCCCCCAGCAAAATCCCGAACGCTCGCACTTCGATGCGTTGCAGTGCGCGGGTTTCCAGGTTGTCCGTGGTGGCATGGAACGACGCCGCGCCAAAGTCCCCCAGCAGACAGTCGCCCTGATCGTTCAACAGAATGTTGTGCCCATAGAGGTCGCCATGGGTGATGCCTTGTTCATGCAGATGCTCGGCGACCGACGCAATCCCCTTGGCGATGCGCAAGGCGACATCGGCACTGAACCGGCAGTCATCGGTGTAGATATCCCGCGAACAGGAGGCCAGGCTCGGCAAGGCGGCGAGGTTGCGATAGCTCGGATCGATCAGTTGCATCACCAGCCCTTGCTGGCCATCGGGGTGATTGCCGATGCGGCCCTCGACCCGGATCAGGTTCGGGTGCAGGCCGGCCGTGATGCAGGCGTTCATCTCATGCAACGGCGAGCCGTCGCTGGTCATCTCGCCCTTGTAGAGTTTGACCGCCACCGAGCGCTCCGGTTGGCCGGCCGGCTGCCACACCGCACGGGAAATCACCCCGGACGCGCCTTCGCCCAGCCGTTGTTCCAGACGCAAGGTCGACCAATCGATCAGCGGCGTGGCTTCCAGTGCGGCGGCGTCGGCCTCGGTTTCCAGCGGGTTGCCGGCGTAGGCCAGCCAGGTCAGGCTCGGCAGGGTCAACAGCCATTGCGGCAATTCTGTCAGCTGGTTGGCGGCGATGCGGATCAGCTCCAGTCGATGGCACTGGCTCAACGATGGCGGCAGCGCGCGCAGACGGTTACCGGCGAGCATGAGTTTTTGCAGGAGCGGGCGCTCGCCCAGTTCGGCGGGCAGGGTTTCGATGAGGTTGTCGGTCAGGATCAGCCAGCGCAAGCGCGGTGGCAGGGCGGTGCCGGAGACCTGGACAATCCGGTTGGCCTTGAAGCCGATCATTGTCAGTGCCTGGCACTGACCCATGGATTCAGGCAGTTCGGTGAACCGGTTATCGGAGCAGAACAGCACGCGCAGATGGCGCAGGCGATGCAAGTCGTCCGGCAGGCTGCTCAGCGCGTTGCCGCTGAGGTTGAGCACCTCCAGCGTGTCAGCCAGGTCGAAGATCTCGGGTGGGAACTCGGTCAAGCCTTCGACCAGGTCCAGCCGGGTGATGCCCGACAGTTCGCCGGCGCGCAATTGAGCAAGGGTGTGCATGTAATGGGTCGCTATCAAAGAGGGCGCAGTGACGCCGGGAATGGGCGGCATGATAACGGCAAATCAGGCCGGTTCACGCACTTCCGGTAATTGCCCCAGCCGGCTGCGGGTGCGGGCCAGGTCAATGGCGTTGCCGGCCAGGCTTTCGTGCAGAGGCAACTGCCCGAGCAGCGTCAGGTGTTTGTCCTGATCGTAGAGCACGTCGATCAGGTTGATGAAGCGCTGCTGGACGGCAATCGAGCATGCGTCCAGTTCCGGCAGTTCATCGATGATCCACTGGTCGAAGCGCCGGCACAGTTCCAGATAATCCATCACGGCCGTGGGCTGCTCGCAAAGGTCATTGAAGGTAAAGGCGACGCGGCGGTCTGTGCACAGACGCGCCTGTAAAACCCGGTTGCCGACCGCTAACGGCTGCGGCGCGGTATCGCGTGGTGGCAAGTTCAGTGCCAGACGTTGTGCCGGCGTGGCCGGCCAAACGTAATGGCCCTGGGTGAACAGTTGATGCGCGTGGTTGCGCGCCTGGCTGCGGTAGTCGTGGGGGCCGCCGACTTCCATGACCTGCATGCGGGCATTGATCAGGTCGATCACCGGTTTGAACCGCGCGTGGTACAGCGGGTTGGGCAACAGTCCTTCCGGCGGATAGTTGGAGGTCACCAGCAACAGGATTCCGCGCTGGAACAGGGCTTTGTACAAGCGGGTGATGAGCATCGCGTCACCGATGTCATGCACATGGAACTCGTCGAAGCACAGCACCCGGCAGTCCTGCAGCAACTCATCGAGGGTGGCGCCGAGGGCGTCCTCCTGTTCGCGATGCCTGAACATGCCCTGGTGGAGGCGGGCGAAGAACTCATGGAAGTGCAGGCGCTGTTTCTGCTGGATCGGCAACGCCTGGAAAAAACCGTCGAGCAACCAGCTCTTGCCGCGTCCGACGGCGCCGTGCAGGTAAAGACTGGGCGGGGTTTGCGCCGAAGGGCCGAACAACAGGCCGGCCTGCTGTGCCATGCAGTCGATCACCCGCTGTTGGCTGTGGCTGAGGGTGTAGCCCTGGCCATGGGCTTTGTGCCGGAAATAATCGCGAATCGACTGGGCGCTGGCGCAATGGCCAGCACTGGCCAGGTTTCGCTTGCCGAACAAGCGGCGTAATCCTGAAAGGCGTTGTGACAGACGCGAACGTTCGGGCGGTCGGGCGGGCACGGTGAGGTCACTCCGTCATCGTCAGGCCGGCTCCCCCCGAGCGCGGCGGCGTAGTGTAACCAGACGGATAGTTTTCCTTCCACTGCGCTTTATCGGCCGGCGACTTTTCTGGACAGCATTCTGCGGCGCGTACAGGTTTTTTCAGCGTCCTGGCGTGCCGGATCGCCAATCTTTCGAAACAAATCCCGCCCGATCAGTGGATCCAATCGACTGGCGCAATCGGCGTCCGTTGCTAACCTGAAACACTGTAACGACACAGACGCTGTCGCCATCAAGGAACGGGCAGTGAATGCAGGGATGGTCTGGGCATTGCTGGGCGGGTTCGCAACAACGGTGCAGGCGGCTGACTTGCAGGTTGAGGTGCGCGTCGATGTGCAGCGCGGTTGCCAGTTGATCGGCCAGCAGCGCGAAGCCGGTATCGAGCAACTGGGCGTGCTCGACTTCGGCAGCACGGCGCGCCTCGACGATCCGGCCGGGCCGCTCGGGGCGGCGCTGATCAATTCGCGATTGCCGCGCCTGGAATGCAACCCGGACACGCCGTATCAGTTGCGCGTCGATGGCGGCCTGCACGGCGGGACGGGCGAAGTGCGCTACATGGCAGGCGAGGCGGGTGGCAAAGCCATTCCTTACCGTTTGTATCAGGACGCCGCGCGGCGAGTGCCGCTGGTGGTGGACGTGCCGGTCACCGGGAGGGTGCCGGACAGCGGTTCGGTTGAATTGCCGCTGTATGGGCGGATCGAGCGGATGGCCGAAGTTCCGCGTGTCAGCCGGTATTCGGATCTGGTCAAGGTAACGGTCACCTGGTGATCGAGCCGGATGCAACAGGAAATCGACGTTCAATGACGAACGCAGAGGTCGAGTGATGCTGAAGGATCAGAAGGAGTAGGGACGCAATGACAGGCAAGCACTGGCTGGTAGTCGCCACAGGCGCATTGCTGTTGCTCACCGAGGACGCGCAAGCCGCGATCAACGGGCAGATTCACGCGCGGCTGATTCTGATCGCCGGCTGCGAGGTGACCAATTCGTCCAGCATCGCCAGCCCGGTGGGCGATTTCGGCAAACTCGATTTCGGCCAGCAGGGCCCGACCTGGAATGCGCCGATCAAGGCCAGCCTGGCCAATGACAGCAGCGGCCGGCTCAACGTGGCCTGCAATCCTTCAGTGACCGGTTTCACCGTGACCATCGACGGTGGCGCCCATGGCGACGGCAGCACCCGGCGCTTGAGCAACGGTCGCCAGACCATTCCCTATCAACTGTTTCTCGATGCCTCGGGCAGCCAGAGCTACAGCATCGGCCAACAACACAATTTCGCTGTCACCAGCGGCGCGCAGATACCCATCCCGGTATTTGGCACGGTAGTGGCGAACACCCGTGCGGTACCGGTGGGTGTCTACACCGACACCCTGACGGTGACGCTCGATTGGTAAACCGTAGAGGAAGGACACCATGCGTACGATTGCATCAAGGATAGGTTTGTCGTTGCTCGGCCTGACGCTGGCCTCCAGCGTCAACGCCGCTACCACGGTCACCGGTCAGATCACCTCCAGCCTGATCCTGATCAGCAGTTGCCAGGTCAATGGTTCCGGCGGGTCCTCCGGCCTGAACTTCGGTGCCTTGAACTTCGGCACCGCCAACAGCCTGTTCACTACGGCCACCGGGCAAGTGCTGGGCGGCGGTGGCGGGGCGTTGTCGATTCTCTGCTCTGCCGGCACCACGCCGACGGTCAAAGTGCGGGCCGGTGCCCATGACGGGTTGTCGCCCGGTGGCACCCGCGCGCTGTACGACGGTGTCGCCAACTATGTGCCTTACGACTTGTACACCGATGCCGGGCACTCGCAATTGCTGGCCATCGACGGCGTGATCAACCTCGCCGCCAGCACCGGTGTGGCGCAGACCGTGAACATCTATGGTCAGGCGGTGGGCAAGGCCGGCCTGCCGGCGGGCACTTACACCGACACCATTTCCGTTGAACTGACGTTCTAGTGCCATGGGCCGGCATGGCTGTGCGGCGCTGCTGGTGCTGTGCGCGGGGGCTGTGCCGTTGCCGCTGGCAGCGGTGACCAGCCAGAGCTTTCAGGTCAGCGCGACGATCACACCGGGCTGCCTGGTGGTGGGGGGCGTGTCGAACTATGGCGGGCTGAATTTCGGCTCGAGTTCCGCCCTGGCCACCGGCACGGTGCAAGTGGCATTGACCGGTGGCGTGCAGTTGCAATGCACACCGGGGGTGACGCTGAACATGACGGTCGATGGCGGTCAGTACAACAGCGGCGGGCGACGAATGCAGATCAGTGGCGGCAGTGCGAAGGTGGCGTATGCGCTGTTTCGCGATGCGGCCTACAGCCAGAGTCTGGGCATCGGCCAGACCGTGGCGGTCGCCTATAGCGACGCCAACAACATCAGCCTGCCGATCTACGGTCAGGTGCAATTGCCGGGCAATCAGCCTGGGGGGACATACAGCGACGTGTTGCAGGTGCAGCTGTCGTGGTGATGCAAGGCACAAGGAGCGGGTTTATGGGGTTTATCACGTCACGGCCATGGCTCGTGCGTTGCGCGATGTTGATGTGGGCTCTGCTCGCTGCGGTCAAGGCGCAGGCGGCCAGTTCGGTGCTGATCTGGCCGATCGATCCGGTGCTCGAAGCCGATCAGCAGGCCAGTGCGCTGTGGCTGGAGAATCGTGGCAGCGAAACCGCCAACCTGCAGATCAGGGTGTTCGGCTGGAGCCAGAACGGTTTCCAGGAGCAATACCAGAACCAGCGTGACGTGATCGGCAGTCCACCGGTGGCGAAGATCGAGCCGGGGCAGAAGCAACTGGTGCGCCTGACCCGGACCAGAGAAGTCCCGCCCGGCCAGGAACTGGCCTACCGGATCATCATCGACGAAATTCCCTCGGCCCAGCCTCCTGCCGCCGACGCCGGGAAAACCGCCGCCGCGATCCGCTTCCAGATGCGCTATTCGGTGCCCCTGTTCGCCTACGGCGCGGGGCTGTGGAGCAAGGAAGACACGACCCGTCAGCGTGATCCCAAAGGCATCGGCCTGCCGCAATTGAGCTGGCGCACGGTGGCGGTGGATGGCCGGCCTTATGTGGAGGTGCGCAATCAGGGCGCGGTGCATGCGCGCTTGACCGACGTTGCGCTCAAGCAGGGCGGGCAGAGCAAGCCGCTGGCGGAAGGGCTGTTGGGTTATGTCTTGCCCGGCGCGGTGATGCGCTGGCCGGCGCCGGGACCTGTGGCGGGGGAACTGGCGGGACGGATCAATGGCGCAGCACAAGTGCAGAGCATCGCTCCGGCGAAGTAGCGATGGCGGCCTGCGGGCCGGGTAGTGCGGGGCCGCCAGGCAAGCGATTGGCCGGCGGGCAACAGCGGTTTCAGGAGGAACCAGTCCATTGACGGACGAAACACGCTAATGAGTCCGGGATGGGCTCGCCGTATTCAGCGTCCGTTGTGGCTTGTCACCGGCGCGTGTTGCCTGATGTTCATTCATCCATCCGGGGCCGGCGAACTGCCGCCGCCTCCCAGCGGCATGGAGGCCGTCAGCGATGCTCAGTTGTTTCTGGAACTGGTGGTCAACCAGATGAATACCGGTCGGGTGGTGGCGGTGGAGCAGCGCGGCGGGCGATTGTTCCTGCCGGCCAGTGTGTTGCGTGACACCGGCATGAAACTGCCCGAGAGTGCGGGCGCCGAAGTCGATCTCGATGGTCTGCCGGGGCTGCACAGCGACTACGACAGCGTCAGCCAGCGACTGCTGCTCGACGTGCCGCCGGACTGGCTGCCGGAGCAATTCATCGGTAACCGTCAGGTCTACCCGCGCACCCCGGCGTTGAGCAGTTTCGGCGCGTTGTTCAACTATGACCTGTACCTCAACGACACCGATGACGCCGGGACTTATCTGGCGGCATGGAACGAGGTGCGGGTGTTCGACAGTTGGGGCACGCTGTCCAACACCGGGCAGTACCGGCGCACCTTGTCGGGAGATTCGGTCAGCACGCTGAGCAACGGGTATCTGCGCTACGACACCACATGGCGCTTCTCCGATGATGAGCGGATGCTGACCTACGAGGCGGGGGACGTGGTCAGCGGCGCCTTGCCGTGGAGCAGCTCGGTGCGTCTGGGCGGCGTGCAGTTCTCCCGGGATTTTGCGGTGCGCCCGGATCTGGTGACCTACCCGTTGCCGCAGTTCGCCGGTGAAGCGGCGGTGCCGTCCTCGGTGGACCTGTTCATCAATGGCTACAAGTCCAGCAGCACCGATTTGCAGCCGGGGCCGTACACGCTGACCAACATTCCGTTCATCAACGGTGCGGGCGAAGCCGTGGTGGTGACCACCGATGCGCTGGGTCGGCAAGTGTCGACCACCGTGCCTTTTTATGTCACCAGCAGCCTGTTGCAAAAGGGCTTGAGCGATTTCTCGGTCAGCGCCGGTACGCTGCGACGTGATTACGGGTTGAAGGATTTCAGCTACGGGCCGGGCGTGACGTCGGGCAGCCTGCGTTATGGCATCAGCGACAGCTTCACGTTGGAAAGCCACGCCGAAGCGGCCGATTCACTGACCCTCGGCGGGCTCGGTGGCAATCTTCGGCTGGGCAATTTCGGGGTCCTCAACAGTGCGATCAGCCAGAGCCGTTTTGACGGTGACGGTGGTCAGCAACTCAGTCTCGGTTATCAGTACAGCGCTCAGCGTTTCAGCTTTTCCTGGCAACGGTTGCAACGCCGCGACCAGTACGCCGACCTCACGGTGGTCGACAGTCCTTACACCAGCCTCAGCAAGCGCAGCGAGCAGGCGACCCTGAGCCTGAACCTTGAGCGCTGGGGCAGTCTGGGTGTCGGCTACTTCGATATTCGGGCGGCGGACGAAACCCGCACGCGGTTGCTCAACCTGAGCTGGAGCAAGCCGTTATGGCACAACAGCAGTTTCTACCTGTCGGCCAACCGCGAAATCGGTGATGCCAACTGGGCGGTACAGGCGCAACTGGTGATCCCGTTCGACCTGCGCGGCAGCCTGGCCATCAGCAGCGAGCGCAGCAAGACCGGGCAGACGCAACAACGCGTCAACTACAGCCGTGCCGTGCCGTCCCAGGGCGGGGTGGGTTTCAATCTCGGTTATGCCAACGGCGACGGGCCTGATTACCGTCAGGCCGACGTGACCTGGCGTCTGCAATCGGTGCAGTTGCAGGCCGGTGTCTACGGCACCTCGGATGCGGAAACCCGCTGGGCCGATGCCAGCGGTTCGCTGGTGTGGATGGATCATCAAGTGTTTGCGGCCAACCGCATCGACGATGCCTTCGTAGTGGTCAGTACCGATGGTTACGCCGATGTTCCGGTGCGTTACGAGAACCAGCAGGTCGGTCAGACGGATCGCAACGGCCACTTGCTGGTGCCGTGGAGCGGTGCCTACTACCGCGGCAAATACGAAATCGATCCGTTGAACTTGCCGGCCAACGTGCGCAGCCCGAATGTCGAACAGCGCATTGCCGTGCGCCGTGGCAGCGGTTATCTGCTGGAATTTCCGCTGAGCCGGGTGATTGCCGCGAGCATCGTGCTGGTGGACGCGCAGCAGCAGGAACTGCCGCTGGGCAGCGGCGTATTGCACGAGGAGAGTGGCACGCGCACGGTGGTGGGCTGGGACGGGCTGGTCTACCTGGAAAACCTGCAGGCGCAGAACTCGCTGAGGGTGACCCTGGCGGATGGCAAGACCTGTCAGGCGCAGTTCAATGTGGATCTGCAACAGGATCAGGTGCCGCTGATCGGTCCGTTGGTGTGCCAATGACGAGGGTTCGGCTCTGTCTGTGGCTGGTGCTGACGTTGCCGGGGGCGGCGCAGGCGCTGTGTTCGGTGGTCACCACCACACCGGCCGCGTTCGGCACGATCAGTTCGATTGCAGTTCGCACGACCTCGCAACCCAGTTCCACGCTGAACGGTGGTTTGAGCTGTACGGGCTCGCTACTGTCCTTGCTGAGCACCAGCGACCACTTCTGGGCCACGGTGACTTCGACCCAGAGTGGTTTGCTCGGGCCGACCGGCGACGTCATCGGCTACACGATCTACGCCAACAACAGCACCAGTTATCCGCTGACCCGCGGCACGGCCTACGACTTCGCCCGCAACGGCATCATCGATGCGCTTGGATTGCTCGGTGGTACGGTGCCGAAAACCGTGCCGCTGTACTTCGGCACCACCATCGGCAGCAACGTAGCAGCCGGGGTGTATACCGAAACCCTGAGCATTTTCTGGAACTGGAACTACTGCTCCGGGATTGGCATCGGCTCGGTGTGTCTGGGGCGCGATATCGGTAGCGGCACCACGACGCTGACGGTGAACCTGACCGTGGCCAACGATTGCACCATCACTGCGCCCAACATCGCCTTCGGCAGCGCTCCGGTGATCAGTGCGTTTACCCCGGTGACCGGTCAGACCATCAACCTGGCCTGCACCAAAGGCAGCGCCTATACCGTGGGTTTGAACGACGGACAGAACGCGATCAGTGTCGGCGGTCGACGACGAATGATTTCCGGCAGCAATTACCTGGCCTACGACATTTTCAAAAGCGCCGGCACCACTCGCTGGGGCAGTGTCGGTGCGGAGCGACGGGCCAGCAGCGATGCCGAGGTCAATCCTGGCAATGGTTTGGGCACCGGCAGCCAGATCTTCAACTACAACGCGAAGATCTACACCGATCAGACCACGCCGCCCGCCGGCACCTATCTGGACAACGTGGTACTGGATGTCGGCTTCTGATCCGATCAGAAGCGCACGGTCTGCTTGAGGAGCTGCGCTGCCGGGGTGTCGGTCGGGCTGACCATCGCGTAGTTGTAACCTTCGCCGGACCAGTATTCGGCCTGTAAATCCCCGTCGAGTCGGCTACCGCGTGGCAGGAAGGTGTTTTTCGGCCCGGGCGGGCGCACGTAGAAACTCACTTTGTGCCCGGCGCGATCCTCATACATCACCATCGCCGCCGGACCTTCTTCGGTGCTCAGCAGGCGACCGCTGACCGGTCGAAAACCCGCCGCCGTCAGATCCGGCAGGCGATTGGCCTGGGTGAAGTAACGGTCGAGCCAGCGCTGCATGTCACCTTCGTCGCCGACCTTGTAGTCCGCCGGCAGAATCCCTTGCTGGGCGATCAAACGGTACGCCTGCAAGGCATCGGTCATGGGCGCAACCGTGCGTACAAAGGTCATTTCCCGGGCTTGCCAGCCACTGATACCGCCGATGCTGACCGCTATCAGCAACACGGCCGCGCTGGCCCACTGTCGGCGCGATCGATGCTTGAGCCGCTGGCGGATCAGTGCCGGGTCCAGATCCGGGTTGACCGGTTGTTGCAGGGCGCCACCGAGGGCGGCGCGCAGGTGCTGGGCATCCTGTTGCCAGGCGCGGATCAACGCGGCGTCGTCGGGGTGGCTGGCCAGCCAGTTTTCCAGCACACGCCGGTCGGCGTCGCTGAGCTGGTGGTCGATGTAGGCGTGCAAATCACGCTCGCTGGGGGGCAGGCTGATCATTTGAGTATCCGCAAGGAAGGGCTGCTGATTTCGCCGTCGCTGAGCTGGCGCAAAGCCTGGCGGGCGCGGGACAGGCGCGACATCACGGTGCCGGTGGGGACGTCGAGGATCTCGGCGACCTCCTTATAGGTCAAGCCTTCCACTGACACCATCAGCAGCAGGGCGCGCTGCTCGGTGGGTAGACGATCGAAGGCTTGCAGGGTCGATTGGGCAATCACGGTGCGTTCTACCGAGGGTTCGGCGTCATCGCGACCGGTGAAGAATTCGAGCATCCGCGCGTAGCGCCGAGAGCGTCGGTGCGCATCAAGGAACTGGCGATACAGGATCGAAAACAGCCACGCGCGCAGATCGCCCTCGGCGCGTTTGTCACCCCAACTGGACAGGGCGCGCTCCAGGCTGGCCTGCACCAGGTCATCGGCGCTGCTGCTGTTGCGCGTCAACGACACGGCAAAGCGCCGCAATCTGGGAATGATTTCTCTCAGTTGTTCGTCGAATTCGCTCATGAAGTTCTGCTAGTCACTACGCTGTGGACTAGGAAGACGCCCGGCATTCGAGGTTATTCCACGCTCGGAAAAATAAATACCGGGCCGTGGAATAAATCCTGATGGCGTGCGTCTTGCTGATTCTTCCTACTTGTGGCCGATGGCCCTGGAGTCTTTCATGGTTGATCGCAGCTCACCGCCCGGCGGGCCACAACGCCCGCCACTGAGTGCCGCGAGCCTGGTGTTGCGTCTTGGCGGTATCGCCGTGGTGGTCGCAGCAGTGGCCGGGGCGTTTGCCTACGTTCATGGCTCGTTTGACCCACAACGCCTGACGCCAAAGGCGTTGGTCGATGTGCTGGAAAAGAACAACGGCGTGCATCCCGGGTTTCGCCGCAACCACGCCAAGGGCGTGTGTGTGATCGGACATTTCGAGAGCAGCGGTGAAGCGCGGCCGTTCTCCGTTGCGCAGGTGTTCAACGAGCCACGCACACCGGTGGTCGGGCGATTTGCGTTGCCGGCGGGCAGTCCTTATGCACCGGACAGCGCCGTACCGATTCGCAGCCTGGCGCTGCGTTTCACTCAGGCCAACGGCCAGCAGTGGCGTACCGGGATGAACAGCATGCCGGTGTTCCCGGTCGGCACGCCCGAGGCGTTCTATCAATTGCAGCAGGCGCAATCGCCGGATCCGGCGACCGGCAAACCGGACCCGACCAAGGTCCCGGCGTTCTTTGCCTCGCACCCGGAAGCCGTACCGTTCCTGACCTGGATAAAGGGCGCCAAGCCTTCGGCCAGCTATGTCACGGAAACCTACAACAGTGTCAACGCGTTCTATCTGGTCGATGCCAGCGGCAAGAAGCAAGCCGTGCGCTGGAGCATGACGCCATTGGCGCAGGATCCCGCGGGGGCCTCGGCGCCGGAAGGCAGCGACTTTCTGGAGAAGGATCTGGTGCAACACCTGGCCGAAGGACCGCTGCGTTTTCAGTTGAACATCACCCTGGCCAACGCCGACGATCCGGTGAACGACGCGAGCAAGGCCTGGCCTGCCGGTCGCAAAGTGCTGAACGCCGGCACCCTGGTGCTGGAAAAGACTCAGCCGCAGCTCAGCGGCGAATGCCGTGACATCAACTACGACCCACTGGTCCTGCCCGCCGGGATTGAAGGTTCCGACGACCCGCTGCTCGCCGCTCGTTCAGCCGGTTACGCCGATTCCTACCTGCGTCGCACCAGCGAAGTCAGCCAACTGCCCGCCGCCAAACAGGAGGCTCGCCCATGAGAACGCCACCGACGCATTTCAATCCGCTGGCGCGACTGCTGCACTGGCTGATGGCGCTGATGATCATCGCCATGCTGTTTATCGGCGCCGGCATGGTGACCTCGGTATCGGCGCGGCATGAATGGCTGATCAACCTGCACAAACCGCTGGGTATCGCGATCCTGTTGCTGGTGATCGTGCGCATTCTGGTGCGACTGGGCACGCGTCAGCCGCCGCTGCCGGAGGACTTGCCGGGTTGGCAGGTGATGGCGGCCAAGGCGTCGCATGTGTTGTTGTACGCGCTGATGCTGGTGTTGCCGCTGCTGGGATGGGCGATGATCAGCGCGGCGGGGGATCCGGTGATGCTTGGCCATTCGTTGCAATTGCCATCGATCCTGCCGGCGGATGCCCAGGTGTTTGCGCTGTTGCGCAAAGCACACGGTTATCTGGCGTATCTGTTGTTTCTGACCGTGTTGCTGCACCTGGCGGCGGCGCTGTTCCATGGTTGGGTGCGCCGTGACGAGGTGCTCGACAGCATGCTGCGGGGACGGAGTCGCGACTGACCACGGACGTTAATCTGGCGTGGCGAGGGAGCAAGTCTGCTCGCCACGTTTTTGCGGTGCGAGCGTTCGCCACCAGTACAACAACGCGACCATGTTGATTCCGGCACCCAACCAGCAGACACCCGGCCATCCTGCCCAGGCGTACATGGCCGTCGAGGCTATGGAGCCCACGGCGCTGCCAATCGAGTAAAACAGCATGTAGCCGGCGGTCAGTCGGCTCTGTGCCTGCGGGCGGACGCTGTAGATCATGCTCTGGCTGGTGACGTGCACAGCTTGCAGGCCCAGATCCAAAGTGATCACGCCGAGCAGCAGCGCCCACAACGAGGATTGGGTAAAGGCAATCGGCAGCCATGAGCCGAGCATCAGCAGCAAGGACAGGCCGCTGACCCATTGGCCGAACCCTCTATCCGCCAAGCGCCCAGCTCTTGCAGCCGCCAGTGCGCCAGCCGCGCCGGCCAGTCCGAACAATCCGATTTCACTGTGGGAAAGCGACAGCGGCGGGGCGGCGAGCGGTAGAACCATCGGCGTCCACAGGACCATGGCGCTGGCGAAGGTCAGCAAGGCCAGAATCGCCCGTTGTCGCAGTACCGGTTCCTCTTGGAATAACCGGAACACCGAGGCGATCAGCACTGTATAGGATGTTGCCGGTTGCGGGCTCTCGTCCTTGGGCAGCACGCGAAACAGTAGCAACGCCATGACCAGCGTCAGCCCTGCGGACAACAGATAAATCGCCCGCCAACCGGCCAGATCCGCCATTCCGCCGGCCACAGTGCGCGCGAGCAAAATGCCGACCACGATGCCGCTGGTGATGACGCCGACGACGTGTCCGCGTTGCGCCGGGATGGCCAGGGTTGCGGCATAGGCCACCAGCACTTGAGTGACGACGGCGAGCAGACCGGTCAGGGTCATGCCGATCAGCAGCCAGGTGCTGCTGGTTGCCAGCGCGATCATCAGCAATGCCGCGGCGGACAACAGGGTTTGCGTGACAATCAAGCGCCGACGGTTGAGCAGATCGCCGAGCGGCACGAGCAGTATCAGCCCGACGCCGTAGCCGACCTGGGTCAGCGTGATGACGATGCCGATACTGGCGGGCGACAGGTTGAACGCTTCGGCCATGGCATCCAACAGCGGTTGAGCGTAATACACGTTACCCACCGCCAGACCGCAGGCAATGGCGAACAGCAACACCACGCTGCTGCCGAGTGTTTGAGCTTTCATGTCCCGATTCCTTTTCAGGTTTTAAATTAAAACTGGATTGACGGTAAGTAATCTGGTTTTGTTTTGCAACCTGATTGGGTAAAAGTGCAGCGCAAAAAAAAGATCGCAGACACGCTGCGATCTTTCATGTGGCGAAAAACAGGGGGGGATCAGCGCAGGGTGTCGACCATGTCGGCGATGGTGGTCAGCACGTCTTTGCCCAACTGTTTCGAGCGTTGGCCCGACCAGCCGGTGAGCGGGTTCGGTGCGTCATCGTGATCCTTGAACGGCATTTCCAGGGTCAGCGACAGGCAGTCGAACTTCTGGCCGACGCTGTTGCAGGCCAGGGTCATGTTGGCCTGGCCCGGTTCGTCGCGGGTGTAGCCGTACTTTGTCTGGAAATCTTTGGTGGTGTGTTTCAGGTGGCTGCGGAAGTGTTCTTCGAGTTTCTCGATCCGCGGGGTGTAGCCCGGATTGCCTTCGCAGCCGGCAGTGAACACGTGGGGGATTTCTTCATCGCCGTGTACGTCGAGGAACAGATCGACGCCGTACTTTTCCATCTGCTGCTGTACGAAAAGGACTTCAGGGCTGACTTCCTGACTGGCGTTCTGCCAGGCGCGGTTCAGGTCCTGCCCCATGGCGTTGGTGCGCAGGTGGCCGTGGAAGGCACCGTCCGGGTTCATGTTCGGCACCAGGTACAGATCGGCACTTTCCAGCAACTTGTTCAGCACTGGATCGTTGTGATGCTCCAGACGCTCGATCACGCCTTCCATGAACCACTCGGCCATGTGCTCGCCGGGATGCTGCTGGGCGATGATCCAGATCTTGCGTCGGCCTTCGGCGCCAGTGCCTTTGCGCAGCAGTTGAATGTCGCGGCCTTCGACGCTTTTGCCAGTGGCCAATAGTTCGGTGCCGGCCTTGGTCAGCGCTTGCTCGATCAGCCAGTCATGACGGCCACGGCTGTAGGGTTCGAAGTAGGCGAACCAGGCGTGAGTCTGCTCGGCTTCAAGGCAGAAACGCAGGCTGTCGCCTTCGAATTGGGTCGGAATGCGGAACCAGTTGACGTGGTCGTAGGAAGCGACGGCCTGATAGCCGGTCCAGGCTTTGTTGTAGGAGGACTGGCTGGCGTTGACCAGGCGGAACCAATGTTCCTGATGAACATGCAGGCCGCTGGCCTTGAAGTGGAACCACTGGAAGTGGGCGCTGCGGGTATCTGGCCGAATCGCCAGAACCGGGCTGAGCGGGTTGCTGATGTCGATGACTTGGATGTTGCCGCTGTCGAAGTTGGCGCTGATGTCGAACGAAGATTTGGCCACGGTCATAATCGGTTCCTGAATATGATTTTTATGGCGGCTACTTTACACGCAAGACAGGGGTGAAACCGAGGGAAATTGCGGGGTGTGGCGGGGGGCGTCCTCCATGACGCGGATGCAGCTTAGTAGCTGTGCGATTGATTCTCAAGTGCTAATTGGCATTACTTTTCCCTAACGCGGGCGGGGTTCTCTTGCCAAGCGATATTCTTTTGATATTATCCGCGCCATCGAATTTGCAGCACCCAAAGACTTCATTAGCCTGAAGCCACAAGCCAGAAAACTGGCAAAAAAAAGACCCGGCAAAAAGCCGGGTCAAAAACCGTGATTAGCCTGATGAGGAGATAGTCCAGAAGACCGACCTAAGGTCTCTGGTCCATCGACTGATCTCGCGATCAGCTGCATGCAATAATAATCATTATCATTTGCAAGTCAAACGTTTTTATCTGCGCGATTGGAAAATTCTTTCCCGTCCGTCTTCAGCGAACACCGCCATCGAGCGAGTGATCGACCATCGCTCGTGCCATGTCCACCATGTGCACGACCGAAAAAGCCAAATCCCGACTGACACCCTGCAAGCCGTCTGCTGCCTTGAATGCCGTGGCCGCTGCACATCGCAGCAAATCCGAGGCGTGGACCAGGGATTCTTCGCCACTCAGGTTGCTGTTCACGCCGAAAAAACGTTCTTCCACATCCGGTTCTGACACAGCCGGTTTCAAGTAATAGTCCAATGCCCGCTGCGCAGCGGCGCAACCTTGCGCAGACGTGAAGGTGGTGTCCATTTGCAGGTCGGGCAGGTCTTTGCTGGTGATGTTCATGGTGAAAGGTCACTCCTTGGTCGATTCAAATCCGTGATCCAAGAATAGTACCTAGAGTATTTGTGACCAGAATTTAAATACTACAATATGTGTTTTGATGGCCCGGGACGGGCACGTATGGTGCCGCACATGGATAAATGGATTGAGTTGGTCAAGGCCAAAATGAGTGAACTCAACGTCACTCAAGTCGAACTCGGCGAGCGCGTCGGCATGTCTCAGGGCGGTATCGGCCATTGGCTGAACAAACGCCGTGAGCCCGGCATCACGCAGATGAACCGCGTGCTGAAAGCGCTTGGCATGGAGTTTCTCGAAGTCGCGGTAGTGATCCGCGAACCGCAAGTCGACAAGGACGACGAAATGCCTCTGGCGCAGAAGTACAACCCTTACTTCCGCTATCCGGTCAGCGACTGGAAAACCCCGATCGAGGCCCGTGAAGCCCAACCGGCGTATTCGAGCGGCAAGGACAAGCGACGTTTCGAACTGACGGATTACCATGCCCGAGGCCCGGCGTTCTGGCTCAGGGTAATGGGCAACTCGATGACCGCACCAACCGGGCAGAGCATCGGCGAGGGGATGCTGATCCTGGTGGATCCGGCGGTGGAGGCGGAGCCCGGCAAACTGGTGATCGCCCAGTGGCAGGACAGTGATGAAGCGATTTTCCGCAAACTGATCGAAGAGGGCGGCCAGCGTTACCTGATGCCGCTCAATCCGACCTGGCCGAAAGCCGTGTTTACCGACGAGTGCCGAATTATCGGTGTCGTGGTTCAGGCATCGGCCAAGTACTAGTCAGATCGATCCTCGCCAGGCGTAGGATCGATCCACCTTTCAAGCTTCTTCCAGCTCGACCAGCGCGCTGCCTTCGCTGACCATTTCGCCTTCCTGGCAATACAGCGCCTTGATCACACCGGCATGGGGTGCGCGGATGCTGTGTTCCATCTTCATCGCTTCCAGCACCACCAGTTGAGCGCCGGCTTCAACCGTTTGCCCAGCCTCCACCAGCACCCGTACGATGCTGCCGTTCATCGGTGCAGTCAGACCACCCTGATGGCTGTGACTGGCTTCGACAGCACTGATCGGGTCGTACGTTTCAACGCGCCGCAATTCGCCATCCCATTGCAGATACAGAACTTCTCCATGACGAATCGCACGCAGTTGACGACGCAAACCATCGCGCTCGATCACCAGTTGCTCGCCGATCAATTTTGCATTGCCGCCAGCACCGAGCGTGAGCGCCCGATCCTGCCCCTCGCAACTTAAATGCAGAGTGATTTCACGTGGCAACCCCGCGCGCAAGCCGCTGTGAAGCGCCCAAGGCGAGGCCGGATCATCTTCCCGAGTCATCCCCGGCAAACTCTGCGCAAAAGCCTGCGCCGCCGCATCCCAGAATTCATCGCTCAGCGCGACAGGCGCTGGCAGTAGCTGTTCCTGATAGCGAGGAATGAACCCGGTATCCAGCTCGGCGGATGCAAATGCTGGATGACCGATAATCCGCCGCAGGAAGTTGATGTTGGTCTTCAACCCGCCAATCGCGAACTCATCGAGCATGCTCAGCAATCGCAAACGCGCCTGTTCACGATCTTCGCCCCAGGCAATCAGCTTGCCGAGCATCGGGTCATAAAACGGGGAAATCTCATCGCCTTCTTCAACGCCCGCGTCAACGCGACGCCCTGGCCCTGCGGCGGATTCGCGATACAGATCGAGGCGTCCGGTAGCCGGCAGGAAATCATTGGAAGGATCTTCCGCATACAGCCGCACTTCAATCGCATGCCCGTTCAGCGGCACCTGATCCTGAGTGATCGGCAACGCTTCGCCACGGGCGACGCGAATCTGCCACGCCACCAGATCAAGGCCGGTGATGGCCTCGGTGACCGGGTGTTCGACCTGCAGCCGCGTGTTCATCTCCATGAAGAAGAACTCGCCGCGAGCGTCCAGCAGAAACTCCACCGTGCCGGCGCCGACGTAACCGATAGCCTGCGCCGAACGTACCGCCGCTTCACCCATCGCCCGACGCAGTTCCGGATTCAAGCCCGGTGCCGGTGCTTCTTCGACGACTTTCTGGTGCCGACGCTGAATCGAGCAGTCGCGCTCATTCAGATACAGGCAATTGCCATGCTGATCGGCAAACACCTGGATTTCCACGTGCCGCGGCTTGAGCAGGTATTTCTCCACCAGCATCCGCGAATCGCCGAACGACGACTGCGCTTCACGCTGGGCCGAAGCCAGCGCTTCAGCCAGTTGGCTGACGTCTTCAACGACCTTCATGCCCTTGCCACCACCGCCGGCAGTGGCCTTGAGCAGCACTGGATAGCCAATGCGCTCGCAAGCATCGCGGAAGGTGTCCAGATCCTGGGCCTCACCGTGATAACCCGGCACCAGCGGCACGCCGGCCGTTTCCATCAGAGCCTTGGCGGCGGATTTGCTGCCCATCGCATCAATGGCCGAGGCCGGCGGGCCGAGGAAGATCAGGCCCGCCGCTTCGATGGCGCGGGCAAACCCGGCGTTTTCCGATAGAAAACCATAACCCGGATGAATCGCCTGGGCGCCGCTGGCCTTGGCCGCCGCGATCAGTTTGTCGATTTGCAGATAACTGTCGGCCGCTTTGCTGCCGCCCAGATCGACGCGGATATCCGCTTCACGGCTGTGCCGCGCTTCCCGGTCGGTGGCGCTGTGCACGGCAACGGTGGTCAGGCCCAGGGCCTTGGCGGTACGCATGACCCGGCAAGCGATTTCGCCACGGTTGGCCACCAGCAGGGTGGTGAGAACAGGTGCGCTCATCAACGCGGCTCCTTGGTGGTGGTTGCGGCTTGCCAGCTCGGCGGACGCTTCTGCAAAAAGGCCCGCAAGCCTTCCTGGCCTTCCGGGCTGACGCGGATGCGGGCGATGGCGTTTTCGGTGTAGCGGCGCAGGGCCGGGGTCAGTGCGCCGTTGCCGACTTCACGCAGCAGATCCTTGCTGGCGCGCATGGCGGCCGGGCTGTTGAGCAGCAGGTTGTCGATCCATTGTTCGACTTTCTGTTCAAGCTCGGCCGCCGGATAACTTTCGGAGAGCAATCCAATTTCACGCGCCCGTTGGCCGCCAAAACGCTCGGCCGTCAGCGCATAACGCCGCGCTGCACGTTCACCGATGGCTTGCACCACGAACGGGCTGATCACCGCTGGCGCCAAGCCAATGCGCACTTCCGACAGGCAGAACTGCGCGTCGTCCGCGCCAATCGCCATGTCGCAGCAACTGATCAGACCCAGCGCGCCACCGAACGCTGCGCCTTGCACCACGGCCACGGTCGGGATTTTCAGTTTGGCGAGGTTGTACATCAGCTCCGCCAGTTCCCGGGCGTCGTCGAGGTTGGTGTGGTAATCGAGTTCGGCCGATTGCTGCATCCAGGCCAGATCCGCGCCGGCGCTGAAGTGTTTGCCGCGTCCGCGCACCAGCAGGAAACGCAGGCTGGCGTCGCTGGCGACTTTGTCCAGCGCCAGGATCAGTTCGCGAATCATCTCGGCGTTGAACGCGTTGTTCTTTTCTTCGCGGCTCAGCCACAGGGTCGCGAAACCCCGTGGATCGCTCTGCAATTCGAGGGTGTTGAAGTCGCTCATGAGGTTCTCCCGATCACATCCGGAACACGCCGAAGCGGCTCGGTTCGATAGGCGCGTTCAACGACGCGGACAAGGCCAGGGCCAGCACATCGCGGGTCTGCGCCGGGTCGATGACGCCGTCGTCCCACAGCCGTGCGCTGGAGTAGTAGGGGTGACCCTGTTCTTCGTACTGGTCGAGAATCGGTTGCTTGATCTCGCTTTCCTGCTCGGCGCTGAACGCCTGGCCGCTGCGTTCGGCCTGCTCGCGCTTGACCTGAACCAGCACGCCGGCCGCCTGTTCGGCGCCCATCACGCCGATGCGCGCGTTTGGCCACATCCACAGAAAGCGCGGATCGTAGGCTCGCCCGCACATGCCGTAGTTACCGGCGCCGAAGCTGCCGCCGATGATCACGGTGAATTTCGGCACCTTGGCGCACGCCACGGCGGTCACCAGTTTCGCGCCATGTTTGGCGATGCCGCCGGCCTCGTATTTCTGGCCGACCATGAACCCGGTGATGTTCTGCAGGAACAGCAACGGAATGCCGCGCTGGCAGGCCAGTTCGATGAAGTGCGCGCCTTTTTGCGCGGCTTCGGCGAACAGGATGCCATTGTTGGCGAGGATCGCGATCGGGTAGCCGTGCAGATGGGCGAAACCGCACACCAGCGTCGTACCGAACAGCGCCTTGAACTCATCGAACACCGAACCGTCGACCAGTCGCGCAATCACTTCACGCACGTCGAACGGCTGTTTGGCATCCGCTGACACCACACCGTACAACTCGTCGCTGGCGTACAGCGGCGCAATCGGCGCGCGCTGCTGCACTTCGCCGAGCTTGCGCCAGTTGAGGTTGGCGACGCTGCGGCGGGCGAGGGCGAGGGCGTGCTCATCGCTTTCGGCGTAGTGGTCGGCGACCCCGGAAATCTTGCAATGCACATCGGCACCGCCGAGGTCTTCGGCGCTGACCACTTCACCGGTCGCAGCTTTCACCAAGGGCGGGCCGGCGAGGAAAATCGTCGCCTGATTGCGCACCATGATCGCTTCGTCAGCCATCGCCGGCACGTAGGCGCCGCCGGCGGTGCAGGAGCCCATGACCACGGCAATCTGTGGAATGCCCATGGCACTCATGTTGGCCTGGTTGAAGAAGATTCGCCCGAAGTGCTCGCGATCCGGGAACACTTCGTCCTGACGCGGCAGGTTGGCGCCGCCCGAGTCCACCAGATAGATGCATGGCAGGCGGTTCTGTTGGGCGATGGTCTGGGCGCGCAAGTGTTTCTTTACGGTCAGCGGGTAGTACGAGCCGCCTTTCACCGTCGCGTCGTTGGCGACGATCATGCATTCGACGCCTTCCACACGGCCGATCCCGGCAATCACGCCAGCGGCCGGCACGTCTTCGCCATACACGGCGTGTGCAGCCAACTGACTGATTTCCAGAAACGGCGAGCCCGGATCGAGCAAGCGGTTGATCCGTTCACGCGGCAGCAGTTTGCCGCGCGAGGTGTGACGTTCCTGAGCTTTCGCGCCGCCGCCCTGGGCCACTTGGGCGAGCAGAGTGTGCAGGGCGTCGACCTGTGTGAGCATCGCCGCGCTGTTGGCGGCGAACTCTGCTGAACGGGGGTTGAGCTGGGTATGCAGGATAGCCATGGACAGCTCCGGTTAGCGGGTTTCGTTGAACAGTTCGCGACCGATCAGCATGCGACGGATCTCACTGGTACCGGCCCCGATTTCGTACAGCTTGGCGTCACGCAGCAGACGGCCGGCCGGGAATTCGTTGATGTAACCGTTGCCGCCGAGAATCTGGATCGCGTCGAGGGCCATTTGCGTGGCGCGTTCGGCGGTGTAAAGGATCACGCCGGCGGCGTCCTTGCGGGTGGTCTCGTTGCGCTCGCAGGCCTGGGCCACGGCGTAGAGGTAGGCGCGGCTGGCGTTGAGCTGGGTGTACATGTCGGCGACTTTGCCCTGGATCAGCTGGAATTCGCCGATGCTCTGGCCGAACTGTTTGCGGTCGTGGATGTACGGCACGATCAGGTCCATGCACGACTGCATGATCCCGGTCGGGCCACCGGAAAGCACGACGCGCTCGTAATCGAGGCCGCTCATCAGCACTTTCACGCCGCCGTTGAGCACGCCGAGGATGTTTTCTTCCGGCACTTCGACGTCGTCGAAGAACAGCTCGCAGGTGTTGGAACCGCGCATGCCGAGCTTGTCGAACTTGTTGCTGCGGCTGAAGCCTTTCCAGTCACGCTCGACGATGAACGCGGTGATGCCGTGGGGGCCTTTTTCGAGGTCGGTCTTGGCGTAGATCACGTAGGTGTTGGCGTCGGGGCCGTTGGTGATCCAGGTCTTGCTGCCGTTGAGGACGTAGCGGTCACCGCGTTTTTCGGCGCGCAGTTTCATCGAGACCACGTCGGAACCGGCGTTCGGCTCGCTCATCGCCAGAGCGCCGACGTGTTCGCCGCTGATCAGCTTCGGCAGGTATTTGGTTTTCTGTTCGTGATTGCCGTTGCGGTTGATCTGGTTGACGCAGAGATTGGAGTGGGCGCCGTAGGACAACGCCACGGAAGCCGAGCCACGGCTGATTTCTTCCATCGCCACCACGTGCGCCAGGTAACCCAGGCCCGCGCCGCCGTACTCTTCCGGTACGGTGATGCCGAGCAGGCCCATGTCACCGAACTTGCGCCACAGATCGGCGGGGAACAGGTTGTCGCTGTCGATCTGCGCGGCGCGCGGAGCGACCTCCTTGGCGACAAAGGACTGAACCTGATCGCGCAGCATGTCGATGGTTTCACCGAGGGCAAAGTTCAGGGATGGGTAGCTCATGGGTCACCTTTTGGCTTTTTTGTAGGGCGGGGAGAAGGGCGTGTCAGTTCTCACCTTTACGTTAACGTAAGCCTGTGACGAATGGCTGTCAATCACCCTTTACGTTAACGTCAACTTGAGCGAGAGTAGGGCCAGTTCTGAATGGTCGGAGCTCATATGGCTCCGGTCCAACACCCACTAATAAAGACAATAGGGGTCGTCATGGATCAACCCAGTGCAAACCCGCAGCGCAGCTACACCCGTGGTTCCCAGGACAAAGCCTTGCTGGCGATGACCATCGGGCAGAAGTTCGACGAGACCGTCGCGCAGTACCCGGACGGCGAGGCGCTGGTGGTGCGCCATCAGCAGCAGCGTTACACCTGGCGGCAACTGGCCGACGCGGTGGACGTGCATGCCAGAGCCCTGCTGGCGTTGGGTTTGCAGGCCGGCGACAGGCTCGGCATCTGGGCGCCGAACTGCGCGCAGTGGTGCATCACACAGTTCGCCACCGCGAAGCTCGGCGTGATTCTGGTCAACATCAACCCGGCTTATCGCAGCTCCGAACTGGAATACGTGCTCAAGCAATCCGGTTGCCAGTGGCTGGTCTGCGCGGGCGCGTTCAAGAGCTCCAACTATCACGGCATGTTGCAAGGCTTGCTGCCGGAGCTGGCCGAGCAATCCATCGGCGAACTGCGCAGTGAGCGTCTGCCCGAGCTGCGCGGCTTGATTAGCCTCGATCCCCAGCCGCCTTCGGGTTTTCTCCCGTGGTCGCAACTGGCAGATCTGGCCGCCAGTGTCTCTCCAGAACAATTGCGTGAACGCAGCGACAGCCTGCACTTCGATCAACCGGTCAACATCCAGTACACCTCCGGCACCACCGGTTTCCCCAAGGGCGCGACCCTCAGTCACTACAACATCCTCAACAACGGTTACATGGTCGGCGAAAGCCTCGGCCTGACCGCCGCCGATCGCCTGGTGATCCCGGTGCCGCTGTATCACTGCTTCGGCATGGTCATGGGCAACCTGGGCTGCATCACCCACGGCAGCACGATGATTTACCCCAACGATGCCTTCGATCCGCTGCTGACCCTGAGTACCGTCGCCGAAGAAAAGGCCACCGCGTTGTACGGCGTACCAACCATGTTCATCGCCATGCTCGATCAGCCACAACGCGCCGAGTTCGACCTGTCGACCCTGCGCACCGGGATCATGGCCGGCGCCACGTGCCCGATCGAGGTGATGCGCCGGGTCATCAGCGAAATGCACATGAGCGAAGTGCAGATCGCCTACGGCATGACCGAAACCAGCCCCGTGTCCCTGCAGACCGGGCCGTCGGACGAACTGGAACTGCGCGTGACCACCGTCGGCCGCACCCAGCCACAACTCGAAAGCAAAATCATCGACGAGGCCGGCAACCCGGTACCGCGCGGCACCATCGGCGAACTGTGCACCCGTGGCTACAGCGTGATGCTCGGCTACTGGAACAACCCGCAGGCCACCGCCGAAGCCATCGACGCGGCGGGCTGGATGCACACCGGCGACCTGGCGAGCATGAACGACGAGGGTTACGTGTGCATCGCCGGCCGCAACAAGGACATGATCATCCGTGGCGGCGAGAACATTTACCCGCGTGAACTGGAAGAGTTCTTCTTCACCCACCCGGCGGTGGCGGACGTGCAGGTGATCGGCATTCCCTGCTCGCGTTACGGCGAGGAAATCGTCGCCTGGATCAAATTCCATCCCGGCCACAGCGCCACCGAACAAGAGCTGCAAGCGTGGTGCAAGGAGCGTATCGCCCACTTCAAGACGCCGCGTCATTTCAAGTTCGTCGAGGAGTTTCCGATGACGGTAACGGGCAAGATCCAGAAATTCCGGATGCGCGAGATCAGTATCGAGGAGTTGCGCGGTAACGAGGGCTGAGGAAAAGATCTGTGGGGGCGTTGCTCCCACAGTTTCAACTTTCTATATCGATCAGAGCCTTCGAAGCCAGGGCCGGACCCTGGCTTCGAAAGCGGCGCTTATTGCTTTACTTCTACATTTTCCAACGCCTGATTCACCGCCAACTCACCCAACATCACCACTTGCGCAATGCCCAGCAGGGTCTTGCGGTTCGGCCCTTCCAGCAGGCCGGCAAAGTCACCGAGCATGACCGTGGCTGACGCGAGGGATTCGCAGGCGTTGGCCAGCAAGGACTCCGTGTCGGTTTGCGGGTTGACCATGAACATGTCGTTGGGGGTGTAAGGCGTGGCCATGATCTGGGCTGCGGGGGTCAGGTAATAGTCGAGGGCGCGTTCGGCGGCGTCGTGGAGCTTTCTAGAATCGGGAAATTCGTAGGGGGACACCGGATCTTCTAACGGTGGAATGACGGTCTTGGACATCAGCTGGAACTCCGGACAGAGTCGCTTGAGGATTTTTATCGACGGCTGCCAAGCAGTGAGGGGACAAGCCCCTCACCGAGGCGGCAACTACCGCGAGACGTGATGGTTATCCAGCACACGATTGACCAGCAGCTCACTCAGCATGATGACCTGCTGCAGAATCTGCATCGCCTTGCGCTGCGACGGATCGACGGTGTCGCCAATATCCCGGGCCATGTCACTGGCCGACGACAGCGTTTCGCACGCTTCGACCAGTAGCGTTTCGTCATCCACCGTCGGATTGACCAGATAGATCTTGCCCGGCTTGCGCGAGGGCTTGGACGTCTTCTGCGCCCCAGGATCGAGGTAATGATTGATCGCCCGCTCGGTTGCCGTTTTTATGTTTTCGGCTTCTAGTGCGGCGTCGTAGGGGATTGAATCGGTTTCTGGTGGGTTTGGTGTGGCTTTGAACATACGTGTAACTCCTATCGCAGACTTCAAGGAGCCATCACCCACGCTACCAAACGATGGGTGGCGGCCATACGCGGGTTGGTAGACCGGCTGCAATAGGAACCCGGCGCTCACGAATGAGCCCCACGCATGACCACCATAAAACAGAGCCCCAAAAGGGACTGCATACGGTGTTGCCATACAGCTATTACAGACGGGCTACCAAACCCGATCACTGTTTTTCAGTGACAGGGAAACGATATAGCCCTCTCCAAGCTGCGTAAGCCGGCGGATTCTGGCGTACGCGTAGGCAACGACGCAAGGTGTTGTAGCCCTTATGGCGTAACGGTTCGTGTACTTTAAACGCACATTCGGCGTCGTGTTTACACACAGCGAAAGCCGTGAACCCTACGTGTTTTTGTTGGGATTTCTTGTATGTGGGGGGCTGGATGTTGAGGCACAAGATCAATTGCCTCACTGAGATCTTGCCGAGTGAGCGCTTGCAGGAGGATCGAGATGGGGGAGGAGATCCGTCGCGGACAATTTCAGAACGCCAGACAGCACAAAGGGGAGCCGAAGCTCCCCTTTAATTTTGTCGTCGCGTGCTCTTTTTTATTATTGAGGGTCGGTCTGTTGTTGTTTTTGGCAACCGTGGCCCTTTACCGCTGTTTTTGGCGACCCCCATCCGGGGTCAAGAGCAAACGTATTTTTTTGAGCGCTGATCTGCTTTCTCGCTAGGCGATCCAACCGATTCGGGAGCTACCTGAAGGTAGTTTTATTGTTCTCTGCCCGGTTGCGGGTCATTCCGAGGAACACCCTGAAAAGCACACCTTCTCCAAAAAAATCTGTTAGCTGCGTCTCTGCCGTGTTGTTTTTGTTATGTCAGAGTCGGTACGTCTTATTTTTATTGGTTTGCTGCTTTTTATTCTTGTTATGCCATAGAGATAGCAGAAGCCGTGCCAACTTTTTAAAACCCTTGCAAATCAAGGGTTTGAGTTTTTTGAAGGATTTTTCCTTCAGTCAAAACCAGACAATTTGTTTCCGTGTTACTCGCTTGTGCCCACGTTTCGCGCTCGGCGGTAACACCATCCCCTCACTGTGCGCTGCGAGCCTTGGCCACGCGCGAACCGCTCGGGCGACCCAGCACCGCACTGATCTGCTGGCCGGCGGCAATCAAGGCGTCGAGGTCGATACCGGTCTCGATACCCAGGCCGTTGAGCAGGTACACCACGTCTTCGGTGGCGACGTTACCGCTGGCGCCCTTGGCGTACGGGCAGCCGCCGAGGCCTGCGATCGAGCTGTCGAACACCGCGATGCCTTCCAGCAGGCTGGCGTAGATGTTGGCCATGGCCTGGCCATAGGTGTCGTGGAAGTGGCCGGCGAGTTTCTCTCGCGGCACTTGCTGCGACACCACTTCGAATAGCCGGCGGGTGGCGCCCGCGGTGCCGGTGCCGATGGTGTCGCCCAGCGACACTTCGTAGCAGCCCATCGCGTACAACTCGCGGGCCACCATCGCCACTTGTTCCGGGGCGACCTCGCCTTCATAAGGGCAACCCAGCACGCAGGAAACGTAACCGCGCACGGTAACGCCGTGCTGTTTCGCCGATTCCATGATGGGCGCGAACCGCGCCAGGCTTTCGCTGATCGAGCAATTGATGTTGCGCTGCGAGAACGCTTCGGATGCCGCAGCAAACACCGCAACTTCCTTGACCCCGGCGGCCAGCGCATCTTCGAAACCGCGCAGGTTTGGCGCCAGCGCGCCATAGGTCACGCCGGGTTTGCGCTGGATCTGCGCGAATACGTCGGCGGAACCGGCCATCTGCGGTACCCACTTGGGCGAGACGAAACTGCCGACCTCTATATAGCCGAGGCCGGCAGCGCTCAAGGCGTCGACCAGTTGCACCTTGTCGGCGACGCTGATGGGCTGGGCTTCGTTCTGCAGGCCGTCACGCGGGCCGACTTCGATCAGGCGTACTTGGGAGGGGAGGGACATGGCGTTGACCTGTTGTAATTATCGGGAGGCTACTGCGCGACTTGCTGACTTTTGAGCGTCTGCTCCAGCGCCTGCACGCAGCGTTCTTCGGCGGTGTCGAGTTCCAGCTTCATCTGTTCGATGTCCAGCAATTGCTGCTCGAGCTGTTCCCGGCGCTCGCTGATTTTCGCCAGCATGCTGTTGAGTTGTTTGGTGTTACCGCTGGAGGGGTCGTAGAGCTCGATCAGCTCGCGGCACTCGGCCAGGGAAAAACCGATGCGTTTGCCCCGCAGGATCAGTTTCAGGCTGACCTTGTCGCGCGGCGAATAGATGCGTTCCTGGCCTCGGCGCTCGGGGCTGAGCAGGCCTTGTTCTTCATAGAAGCGGATCGCCCGGGTGGTGATGTCCAGCTCGCGGGCGAGGTCGGAAATGCTGTAGGTCTGGCTGCTCATGAAAGCGCTCGAAATAAGGTCTTGGCGCTAAGCTAATGGCAGGTTGACGTTTACGTCAAGTGGCGGGCGCCTGCAGCTTGTCGAGCTTCTTCTCGTGCGCTGTCACTTGCTGGCACAGCTCGATCATCTGCTCGCGCATCCAGCGGTTGGCCGGGTCCTGATCGGTGCTTTCGTGCCAATACAAATGGGTTTCCACGGGTGGCACATCGTTGACTGGCAGATTGAACGCGTGCAGGTCATGGCGCCGGGCGAAACGCTCCGGCACGGTCATCACCATGTCAGTCTGCTGCAACACCTGGGACGCCATCAGATAGTGCTGCGAGCGCAGGGCGATCTTGCGCTGGATGCCCATTTTGCCCAGCGCCAGATCGACGTGGCCCAGACCACTGCGACGGCTGGAAATATGAATGTGGGTCAGCGACAGGTAATCGTCGAGGGTGAATTTTTCCTTGGTCGCCAGCGGATGCCCCTTGCGCATCGCGCAGACGTAACGGTCTTCCATCAGCTTGACGTGGCGCACCTGCGGGTCGGTGTTGAGCGGCGCATCCACCGCGAAGTCGAGACGCCCGGCGGCCAGTTCCTTGGTGGTTTCCCGGCGTTTGGACAGGAAGCTTTCGATGATCACCGTCGGCGCCAGGCGACGCAGGCGCTGGAACAGCGGCGGCAGAATCACCGCTTCCGTCAGGTCAGTCATGCTGATGCGGTAAGTCTTGACCGCTTGCGAGGGGTTGAAAATGCGGCTTTCCTGAACCGATACCCGCAACAGCGACAGCGCGTTGCGCACCGGGCCGATGATGTTCTGCGCCATGGGCGTCGGCACCATGCCCTGGGCCGTGCGTACGAAGAGCGGGTCGTTGAAGGTCTCGCGCAACCGCGCCAGGGCGTTGGACACCGCAGGCTGGGTGATGCCGACAATCTGCCCGGCGCGGGTCAGGTTGGCTTCGGTGTAGATCGCGTCGAAGACGATGAAAAGGTTGAGGTCGACCTTGCTCAGATTCATTACGCGGCTCTCTTGTTATAGATGCTTGTTATAGATGGATGGCGCGGGTCAGGGCGGCCAGGAAAATCAATCAATCATATATCGGTGATGAATGTTTATACACGCCGAGAATAGGCTAGGTAAATTATCAACGCTGTTCTAGCATCGATTGCATGACTTAAACAACCTGCCGAAAAAAGGTAATTGCTCATGGATTTCGCTTATTCGCCCAAGGTGCAAGAACTGCGTGAGCGCGTGACCGCGTTCATGGACACTTACGTTTACCCGGCCGAAGCCGTGTTCGAACGGCAGGTTGCCGAGGGCGACCGCTGGCAGCCGACCGCGATCATGGAAGAACTCAAACTCAAGGCCAAGGCTGAAGGGCTGTGGAATTTGTTTCTGCCTGAGTCGGAGCTCGGCGCCGGCCTGACCAACCTCGAATACGCGCCCTTGGCGGAAATCATGGGCCGTTCGCTGCTGGGCCCCGAGCCGTTCAACTGCTCGGCACCGGACACCGGCAACATGGAAGTGCTGGTGCGTTACGCCAACGAAGAGCAGAAACAGCGCTGGCTCGAACCGCTGCTGCGCGGCGAGATTCGCTCGGCGTTTGCGATGACCGAACCGGACGTCGCATCCTCCGACGCCACCAACATGGCTGCTCGTGCCGTGCGTGATGGCGATGAGTGGGTGATCAACGGCAAGAAATGGTGGACCTCCGGCGCCTGCGATCCGCGCTGCAAGATCCTGATCTTCATGGGCCTGAGCAACCCCGACGCCCCGCGCCACGCCCAGCACTCGATGATTCTGGTGCCGGTCGACACCCCCGGCGTGAAGATCGTCCGTCCGCTGCCGGTGTTCGGTTACGACGACGCACCCCACGGTCACGCCGAAGTGCTGTTCGACAACGTGCGAGTGCCGTACGAAAACGTCCTGCTCGGTGAAGGACGCGGCTTCGAAATTGCTCAAGGTCGCCTCGGCCCAGGCCGGATTCACCACTGCATGCGTTCGATCGGCATGGCCGAGCGTGCACTGGAACTGATGTGCAAACGTTCGGTGAGCCGTACTGCATTCGGCAAACCGCTGGCGCGCCTGGGCGGTAACGTCGACAAGATCGCCGACTCGCGGATGGAGATCGACATGGCACGCCTGCTGACCCTGAAGGCGGCGTACATGATGGACACCGTGGGTAACAAGGTTGCCAAGAGCGAGATCGCGCAGATCAAGGTCGTCGCACCGAACGTCGCGTTGCGGGTGATCGACCGGGCGATCCAGATCCATGGCGGGGCAGGGGTGTCGAACGATTTCCCGCTGGCCTACATGTACGCCATGCAACGCACCCTGCGCCTGGCCGACGGCCCGGACGAAGTGCACCGCGCGGCGATCGGCAAGTTCGAGATCGGCAAGTACGTGCCGAAGGAAATGCTGCGTAGCGAGCGCTGATTCCGCACTTCACCCCTGATCGTTCCCACGTTCTACGTGGTAACGCAGCCTTGGACGCTCTGCGTCCACTGTGACGCGGAGCGTCACGGTATGCATTCCCACGCAGAGCGTGGGAACGATCAGGACATCAGATTCAGTAAACCCACACCTCGACCCGCCGATTCTTGATCCTGCCTTCATCCCCGCTGTTGGTCGCCACCGGCATCAGCGCGCCAAATCCGCGCACTTCGCGCAACACCACGCCGCTCTTCACCAGCTCCCGACGTACCGCCATCGCCCGCAGCTTCGACAGCAAATCCGCCCGCGCCGGGTCGTCCTTGGCATCGCCGAATCCCACCAGTGTTACCGCACGGTCAGTCTTGTCGTGGTGCTTTATATAGTCGAACACCCGGGCCAGATCCTGGCGGGCCTTGTTGTCGAGGCTGGCGCTGCCTTCTTCGAAGCGGAAGTTCACCGTCAGACGCTGGGCGTGCCGGCTGAGGGATTGATAACCCTCGGGCATCAGCGCATTCGGCGTAACCGAGATGGCGTGCACGGTTTGGGCGATAAAGCCATTGGCCGCAACAATCGCCTGGCCCTGACGGCTTTGCGCAAAATCCACCAACGCCCGGGCCCACGGGTTCAGGCTGTCGGGTGGCAAATAGAAGAACAGGCGACGGGACAGTGGATAGTCTTCGGTGGCGATCAAACTGGCCAGCGGCAACATCGCCAGGGACTGTCCATCGACAATCGCCACGGCTTTGGCCTGGCGCACATAGGGCAGGCCGATGAAACCAATGCCCTGCGGATCGGCACTGACCGCGTCGGACAATTGCTCGCTGGATTCGAAACGTTTCGCCGAGTTGTTCAGAGTTTTCCCACGACGACTGAGGACAAGTTCCTTGAACGTGTCGTAGGTGCCGGACTGATCATCCCGCGCATACAGATGAATCGTCCCACCCTTGCCGCCGAGTTCTTCCCACGTCTTCGCCTCGCCGCTGAATATCCGCGCCAGTTGCTCGGTGTTCAATTGATTCAGTGGATTGGCGGGGTGAAGGATGATCGCCAGGCCATCGATGGCGATGACTTGCTCGGCGCCGGGGCTTTTCAGGTCGCCGAGGGGTTGCAGGCTGGCGAGTTCGCTGTCCTTGATCGGGCGGGAAGAAGCGGCCAGATCGGCGCTGTTGCTTTTGAGTGCCGTGAAACCGGTGCTGGAGCCATGGGCGGCGATTTCAACCACGATCCGTTTACCTTGGGCCGTCAGGCCGACGACCCGTTGTTCGTTGGCGGTGTCCGGGGTTTCGCTATGGACTTTCAGCAGCCCTTGTTCTTTAAGGAGGCCTTCCACCAGTGCCGGGCCGAGGGCCGCGCCAATGGTGTTGGAACCCTGGATGCGCAGGACCGGGCCGTTCTCGGGAATGGGCAATGCAGCGGCCGAAACCTGCAGCCAGGCACTCAGGAGAAAGACGAACAGAACGCGCAGGGTCATGCCGGCACCGAATGCAGCCAAGGGGATTGCCGGGGAGATTAAGTCAGTGAGGTTTCTGAAAGATGACAAGGCAGAAGATCACAACCGCTGGCTGTGATCTTCTGCTTCAGGCTGGTCAGCTCAATTCAAGCCAGATCGGCGCATGGTCCGAAGGCTTTTCCATCCCGCGCAGTTCATAGTCCACGCCGGCCGCTTTCACCCGTGGCAGCAAGCCATGGGACGCCAGAATCACGTCGATGCGCAGACCACGCTTCGGCTCGTCTTCAAAACCACGGCTGCGGTAGTCGAACCAGCTGAAGGTGTCAGTAACATCTGGGTTCAGATGACGGAAGCTGTCGGTCAGGCCCCAGTTCTTCAGGCGGGCCATCCACTCGCGCTCTTCCGGCAGGAAGCTGCATTTGCCGGTTTTCAGCCAGCGCTTCATGTTGTCCGGGCCGATGCCGATGTCGCAGTCTTCCGGGGAAATGTTCACGTCGCCCATCACCACCAGAGGCTGCTCATTGTTGAACTGGCTTTCCAGCAGTGCTTGCAGATCGCTGTAGAAGCGCTGTTTGGCCGGGAATTTGGTCGGATGGTCGCGGCTTTCGCCCTGTGGGAAATAGCCGTTCATGATCGTCACCGGCACGCCGTTGGCGTCGGCGAAAGTGCCCCAGATAAAGCGCCGCTGCGCGTCTTCTTCATCGGTGGCGAAGCCTTTGTGCACGGCAATCGGCTCTTGGCGCGAGAGCAGGGCAACGCCGTAATGGCCTTTCTGGCCGTGGAAATACACGTGATAACCCAGGGCCCGCACTTCTTCCAGCGGGAACTGGTCGTCGTGGACCTTGGTTTCCTGCAGGCCGATGACGTCCGGCTGATGCTTTTCGATCAGCGCCGCCAGCTGATGCGGGCGGGCCCGCAGTCCGTTGATGTTGAAGGAAACGATCTTCATGGTCGGCAGTCCTGGCAAAAGGGCGATGCTAGCTGACATGTAGGATCTGGGCCAGCGTGGCGGTAGTCCATATGCGCTGCTAATGTCTTTCGGGTGTGGGAACGATCCCTTCAGCCCAAGGCTCGTATAACAAGAACGGGGCCTGTTGAGTCCCGTCCAGGGAGAATCACCGTCATGCCTGAAACCTCGACCGCCATCGCCGACATCCACATGCTCGACCGCGGCTATTCCCGTGAAGCGCGATCCTTGCTGTATCAGGCTTACCGTCATGAGCCGACCTTCGCTTATCTGTTCGAGGCCGAACGTCCGGGCTACGAACAACGGGTGCGTGCCACGGTGCGGGAACTGGTCAAACAGCATTTCCTGCAGGATCTGCCGGCCATCGGCCTGTTGGTCAATGATCGCTTGATCGGCATCGCCCTGATCGCACCGCCGCAACGGCGTCTGGGTGTCACCGAGAGTTGGGCCTGGCGTTTGCGCATGGTGCTGAGCACTGGTTTCCGCTGCACGCGGCGTTATCTGGAATATCACGCCGCCGTTGAAGCCTGCGTGCCGACCGACTCGGTGCACATGCTGCCGCTGCTGGGCGTGCACCCACAATTTCAGGGCAAACACTTCGGCGAACAACTGTTGCAAGCGGTGCACAACTGGTGCGCGGTGGACGAAAGCTCCCAAGGGGTGATCCTCGATACCGGCAACCCGCGCTACCTGGAGTTTTACAAGCGTCAGGGCTATGAGGAAATCGGCGAAGTCGCCGTCGGACCGGTGCGCGAGCACGTGTTTTTCCACGCCAACCCGCAGGTGTTACAAACTGCAACGGGATAACCATCGAACTTTTTGGGAAGTTTCCTGTTCTATCACGCTCCCAAGCCCGTGATAGCATCCGCGCCTATGAAGTTTCCAGGAAGATTTACCAGTGGCGTGCTCATGCTGTTAACCAGCTGCGCGGCGCTGGCGCAAAGTGAATTGGATGTGCGGATCAAACCGTCCAACGATGAACTCAAAGCCAATATAGAAGGCTATATCGGCAGCCTCGGCGATCGTGACGAAGAAGCCTTGCAGCGCTTCAGTCGCGGCGCCGAAGAGCAGGCGCGCAAGGCCGCCCAGGCCTTGGGCTATTACCAGCCGCAGATTGAAAGTGACGTGAAGGGCGGCGAAAAACCGCGCCTGGTGCTGAACATCGATCCCGGCGAGCCGATTCGCCTGCGCAATGTCACCGTGCGGGTCGACGGACCCGCTGCCGCCCTCAAATCCTTTCGCGTACCGAAAAGCGACGTGCTTAAGCCCGGCGCCGTGCTCAACCATGGTCGTTACGAAGACGCCAAGCGCTTGATCCAGAATCAAGCGTCGCGCTATGGCTTCTTCAGTGGCCGCTTCACCAGCCAGAAATTGATGGTCGATCCCCGCGCCGGGGTCGCCGATGTTGAATTGATCTATGAAAGCGGCCCGCGTTATACGCTGGGCAAAGTCAGCTTCGCGGGCGACACGCCGTTCGACGAAGACCTGCTGCAACGCATGGTGCCGTTCAAGGCCGGCGAACCGTATGACTCGGAGCTGATCGCCGAACTCAATCGTGACCTGCAATCGAGCGGTTATTTCGAAGGCGTGCGGGTCGACGCCGCACCGACCGCCGCGAAAAACGACGTGATCCCGGTGGACGTCAAACTCGAAACCCGCAAGCCGCGCACCATGGGCCTCGGTCTTGGTTATTCCACCGACGTCGGCCCTCGAATCAAGGCCAACTGGACTCGCCATTGGGTCAACCCGCAAGGCGACAGTTATGGCTGGGAAGCCGAACTCTCGGCGCCACGGCAGAACGTCGGTCTGTTCTACGACATTCCGCTGGACCCACCGTTGACCGACAAGTTGCGCTGGGCCGGTGGTTATCAGTACGAAAACATCGACGGTTCCGACACCCTCAGCAAACTGCTGACCTTCGGCCCGGAATGGCACAGCAAGTTGCCCAGCGGCTGGCAGCGGGTGATTTCGCTGAAATGGCAGCGTGAGGAATATCAACTGGGCGACGACTCCGGTCTCAGCAACCTGTTGATGCCCGGCGTCAGTTATTCCTACCTCAAGAGCGACAACCGCATCGACCCACACAATGGTTATCGCCTGACGTTTGAATCCAAGGTGGCCAAGGAAGGTCTGGCTTCGGACACCAACCTTTTATATGGCACCGCATTGATCAAAGGCCTGACCACGGTGTTCGACAATCACCGTTTCCTCGGGCGAGTGCAGGTCGGCGGCAGCGCCACCAACGGTTATAAATCCGTACCACCGTCGCTGCGCTTCTTCGCCGGTGGCGATCAGAGCGTGCGCGGTTACGACTATCAGAGCCTGTCCCCGGAAAACGCCGAGGGCGACCGCATCGGCGGGCGCTACATGATTGCCGGCAGCGTCGAATATCAATACTCGATCGCTGAAAAATGGCGGATCGCGACCTTCGTCGACCAGGGCAACTCCTTCAACAAACTCGAACTGCCGAACCTCAAGACCGGGGTCGGTATCGGTGTGCGCTGGGTTTCGCCGGTGGGGCCGATCCGCCTCGACCTGGCTCACGCGCTGGACGACGATGGCGGCATCCGGCTGCACTTTTCCATGGGGCCTGAGCTGTGAAGCGTGGTTTGAAAATTTCGGCGCTGGCGCTGTTGTCGCTGGTGCTGCTGATTGTATTGAGCATTGCCGCTGTACTCGGCACCCAGGCCGGCAGCCGATGGGTGCTGGGGCTGGTTCCGGGATTGAGCGTCGACAACTTCCAGGGTCGCCTCGGTGGGCAGTGGAGCGCCGATCACCTGTTGTGGCAGCAGGACAGCAGTCGCGTCGAGCTGAGCAAACCGATCTTCGAATGGTCGCCGCTGTGCCTGACGCGAATGACGCTGTGCATCGAGCAGCTCAAGGCCGATCAGGTCAGCCTGCAATTCCCGCCCGGCGAAGAAACCACCGACAGCGGCCCGATCAAGTTGCCGGATCTGCAATTGCCCGTGGCCATCGAGTTGGGCGACGTTCAGGTCGGCAGCCTGTTGTTCAATGGCAGCGAACAGCTCAAAGGCCTGCAACTCGCGGCACACTGGACTGCCAAGGGCATGCAGATCGACAGCGTGAAACTGCAACGCGACGACCTGAGCCTGAATCTGTCCGGCCTGCTGCAACCGACCGGCAACTGGCCGCTGAACATCGCCGGCGATCTGACCCTGCCGTCTCCGGGCACCGGCCCATGGATACTGGCACTCAAAGTCGACGGCGATCTGCTCAAGACCCTGAACCTGCACGCCGACAGCCGTGGCTACCTCGACGGCCAGTTGAGCGGCGAGTTGCAACCGCTGGCGGAAAACCTGCCGGCCAAGGTGCGCATCACCTCGGAGGCGTTCAAGCCGAGCGCCGATCTGCCGGACACTCTGCAACTCAATCAACTGGTATTGACCGGTGAAGGCGATCTGAAAAACGGTTACCAATTGCTCGGCAATGCGACGTTGCCTGCCGATAAAGGCCCGGTAGCGCTGTTGATCAAAGGCAAGGTTGACGCCAAGGGTGCGCAAATCGCCGGCCTCGACCTGACGGCCAATGACAAGCAAAGCCTCAAGCTCACTGGCAATGTCGACTGGAGCAAAGGCCTCAGCGCCCAGGCCAATATCAATTGGCAGGATTTCCCGTGGCATCGGCTCTATTCCGAGATCGACGAGCCGCAAGTCGCTCTGCGCACGTTCACTGGCGAAGTCTCCTACACCGACGGCCAATACCTCGGCAATTTCGCCGCCGCGCTGGATGGCCCGGCCGGGGCGTTCAGCCTGAGCAGCCCGTTCAGCGGCAATCTCAAACAGATCTTCCTGCCGCAATTCAAACTCGAAGCGGGGCAGGGCAAGGCCGAAGGGCACGTGAACGTGCAGTTCGCCGACGGCATTGCCTGGGACACTGCGCTGGAGTTGTCCGCGCTCAACCCGGCGTACTGGATGGCGGAGCTGCCGGGCACCCTGGCCGGGCCACTGAAAAGCACGGGCGAAATGAAGAACGAGCGCCTGAGCCTCAACGCTGACCTCGACCTCAAAGGCAAACTGCGTGGGCAACCGGCGGTGCTGCAAGCCAAGGCTGACGGCGCGGGCGAGCAGTGGAATCTGAATGCCCTGCAGATCCGTCTCGGCGACAACAGCATCAACGGCAAGGGCAGCCTGCAACAAAAACTCACCGGGCAGATCGACATCAAACTGACGCGACTGGCCCAGCTCTGGCCGCAACTGCGCGGGCAGATCAACGGTCGGGTCGATGTCGCCGGCACGCTCAAGGCGCCGCAGGGCAAACTCGGCCTGCAAGGTTCGCAACTGGCGTTCCAGGACAATCGCCTGCAAAGCCTGAACCTCGACGCCACCCTCGACAGCGCGCAACGGGCGAAAATCGACTTGAAGGGCAGCGGCATTCAGGCCGGCGACACGTCGCTGGGCACCCTGACCGCCAGCGCTCAGGGCGATATCAAAAGCCAGAAACTCAATCTCGACCTGCTCGGGCCGAAGCTGAAACTCGCGCTGGGCCTGGACGGCAATCTGGACAAAGGCAACTGGCGCGGGCGTCTGGCCAGCGGCGACATTCAGGCCGGCGGTCAGGACTGGAAGCTGCAAAACCCGGCCAAACTCGAACGTCTGGCCGACGGCAAGATCAACTTCGGCACCCATTGCTGGATGTCCGGCAATGCCAGCCTGTGCGGCGAAGACCAGCGGTTGATGCCGGAACCGAAGCTGCGTTATCACCTCAAGCAGTTCCCGATCGAAAGCCTGGCGCAGTGGTTGCCCAAGGATTTCGCCTGGCAGGGCAAGCTCAATGCCGACCTGCAACTGGACCTGCCGGCCAGCGGCCCGAACGGCCAGATCAGCGTCGACGCCAGCGGCGGCACCTTGCGCATGAAGGAAAAGGATCAGTGGCTGGACTTCCCGTACCAGACCCTCAAGCTCACCAGCAAACTCACGCCGAAACGCATCGACACCGACCTCAACTTCGTCGGCGGCAAGCTCGGTGAACTGATGGTGCAGGCGCAGCTCAATCCGCTGCCGAAGAACAAACCGCTGAATGGCTCGTTCCGCCTCAGCGGGCTGGACCTGTCGGTGGCGCGGCCGTTTGTGCCGATGGTCGAGAAACTCACCGGACGCCTGAACGGCAGCGGCACGATTTCCGGCGGATTGCTTGCGCCGCTGGTCAACGGCACTGTGCAACTCAGTGACGGCGAAGTGTCCGGCCCGGAACTGCCGCTGGAATTGCAGGCACTGCAACTGCAAGCGGTGATCGCCGGGGAAACCGTGCAATTGAACGGCGGCTGGAAAAGCGGCAAGGCCGGGCAGGGCAGCCTCAGCGGCAACGTCGCCTGGGGTCAGGCGCTGGTGGTGGATCTGGCGCTCAAGGGCACGCAATTGCCGGTCACCGTCGAGCCCTACGCCAAGCTTGAAGTGGCGCCGGACTTGAAGATTTCCATGGCTGGCGATGAGCTGGCGATTGCCGGCAAGGTGCTGGTGCCCAGAGGCGAAATCACCGTGCGCGAACTGCCGCCATCGACGGTGAAAGTCTCCGATGACACGATCATCGTCGGTGCGCAGACCGAAGAGGGCAAACCGCCGATGGCCATGAAGATGGACATCGACGTGGTGGTCGGTGAGGACAAGCTGAGCTTTGCCGGATTCGGCCTGACCGCCAACCTGCAAGGTCACGTGCACATTGGCGACAACCTGGACACCCGTGGCGAGCTGTGGCTCAACGACGGTAAATACCGCGCCTACGGCCAGCGCCTGACAGTGCGCCGCGCGCGTCTGCTGTTTGCCGGGCCGATCGATCAGCCGTATCTGGACATCGAAGCGATCCGCCAGACCGACGATGTGATCGCCGGTATTCGCCTGAGCGGCAGCGCCGAGCAGCCGACCACGCAGATCTTTTCCGAGCCGGCGATGAGCCAGGAGCAGGCGTTGTCCTATCTGGTGCTGGGGCGCCCGCTGAGTACCACCGGCGAGGACAACAACATGCTCGCGCAAGCGGCGCTCGGTCTGGGCCTGATGGGCAGTTCCGGGGTCACCAGCGGTCTGGCCAAGGACCTGGGGATTCAGGATTTCCAGCTCGACACCCAGGGCAGCGGCAACACCACCAGCGTGGTGGCCAGCGGCAATATTTCCGAGAAGCTCAGCTTGCGTTACGGCGTCGGCGTGTTCGAACCGGCCAACACCATCGCCTTGCGCTACAAACTGAGCAAAAAGGTCTACCTGGAAGCCGCCAGCGGCGTGGCCAGTTCGCTGGATATCTTCTACAAGCGGGACTTCTAGACCGCGTTCCCTATAGCCGGATTGTGTGACCACGATCCGGCTTTTTCTGGATGTATTAGACTGACCGCAGCTTGAAGGCGGCAGTTTGCGGCTGCCCGAAACGCCCCGGGGGCGCCAATGGTTCGTTTGAGTATGGTCTTGCTCGGTAACGACTTTGTCCGCCGGCGCTGGTCAGCACTGGCGCTGACCGGCGTTGTCTGGGGCGCGGCCGGCGTGGCCATTTTCATCGATGCGCTGGACGGCGTTCTGTATTTCCCGCTGCATGTGTTCGGCTATCTGTTGTTGCTCGAAGCCCTGATCATTCTGCTGGTGCCGGCCCCGCAAGCTGGCACCGCGGCGGTTTTGCGCAGGGCGCGGGGTCTGGCTTTTCTGCTGCTGGGGCTGCTGATCGTCGACCGGCAACATGTCGCCGGGGTGATTCTCGCGGTGCTGTTCGGTGTGGCTTTTCTGCTCGACGGCGGTTTTCGTCTGGCGGCTGCGGTGGTGGTGCGCTTTGTCGGTTGGCAGGTGTCACTGCTGGTGGCGCTGTTCGAGATTGGCTTCGCGTTGTTCCTCCTCGAACCGTACCCGACGCTTTACAAGGGGACAGTGCCGTTCTGCATTGGCATGAGCATCTTTCTCTCGGGCTGTGCCTTGTTGCAGCAGGCATTGCGGTTCAAGAACGGGCATACGCCGGTGACGCCGTCCCCGGTGTGCAAACCGGCCTACGGTGACGCGTTGGTCATCCATGTCTGGACACCCAGCGGCACCGTTGACGACACCCTGGTGCGCAACCGGCTGCTCAACCGTTATATCGCCGCAGTCGACATCAACGGCGTCATCTCCGCCGGCCACGCGGCACTGGAATGTGGGCCGGACCTCTACATCAGCCATTACCCGCTGGACGACATCGATCGTTCGGCGGGGGATTTCGTGCGGTTGCTGCGGGCAACACCGAACAACGATGTCCCAGGCAGGTTTCTGCAGGATTATGCGAGCGAGGTTGCCGACTGGTGTCCGTCCTCGGTTCAGGTCAGCTTCGGGCACTACGATGCCGCACGGCTTCAGGCGTTCTGGGCGGATTATCGGCAGGACACCACCTACAACCTCACCAGCCGCAATTGTTCGAGTGCCGTCGCGCATAGCCTGGAAGCGGCGCTTGAAGGCGCGATGAACCGGGGACATTCGAGCATGCTGGATTTTGCCCGGGTCATCATCAGTCCTGAATTCTGGGTCGCGGCACAGGTGCGCAAGCGCGCCGAGGCCATGGCCTGGACGCCGGGGTTGCTGCTCGATTACGTGTGGGCGCTGCATGCTGCCATCGAGCCGACGCCGCCGGGCTGGCACAGTATTTATGCGGTAGTCAAACGCGCCTGTGGTTATGCGGCAACTGCTTTGCGTGGGCGGGAAGTCCATCCCCTTCACCCGCCATCGATGAATCATCCCTCTGACAAATCCTGAGCGTGATCCGCGCGCAATGCGCCCTTGTTCAGCCACGCTCGCCCAGCCATTTATCCGCCAATTACAAAGCAACCTAACTATTACGTTGACATTCGCTGCCTAGGCAGTAATATCTCGACATACATTCACTGCCTAGGCAGTTATTAGGTGAGCACATGAAGCATTTCACCCCCGACGAATTCAAGCATTGCCATCTCGGCCTGTTGCTCGGCCGTGCGGCCTTGCTCAAGGACAAGATCATCGACACCCACATGGAACCCCACGGCATCACTGCCGCGCAGTTCAAAGTGTTGATCATCATGGCCCAGTTCGGCGTCGATACCCCGGCCGAGCTGTGCCGGCACCTGTCGCTGGACAGCGGTTCGATGACCCGCATGCTCGACCGCCTGGAGCAGAAAGGTTTCCTGATTCGCCAACGCAGCGAAGGCGATCGCCGTCAGGTGCAACTGAAACTCACCGAACAAGGCCAGCAACTGGCCGATCGCCTGCCGCACATCGGTGCCGACGCCATGAACGAACTGGCCGGCGCCGTGACCCCGGACGAGTTGAAAACCCTGGAATACATCCTCAAGAAAATTTTGCTGGCGGCCGGTGACCCGATCACCATCCAGCGGTTAGGTGAACACAATGAGCGGTAAAACCTTGCGCAGCAGCCTGACACTGGTGCTGTCGGCGATGATCCTCGCCGGTTGCGCCAACTACAGTGGCCTCGATACCCAAGGCGCCAGCCTCGACGCGAAAACCCTGAAGACCGGGCAATCGCTCAATGGCGTCACTCTGTCCCAGGCCGCTTGGCCGAAGAGCGACTGGTGGACCAGCCTCGGCGATCCGCAGCTCGACGGTCTGATTCGCGAAGCCCTGCACGACAGCCCGGACATGCAGATCGCCGACGCCCGCGCCCATCAGGCCAGCGCCGCCGCGTATGCCGCCGATGCCGAGCGCTACCCGACCCTCGATGCCAGTGCCGGCATTACGCGCTCGCGCCTGGCCAAGGATCAGGACCCGCGAGGGCAGGGCGACGCCTACGCCACTACGCGCAATATCAGCGCCGGCTTCAATTACAACTTCGACCTCTGGGGCGGTCAGCGTGACGCCTGGGAAGCCGCACTCGGCCAGGCCCGCGCCGCCGAAGTCGACCGTCAGGCCGCGCAACTGACCCTCGCCGCCGACGTGGCCCGGGCCTACAGCGATCTGGGTCAGGCGCACATCGTTTATGACCTGGCGACCGAAGACCTCAAGCGCACCAAACAGATGCTCGATCTGAGCCAGCGTCGTTTGAGCTCCGGGATCGACAGCCAGTACCAGTTCCAGCAGACCCAAAGCCTGGAAGCCAGCTCCGAAGCCAGCCTGATCGACGCCGAAAAGCGCCTGAACAGCGCCAAAATCGCTCTGGCCGTATTGCTCGGCAAAGGCCCGGATCGCGGCAACGAAATCGCCCGACCGAAAGTCCTGCAAGCCAGTGCCGTAGCGCTGCCGTCTGTTCTGCCGGCGGAACTGCTGGGCCGTCGCCCGGATCTGGTCGCCGCACGCTGGCGTGTCGAGGCCGCGAGCAAGGACATCGACTCGGCCAAGACCCGCTTCTATCCCAACCTGAACCTTACGGCGTCCGCCGGTGCCGAATCGTTATTGGGTGACGCGATGTTCGGGTCCGCCAGCCGCTTCTTCAACATCGCCCCGACCCTTTCGCTGCCGATCTTCGACGGTGGACGCTTGCGCGCCAACCTCGATGCACGCGACGCCGACTACGACCTGGCCGTGGCGCAGTACAACAAAAGCCTGGTGAAAGCCTTGGGCGATGTCAGCGACACGATCAACCAGTTGCGTGACATCGGCCGGCAGATCGGCGCCCAGCAGCACGCGACCGACATTGCTCAGGATTCTTACAACACCGTGGTCCAGCGTTACGGTTCCGGCATCGGCAACTACCTGGACGTGCTCAGCATCGAGCAGCAATTGCTGCAGGCCCAGCGTCAGCTGGCCAACCTGAATGCCGAGCAGATCGACCTGTCGATTCAACTGATGCAAGCGCTGGGTGGCGGCTTTCAGGGGCAAACCCTGACCACTGCCAACGCCAGCCCAGCCACCACGCACAACTAATTCAAGGTATTTGTCATGGCCACTGCCGAAAACACTCAAGCTCAAGACAACACCCCCGACACCGGCAATCCGCGCAAACGCAAAGTGATGCTGGTGGTGCTGGCCGTTGTGGTTGCCCTCGCCGGTGCCGGCGTCTGGGCGTATCACGAATTCGTCGGGCGCTGGAACGAAAGCACCGATGACGCCTACGTCAACGGCAACGTCGTGGAAATCACCCCGCTGGTCACCGGCACCGTGGTCAGCATCGGCGCCGACGATGGCGATCTGGTTCACGAAGGTCAGGTGCTGATCAACTTCGACCCGAACGACGCCGAAGTCGGTCTGCAAAGTGCCCAGGCCAAACTGGCGCGTACCGTGCGTCAGGTTCGCGGTCTGTACAGCAACGTTGACGGCATGAAAGCCCAGGTCAACGCGCAACAGGCTAACGTGCAGAAAGCCCAGGACAACTTCAATCGCCGGAAAAACCTCGCCGCCGGCGGCGCGATTTCCCAGGAAGAACTGTCCCACGCTCGCGATGACCTGACCTCGGCACAAAACGCCCTGGCCAACGCCCAGCAACAACTGAAAACCACCAGCGCGCTGGTGGATGACACCGTGGTGTCGTCGCACCCGGACGTGATGTCGGCCGCTGCGGATCTGCGTCAGGCCTACCTGACCAACGCTCGCAGCACCTTGATTGCACCGGTCACCGGTTACGTTGCCAAGCGCACCGTGCAACTCGGCCAGCGTGTGCAGCCGGGCACCGCGCTGATGGCGGTGATTCCGCTGGATCAGCTGTGGATCGACGCCAACTTCAAGGAAACCCAGTTGCGCGACATGCGCATCGGCCAACCGGTGGACATCGAATCCGACATCTACGGCAGCGACGTGAAATTCAGCGGCACCGTCGACAGCCTCGGCGCCGGCACCGGCAGTGCGTTCGCCCTGTTGCCGGCGCAGAACGCCACCGGTAACTGGATCAAGATCGTGCAGCGTGTACCGGTGCGGATTCACGTCAATGCCGAAGAACTGGCCAAGCACCCGCTGCGCGTCGGTCTGTCGACCAATGTCGAGGTCAACCTGCATGACCAGAGCGGCCCGGTACTGGCCCAGCAGCCGCCGCAACAGGCCTCATTCAGCACCAGCGTCTACGACCGCCAACTGGGTGAAGCCGACGCGATGATCGCGCAACTGATCCACGACAACAGCGCTGCGGTCAGCAAGACCGCGCAACGCTGATTCGCCAATCCTTTCGCCGCGCTCCCTGACGGGCGCGGCGCCTGCCCTCGCTCCAAAAAATTCAGCTCCAAAGGATTCGCGATGAGCAATAACGCCTCTTTTTCGCCGCCCAGCCTGTTGCTCAGCACCATCGGCCTGTCGCTGGCGACCTTCATGCAAGTGCTCGACACCACCATCGCCAACGTGGCGCTGCCGACCATCTCCGGCAACCTTGGCGTGAGTTCGGAGCAGGGCACCTGGGTCATTACCTCGTTCGCCGTGAGCAACGCCATCGCGCTGCCGCTCACCGGCTGGCTGAGCCGGCGTTTCGGCGAGGTGAAGCTGTTTCTCTGGGCGACCATGCTGTTTGTGCTGGCCTCGTTCCTCTGCGGTATTTCCACCTCGATGCCTGAACTGATCGGCTTCCGTGTCCTGCAAGGGCTGGTGGCCGGGCCGTTGTACCCGATGACCCAGACGCTGCTGATCGCGGTGTATCCGCCCGCCAGGCGCGGCATGGCCCTGGCGTTACTGGCGATGGTCACAGTAGTGGCGCCGATTGCCGGCCCGATTCTCGGCGGCTGGATCACTGACAGTTACAGCTGGCCGTGGATCTTCTTCATCAACGTGCCGATTGGCGTGTTCGCGGTGATGGTGGTGCGTTCGCAATTGGCGAAACGCCCCGTGGTCACCAGCCGTCAACCGATGGACTACGTCGGGCTGATCACGCTGATCATCGGCGTCGGTGCCCTGCAGGTGATCCTCGACAAGGGTAACGACCTGGACTGGTTCGAATCGAACTTCATCATCATCGGCGCGGCCATTTCGGTGATTGCGCTGGCGGTGTTCGTGATCTGGGAGATGACCGACCAGCATCCGGTGGTCAATCTGCGCCTGTTCGCCCACCGCAACTTCCGCATCGGCACGCTGGTGCTGGTGCTGGGTTACGCCGGGTTCTTCGGCATCAACCTGATCCTGCCGCAGTGGTTGCAGACCCAGATGGGCTACACCGCGACCTGGGCCGGGCTGGCGGTGGCGCCGATCGGGATTCTGCCGGTGGTGCTGTCACCGTTTGTCGGCAAGTACGCGCACAAGTTCGACCTGCGACTGCTGGCCGGGCTGGCGTTCCTGGCGATCGGACTGAGCTGCTTCATGCGCGCAGAGTTCACCAACGAGGTGGACTTCCAGCACATCGCACTGGTGCAACTGTTCATGGGGATTGGCGTGGCGCTGTTCTTCATGCCGACCCTGAGCATCCTGATGTCGGACCTGCCGCCAAGCCAGATTGCCGATGGTGCCGGTCTGGCGACGTTCCTGCGGACACTGGGCGGTAGCTTTGCAGCGTCGCTGACCACCTGGATCTGGATTCGCCGGGCGGATCAGCATCATGCGTACATGAGTGAGAGCATCAGCACCTATGAGCCGGCGACCCGAGAAGCACTGAACAATCTGGGCGGGGCGGGTAATCCGGCGTATGCGCAGCTCGATCATGTGCTGACGAGTCAGGCGTACATGCTCTCCACCGTGGATTACTTCACGCTGCTGGGGTGGGGGTTTATGGGGTTGATTCTGATCGTGTGGCTGGCGAAGCCGCCGTTTGCTGCCAAGGCAGGCCCGGCGGCCAGCGGTCACTGAGTCGGCGAGATCGTTCCCACGCTCTGCGTGGGAATGCAGCCCGGGACGCTCCGCGTCCCATGCCGAAGCGGACGCGGAGCGTCCATTGAGGCATTCCCAAACGATCAAACGGTGGCAGGGGCGGGCAGTGAAGGCGGCGGTGCAAAATCAAACGGCGCCAACGCAAACCCGTTCTCATCCACCTGCAACGCCCAGCCCTGACGATCCCAATCCCCCAGCACAATCCGCTTCGCGGCCTGATCGCCGATCTGCAACTTGTGGATGGCCGGTCGGTGGGTATGCCCGTGAATCAGGGTTTTCACCCCGTATTCCTGCATGATCCGCGGAATTTCCTCCGGCGTGACATCGACGATGTCATTGGCCTTCATCCGCGTCTGCGCCCGGCTTTCACTGCGTAGCTTGCGCGCCAGTTTGTGGCGGGTGCGCAAGGGCAGGTTGCGCAGGATGAACAGGCTCAGCGGATTGCGCAGGTAACGGCGCAGCTTCATATAGGCTTCGTCGCGGGTGCACAGGCTGTCGCCGTGCATCAACAAGACTGGCTCGCCGTAGAACTGCACCACACTCGGGTCCTTCAACAGCGTACAGCCGGCCTCTTTGCAGAAGGCCTTGCCGAGCATGAAGTCGCGATTGCCGTGCATCAGAAATATGGCCGTGCCGCTGTCGTTGAGTTCGCGCAGGGCCTGGCAGATGGAACGCTGGAAGGGGGTCATGGCATCGTCGCCAATCCACGCCTCGAAAAAGTCGCCCAGAATGTACAGCGCACTCGCCGAGCGGGCGCGTCCGGCGAGCAAATCCAGAAACGCCCGGGTAATGTCCGGGCGCTCCTCTTCCAGATGCAAGTCTGAAATCAGCAATATCACGCTTCGATGATCTCGGCTTTCTCGATGATCACGTCGTCGCTTGGTACGTCCTGGTGGCCAGCTTTGGAACCGGTCGAGACTTTCTTGATGCTGTCGACAACATCAGTACCGGCGGTCACTTTACCGAATACCGCGTAGCCCCAGCCTTGAACGTTCTTGCCGCTGTGGTTCAGGAAGCTGTTGTCGGCCACGTTGATGAAGAACTGCGCGGAAGCCGAATGCGGCTCCATGGTGCGTGCCATGGCGATGGTGTACTTGTCGTTGGAAAGACCGTTGTCGGCTTCGTTCTGGATGCTTGGACGCTTGTCTTTCTTTTCCTTCATGCCTGGCTCGAAACCGCCGCCCTGGATCATGAAGTTACCGATGACACGGTGGAAAACGGTGTTTTCGTAGTGACCGGCTTTGACGTACTCGATGAAGTTGGCCACGGTGATCGGGGCCTTTTCAGCGTTCAGTTCGATGACGATGTCACCGTGGTTGGTGGTCAGTTTGACTTGAGTCATGGTCAGTACTCTTTATAAGGAATTCGTGGTTTTAGAGCCTCAGGCCCCGCAACCGGTTCAGCCTGCTTCGGCCAAGGTGCGCAGTTTAGCGTGACAGGCGCGAATTTCGAGGCTGTTTTTCAAATCCCTGCGATTAAATGCGCTCCTTTATAAGGCCTGCTCTGTCAGCCCCTTGACAGCATCGGCTATGATAGCGGCTTTGTTTTGTCTGGCCCCTCTTTGCGGCCGCGCACATGTAAGTCAAGGATCCTAATGAGCAAGCCCACTGTCGACCCTACCTCGAATGCCAAGTCCGGCCCTGCCGTGCCGGTCAACTTCCTGCGGCCGATCATCCAGGCAGACCTGGACTCGGGCAAGCACACGCAGATCGTCACCCGTTTCCCGCCTGAGCCCAACGGCTACCTGCACATCGGCCACGCCAAGTCGATCTGCGTGAACTTCGGCCTGGCCCAGGAGTTCGGCGGCGTCACGCACCTGCGTTTCGACGACACCAACCCGGCCAAGGAAGACCAGGAATACATCGACGCGATCGAAAGCGACGTCAAATGGCTGGGCTTCGAGTGGTCCGGCGAAGTGCGCTACGCCTCGCAATACTTCGACCAGTTGCACGACTGGGCCGTTGAACTGATCAAGGCCGGCAAGGCCTACGTCGACGACCTGACGCCTGAACAGGCCAAGGAATACCGCGGCAGCCTGACCGAGCCGGGCAAGAACAGCCCGTTCCGCGATCGTTCGGTCGAAGAGAACCTGGACTGGTTCGCCCGCATGCGCGCCGGTGAGTTCCCGGACGGTGCCCGCGTACTGCGCGCCAAGATCGACATGGCCTCGCCGAACATGAACCTGCGCGACCCGATCATGTACCGCATCCGCCACGCCCATCACCATCAGACCGGTGACAAGTGGTGCATCTACCCGAACTACGACTTCACCCACGGTCAGTCGGACGCCATCGAAGGCATCACCCATTCGATCTGCACCCTGGAGTTCGAAAGCCATCGTCCGCTGTACGAGTGGTTCCTCGACGCACTGCCAGTGCCGGCGCACCCGCGTCAGTACGAATTCAGCCGTCTGAACCTGAACTACACCATCACCAGCAAGCGCAAGCTCAAGCAACTGGTCGATGAAAAGCACGTCAACGGCTGGGACGATCCGCGCATGTCCACGCTGTCGGGCTTCCGCCGTCGTGGCTACACGCCAGCGTCGATTCGCAGCTTCTGCGACATGATCGGCACCAACCGTTCCGACGGTGTGGTCGATTTCGGCATGCTCGAGTTCAGCATCCGTCAGGATCTGGACGCGAACGCCCCGCGCGCCATGTGCGTGCTGCGTCCGTTGAAAGTCGTGATCACCAACTACCCGGAAGACCAGGTCGACAACCTCGAACTGCCACGTCATCCGCAGAAAGAAGAACTCGGCGTGCGCAAGCTGCCGTTCGCCCGTGAAATCTACATCGACCGCGATGACTTCATGGAAGAGCCGCCAAAGGGCTACAAGCGCCTGGAGCCGAACGGCGAAGTGCGTCTGCGCGGCAGCTACGTGATCCGTGCCGACGAAGCGATCAAGGACGCCGACGGCAACATCGTCGAGCTGCGTTGCTCGTACGATCCGGACACCCTGGGCAAGAACCCTGAAGGTCGCAAGGTCAAGGGCGTGATCCACTGGGTGCCGGCCGCTGCCAGCATCGAGTGCGAAGTGCGTCTGTACGATCGCCTGTTCCGTTCTCCGAACCCGGAGAAGGCCGAGGACAGCGCGAGTTTCCTGGACAACATCAACCCTGACTCACTGCAAGTGCTGACCGGTTGTCGTGCCGAGCCTTCGCTGGGCAACGCACAGCCGGAAGACCGTTTCCAGTTCGAGCGCGAAGGCTACTTCGTCGCGGATATCAAGGACTCGAAACCAGGTCAGCCGGTATTCAACCGTACCGTGACCCTGCGTGATTCGTGGGGCCAGTGATCAAGTCTTAAGGAACCATCGTGCTTTCGATCTACAACACGCTCACCAAGAGCAAAGAAGTCTTCAAGCCGCTGGATGGCAACAAGGTGCGCATGTACGTCTGCGGGATGACCGTGTACGACTACTGCCACCTGGGCCATGGCCGCAGCATGGTCGCGTTCGACCTGGTGACCCGCTGGTTGCGGTTCAGCGGTTATGACCTGACCTACGTGCGCAACATCACCGACATCGACGACAAGATCATCAACCGGGCCAACGAGAACGGCGAGTCGTTCGAAGCGTTGACCGAGCGCATGATCGCGGCGATGCACGAAGACGAAGCGCGCCTGAACATCAAGAAGCCGGACATGGAGCCGCGCGCCACGGATCACATCCCTGGCATGCACGCGATGATCCAGACCCTGATCGACAAGGGTTACGCCTACGCCCCGGGCAATGGCGACGTGTACTACCGCGTCGGCAAGTTCATGGGCTACGGCAAGCTCTCGCGCAAGAAGATCGAAGACCTGCGCATCGGTGCGCGGATCGAGGTCGACGAAGCGAAGGAAGATCCGCTGGACTTCGTGCTGTGGAAAGGCGTCAAGCCTGGCGAGCCAAGCTGGGAATCGCCGTGGGGCGCCGGGCGTCCGGGCTGGCACATCGAGTGCTCGGTGATGTCGACCTGCTGCCTGGGCGAGACCTTCGACATTCATGGCGGCGGCAGCGACCTCGAGTTCCCGCACCACGAAAACGAAATCGCCCAGAGCGAAGCGGCCACCGGCAAGACCTACGCCAACGCGTGGATGCATTGCGGCATGATCCGTATCAATGGCGAGAAGATGTCCAAGTCCTTGAACAACTTCTTCACCATTCGCGACGTGCTCGACAAGTACCACCCGGAAGTCGTGCGTTACCTGCTGGTGTCGAGCCACTACCGCAGCGCGATCAACTACTCGGAAGACAACCTCAAGGACGCCAAGGGCGCACTGGAGCGTTTCTACCACGCGTTGAAAGGCCTGCCGAACGTTGCTCCGGCTGGCGGCGAAGCGTTCGTCGAGCGTTTCACCACGGTGATGAACGACGACTTCGGCACGCCGGAAGCCTGCGCGGTACTGTTCGAGATGGTGCGTGAGATCAACCGTCTGCGCGAGAGCGATCTCGATGCGGCGGCCGGTCTGGCGGCGCGCCTGAAAGAACTGGCCAGCGTGCTGGGTGTGTTGCAGCTCGAAGCCGATGACTTCCTGCAGGCTGGCGCCGAAGGGCGCGTGGATGCGGCTGAAGTCGACGCGCTGATCGCTGCACGTCTGGCGGCACGTGCTGGTAAAGACTGGGCCGAATCCGACCGCATCCGCGACCAGCTCACCGCCATGGGCGTGGTGCTGGAAGACGGCAAGGGCGGCACGACCTGGCGTCTGGCTGACTGATTGTTGTGATTGCTACAAACAAAACCCGCCTTGTGCGGGTTTTTGTTTTTCTGCTGTTCAGGCGGTGGTTGCTTTTGCTCTGCGCGTAGGTCTTGATGTCTGACGCGGCCAACATGGGCTGCAGCCCTTGCAGCGGGATGCTGGTCGGCGACGTTTATGGAATGGAGACATCATGGCAAACCACTATCGCGAACTCCTGACAACCCCCGGTGCAACGGGGTTGGTGCTCGCGAGCTCTATTGCGCGATTGCCACAGGCGATGATCGGCATTGGCATCATTACCATGCTGGTGGAGCAAACCGGTGTCTACTGGCTGGCCGGTGCAGTCGCCGGTACGTTTACCCTCGCCAACGCACTGATCGGCCCGTACATCTCGAAACTCGTCGATCAGCGTGGCCAAAGCCGTGTGCTGCCTGTCGTGACGACGTTCAGCATCGGCATGTTGCTGGCGCTGATCTTCGCCGTCCATATGAGGGCGCCGGCGGCATTGTTTTTTATTCTGGCTGCATTGGCGGGCACCATGCCGAGCATGCCGTCGATGATCAGGGCACGCTGGACGCAATTGTTCCGGGGCAAGCCGCAGCTGCACACGGCGTTCTCTCTGGATACGGTGCTGACCGAACTCGCTTACATCGTCGGCCCACCCTTGGCGATCGGTTTGAGCGTGAGCTTCTTTGCCGAAGCCGGGCCGCTTGTCGCGGTCGGGCTGCTGGCCGTCGGGGTGACGGCGTTTCTCCTGCAGCGTCAGACCGAACCCAAGGTTGTTGTGGGCCATACGCGGCATACGGGCTCAACCCTGCTGATTCCCGGCGTTCCCACCATCGTGCTGGCGCTGTTGGCGATGGGCGCAATCGGAGGCTCGATCGATGTCGCCGTTGTCGCCTTCGCCAATGCGCAAGGCTGGCCTGCCTCTGCGACCTTCATCCTCGCCGCCTATGCGTTCGGTTCACTGGTGGCGGGCCTGACGTTCGGTGCCTTGAGGGTTTCCCTGCCGATAGAAAAGCAGTTCTTTATCGGGATATTGGTCACGGCCATCACAGGCGTATTGCCGCTGTTCTCACCTGACGTTTATGTCCTCTCGGCGATGCTGTTTATCGCCGGCATATCGTTTGCGCCAACGATGGTCGTGGTCATGAAGCTGGGGACGATCATCATCCCGCCGTCGAGGATCACCGAAGGGCTGACATGGATGACCACTGGCATCAGCATCGGCGTCGCCCTGGGTGGCTTGCTCTCGGGTCTGATCATTGATGCCTATGGCGCTCGGGCCGGTTTCGGCGTCGCCATTTTCGCCGGGCTGGCGATGCTGATAGTGGTGCTGGTCGGGTTGCGTACACTGGGTGCCGTATCCGCCACGAGTGCTGAACCGACCTGCCGGTAACGTGCGTTGAACGACAGCACAAAAAACAAAACCCGCACCAGGCGGGTTTTGTTTTTTGCGGCGGGCCTTAGCTCAAGAGCCCGGTGCTGACGGCGACGATCAGGAAAATCCCGAGCACTGCGCGGTAAATCACGAAAGGCCAGGTGGAGAATTTCTCCAGAAAGCGCATCAGGCCCCAGATCGCGAAGAACGCCGAGATACTGGCCACCACCAGACCGAAAATCAGATGCGCCCAGGCTTGCGCCGGCAGTTGCGCATGGAACAGCACCCACAACTCCTTCAACCCCGCCAGCGCGATGGCCGGCAGCCCGAGCAGGAAGGAGAAGCGTGCTGCTTCTTCACGTTTGAAATTGAGGAACAACGCTGCCGTCAGCGTTGAGCCTGAGCGCGAAACGCCCGGAATCAGCGCTCCGATTTGAGCGATACCCACGATCAGCGCGTCGCGCAAACGCATTTCGCCAACGGTGCGGCGATGGCGACACGTGAGCTCGGCGATGGCCAGCAACACCGCCATCACCACGCAGGAAATCCCGATCACCATCAAACCGCGCAACGGCGAGTTGCAGGCGTTGAGCGTCGAGGACAAGGCCAGGCCTGCAATACCGATGGGAATGGTCGCCAGTACGATGGCCACCGCCAGGATGAACCACTGATTGTTGAAATCGCGCTGTCGCACAGCCTCGACACTGCCGCTGACAACTTGCCTCACGTCTCGCCAGAAGTAACTGATGACCGCCGCCAGTGCAGCCATCTGCATGGCGGCAGAAAACGCCGAGCCGGGATCCGGCCAGCCAAGCAGGGCCGGGACGATGCGCATGTGGGCGGTGGAGGAAACGGGCAATAACTCGGTGATGCCTTGAATGATGCCGAGGATGCCGATTTGCAGGTAATCGAGAGAGGCAAAGCCGGTATCAAGGCCGGTGGTGCAGATGTTGGTCAAAGAGCGTGTCCTGTGAGGGGCAGGAGGAGGGAGGTGTCTGGATCAAAGGTATGCAGCGAAATACTGAAACATTTCGTCACAGTCTGGTCGGTGTGGTCAATGGGTGGGCTGGATGGTTTTTAATGGCCGCACTGGCGTCATTGCGGGCAGGCTCGCTCCCACAGGGGATTCGTGTCGTGGACGAAACCGCAGATGACGAAAATTTAATGTGGGAGCGACGATTTGACGTGCCTTCGGCCCACGATCACTCAGCCTGGCGCAAGCGCTTGTAGAGCGTATTGCGACTGACCCCCAATCGCCGCGCCAGATGGGAAATATTGCCCCCGGCCGCCTGCAACTCCCGACTCAACGCCTCACTGTCATTCAGATCGATCCCCAAGGGCTCTGGCGTATCCAGCGGCTCCATCTCCAGATCGACAAAAAAATCATCCGGCAGATGCTCAGGTCTTACCGGTTGCTCTTCGGCCATGGCCAGCGCGACTTGCATCACGCTGCTGACCTGACGCAGATTGCCCGGCCATGGGTGACGGTCGAACAATTCCAATACTTCGCGGCTCAGTCCCGCCCATTGCGTTGGTTCTCGATGTTGCTCCCACAACCGCTTGAACAGCGCCTGCTTGTCGCTGCGTTCTCTGAGCGGTGGCAGTTCCAGGGTCAAACCGCCGATGCGGTAATACAAATCCTCACGAAACCGCCCCAACTGCACCTGCTCGCGCAACGAGCGGTTGGTCGCTGAGATGATCCGAATGTCCACCGGGAACAACTCGCTGCTGCCCACCGGCTGCACGCAACGCTCCTGCAACACCCGCAGCAGCCGGGCTTGGGTCGGTAGGGGCATGTCGCCGATTTCATCGAGGAACAGGGTGCCTTTGTCGGCCTTGCGGATCAGCCCGATGCTGCCTTTCTGGTTGGCCCCGGTGAATGCGCCTTTCTCATAACCAAACAGCTCGGACTCCACCAGTTCGGCGGGGATCGCCGCGCAGTTCACGGCGATGAATGCCTGTTTGCTGCGAGAGCTGGCCTGGTGCAGGGCTTTGACGAACACTTCCTTGCCGACCCCGGTTTCACCGTGAATCAACAGCGGAATATCTTTCTCCAGCAGGCGTTCGGCCTGACGCACGGCTTTTTCCACGCGGCTGTCGCCGAAGTGCAGGGTACTCAGGCTGATGGCCGTGGGGGCGGCGACTGTCGGTTCGGTGGCTTTGGCTTCAGCGAACACCCGCGCCTGAATCGGTGCCTGTTTAGGCCGTTTCAACAGGCACTGGAACCGGTTGCGGCCCGACGTCTGCAAGGAAAACGGCAAGCCGTCAGGCTGATTGAGCAACTCCAGCAACGACACCTTGAACAGGCTCTCGACACTCACCCGCGACAAGCGCACACCCAACAGATTGTCGGCCCGGCGGTTGGCCGAAAGCACTTGGCCGCTCTCATCGAAAATCAGCAGCCCCGCCCATTGACTGTCGAGGTTGTTCAACCCGGTGTTGAAGGTCAGTTGGAAGTGCTGGCCATGGAACAGGTTGAGGATCAGCCGGTTCTCCACGGTCTGGCTCATCATCTTGACCATGCCGAGGGTGTGGGAGGGTGGCAGATAGCTGTCGCTGGACACATCGAGCACGGCGATGACCTTGCGCTCGGCGTTGAAAATCGGTGCGGCGGAGCCGGTCATGAAACGGTTGGCCTTGAGGAAGTGCTCGTCGTGCTCGATGTGCACCGCCTGCTCGCAGGCCAGCGCCGTGCCGATCGCATTGGTGCCGCTTGAGCGTTCCATCCAGCTCGCGCCGGCCTGAAACCCCCGCGCCAGGTTCGGCTCGATAAAGCGTTGGGTGCCCCAGGACGTCAGGACCTGGCCCTGATTGTCGGCCAGCATGATCAGGCAGTTGGAATTGCTCAGGATGTTCTCGTAGTACGGCAGCACTTCCTGGTGGGTGGTCTGCACCAGCGAATGGTGACTGTCGAGCAACCGGGCGATGCCGGCGGAGGGCAACTGATCGAACGCCGGGACACTTTGATGCTTGAGACCGAAGGCGCGGCAACGGGACCAGGAGTCCTGAACGATGGCCTCGTGGGAAAGCGGCGGGACAGGTGCGGCCATGACAGTCAGCCTCTGAAAGCAGCGTTTTTATTATTGTTATGAGGCCCCTCGGGGCCCGAAAAGCATCGATAGAGTGTTGTTCACTATTGTTCATTGTCAATCGTTGAACTGTTCAAATGTGTTCAGCAATGAAGGTGGTTTACCCGCGTTTTCGGCGATTTTCGCGGCGAATCAACGGCTTGGGATTTCTGGCACGAATGTCGCTCTACTGCACACGTCGCTTGACTCCAATAATAAAAAGGCCGAGCCATGTCACTCACCCTGGAGCACGTCAGCCGCACCGTCGAGGGCCAGACCTGGATCGACGATGCGAGCCTGAAATTCGAACCTGGATCCTTCAACGTCCTGCTCGGGCGCACGCTGTCCGGCAAGACCAGCCTCATGCGCCTGATGGCCGGTCTGGACAAGCCCGACAGCGGTCGCATCCTGATGAACGGCGTCGACGTCACCCAGCGCCCGGTGCGTCTGCGCAACGTGTCGATGGTCTATCAGCAGTTCATCAACTACCCGACCATGACGGTGTTCGAGAACATTGCCTCGCCGCTGCGCCAGGCCGGGATCTCCAATGAGCAGATCCAGAGCAAGGTGCAGGAAACCGCGAAGATGCTGCGCATCGAGAAGTTCCTGAAGCGCTATCCGCTGGAACTCTCCGGTGGCCAGCAACAGCGCACGGCCATGGCCCGGGCGCTGGTCAAGGATGCCGAGTTGATCCTGTTCGATGAACCGCTGGTCAACCTCGACTACAAACTGCGCGAAGAACTGCGCCAGGAAATGCGCGAGCTGTTCAAGGCGCGCCACACCATCGCCATCTACGCCACCACCGAGCCCAACGAAGCGCTGGCGCTGGGCGGCACCACCACCATTCTTCACGAAGGCCGGGTGATCCAGAGCGGCCCGTCGACCGAGGTCTATCACCAGCCACAAACGGTGCTCGCGGCTGAATTGTTCTCCGAGCCGCCGATCAACCTGATGCCGGGGCGCATCGCCGGCAACGAAGTGAGTTTCGCCAACTTCGTACACTTTCCGTTGAACGTAGACCTGCGCCCGGTGGGCGAGGGCGAGTTCCGTTTCGGCGTGCGCCCGAGTCATATCTCGCTGGTGCCGAGCAACGACGACGACCTGGAACTGGCGGTGACCGTCGAGGTGGCGGAGATCAGCGGTTCGGAAACCTTCCTGCACGTGCGCAACGAGCATTTCCTGCTGGTGCTGCATTTGCCGGGCGTTCACGAATACGACGTCGATGCGCCGATCCGCATCTATATCCCGACCCATAAACTGTTTGTGTTCGATGCGCAGGGCCGTCTGGTGCAGGCACCGGGCCGGCGCGTCGCGAGGGTTGCCTGATGGCCGAAATCCGTTTGCAACACCTCGCCCACAGTTACACCAGTACTCCCGCCGGGCCCGAGGACTATGCGATCCGCGAGATGGACCACATCTGGGAGCAGGGCGGTGCCTATGCCTTGCTCGGGCCGTCGGGTTGCGGCAAGTCGACGTTGCTCAACATCATTTCCGGCCTGCTCAGCCCGTCTCAGGGCCATGTGCTGTTCGACGGCAAAGCGGTCAACGACCTGACGCCGGAGAAACGCAACATCGCCCAGGTTTTCCAGTTTCCGGTGGTCTACGACACCATGACGGTGTTCGACAACCTGGCCTTCCCGCTGCGCAATCAGGGCATGGCCGAGGCGAAAGTCCACAGCAAGGTGCAGGAAATCGCCGAAGTCCTCGACCTGCAAAACCTGTTGAGCAAAAAGGCACGCAACCTGACCGCTGACGAAAAACAGAAAGTCTCCATGGGCCGTGGTCTGGTGCGCGACGACGTCTCGGCGATCCTCTTCGACGAGCCGCTGACAGTGATCGACCCGCACCTGAAATGGAAACTGCGGCGCAAGCTCAAGCAGATCCACGAGCAATTCAACATCACCATGGTCTACGTCACCCACGACCAACTGGAGGCCTCGACCTTCGCCGACAAGATCGCGGTGATGTACGGCGGCCAGATTGTCCAGTTCGGCACACCCCGGGAATTGTTCGAGCGGCCGAGCCACACCTTTGTCGGCTACTTCATCGGCAGCCCCGGGATGAACCTGATCGAAGTGCAGCCGCAACCGGGCGGGGTCGGTTTCAATTCGACCCATCTGCCGCTGTCCGACGCGCTGCAACGGCATATCGAACATGGCCAGTGGAAAAACCTGAAGGTCGGCATCCGCCCCGAGTTCATTCATGTGTGGGACGAACCGTTTGATGACGCGATGCAGGCGCGGGTCGTACACGTCGAAGACCTCGGTACCTACAAGATCATGACCCTGGATCTGGACGGTGCACCGCTGAAAGTGCGCCTGGCCGAAGACAAACCGGTGCCGCAGGGCACGGCGTACATCAGTTTCCCGGCGCAGTGGCTGATGGTCTATGCCGATGAGTTCCTGCTCGAAGCCAGCGAAGAGGTGCAGCCATGAACAAGGTGCAGAACAACAAGGCCTGGTGGCTGGTGTTACCGGTGTTCCTGCTGGTGGCATTCAGTGCGGTGATCCCGATGATGACCGTGGTCAATTACTCGGTGCAGGACATTTTCGACCAGTCCAGCCGCTACTTCGTCGGCGCTGACTGGTACAAGCAAGTGCTGCTCGATCCGCGTCTGCACGACTCGTTGCTGCGCCAGTTCATCTATTCGGCGTGCGTGCTGCTGATCGAAATCCCCCTCGGGATCGCCATCGCCCTGACGATGCCGACCAAGGGTCGCTGGTCGTCGGTGGTGCTGATCGTGCTGGCGATTCCGTTGCTGATTCCATGGAACGTGGTCGGCACCATCTGGCAGATCTTCGGTCGTGCGGACATCGGCCTGTTGGGTTCGAGCCTCAACGCCATGGGTATCAGCTACAACTACGCGGCCAACACCATGGACGCCTGGGTCACGGTGTTGGTGATGGACGTGTGGCACTGGACCTCGCTGGTGGCGCTGCTGTGTTTCTCCGGGCTGCGGGCGATTCCCGATGTGTATTACCAGGCGGCGCGGATCGACCGGGCTTCGGTCTGGGCGGTGTTCCGGCACATCCAGTTGCCCAAGCTGAAAAGCGTGCTGCTGATCGCAGTGATGCTGCGCTTCATGGACAGTTTCATGATCTACACCGAGCCGTTCGTGCTCACCGGCGGCGGGCCGGGCAATGCCACGACCTTCTTGAGTCAGACGTTGACCCAGATGGCCGTGGGCCAATTCGACCTGGGGCCAGCGGCAGCCTTTTCGCTGGTGTACTTCCTGATCATCCTGCTGGTGTCCTGGCTGTTCTATACCGCCATGACCCATAGCGACGCCAACCGCTGAGGCCCGGCCATGAGCAAGAGAAAAGTGATCCCGTTGCTGCTCTACATCCTGTTCCTGCTGGTGCCGATCTACTGGCTGCTGAACATGTCGTTCAAGAGCAACACCGAAATCCTCGGCGGCCTGACGCTGTTTCCCCAGGATTTCACCTTCCACAACTACAAGGTGATCTTCACCGATCCGAGCTGGTACACCGGTTATCTCAACTCGCTGTACTACGTGAGCCTGAACACGGTGATTTCCCTGAGTGTGGCGTTGCCGGCGGCTTATGCGTTTTCCCGGTATCGCTTTCTCGGCGACAAGCACCTGTTCTTCTGGCTGCTGACCAACCGCATGGCGCCGCCGGCGGTGTTTCTGCTGCCGTTCTTCCAGCTGTACTCGTCGATTGGTCTGTTCGACACCCACATCGCGGTGGCACTGGCGCACTGCCTGTTCAACGTGCCGTTGGCGGTGTGGATTCTCGAAGGGTTCATGTCCGGCGTGCCCAAGGAAATCGATGAAACCGCCTACATCGACGGCTATAGCTTTCCCAAGTTCTTCGTGAAGATCTTCATCCCGCTGATTGGCTCCGGGATCGGTGTGACAGCGTTTTTCTGCTTCATGTTTTCCTGGGTCGAACTGCTGCTGGCGCGCACGCTGACCTCGGTGAACGCCAAGCCGATCGCGGCGGTCATGACGCGCACGGTGTCGGCGTCCGGCATCGACTGGGGCGTGCTGGCGGCGGCGGGGGTGTTGACCATCCTGCCGGGCATGCTGGTGATCTGGTTTGTTCGCAACCACGTGGCCAAGGGCTTTGCCCTGGGCCGGGTCTGAGGAGCTGATGATGGAATGGATGAGCTGGACCGTCCCGACGGCGGCATTTTTCATCGTGATTGGCTTGATCCTGGTGGGCATGACCACCTGGGAACTGCGCTCGCCGAGCATCCTGCGGCGAGGGTTTCTGCCGATTGCCACCACCCGTGGCGATCGCTTGTTCATCGGTCTTCTCGGCAGCGCCTACCTGCACCTGCTGGTAATCGGCGTGACCGACTGGAGCATCTGGGTAGCGTCCGCGTTGTCCCTGGTGTGGCTGTTGGCTGTGATGCGTTGGGGCTAGTCGAATCGCTCGGCAATCGTGCTCCAGAACTTAAACAGGAGGTCTCTATGTTCGACAAAAACAATAAGCTGCGACATAGCATTTCATTGGCAGCCATGCTGGCACTCAGCGGTTTGAGCGCAACCGCCTGGGCCGATGCGTACGAAGACGCGGCAAAAAAATGGATCGGCAGCGAGTTCAAGCCGTCGACCCTGACGGCCGATCAGCAGCTCGAAGAACTGAAGTGGTTCATCAAGGCCGCCGAGCCGTTTCGCGGGATGGAAATCAAGGTCGTTTCCGAAACCCTGACCACCCACGAATATGAATCGAAGGTGCTGGCCAAGGCCTTCACCGAAATCACCGGGATCAAGCTGACCCACGACTTGCTGCAAGAAGGCGACGTCGTGGAGAAAATGCAGACCGTGATGCAGTCGGACAAGAACATCTACGACGGCTGGGTCAACGACTCGGACCTGATCGGTACGCACTTTCGCTACGGCAAGACCGAGTCGATCACCGACTTGATGGCCAACGAAGGCAAGAACTTCACCTCGCCGACCCTCGACATCAAGGACTTCATCGGCATTTCCTTCACCACCGCACCTGACGGCAAGATCTATCAATTGCCCGATCAGCAGTTTGCCAACCTCTACTGGTTCCGCGCCGACTGGTTTGAACGCGCCGACCTGAAGGCGAAGTTCAAGGAAAAGTACGGTTATGACCTGGGCGTGCCGGTGAACTGGTCCGCCTATGAAGATATCGCCAGATTCTTCAGCGAAGACGTCAAGGAAATCGACGGCAAACGCATCTACGGGCACATGGACTACGGCAAGAAAGACCCGTCGCTGGGCTGGCGTTTCACCGATGCCTGGTTCTCCATGGCCGGTGGCGGCGACAAGGGCCTGCCCAACGGCTTGCCGGTGGACGAGTGGGGCATCCGCGTCGAGGATTGCCACCCGGTGGGCTCCAGCGTGACCCGCGGCGGCGACACCAACGGCCCGGCCGCGGTGTTCGCCACGACCAAGTATGTGGACTGGCTCAAGGCTTACGCGCCACCGGAAGCGGCGGGCATGACCTTCTCCGAGTCCGGCCCCGTACCGTCCCAGGGCAACATCGCCCAGCAGATCTTCTGGTACACCGCGTTCACTGCCGACATGACCAAACCGGGCCTGCCGGTGGTCAACGCCGATGGCACACCGAAATGGCGGATGGCGCCGTCGCCGCGCGGACCGTACTGGGAGGAGGGCATGAAGCTGGGTTATCAGGACGTGGGTTCCTGGACCTTCATGAAGTCCACGCCTGAGAAGCAGAAACTCGCAGCCTGGCTGTACGCGCAGTTCGTGACCTCGAAAACCGTGTCGCTGAAGAAAACTATCGTCGGCCTGACGCCAATCCGCGAGTCGGACATCAACTCGCAAGCCATGACCGACCTGGCACCGAAACTCGGTGGTCTGGTCGAGTTCTACCGCAGCCCGGCCCGAGTGCAATGGACGCCGACCGGCACCAACGTGCCGGACTATCCACGTCTGGCACAACTGTGGTGGAGCCACATCGCCGAAGCTGCCAGCGGCGACAAGACCCCGCAACAGGCGCTCGACGGTCTGGCCAAGGATCAGGACGCGATCATGACCCGTCTGGAACGCTCCAAGGCCCAGGCCACCTGCGCCCCGAAAATGAACCCCGAGCGCGACGCGCAATACTGGTTCGATCAGCCTGGCGCACCTAAACCAAAACTGGCCAACGAGAAACCGAAAGGCGAAACCGTGAGCTACAACGAACTGCTCAAATCGTGGGAGGCGGCACGCAAGTAAGCGTTTTGGGGGAACAGAACGGCACCTTCGGGTGCCGTTTTTTTCAGCCCTCGATTTCACGTTTCACCGCCCGGCGTACGGCTTTGAGGATGGCGCCTTCAAAGGCGTTGTGCCCAGCGTGCAGCAAACGACAGTGAAGGTTCATGCGTTGCCTGAGCCAGCGCACGCTGGCCATGCCGAAGGTATCGCGGATGCCCTGGATCAGCAGGGTGTTGTCGTCGAGGATCAGATCCTGGTCCCCTGGCTGGAAGAAATAGCCTTGCAGGTGGTAATGCAACTCCAGACGGATCGCGAGTACTGCTTCCTGATCGACGAAACGCTCCAGCGTGCCGGGGCAGACCGTCTGCCCCGTGCGGCGCAAAACCCCATTCAACCATTCAATGGCGGCGACACGCTGTTGCAATGGGCAACCTTCAACGAGTATCCGGTAGATGTCCCTGGCGCGATGGCCTGACGTCGCTTGAGGCGATTGTGCCAACCCGTCATTGAGTGCCTGATCGTATGACCGGACATTGGCTGCGAATGGGACGAACACCGACACCAGTGTGGTTTTCAGCAGGTGCTGCGGATAGCGCTGCTGGTACTGGATCGCCAGCCAGCTGCCCCACGAAACACCCAGCACACTGATTTTTTCGAAGCCGAAGTGCTGGCGCAGGGCGTCGATGTCTTCGACGCACAGACCGGTGTTGTTGTCGCGCCGTTCGCCGTAGGGCGTCGAGCGCCCGCAACCGCGCTGGTCAAACAGGATGATGTCGAAATGGCGCAGGTCGAAGAAGTCCAGATGATGACGACTGCAGCGCCCACCGGGGCCGCCATGCAGGAAAAACACCGGTTCGCCTCCCGCAATGCCATGGCGTTCCCAGTAGAGTTGATGGCCATCACCGGTCGGGTAATAGCCTCTGCCTTGCAGGGAAAAGGTCATGTTGAGTTGGCCGTCAGGCGATATCGGGTTTATGGATCGGGTTTGTGTTCATGCATCCAATGGCGCTCATGGTGTGTGCTTCCTGGTTGTCTGTTGAGTGAACGGTTTCAAGCGAGAGCCGAATCTAGAAGCACAGCGACGATGAGGTCAAAGATGACCAGAGGTTTCCAATCGCGGTTTTTGGGAGCGCCGAAGTACCTACTGACAAATTGTGAGTAGACACGTCACGATCGACGTAAAGGCTTGTTTTAGAGGGGGTGGACGGGGTGGTTGAAGGCGAGCGAAGCGACGATGCATTAGCCCTCAACAACGTTTTGTTTCATGCCTTTGTCAGACGTTTCATCGCTAGGTCGACGCAAATTCGCACTGAAAGGTTTGCGAAGACTTATGGCGGATGTGTGCGGTGATTTTTCCGATGGAGATTGAGAAAACACCGCACAAATCTGTTTGAGGGTTTAATGCTTTTGCGCGAGCACGGGGAACACCAGGCTGAATACCGTCATTGCCCCCGGGCGGCTTTGCACGTGCGCGGTGCCCGAATGCAGGCTCATGATCGAGCGTACGATGGCCAGCCCGAGACCGGTGCTGCCCTGCGAGCGGGTGCGGCTGCTGTCGACACGGTAAAAGCGGTCGAACAGATGCGGCAAGTGCTGCGCTTCGATGCCTGCGCCGGGATTGCTCACACGCAGTGCCACCTGTGTCGGCGCCTGCTCGATGAACAGTGAAACGGTTTTGCCGGCGGGGCAGTGGCGCAGGGCGTTGGACAGCAGGTTCGATATCGCTCGCTGGATCATCAGTCGGTCGCCAGAGACTTGCGCGCTGCCGACCACCTTCAGCTGGATCTGTTTGTCCTGCGCCGACAGGGAAAACAGCTCGGCCACCCTGAGCGCCTCGTCTTCCAGTGCAATCGACTCGAACGACGCGTGCGCCATCGGCTGGCTGGCCTGGGCCAGAAACAACATGTCCGAGACAATCCGTGCAACGCGCTCCAGTTCTTCGGTGCAGGACACCAGGACGTCGGTGTATTCCTCGACCGAGCGTTCCCGCGACAGCGTGACCTGAGCCTTGCCCATCAGGTTGTTGATCGGCGTACGCAGTTCGTGGGCCAGATCATCGGAGAACTGCGACAACTGCTGCACGCCGCTGTCCAGGCGATCGAGCATCACGTTGATGCCTTGCGCCAGTTCGCTGAGCTCCTGAGGCATGTTCACTACTGACAGCCGATGGTCGAGGTCCTGGGTGGTCACCCGGGCCGCCACTTTGCGAAACTCGCGCAGCGGCGCCAGTCCGCGCTGCACCGCGCCCCAGGCGGTCAGGCCGATGAACACCAGCAGCAACGGCAAGGCAATCAGCGTCGAGCGCAGGTAGGCGCTGAGCAAGGCCTGGTCGTGGGCATTGTCCATCGACAACAGCACCGGCACATTGCTGCCGTCCTTCAGGCGAATCAGCTTCGAGGCGGTGAGAAACTTCGCGCCGTCAGCATCGACGCTGTCGGTGTAGGTCAACTGATCGGTCGTCGCCCGCACCGCTTTCAATTCAATCCGTGGGTCCGTCAATCCTGACCCTGACTTGAGCAGCGGCGAGCGCAAATTGCCTCGGTCATAAATCGTCAGCGTCAGGTTGTCATGCCCCATGACCTGATCGAGCAGAATGTGCGGCTTGCCACTGACTTCATTGGTATCGATGTACAGCGAGAGGCTGTGTTCCACTTGCGCCATCTTTTTTTCCAGGCTGTCCCGAGACAACGCATTCAGTTCATGGGTCAGGGCGAAATACGCGAGGATCGCCAGGAACACCACCAGCAGCGCACCGAGAGTACTGACTGTCAGACCCAGCCGCAGCGACAGGCTGACCGGCTTCATTCCCGTGCCTCCAGCACATAGCCGACACCGCGCAGGGTATGGATCAGTTTGCTGTCGAACGGGTCGTCGATCTTCGCTCGCAAGCGGCGGATCGAGACCTCGACCACGTTGGTGTCGCAGTCAAAATTCATGTCCCACACCAGCGAGATGATCTGGGTGCGGGTCAGCACTTCGCCGGACTGGCGCATCAGCAGATGCAGCAGGGCAAATTCCTTGGTGGTCAGGTCGATGCGCTGCTGGCCACGAAACGCCCGGTGACGGCCCGGATCGAGCTCCAGATCGGCGACCTTGAGTACCTGCGGCACCGGGATGTTTTCGCTGCGGCGCATCAGGGTACGCACCCGGGCCAGTAGTTCCGGAAACTCGAACGGCTTGACCAGATAGTCGTCGGCGCCCAGATCCAGCCCCCGGATCTTGTCCGCCAGCCGCCCGCGCGCGGTAAGCATCATCACCCGGGTGGAGTGGGTGCGGCGTAACTGTTCCAGCACGCCCCAGCCGTCGAGTTCCGGCAGGTTCACATCCAGAATGATCAGGTCATAAACCTGTTGTTGTGCCAGGTGCAAACCATCAGCGCCGTTAACAGCGTGGTCAACGATATAGCCACTTTCGGTCAGACCCTGATGCAAGTATTCGGCAGCTTTAAGCTCGTCCTCGACGACAAGGATTCGCATGATTTATCACCACTTTTATTCAATGGATAATTAATTAAGGTGGCCGGGAAAGTTGTTGTTTTTGTAGGGGCTTCCGGACGGTTTCAATAACTGAATGGCGTGCACGGTAAAGGCTGTAGTGGCTACAGAGTCAACGCCTGAGGCCTTTAAGTCGGCCATCCGCGACAGCCTGTCGCAGCAGAAAAGCGAATTTCTCATGACTTCGATTTCGGCAAGTGCTGTTCGGCGGATAACTAACGTGCATTTGTTTCCATGTATTGCAACAAAGCCATTCGAACTTCGAATCCTAGAGCAAAACAACTTCGATAAACCGTGGATAACGGATTTGTAATGTTCACGTCACCTTGTCGATAAGTTCAAAACCCTACCGTGGCGCAATCAACGATTCTTGATTAAAGGAAGCCTTCCATTGCCCGGTTTAATAGAACTGACGGCGCGATCACGCCTGAAAAAAACCGCCAGCGGCCTCTTGTTGTTGGCCTGTACAAGCCTTGCCAGTGCTTCGACCCTGACCCTGGATCAGGCCCTGCAAACCGCCTTCGCCGGCAACCCGGATCTGGCCGCTGCACAGTGGGAAATCGGCATTGCCGAAGGTGACCGCAAGCAGGCCGGGCTGATTCCCAACCCCGAGGTTTCGTGGGAGGCCGAAGACACCCGGCGCCAGTCGCGCACCACCACGGTGATGCTCAGCCAGCCGATCGAGCTGGGCGGCAAGCGTGGCGCGCGGATTGATGTGGCGAGCCGTGCGCAGGATGCCGCCGGCATCGAACTGGAGCGCAAGCGCAACGCGTTACGCGCCGATGTCATTCAAGCGTTCAACGGCGCGCAAACTGCGCAGCAACGTTTGCAACTGGCCCAGCAGTCGCTGCAACTCGCCGAGCACGGTTTGCGTGTGGCGCAGGGGAGGATCGAGGCGGGCAAGTCGTCGCCGGTGGAAGGCACTCGCGCCCAGGTGCAGCTCTCGGAAGTGCGCCTGGAGCTGAGCCGCGCGGAGCGCGATCAGGCCAATGCGTACCAGCAATTGGCACAGGTCATGGGCGCACCGTTGCCGACGTCGACCACGGTGCAGACCGCGACTCAAAGCCTGCCCAGCGTACCGCCGCCTACCCGTTTGCTTGAGCGTCTGAATGAAACGGCGGAGCTGCGCCTGGCCAGGTTGCAGATCGACCAGCGCGAAGCGTCGCTGGGGCTGGAAAAATCCCAGCGGATACCCGATCTCACCGTCAGCATCGGCAGCCAATACAGCGAAACCGAGCGCGAGCGGGTCAACGTAGTCGGGCTGTCGATGCCAATCCCGCTGTTCAACCGCAATCAGGGCAACGTGCTCGCGGCGGCGCGGCGTACCGATCAGGCGCGGGACCTGCGCAACGCCACCGAGCTTCGCTTGCGCACCGAGATCCAGACCACGCTTGCGCAATGGCAGACCGCCAATGGCGAAATCAAGGCGTTCAACCAGACCATCCTGCCCGCCGCGCAAAGTGCGGTGGACAGCGCCACTCGCGGTTTCGAAATGGGCAAGTTCGGCTTCCTCGACGTGCTCGACGCCCAGCGCACGCTGATCAGCGCTCGCACCCAATACATCCAGGCGGTGAGCGAGGCGACCGACGCCCGGGTCCGCATCGAACGCATTTTCGGCGACCTCAGCGTCAGCCCTTGAATTTCAATTTTCTGATCACTGCGCGATGGCACGGCGCAGAGGAGTTTCCATGGATAAAAAACTGATCGTGGTCGCTGCGGCGACCTTGGCGTTGGGCATTGGTATCGGCTCGATGTGGGCGGGCAACTCAGGCATCGACGCGCATGCCGATGAGGCCTCCGAGCATGCGGATCACGCCGAAGAAGGCGCTGCCGCTGAAGGCGAACATGGCGAAGAAGGGCACATCGAATTGACGGCCGAACAGATCACGGCGGCGGGGATTCAACTGGCCGAAGCGCGAGCGCAGCGCATCAGTCTCGGCCTGCCGTTCCCCGGTGAAGTGCGCTTCGACGAGGACCGCACCGCGCATGTGGTGCCGCGCGTACCGGGGGTGGTCGAGTCGGTGTCGGTCAATCTCGGGCAGTCGGTGAAGAAAGGCCAATTGCTGGCTGTGATCGCCAGTCAGCAGATTTCCGATCAGCGCAGCGAGCAGGCGGCCGCGCAACGCCGTTTGGCCTTGGCGCGCACGACTTTCGAACGCGAGAAGAAACTGTGGCAGGACAAGATCTCCGCCGAGCAGGATTTCCTCCAGGCACGTCAGGCTCTGGAAGAAGCCGAAATCGCCCTGAACAACGCCCGGCAAAAGATCAGCGTGCTAAGCGGCAGTGTGGTTGCCACTGGCGGTAATCGCTATGAACTGCGGGCACCGTTCGACGGTGTGGTGGTGGAAAAACACCTGACGCCGGGGGAGGTGGTCGATGAAACTACGGCGGCGTTCACGCTCTCGGATTTGTCGCGGGTGTGGGTCACCTTCGGCGTTTCACCGAAGGACTTGAACAAGGTGCAAGTGGGCAAACCCGTCACGGTCAGCGCGGCGGAATTGAACGCTGAAGTGACCGGCACCGTGGCCTACGTCGGCAGCCTGCTCGGCGAACAGACCCGTACCGCGACCGTGCGCGTCACCCTGGAAAACCCGCAAGGCTCATGGCGCCCGGGCCTGTTTGTCACCGCGCTGGTCGCCACCGACAGCCGCCAGGCCAAAGTCGCTGTACCGGAAACCGCGATCCAGACCGTCGAGGACAAACCCACGGTATTCGTGCGCACCGACGACGGCTTCAAGGCGCAAGCGGTGGAGCTGGGCAGTCGCGCAGCAGGGCAGGTGGAAGTCACCGCCGGGCTGGAACCGGGCGTGCAAGTCGCCAGCGCCGGCAGCTTCGTCCTCAAATCGGAGCTGGGCAAAGCCTCGGCCGAGCACAGTCACTAATTGCGGAAGACTCCCATGTTCGAACGCCTGATCCAGTTTGCCATCGAGCAGCGCATCATCGTGCTGCTCGCCGTTCTGCTCATGGCCGGCCTCGGCATCGCCAGTTACCAAAAGCTGCCGATCGACGCCGTGCCCGATATCACCAACGTCCAGGTGCAGATCAACACCGGCGCGGCCGGGTTCTCGCCGCTGGAAACCGAACAGCGCATTACGTTCCCGATTGAAACCGCGATGGCCGGCCTGCCGGCGCTGGAACAGACCCGTTCGCTGTCGCGTTCGGGGTTGTCCCAGGTCACGGTGATCTTCAAGGACGGCACTGATCTGTTCTTTGCCCGGCAGTTGGTCAACGAGCGGTTGCAGTCCGCCAAGGAGCAATTACCCGAGGGCGTGGAGGCGGTGATGGGGCCGATCTCCACCGGGCTTGGCGAGATCTTTCTGTGGACGGTCGAGACGAAGGAAGGCGCGCTGAAGGACGACGGTACGTCCTACACGCCGACCGATCTGCGGGTGATTCAGGACTGGATCATCAAGCCGCAATTGCGCAACGTCCCCGGCGTGGCCGAGATCAACACCATCGGCGGCTTTGCCAAGGAGTACCAGATTGCCCCCGATCCGAAAAAACTCGCGGCCTACAAACTGACCCTCACCGATCTGGTCACTGCGCTGGAGCGCAACAACGCCAACGTCGGCGCCGGGTACATCGAGCGCAGCGGCGAGCAATTGCTGATTCGCGCACCGGGACAAGTGTCGAGCACCGAGGACATCGCCAACATCGTCATGGCCAATGTCGACGGCACGCCGATCCGGATCAAGAACGTCGCCACCGTGGACATCGGCCGCGAACTGCGTAGCGGCGCCGCCACGGAAAATGGCCGCGAAGTGGTGCTGGGTACGGTGTTCATGCTGATCGGCGAAAACAGTCGCACGGTCTCCCAGGCAGTCGCCGCCAAGCTCGATCAGATCAACAAATCCTTGCCCGACGGCGTGATTGCGGTGCCGGTGTATGACCGCACGCATCTGGTCGACAAGGCCATCGCCACGGTGAAGAAAAACCTCGTCGAAGGCGCGATTCTGGTCATCGCGATTCTGTTTCTGTTCCTCGGCAACATCCGCGCTGCGCTGATCACGGCAATGGTGATTCCGCTGTCGATGCTGTTCACCTTCACCGGCATGTTCAGCAACAAGGTCAGCGCCAACCTGATGAGCCTCGGCGCGCTCGACTTCGGCATCATCGTCGATGGTGCGGTGGTGATCGTCGAAAATACGCTGCGACGACTGGCCCATGCGCAGCAGCATCACGGGCGTCTGCTGACGCGATCCGAGCGTTTCCATGAAGTGTTTGCGGCGGCGAAAGAGGCGCGGCGACCGCTGATTTTCGGCCAGTTGATCATCATGGTCGTGTACCTGCCGATCTTCGCCCTGAGCGGCGTCGAAGGGAAAATGTTCCACCCGATGGCGTTTACCGTGGTGATTGCGTTGCTCGGTGCGATGCTCTTGTCCGTGACCTTTGTGCCAGCGGCGATTGCGCTGTTCGTGACCGGCAAGGTCAAGGAAGAAGAGGGCGTGGTGATGCGCGGTGCGCGTCGCGTCTATGCACCGGCGCTGGCCTGGGTCATGTCCCATCGGGCGATGGCGGTCGGTGCGGCGTTGGGAGTGATCGTGCTCAGTGGCGTGGTCACCAGCCGCATGGGCAGCGAGTTTGTGCCGAGTCTCAGTGAAGGCGATTTTGCCTTGCAGGCGTTGCGCGTGCCGGGCACCAGCCTGACGCAATCGGTGGATATGCAGCAGCGACTGGAAACGTTGATCCTCAATAAAGTGCCCGAGGTTGAACGCGTGTTCGCCCGCACCGGCACTGCCGAAATCGCCTCTGACCCGATGCCGCCGAACATTTCCGACAGCTACGTGATGCTCAAACCGAAAGAACAGTGGCCGGACCCGGGCAAGTCCCGGGAAACCCTGATGGCCGAACTGCAACAGGCCGCCGCAACGCTGCCGGGCAGCAACTATGAACTGTCGCAGCCGATCCAGTTGCGCTTTAACGAACTGATCTCCGGCGTGCGCAGCGACGTGGCGGTCAAGGTGTTCGGCGATGACATGGACGTGCTCAATGCCACGGCGGCGAAGATTGCCGCCGCGATGCAGAAGGTCAATGGCGCATCCGAGGTCAAGGTCGAGCAAACCACCGGTCTGCCGGTGCTGACCATCAACATCGATCGCGATAAGGCTGCGCGTTACGGGCTCAACGTCGGCGATGTGCAGGACACCATTGCCGTGGCCGTCGGCGGGCAGAAGGCCGGGACAATGTATGAAGGTGATCGTCGATTCGACATGGTGGTGCGCTTGTCCGACGCCATGCGCAAGGACGTCGACGGGTTGTCGGCGCTGCTGATTCCGGTGCCGGCGGCTGGCGGTGAGGCGGCCAGTCAGATCGGTTTCATTGCGCTGAAAGATGTTGCCAGTCTCGATCTGGTGCTGGGGCCGAATCAGGTCAGTCGCGAGAACGGCAAGCGCCTGGTGATCGTCAGCGCCAACGTGCGCGGGCGTGACATCGGCTCTTTCGTCGCTGAGGCGGGCGAAGTGATCGAGCGCGATGTGCAGGTGCCGGCGGGTTACTGGACCACCTGGGGCGGTCAGTTCGAGCAACTGCAATCGGCGGCCAAACGCTTGCAGATCGTGGTGCCGGTGGCGTTGCTGCTGGTGTTCGGGTTGCTGTTCATGATGTTCAACAACCTCAAGGACGGCTTGCTGGTGTTTACCGGGATTCCGTTTGCGCTGACTGGCGGGGTCATGGCGTTGTGGTTGCGGGACATCCCGTTGTCGATCTCGGCGGGTGTTGGTTTTATCGCGTTGTCCGGTGTGGCGGTACTCAACGGGCTGGTGATGATCGCCTTTATCCGTAACTTGCGGGAGGAGGGGCGTTCGCTTTCCGAAGCGATTCACGAAGGCGCATTGACGCGATTGCGCCCGGTATTGATGACGGCGTTGGTCGCGTCCCTGGGCTTCATTCCGATGGCCCTGGCGACCGGCACCGGGGCCGAGGTTCAGCGACCGCTGGCGACGGTGGTGATTGGCGGGATTCTGTCCTCGACCATCCTCACGTTGTTGATCTTGCCGGCGCTGTATCAGATTGCCCATCGTCGGGACGAGGAATCACCGGCTGCTGCTTAGTCGCTTCATGGTTCAAAAACAGGCCCGCGATTGCGGGCCTTTCTACATAACGGATATGTAATTTCGGCGCCACCGTCACGAAAGGTTCGGATTGTTACCTTGATCCCGTCAGTTACTTAAACGAGGAATCAAACATGAAATCTGTACAGATCGGTGCTTTTTTGGTGGCGTTGGTGATGTCTTCCCTGGCCATGGCCGAAGGTGGCGGTGACCGCACCTTCGACCGAATGATGACTGCCAACGACCGCTCCGTGGAGCTGTTTGTGGCCAAGGAGAAGGCTCGGGATCCTGTCGTCGTGAATGATAAAAAGGACGAAAAGACCCAAGACCTGTAAGCGTGTCACCAATGAATGAGCCCGTCATCGCGCATCGATGGTGGGCTTTTTTATGAGTCGTTTTTTGAAGGAAATGGATATGAACTTTCTCAAGTTGATGGCGTTCACCGGTGTCATGGCAATGTCTTTGAATGCGTTGGCCGAAGGGGGCGGAGACCGGACGTTTGACCGGGCGCTCAGCGCCAATGCCCAAGCCATGGAGCAGTACGCGGCCGCCCAGGGCAAAGCGGCGCCGGTGGTCAAGGAATACGAGTACGGTATGAAGCTGGATGTGAAGAAAGTGGTCAGCGTTGTCCGGCCGAAGAATGAATGCGCGGTTGTGCCGGCAGCGATGACTTATGAGGACTCCAAAGGGCAACTCAATACGCTCACCTATAGCGTGATGGGCACCTGCCGTCAGCAGGGTGGATAGCGCCGATAGCGGCTCAAACGCCCGGTTCATGTTCAGTGAGTCGGGCTTTTTTTCAGGCATAAAAAAGGCGCCCCGAAGGACGCCAAAGGATTCACCTCTTACCAAAGGAGCAAGGAGCTTCTAAAGGTGAATGTGTATTGCTCGTGAAAACTCAGAGAATCGCCAGCGGGTATTCGACAATCACGCGTACTTCATCCAGATCGGACTCGAATGCCGTGGCACGGGTGGTGGCCTGGCGCAAACGCAGCGACAGGTCTTTCATCGAACCGCTCTGCACCACGTATTTGACTTCGATGTCACGCTCCCAGCGCTTCTGGTCGGTCAGCGGATTGCCGTCGGCATCGCGGCGCATGTACACGGCGTTGGCGTTGGAGTAGTCGGCGTCGGTGCCGCGGGCATAACGGGTCATGAACGACAGGCCCGGCAAGCCGTAAGTGGTCATGTCGAGGTCGTAGCGCACCATCCACGAACGCTCTTTCGGCGAGTTGAAGTCGCTGTACTGGATGGAGTTGTCGAGGAAGATCGAGTCGGACTGACGCAGGTAATCGAAGTCGTCGTTGCCGTTGTTGCGCTGGTGGGAGAGGGCGACAGAGTGGGCGCCAAGCTTCACACCGACACGGCCGCTCCAGATGTTGTTGTCGAACTTGCCGAGCAATTGTTTGCCTTCGTCGACTGCCTTGTAATAGTTCAGACCGCCGAACAGCGACAGGTCATCCGACAGCGGATACGTCCAGGCGGTGCCAGCGTAGTACTGGTTCCAGGCATCTTTCAGGCGGCTGGAGTACAGGCTGAAACTGAGGTTTTTGTTCAGCGCATAATCACCGCCGCCGTAAGCGATCCAGGGCGAGTTGACCGGTCCGGCATAGAAGGTTGCGAAGTTTTCGCGCATGTCGCTGGACACCGGTTGGCTCATCGCATGCAGCCGGCCGCCCTGGATCGACAGGCCTTCGATGCTGGTGTTGGTCGCCGTCACGCCGCGAAAGCTTTCCGGCAGCAGTCGCGAATCACCTGCTGCAACCACTGGGTTGGCCGGGAACACATCGCCGATTTTCACCACCGTATCGAAGGCCCGTACTTTGGCGGCGCCCCCGACCTTGGTGTATTCGTCCCGTGCTTTGCCTTCGCTGTCGACCGGCAACACATCGAACGAACTGCGGCCACCGTTGCGACCGTCACCGGTATCGAGTTTCAGACCGATCATGGCAAACGCATCGACACCAACCCCAACAGTGCCCTGGGTGAAACCGGATTCGAACTTGCTGATGACCGCATGGGCCCAGGCCTCGGAATAACCATTGCCGGTAGGGCTGGACTGGCCGTTGCGGTGATCACGATTGAAATAGAAGTTGCGGTTGAGCACCGTCAGGCTGCTGCCTTCGATAAACCCTTCGGGTTTTTCTTCTGCAAACACCATGGACGGCCCGGAGCCGACAACCACTGCTAAAGCGGCCATCGACATTTTTTTGTTGTTAACCATCAATCACTCCTTGGGTTCGGCAGAACGGGAACGTGTGTCGGCGTGAGTTTTATTGTTCGACGGGCAAGGGCCCGTCGGGAGAGTCGCCGGGTGACATCGTTGCAGGCTGCGGATAACGCGGAGGTGATTGGGGGATTACAATTTCGTTAGATCCCGGAAGTCAGGTCAGAGCCGCAAGGTGGTCGATCGTTTGTGGAAAACGCTCGACCAGTCGAATGAGTGTCGTCGCTTGGGCATTTGGCGTTGCTCGACCTTGTTCCCAGTTTTCGAGGGTTCGAGGGTTGGTTCGCAGGTACATGGCGAAAACTGACCGGGAGAGGTTGAGTTGCTGGCGGATCGCAACAACTTCCTCGGCAGTGATCGGCAATAGTTTTGGTAACTGGACTTTGTGGGTGCGAAGGGTGACCTTGCCCTGGCGCTCGTCGGCCAAAGCCTCAAGGCCCTCCATCAGTTCGGAAAAAATGTCACGTTTCATATTTGGGTTCTCGTGTTGATTTCTGTATCCAGAGCCTGTTTGAAGACTCTTTTCTGGGAAGGCAACAGATCGTCTTGCTCGTTTTTGCTGTACACGGTGAACAGCCAGAATTGGTCGAAACCAGACCACCAGTAATGAATCACTCGTAATCCGCTGCGCTTGCCTTTACCGCGTCGTTGGTCGCAGAAGCGAATTTTACGCAGCCCACCCGTTCCTTCGATGAGATCGCCAGCTTCGGGATTTTTCAGCAGCTCCAATTGAAAGCTGCGGAACAAATCATCATCCAGGTAATCGTCCCGGTGCTTCTGGAACGCGGGTAATTCGATAAAAAGAGCATCCATGTTCTGTACGTTACCTACGTATAGTTTTGTCCCGATGATCGAATTGGTCAAGGCCTCCAGGCCATCCTTTTCGCCCCCTTTTCAACGGTAGTCACCGATCGTAAAAACGCCTGTAGGACGAATCGACCAGTGTGGTGGGAGCATTCGACTGAATAGGGAGGAACCTTGCAATTGACGTGACCGAACAATCCGCAGCACTATCCAGCCATGAATGCCCAACATCGAATGACCATGATGTGCTCCTCTATGACCGCTTCCGGCGGGCCATAAGGTCATGCATGTCTGGTCAATGACGTGTTACCCAAAGCCCCGCCAGAAATGGACGGGGCTTTTTCATTGCCCGTCCGCACATGGCTCAAGGAGAGAGAAATGTTCGAAATCAAAAGAGCCACCCCGGACGATGCCGGGATAGCGTTCGAGATTCGGCGACTGGCGATCTGGCATCAATGCATCGGTGCCTACAGCGAGCAGCAGATGCTCGACTGGACAAAAGGCTCGGCGGCAGACGGTTACGACACGCTCATGCAAAAGCAATTCTATCTGGGTTACGTTGAGGGTGAGCCTGTGGCAACCGGCATGCTCGATCTGGAGCATCGCGAAATCGGCGCCATCTTCATCCATCCGGATTTCATGCAGCGCGGTCTGGGCAAGCGAGTGCTGCACTTTCTTGAAGCGCTGGCACGGAGTCTGGGGCTGGCAGAGGTTTGTCTGGATGCGACCTTGAATGCCGCTGATTTCTACAGGCGCTGCGGTTACGTCGGGGAGGGGAGTGCGGTTTATCAATCGCCTTCAGGTCTTCAACTGGCCTGTGTGCCGATGCTGAAAAAACTGTGATGGCATAAACGCAAAAACGGCACCCGAAGGTGCCGTTTTTTATTGCGCTAGCAAAGCTTCAACGCGATTGTCGCGAGGGCTAGATCAAAATGGCCAATGAAGTGTATTTGGCAACGATGGGATCTGCAGTGAGAAGCTTCATGGGCTCAGTCATGGCGGTTGCCACAATAAGGCGGTCGAACGGGTCTCGGTGGTGAGATTCCAGATCCTTCACCGCAATCGCGTGTTCTGATGAAACAGGCAACTCAATGAACCCACTTTCGACGCAATATCGCCGAATCTCTTCCAGATCAACGCTCAGTTTTCCCACGCCGACCTTGATTGCCATTTCCCAGAACGTCGCGGCACTGACATAGATTTCAGCAGCATTATTGATGAGCTGTCTGGCTTTACCGGATAGCTTCTGATCATCGGCGAGTACCCAGAGCAAAATATGGGTATCGAGTAACACCCTCATGCTTTCTGCCCTTCAAAGGCATCCAGCAGATCGTCCGGTAGGGCGGCATCGAAGTCGTCGGTAACGACAAGTTTGCCCTTCATCGCGCCAATTCGCTGTCCGCGTGGCCGTTCCACTGGAACCAGACGAGCAAGTGGTCGGCCATGCTTGGCGATAGTGATGACTTGCCCGGCGGCTGCGTCATCAACCAGTTTGGATAAATTGTTTTTTGCTTCGGCCAGCGGAACAATGATCATGATTCGTCCCTCGTATTCTGGACAAATATAGCCAGAATTTGGTGGGGCTGCAAAGTTGAACGAAGCTTCGGTGCAGATGAATGACGCAAGGGGAGGTTTTTCGTTGTATCGCTCAGGCGGGACTTTGTTCTGGCATCCACCCGCAAAAGCGCCATAACCATCGACCAACTCGTAAAAGGTCTCGCGTTTCATTATCTGTTTTGCCTCGATTGATATTTCCGCAGGCGCTCAGGATAGAGACACACCCCCAGTTCTGGCTGTAGGACGGACCTGACAGTCTTGCGCGAGTTTTCGGGAAATTCAGCAAGAGAACAAATCAGCGGTAACAAATCCCACAAAAACAAAAACGGCACCCGAAGGTGCCGTTTCTGTTTGTAGCCCATTCCAGCAGAGCAATCAGCCCGCCAGACCCGCCTGCTGAACCAGGGTCAGCAACGGTTGTGGGTAGACGCCGAGGAAGAACGCAACCAGGGCGATTGCCAGCAGCATCACGCCGCCTGCTTTCTGTTCCCAGTGCAGTTGGGCGTCGTGGCGGCGCAGGTTCGGTTCGATCAGGTACAGGGTGACCATCACGCGCAGGTAGTAGAACACGCCGATGGCGCTGCCCAGAACCAGCGAACCGACCAGCCACCATTGGTGCGACTCGACACCGGTAGCGATGATGTAGAACTTGCCGATGAAGCCTGCGGTCAGCGGGATACCGGCCAGGGACAGCATCATCACGGTCAGTACGGCGGTCAGGTACGGACGGCGCCAGAACAGGCCGCGGTACTCGTACAGCGCGTCTGCGTCACGGCCGTTGTACGGCGAGGACATCAGGGTGATCACGCCGAACGCGCCGAGGCTGGTGATCACGTAGGTGACCAGGTACACGCCGATGGCTTCCACCGCCAGACCCTTGCTCGCCACCAGTGCGATCAGCAAGTAGCCGAAGTGCGCGATGGACGAGTAACCGAGCAGACGCTTGAGGTTGCTCTGGGTCAGGGCCAGCAGGTTACCGAACAGGATCGAGGCGATGGCGATGATGGTCAGTACGTTGCTCAGTACGCCACTGCTGGCGGCAGGGGAGATCTGGAACAGACGAACCATTACCGCGAACACAGCCACTTTCGACGCGGTGGCGAGGAACGCGGCCACCGGTGCCGGAGCACCTTCGTACACGTCCGGCGTCCACAGGTGGAACGGTACCAGCGACAGTTTGAACGCCAGGCCGATCAGCATCATGCCCAGGCCCAATTGCGCCAGCGAGCTCGGCAGGTTGGTGGTGGCCAGTGCCTGACCGATACCGACGAAGCTCAGGGAACCCGAGTCTGCGTACAGCAGCGCCATACCGAACAGCAGGAACGCGGAACCGGCGGCCGACAGCACCATGTACTTGATACCGGCTTCCAGCGAACGCTTGTTGAAGAAGGCGTAGGCCACCAGACCGTAGACCGGCACCGACAGCAGTTCCAGACCGATGAACAAGCCGGCCAGGTGCTGCGCGCTGACCAGAACCAGACCACCGGCGGCGGCCATCAGGATCAGCAGGTACAGTTCTTCACGGTTGCCCGGGTAACCCGAACCGCCATCGCCGAGGTAGGCGTGGGCGAGAGTTACGCAGGCGAGGGTGGCGACCAGGATCAGCGCCATGTACAGGCAGGCAAAGGTGTCGATCTGCAGCAATGGGGTCACGGCCAGAGGCGCGACTTTCAGTGCCGGCAGGATCGACAGCAAGGCCAGGTTCAGACCTGCCACCGAAATCAGGAAGGTCTGCGAGTGGTTGCGGCGCCAGGCGATTGCCAGCATCACCACGATAATGGTGAGGCTGGTGATCAACAGTGGCGCAAGCGCAATAAAGTGTTGAATCGTGAATTCCATAGCGCTCTTACCGGGCCGAAGCGAGTTGAGTGAAGGCGGTGCCGAGCCACTGCTGCACGCCATGCATCGTGGCGGCAGAGGTGTCGAGGAACGGTTGCGGGTAGACGCCGAGGTAAATCAGCAGTGCCGCAAGGCCCAGCACCATGATCAGTTCGCGACCGTCCATGCCGTGCAGGATCGAATCCGATTTGGACGGACCGAAGTAGGCACGGTGGATCATGATCAGCGAGTAGACCGAACCGAACACCAGACCGGACGTGGCAATCGCGGTGATCCATGGAGCACTGGCGAAGGTACCGATCAGGATCAGGAACTCGCCGACGAAGTTACCGGTGCCCGGCAGACCCAGGGAGGCGGCTGCGAAGAACAGGCTGATCGCCGGCAGGTAAGCGATACGCGACCACAGACCGCCCATCTCACGCATGTCACGCGTGTGCAGACGCTCGTACAGCTGACCGCTGAGGATAAACAGTGCCGCGGCCGACAGACCGTGCGCCAGCATCTGGATCACGGCGCCTTGCAGCGCCAGTTGGCTGCCGGAGTAGATGCCGATCAGTACGAAGCCCATGTGGGAAACGGACGAGAAGGCGATCAGACGCTTGATATCGGTTTGGGCGAACGCCAGGAACGCACCGTAGAAGATCCCGACCAGGCCCAGGGCCATGGCGAACGGTGCGAACTCGGCCGAGGCGTTCGGGAACAGCGGCAGGGCGAAACGCAGCAGACCGTAGGCCGCGGTTTTCAGCAAGATACCAGCGAGGTCGACGGAACCGGCGGTCGGTGCCTGGGCGTGAGCGTCAGGCAGCCAGGAGTGGAACGGAACCACTGGCAGTTTGACCGCGAAGGCGATGAAGAAGCCGAGCATCAGGATGTACTCGGTGGTCATCGACATCTTGGTCTTCAACAGATCGGCGTAGTTGAAGGTGATCACGCCGGTGCTGTTGTAGTTGACCAGTACCAGACCCAGGATCGCCACCAGCATGATCAGGCCGGAAGCCTGAGTGAAGATGAAGAACTTGGTCGCGGCGTAGATCCGGGTTTTCTTGCCGTCCGAAGAACTGTGACCCCAGAGCGCGATGAGGAAGTACATCGGCACCAGCATCATTTCCCAGAAGAAGAAGAACATGAACAGGTCGAGGGCGAGGAACACGCCGACAACGCCGCCCAGGATCCACATCAGGTTCAGGTGGAAGAAGCCAACGTGACGCTGGATCTCTTTCCACGAGCAGAGTACCGACAGGATACCCAGCAGACCGGTCAGCAGGATCATCAACAGCGACAGGCCGTCGAGGGCCAGGTGCACGTTGATGCCGAAGCGCTGGATCCAGACGTGCTTGAACTCAAGCGCCCAGGTCGGATCGGCGCCAGGCGCCGGAGCAAATGAATAGTCACCGTGGGCCCACAGCCAGAGGCCGAGGGCGAGTTCCAGGGTCATGGTCAACAGCGCAATCCAGCGGGGGAGGGTAGCGCCGAAGCGCTCACCCATCCAGCACAGCAGGCCGCCGATGAAGGGGATCAGGATTAGCCAAGGCAGAATCATGACGGGCTCGTTTCCTTTCGCAAATTCGCAAGGTTCATATCAGACCGCTACCAGCACGACAGCGCCGATTACCAACACGGCACCAGCAGCCATCGAAGCAGCGTACCAACGCAGTTGACCGGTTTCGGTACGGCTCAGGGCAGTGTGACCACCCTTGGCCATGCGCGGGATCAGACCGATGGTCTGGTCGAGCGGGTCTTTGCGCAGCATGTGGCTGATCGCAAGGTACGGCTTCACGAACAGTTTGTCGTAGATCCAGTCGAAGCCCCAGGCAGCGAACCACCAGGCCGAAAGGAAACGGCCGATGCCGCTGTTGGCGATCGCGGTCACGAAGCGACGCTTGCCGAGGAACAGCAGGGCCGCCAGCAGGATACCGGCCAGGGCGATGGCGCCCGACGCGATTTCCAGACTGTGCTTGGCTTCGCCACCGGCATGGCCAACGCTCTCAGGCAGTACGCCGTGCAGCGGTGGAACGATCATGGCGCCGACGAAGGTCGACAGCACGATCAGCACCGACAGTGGCAGCCAGTGAGCGATGCCGTGACCGGCGTGAGCTTCGGTCTTGGCTTCACCGTGGAACGCGATGAAGATCAGGCGGAAGGTGTACAGCGAAGTCATGAACGCGCCGACCAGACCTGCGTACAGCAGACCGTGGTTGCCGCTGGCGAACGCTTCCCAGAGGATTTCGTCCTTGGAGTAGAAACCTGCGGTCACCAGCGGCAGGGCGGCCAGAGCGGCACCACCGACGATGAAGCTGGCGTAGGCCAGCGGCAGTTTCTTCCACAGGCCGCCCATCTTGAAGATGTTCTGCTCGTGGTGGCAGGCAACGATCACCGCACCGGAAGCAAGGAACAGCAGGGCCTTGAAGAAGGCGTGGGTCATCAGGTGGAAGATCGCGCCTTCCCAGGCGCCAACGCCCAGCGCCAGGAACATGTAGCCGATCTGGCTCATGGTCGAGTAGGCGAGGATACGTTTGATGTCGGTTTGTACCAGTGCTGCGAAACCGGCCAGCACCAGGGTCACACCACCGACGATTCCCACAAGATGCAGGATGTCCGGCGCCAGGGCGAACAGACCGTGGGTACGGGCGATCAGGTAGACACCGGCGGTTACCATCGTTGCGGCGTGGATCAGTGCCGAAACCGGGGTAGGGCCGGCCATCGCGTCCGCAAGCCAGGTCTGCAGTGGCAGCTGAGCCGATTTACCGACCGCACCACCCAGCAGCATCAGGGTCGCCAGCACGATCCAGAAATCGCCGACCTTGAAGTGCTCAGGCGCCTTCACCAGCAGTTCCTGGACGTTCAGCGTGCCCAGTTGCTGGAACAGGATGAACAGGCCGATCGCCATGAACACGTCGCCGATACGGGTGACGATGAAGGCTTTCAGTGCGGCGTTACCGTTGTTGCGGTTGCTGTAGTAGAAACCGATCAACAGGTACGAGCACAGGCCCACGCCTTCCCAACCGAAGTAGATGAACAGCAGGTTATCGCCCAGGACCAGGAACAGCATGCTGGCGATAAACAGGTTGGTGTAGGCGAAGAAACGCGAGTAACCGGCTTCACCGCGCATGTACCAGGAGGCGAACAGGTGGATCAGGAAGCCCACACCGACCACCACACCGAGCATGGTCACGGACAGACCATCCAGATACAGGGCGAAGTTAGGCTGGAAGCCCTCGACGGACATCCACTTCCACAGCACATGAACGTACACGCCACCTTCCGGTGGAGCGATGTTGAATTGCCAGATCACGTAGGCCGCGACGATGGCAGACAGGCCGATGGAGCCGACACCGATCAGCGCCGACAGGTTTTCCGAGAGGCGGCCGCGGGAAAACGACAGCAACAGGAACCCGATCAGAGGGAAAACGAAAGTCAGAAAGAGTAGGTTCATCCGCGCATCTCACTGGCAGCGTCGATATCGAGCGTGTGGAAGCGGCGATACAGTTGCAGCAGGATCGCCAGGCCAATACTGGCTTCGGCGGCTGCAAGGCTGATCACCAGGATGAACATGATCTGTCCATCCGGTTGCGCCCAGCGGGCGCCCGCAACGATGAAGGCCAGTGCAGAGGCGTTCATCATCACTTCCAGACTCATCAACACGAACAAAATGTTGCGGCGGACCATCAGGCCGACCAGACCAAGGCAGAACAGGATGCCGGCAACGGCCAATCCATGTTCGAGAGGGATAGCAGGCATGTCTTACTCCTTCGCCTCGTTACGGCCCAAATGGAACGCCGTGACGGCTGCAGCGAGCAGCAGCATCGAGGCGAGTTCGACCACCAGCAGGTACGGACCGAACAGGCTGATGCCCACGGCTTTTGCATCCACGGTGGTGTGGCCGATGGCCTGACCGCTCTGGTGAGCGAACAGCACATACAGCAGTTCGGCCAGCAGCAGGGCACCGAGAATCACCGGCCCCGCCCAGATACCGGGCTTGAGCCAGGTGCGTTCCTGCTGAACCGAGGCCGGGCCCAGGTTCAGCATCATCACCACGAACACGAACAGCACCATGATGGCGCCAGCGTAGGCGATCACTTCCAGCACGCCGGCGAACGGAGCGCCGAGTGCGAAGAAGGTCATGGCCACGGCGATCAGCGAAATGATCAGGTAGAGCAGGGCGTGCACAGGATTGGTGTTGGTGACCACGCGCAATGTGGACACAACAGCGATACCCGATGCGAAATAGAAAGCGAATTCCATCGTTCTTCCTTAAGGCAGCAAGCTCTTCACGTTGATCGGCTCGGCTTCGTTTTGTGCGGCGCCTTTCGGCTTACCGGCAACGGCCATACCTGCAACACGATAGAAGTTGTAATCAGGGTTTTTGCCGGGGCCGGAGATCAGAAGATCTTCTTTCTCGTACACCAGGTCCTGACGTTTGAACTCGGCCATCTCGAAATCCGGGGTCAGCTGGATCGCGGTGGTCGGGCAGGCTTCCTCGCAGAGACCGCAGAAAATGCAGCGCGAGAAGTTGATACGGAAGAAGTCCGGGTACCAGCGACCGTCTTCGGTTTCAGCTTTCTGCAGCGAGATGCAACCCACCGGGCAAGCCACGGCGCACAGGTTGCAGGCTACGCAGCGTTCTTCGCCATCGGGGTCGCGGGTCAGGACGATACGGCCACGGTAACGTGGCGGCAGGTAGACCGGCTCTTCCGGGTATTGCAGGGTGTCGCGCTTGCGAAAGCCATGACCGAAGATCATGACCAGGCTGCGCAACTGGGTACCGGTACCCTTAATGATGTCGCCAATATATTTGAACATGGGTCAAATCCTCACTGAACCGCAACTGCAGGCGTGTTCCACAACACGATTGCAGCGGTCACCAGCAAATTGATCAGGGTCAGTGGCAGGCAGAATTTCCAGCTGAAGTCCATCACCTGGTCATAACGCGGACGCGGGATCGAAGCGCGCAGCAGGATGAACAGCATGATGAAGAACGCGGTCTTCAGTGCGAACCAGACGAAGGACAGTTGCGGCAGGATGCCGAACGGACCGTGCCAGCCACCGAAGAACAGGGTGACCAACAGCGCCGAGATCAGGATGATGCCGATGTATTCACCGACGAAGAACATGCCCCATTTCATACCGGCGTATTCAATGTGGTAACCGTCGGCCAGTTCCTGTTCCGCTTCCGGCTGGTCGAACGGGTGACGGTGAGTCACGGCCACGCCAGCGATGAAGAAGGTACAGAAGCCGAAGAACTGCGGAATGATGAACCACAGGTTCTGCGCCTGGTACTCGACGATGTCGCGCATGTTGAACGAGCCGACCTGCACCACGATGCCCATCAGGGCCAGGCCCATGAACACTTCGTAGGACACGGTCTGCGCCGAGGCACGCAAGCTGCCGAGGAGGGCGAACTTGTTGTTACTCGACCAGCCGGCGAACAGCACCGCGTAGACCGACAGACCGGCCATGGCGAAGAAGAACAGCAGGCCGATGTTCAGATCCGCCACGCCCCAGGTCGGGGTGATCGGGATGATCGCGAAAGCGATCAGCAGGGCGGACATGGCCACGACCGGTGCCAGGGTGAAGATCACCTTGTCGGCAAACGGCGGGGTCCAGTCTTCCTTGAAGAACATCTTCAGCATGTCGGCAGCGATCTGGAACATGCCGAACGGGCCAACGCGGTTCGGACCGTAACGGTCCTGCCACCAGCCCAGCAGGCGACGTTCGACAAAGCTGAGCAACGCACCCGCGACCACCACGGCCAGCAGGATGACGATGGCTTTGATGACCGTCAGGATCACATCGATCACTTCAGGGGTGAACCAGGTCATTGCGCTGCCTCCTGCAGACCATCAACGGTTTGGCCGAAAATCGCCGGCGGAATGCCTGCCAGACCGGCCGGCAGTGCAACCAGGCCGGCGCCCAGCTCTTCATTGATGCGCAGCGGCAGACGCAGGGTCTGGCCGGCAACATTGAGGCTCAGCAGTGCACCGTCGTTGACGCCCAGGCGATCCGCTTCGGATTTGGCCAGGCCAACGTAGGCGGCCGGGATACGTTCCTGGACCGGGGCGGCTTTCGACGAGTTCTCGTCGCTGCCGAACAGGTGGTAGAACGGCACGGCTTGCCAGGTGCCCTGGGCCGGGTTGAACGCGCGCGGAACGCTGGCGAACCAGTTCAGCGAATCACCGGTGCTTTCGATCAGGCGGGTGCCCGGATCGCCAGCGCGCAGGTGACCACCGACTTCGTCCTGGAACTTGTTCCAGGCTTGCGGCGAGTTCCAGCCTGGCGACCATGCAAAAGGAACCTGCTGACGCGGTTCGACGGAGCCCGAGTAACCTTCCATCGAGAAGGCGAACGCGGTGTCCTTGTCTTGCGGGGTGCGTGGTTCGTGAACGCTGATGTCGGCGCGCATCGCGGTGCGACCGGAATAACGCAGCGGTTCACGCGCCAGTTTCAGACCCTTGATGCGGAACGAGGCGGACGGTGCGGCGTCGACGATACGTGCCAGCTGCGTGGTGCTCGAAGCAACGGCAGCGGTCACGTGGTCGAGTTGCGTCCAGTCGATTGGCTGGTTCAACAGGGTGGCGCGCAGGGCGTGCAGCCAGCGCCAGCCTTCGTGGACCAGAATGCTCGAGTCCATGTATTGCGGGTCGAAAACCTGGAAGAAGCGCTGGGCGCGGCCTTCCTGGCTGACCAAAGTACCGTCGCCTTCAGCGAAGCTGGCGGCTGGCAGAACCAGGTGCGCGCGGTCGCTGGTGGCCGTCTTCTGGTGGTCGGCAACGATCACTACTTTCGCAGCGTTCAGTGCCGCATCGACCTTGGCTTTGGCGGTGCGGGTGTACAGATCGTTTTCCAGCACGACGATGGCGTCGGCCTTGCCGTCGATGACCGCTTGCAGGGCAGCATCAACCGATTCACCACCGAGCATGGCCAGACCGAGGCTGTTGGCTTCCGGCACGATGAGGCTGATCGAGCCGTTCTTCTCGCGCAGCTTCAGGGCTTTGGCGATGTTCGCAGCGGCTTCGATCAAGGCTTTGGAGCCCAGCGAAGTACCGGCGATGATCAGCGGACGCTTGGCTTTGATCAGGGCGTCGGCGATGCGCTTGGCCAGTTCCAGGGCTTCGGCGTCCAGACCTTCGACGGCAGGTGCGCTGGCGTCCAGGGCGTGAGCCACGGCGAAACCGATGCGGGCCAGATCGTCCGGAGCGGCGTGTACACACTCTTCGGCGATGTCGTCGAGCTTGGTTTCAGCCAGGCTGGCGATGAACAGCGGGTTCAGCTCGTGCTGACCGATGTTCTTCACGGCGGCGTCGAGCCAAGGCTGAACGCGCATGGCTTCGGCCATGTCTTCGGCCTTGCCTTTTACCGACTGACGCAGGGCCAGGGCCATACGGGCGGCGGTCTGGGTCAGGTCTTCACCGAGGACGAACACGGCGTCGTGGTCTTCGATGTCGCGCATGTTCGGGACTGGCAGCGGGCTGTCCTTCAGCACTTGCAGGACCAGACGGATGCGCTCGAGCTCGGAGGCTTCGATACCGGAGTAGAAGTGCTCGGCGCCCACCAGCTCACGCAACGCGTAGTTGCTTTCGAGGCTGGCACGCGGCGAACCGATACCGACGATGTTGCGACCACGCAGCAGGTCGGCGGCTTTGTCCAGTGCGTCGTCCAGGCTTAGTTTGGTGCCGTCGGCCAGCAGCGGCTGACGTGGACGGTCGGTGCGGTTGACGTAGCCATAACCGAAACGGCCACGGTCGCACAGGAAGTACTGGTTCACCGAACCGTTGTAACGGTTTTCGATGCGACGCAGTTCGCCGTAACGCTCGCCCGGGGAAATGTTGCAACCGCTGGAGCAGCCATGGCAGATGCTCGGCGAGAACTGCATGTCCCATTTACGGTTGTAGCGCTCGGAGTGAGTCTTGTCGGTGAACACACCGGTCGGGCAGACCTCGGTGAGGTTGCCGGAGAACTCGCTTTCCAGCGTGCCGTCTTCAACGCGACCGAAGTACACGTTGTCGTGGGCGCCGAATACACCGAGGTCGGTGCCGCCGGCGTAGTCCTTGTAGAAACGCACGCAGCGGTAGCAGGCGATGCAGCGGTTCATTTCGTGGGAAATGAACGGGCCCAGTTGCTGGTTCTGGTGGGTGCGCTTGGTGAAGCGATAACGGCGCTCGTTGTGGCCGGTCATCACGGTCATGTCTTGCAGGTGGCAGTGACCGCCTTCCTCGCACACAGGGCAGTCGTGCGGGTGGTTGGTCATCAGCCATTCAACAACACTGGCGCGGAACGCCTTGGATTCTTCATCGTCGATGGAGATCCAGGTGTTGTCGGTGGCAGGCGTCATGCAGGACATGACGATGCGACCACGGGTGTCGTTCTCGTCGGTGTACTGCTTGACCGCGCACTGGCGGCAGGCCCCGACGCTACCAAGCGCGGGGTGCCAGCAGAAATAAGGGATGTCGAGGCCCAGCGACAGACATGCCTGTAACAGGTTGTCTGCCCCGTCGACTTCGAGCGCTTTGCCGTCTACGTGGATAGTGGCCATGGTTCAAAGGTCTTCGTTGGCCCGGTGTCAGCGGGCGTGGCTAATGGAATCTTGTTATCCGTCCGAATCCAGTCAGCCCCGAAAGGCGTCATCGGACGAAAGGCGAAGGGCACGGACCCTTCGCCTTTTTAAGCGTTTACGCGCCGACTACGATCGGCTTTGCCAGAGGCGGGACGGCGGCGCTTGCGGGCGCGATACCGGCTTCGAACTCTGGACGGAAGTATTTGATGGCACTGCCCAACGGTTCCACGGCACCCGGTGCGTGAGCACAGAAGGTCTTGCCCGGGCCGAGGAAGTTGACCAGACCCAGCAGGGTCTCGATGTCGCCTGGCTGGCCGCGGCCTTGTTCGATGGCCATCAGCAGCTTGACGCTCCATGGCAGGCCATCACGGCAAGGGGTGCAGAAACCGCAGGATTCGCGGGCGAAGAACTGCTCCATGTTGCGCAGCAGGGACACCATGTTGACGCTGTCGTCCACCGCCATGGCCAGGCCGGTACCCATACGGGTGCCCACCTTGGCGATGCCGCCGGCGTACATTTGTGCGTCGAGGTGTTCCGGCAACAGGAAACCGGTACCGGCGCCGCCTGGCTGCCAGGCCTTGAGCTTGTAACCGTCGCGCATGCCGCCGGCGTAGTCTTCGAACAGCTCGCGACCGGTCACGCCGAATGGCAGTTCCCACAGGCCAGGGTTCTTGACCTTGCCGGAGAAGCCCATGAGCTTGGTGCCCATGTCTTCGCTGCCGTCGCGGGCCAACGATTTGTACCAGTCCACGCCGTCGGCAATGATCGCCGGCACGTTGCACAGGGTTTCAACGTTGTTCACGCAGGTCGGCTTGCCCCACACGCCAACGGCGGCAGGGAAGGGCGGCTTGGAGCGCGGGTTGGCGCGGCGGCCTTCGAGGGAGTTGATCAGTGCGGTTTCTTCACCGCAGATGTAACGCCCGGCGCCGGTGTGGACGAACAGCTCGAAATCGAAGCCGCTGCCCAGGATGTTCTTGCCCAGCAGGCCCGCGGCCTTGGCTTCTTCCACGGCACGGTTCAGGTGCTTGGCGGCGGTGGTGTACTCGCCACGCAGGAAGATGTAGCCACGGTAGGTTTTCAGCGCGCGAGCACTGATCAGCATGCCTTCGATCAGCAGATGGGGCAGTTGCTCCATCAGCATGCGGTCTTTCCAGGTGTTCGGCTCCATTTCATCCGCGTTGCACAGCAGGTAGCGGATGTTGATGGATTCGTCCTTTGGCATCAGGCCCCACTTCACGCCTGTGGGGAAGCCTGCACCGCCGCGACCCTTGAGGCCGGCGTCTTTCACGGTCTGGACGATGGCGTCCTGATCCATGTCGGCAAAGGCTTTGCGCGCTGCGGCGTAACCGTTCTTGGCCTGGTACTCGTCGAGCCACACGGCTTCGCCGTCGTCACGCAGGCGCCAGGTCAGCGGGTGAGTCTCGGCCGAACGCTGGATGCGGTTGGCAGGACCGAAAGAGGTCAGGGTCATACGTAGCCCTCGAGCAGTTTGGCGACGCCGGCAGGCTGGACATCGCCAAAGGTGTCGTCATCGATCATCAGCGCCGGTGCCTTGTCGCAGTTGCCGAGGCAGCAGACCGGCAGCAGGGTGAAGCGACCGTCGGCGGTGGTCTGGCCCAGGCCGATACCCAGGTTGTTCTGGATTTCGCTGACAACCGACTCGTGGCCGCCGATGTAGCAGACCATGCTGTCGCAGACGCGAATGATGTGACGGCCGACCGGCTGACGGAAGATCTGGCTGTAGAACGTGGCCACGCCTTCAACGTCGCTGGCCGGGATGCCGAGGATCTCGCCGATGGCGTACAGAGCGCCGTCCGGCACCCAGCCGCGTTCTTTCTGAACGATCTTCAGGGCTTCGATCGACGCCGCGCGCGGGTCTTCGTAGTGATGCAGCTCGTGCTCGATGGCCGAGCGCTCGGTTTCACTCAAGGTGAAACGGTCTGTCTGGATAAGCGTGCTGTTCATGCTTAGCGGTCCACGTCGGCCATAACGAAATCGATACTACCCAGGTACGCAATCATGTCCGCGACCATGCTGCCTTTGATCACCGAAGGGATCTGTTGCAGATGCGGGAAGCTTGGAGTGCGGATCCGGGTACGGTAGCTCATGGTGCCGCCGTCGCTCGTCAGGTAATAACTGTTGATGCCCTTGGTCGCTTCGATCATCTGGAAGGATTCGTTGGCCGGCATGACCGGGCCCCACGAAACCTGCAGGAAGTGCGTGATCAAGGTTTCGATGTGTTGCAGCGTGCGCTCTTTCGGCGGCGGCGTGGTCAGCGGGTGATCCGCCTTGTACGGGCCTTCCGGCATGTTGCGCAGGCATTGGTCGATGATCTTGACGCTCTGGCGCATCTCTTCGACGCGAACCATGCAGCGGTCGTAGGCATCGCCGTTGGCGGCCAGCGGCACTTCGAACTCGAAGTTCTCGTAGCCGGAGTATGGACGCGCTTTACGCAGGTCGAAGTCGCAACCGGTGGAACGCAGGCCGGCACCGGTGACGCCCCATTCCAGGGCCTCTTTGGTGTTGTACTGGGCAACGCCGATGGTACGACCCTTGAGGATGCTGTTCTGCAAGGCGGCCTTGGTGTATTCGTCGAGGCGCTTTGGCAGCCATTCAACGAAGTCTTTCACCAGTTTTTCCCAGCCGCGCGGCAGGTCGTGGGCAACGCCGCCGATGCGGTACCAGGCCGGGTGCAGACGGAAACCGGTGATGGCTTCGATCACCGTGTACGCCTTCTGGCGGTCGGTGAAGGTGAAGAACACCGGGGTCATGGCGCCGACGTCCTGGATGTAGGTCCCCAGGAACAGCAGGTGGCTGGTGATCCGGAAGAACTCGGCCATCATGATGCGGATGACGTCGACCTTCTCGGGCACCTTGATGCCGGCCAGCTTCTCGACCGAGAGCACGTACGGCAGGTTGTTCATCACGCCGCCGAGGTAGTCGATACGATCGGTGTACGGAATGAAGCTGTGCCAGGACTGACGCTCGGCCATCTTCTCGGCACCACGGTGGTGGTAACCGATGTCCGGAACGCAGTCGACGATCTCTTCACCGTCCAGTTGCAGGATGATGCGGAACGCACCGTGAGCCGAAGGGTGGTTCGGACCCAGGTTGAGGAACATGTAGTCCTCGTTCGGGCCGGAACGTTTCATGCCCCAGTCTTCAGGACGGAAACGCGCAGCTTCTTCCTCAAGCTGTTGCTTGGCCAGGTTCAGGCTGTACGGATCGAATTCGGTGGCGCGCGCCGGGAAGTCCTTGCGCAGCGGGTGACCTTCCCAGGTCGGCGGCATCATGATGCGCGACAGGTGAGGGTGACCTTTGAAGTCGATACCGAACATGTCCCAGACTTCACGCTCGTACCAGTTGGCGTTCGGCCAGATGCTGGTGACGGTCGGCAAGCTGAGGTCGCTCTCGGACAAGGCGACCTTGATCATCACGTCACTATTACGTTCCAGCGACATGAGGTGATAGAACACGGTGAACTCAGCGTCGCTCGGCAGGCCTTGACGCTTGGTGCGCAGACGCTCGTCCACGCCGTGCAGGTCATAGAGCATGACGTACGGCTTGGGCAGGTTGCGCAGGAAGGTCAGGACTTCGACGAGCTTGGCACGCGCCACCCACAGCACCGGCATGCCGGTGCGGGTCGGCTGGGCGGTGAACGCCTCGGGGCCAAAACGATTGTTCAGTTCGACGACCACATCCTGGTCGTCTGCCTTATAAGGCGGGATGTACAGAGCACTGCCTGTAGTCATGGTTATTTTTTCGCTTTCGGTCAACGTAAAGAATGAAGCCAGCTTCTCGTTTCTTTGAAACAGATCTGGATCAGACTTCGTCAGGGCTGCGCAGGTTGGTGACTGCGATTCGCTGTTCGCGGCGCTGTTCCTTCTGCGAAGGCATGTCGGCGCGATAAACGCCTTGATCGCCAACGACCCAGGAAAGTGGGCGACGCTCCTGTCCAATGGATTCCTGCAACAGCATCAAGCCTTGCAGAAATGCTTCCGGACGGGGCGGGCAGCCAGGTACGTAGACGTCAACGGGCAGGAACTTGTCCACCCCTTGAACCACGGAGTAGATGTCGTACATGCCACCGGAGTTGGCGCACGAACCCATCGAGATCACCCATTTGGGCTCGAGCATCTGCTCGTACAGACGCTGAATGATCGGCGCCATCTTGATGAAGCACGTACCGGCGATAACCATGAAGTCGGCCTGGCGCGGTGATGCCCGGATAACTTCGGCGCCGAAGCGCGCGATGTCGTGGGGCGCCGTGAAGGCCGTGGTCATTTCCACGTAGCAGCACGAAAGACCGAAGTTGTACGGCCACAGGGAGTTCTTACGTCCCCAGTTGACCGCGCCACTCAGCACGTCTTCCAGCTTGCCCATGAAAATGTTTTTGTGGACTTGATCTTCTAACGGATCGGAAACGGTTTCCCGTTCGCCAATCGGATACTGCTCGTTAGGAGCATCGGGGTCGATTCTGGTGAGATTGTATTGCATTGCCAAAGCCTCATTGTTTCAGCTTCGCCTGCCGCTTGCGACGAGCTTCCGGAGCCCAGTCAAGGGCGCCCACTCGGAACAGGTAGACAAGACCTGCCAACAGAATTGCTATGAAAACGAGAGCTTCGACGAATCCGGTCCAGCCGCTTTCGCGGACGGACACAGACCATGCAAAGAGAAAGAGGGCTTCGATATCGAAGATCACGAACAGCATCGCGACCAGATAGAATTTGGCTGAGAGCCGCAAGCGGGCGCCACCGGTAGGTAGCATGCCGGACTCGAACGGTTCGTTTTTGCTGCGGCCCCAGGCTTTTGACCCGAGGAGGCTGGAGACGCCGAGCATGAAGGCGCACAGGCCGACTACACCCAGAAGGAAAATGGCAAAGCCCCAGTTGTGGGCCATGAGTCCTGTCGCTTCGGGCATGCTGGTAATCCTTAACAGAGAGCAAAGGTCTCTGAGCTTGATAAAGAAATAAGGCAGTGACGATATGTCGCAGCAATCAATCGCGCTGATTTTATGGCTAAACACCCTGCAAGTAAAATTCCTATAGCGAAATTATTTATTGGAATAAGGACATAGCGCACCTCGATGGCCCCGCAGCCCATGCGTTGCGGGCATTAGCCGGGATTTCACGAATTATGTTTTGTAGGAAATGTAACGAACATAGTTGCTGCTAAATGATAATTAATATCGTTTGGAGTGGTTTTGTAACTGTTTAGCGATTGGGCAGTTGGGAAGTTGTCTTATATCCGCGTTACTGCAAGTAGCGGCGGCGCACGTTTTAACCGATTTTTGTGACCTGGATAGCGCTCTGGATCAATGTTTTGCCTGACAGATTGTGCCGACCCTGAGAGGTTCAGGAAGTCACAGGCAAAAAAAACGCCCCGAACCAGTCGGGGCGTCAGTTTTTCGGCAATGCGGTTAGCTTTCTACACGGTCCGCAAAGGCCGTTTACTCAGGCGAAGTCGATCAGTGGAACTGTTCTTCTTCGGTCGAACCGGTCAGCGCGGTCACCGAGGACGTGCCGCCCTGGATCACGGTGGTCATATCGTCGAAGTAGCCAGTGCCCACTTCCTGCTGGTGAGCCACGAAGGTGTAACCCTTGGCGGCGTCAGCGAATTCCTGCTCTTGCAGCTTCACGTAGGCAGTCATGTCGTTGCGGGCGTAGTCGTGCGCCAGGTTGAACATGCTGTGCCACATGTTGTGAATGCCGGCCAGGGTGATGAACTGGTGCTTGTAACCCATGGCGGACAGTTCGCGCTGGAACTTGGCGATGGTCGCGTCGTCCAGGTTTTTCTTCCAGTTGAAGGAAGGCGAGCAGTTGTACGACAGGATCTGGTCCGGGTATTCCTTCTTGATCGCTTCAGCGAAGCGACGGGCTTCGTCCAGATCCGGCTTGGCGGTTTCGCACCAGATCAGGTCGGCGTACGGCGCGTAGGCCAGGCCACGGGCGATTGCCTGGTCCAGGCCAGCACGAACCTTGTAGAAGCCTTCCTGAGTGCGGGTGCCGGTTACGAACGGTTGGTCGTACGGGTCGCAGTCGGACGTCAGCAGGTCGGCAGCGTTGGCGTCGGTACGGGCCAGGATGATGGTCGGTACGCCGGCAACGTCGGCAGCCAGACGAGCAGCGGTCAGCTTCTGTACGGCTTCCTGGGTAGGAACCAGCACCTTGCCGCCCATGTGGCCGCATTTCTTCACGGAAGCCAGTTGGTCTTCGAAGTGAACGCCGGCGGCGCCTGCTTCGATCATGCTCTTCATCAGCTCGTAGGCGTTCAGTACGCCGCCGAAACCGGCTTCAGCGTCAGCCACGATTGGTGCGAAGTAGTCGATGTAGCCTTCGTCGCCCGGGTTCTTGCCGGCTTTCCACTGGATCTGGTCGGCACGACGGAACGAGTTGTTGATGCGCTTGACCACGGTTGGAACCGAGTCCACCGGGTACAGCGACTGGTCCGGGTACATCGATTCGGCGGAGTTGTTGTCCGCAGCGACTTGCCAGCCCGACAGGTAGATCGCCTGGATACCGGCTTTAACCTGTTGTACAGCCTGGCCGCCGGTCAGGGCGCCCATGCAGTTGACGAAATCTTTCTCTGGGCGGAAGGACGGCTTGGCACCCTGGGTGACCAGGTTCCACAGTTTTTCGGCGCCCATTTTTGCAAAGGTGTGCTCTGGTTGAACCGAGCCACGCAGACGGACGACGTCAGCAGCGGAGTAATTGCGAGTCACGCCTTTCCAGCGCGGGTTTTCAGCCCAGTCTTTTTCAAGGGCTGCAATTTGCTGTTCGCGTGTCAGTGCCATGGAGATAAACCTCGTCGCGTCTTTATGAAAAGTTGTTCTGCGGTGGAAAAATCCTTGCGCTCGCTGACCAGAAGCTTAGGTGGTCAGGTCGGGTTCGGCGGGGCAGGCGACGGGATGAACGATGGGCTCGAGGGGAAGTGAGCAGGTAAAGGCGAACTGGCGGGCGCATTCGGGCGTCGTGGGCCTTTATGCGAACTACAGTGTAAAGCCGGGTTACCTAATTACGCTTCCGTCCCTCGGGACAACTTCGTTCCAGTCGGCAACCTCGTCAAACACACCTTGTGGGCGGTACAGACACGAAACGGCTCGCGGGGATGGGTGCGAGCATCGCTTCGAAGGCCCTTGCCAGGGCCTCTGATTAGCGGGAGCGAGGCCATCATGCCTTCGCTTTTTTGGCTCGTCAAACGTTTTGTAGTGCTTTTTTACAAGCACTACATCTTTCGTCTAATACGACTAATCAGTCAGTTTTTGGTGCTTTAGTCCAACGTGTCGACTTTCACCCGCAACGTCATGTCATCCCGGCCTTGAGTCGAGTAGCTGCGGGCCAGGCCCTGTTTGTCGGCTTGAGTCTCGCGGTTCACGCCGGCGAGGGTGATCCACTCGCCCAGGCGTCCGGTGACGGTTGTGTCGGTGCTCTGCACGTTCACTACATCGGGACGTTCCTGGCTCATGCGGTCACGGTTGGTACTGATTGCCAGGTGAACGGTGTCGCCGGTGACGCTGGCGGTGACGTAGAAGCCCTGAGTGACGTTGCGATACTGGGTCTGGCTGCTGTAATCGCCGTAGGAGTTGGTCTGGCTGCTGGTGATTGGCACGCTCTGGCCGACCTGGATCAGGGCGGGCGCGCCTTCGCTGGCCTGAATCTGCTGAATGCCGCCGTCGCGGCTGGACGTGCTGTAGTTGATGATCCTGGTTTGCTGGTCACCCGTGTTCTGTTGGTTGTTTTCGTTGGTGTCGACGGTGATCAGCAGGCGTTTGGGCTCGGTATCCAGTTGGGTCAGCAGGGCCTTGAGTGCCTGAATCTTGTCCGGTTCGGCCTTGACGATCAGTTGGTTGCCATAGGCGCTGACCTGGCCGTCCTTGCCGATGAAGTCCTGGGCCACCGGCAGCATGTCGGCGCTGGTGTGGTACTTGAGGGGCACGATTTCTGTGGCTGCCATCACCGAAAAACTGCAGCCGAGCAGCAGGGTGGTGAGCAGGGTGCGTAGGGACATGTCCGTTATCTCCGCTTTCGAAAGGCTTGATATTGCCAGTTTGTCGGCCCGGGGTGGGGCAAGTTGAATCGTAGACAGCAAAACGCCCCGGCATCATGAGATGGCGGGGCGTTTTGAGGTGTACATCAAGCGTTATGCCGAATGACGAACCATGTCGACATGCGGAATCCCGGCTTCCAGGAATTCCTCGCTGACCAGGTTGAAACCCAGGCGTTCATAGAACGCCGTGGCCTGCACCTGCGCGCTAAGCATCTGCTGCTTCAGCCCGCGAGTTTCGGCTTCTGTGATGACCGCTTGCATCAGCGCATCACCGACCTTCAGACCGCGCCAGTCCTTGAGCACCGAAACCCGGCCGATGTGCCCGTCGGGCAGCAGGCGGGCGGTGCCGATCGGAAAGTCGCCTTCGAAAGCCAGGAAATGCACCGCCGTGGCGTCATCGGCGTCCCACTCAAGCTCGGGCGGAACCGATTGTTCGGCAATGAACACCGTTTCGCGAATGCGGCGGATCTCGGCGTTGTCCTTTTGCCAGTCTGCAACACGTACGCGAATCTTATTCATCGTCGGCGAACCCCAGGCTCCCTTGCTTGACCAGTTCGCACAGCAGGCCGCGACCGTCTTCGTCGCTCAGCCAGTCACCGAGGTTGTCGGTGTGCAGGGCGTCAGCCGAGCAGATCAACTTCAGCAGTTCGCGCAACTTGCCCGGCAGGTAACGGCTCTGGCCGCTGGCGAACAGCAGCAGATCGTCATCGACTTCCGACCATGCCAGGCGCGCGCTCGGGTTGCGGATCAGGATGGCACCGTCTTCAAGTGCACTGAGGAAGTCTTCTTCTTCGACTTCTTCCGGGCCGACCACCAGCTCCGGATAACGCGGCTCGGTCATGTACTGGCCGAACCAGGTCAGCAGCAGGCGTTCGTCGCTCATGTGCTCGGCGAGCAGCGCTTTCAGGCGGCCGAGTGCATCGTGCTGGATCTGGTGTGGATCGCTGACCGGCTTCGCATCGGCGTCGGTGTAGCGCTCTTCGTCAGTCAGGAACTGGCTGAGGAAGTCGGTGAAGTGGGTCAGCACTTCAGCGGCGCTCGGTGCGCGGAAACCGACCGAGTAGGTCATGCAGTCATCCACGGCGACGCCGCAGTGAGCCAGGCGCGGCGGCAGGTAGAGCATGTCGCCCGGTTCCAGGACCCACTCTTCGGTCTCGTGGAATTCGGCGAGGATGCGCAGGTCTGCGTGTTGCAGCAATGGGCTTTCGGAGTCGCACATCTGGCCGATTTTCCAGTTGCGCTTGCCGTGGCCTTGCAGCAGGAACACGTCGTAGTTGTCGAAGTGCGGGCCGACGCTGCCACCTGGGGCGGCGAAGCTGATCATCACGTCGTCGACGCGCCAGCTCGGCAGGAAACGGAAGTTTTCCAGCAGTTCGCTGACTTCCGGCACGAACTGATCGACAGCCTGCACCAGCAGGGTCCACTCGCGTTCCGGCAGTTTGCTGAATTCGTCTTCGGCGAACGGGCCGCGGCGCAGTTCCCAAGGGCGCTCGCCGTGTTCGATCACCAGGCGCGATTCGACTTCTTCTTCCAGGGCCAGGCCGGCGAGTTCGTCGGCGTCGATCGGGCTTTCGAAATCAGGAATCGCCTGACGGATCAGCAGTGGCTTTTTCTGCCAGTAGTCGCGCATGAACTCGCGCGCCGTAAGACCACCCAGAAGTTGAAGAGGAATATCGGGATTCATATGTAACCTATTGAAAAAAAGCATTTTTCAGACGGGAATAAAAACGCCCGGCGCGGCCGGGCGTCTCAAACGGGTCAAGCAGTCGATCAGATGCGTTTGGCTTGCGCTACAGCGTTGCCGATGTAGTTGGCCGGGGTCAGTTGCTTGAGCTCGGCTTTCGCGGCGGCCGGCATGTCCAGGCCATCGATGAAAGTCTGCAGCGCTTCAGGGCTGATGCCCTTGCCGCGAGTCAGTTCTTTCAGCTTCTCGTACGGGTTTTCGATGTTGTAGCGGCGCATCACGGTCTGGATCGGCTCGGCCAGGACTTCCCAGCAAGCGTCCAGATCGGCAGCAATCTTGTCAGCGTTCAGCTCGAGCTTGCTGATGCCTTTGAGGCTCGCTTCGTACGCGATCACGCTGTGGGCGAAGCCGACACCGAGGTTACGCAGAACGGTGGAGTCGGTCAGGTCGCGCTGCCAGCGGGAGATCGGCAGTTTGCTCGCCAGGTGCTGGAACAGCGCGTTGGCGATGCCCAGGTTGCCTTCGGAGTTTTCGAAGTCGATCGGGTTGACCTTGTGCGGCATGGTCGACGAACCGATTTCGCCGGCGATGGTGCGCTGCTTGAAGTAACCCAGGGAGATGTAGCCCCAGATGTCACGGTCGAAGTCGATCAGGATGGTGTTGAAGCGCGCAATGGCGTCGAACAGCTCGGCGATGTAGTCGTGCGGCTCGATCTGCGTGGTGTACGGGTTGAAGCCCAGACCCAGTTCGTCTTCGATGAAGGCGCGGGCGTTGGCTTCCCAGTCGATCTGCGGGTAGGCCGACAGGTGAGCGTTGTAGTTGCCGACAGCGCCGTTGATCTTGCCCAGCAGCGGAACGGCAGCGACCTGAGCGATCTGGCGCTCGAGACGGTAAACCACGTTCGCCAGCTCTTTACCCAGGGTGGTCGGCGAAGCCGGCTGGCCGTGGGTACGCGACAGCATTGGCACGTCGGCGAAGCGGATGGCCAGTTCGCGGATGGCGTTGGCGGTCTGGCGCATCAGCGGCAGCATCACGTCGTCACGGCCTTCGCGCAGCATCAGGGCGTGGGACAGGTTGTTGATGTCCTCGCTGGTGCAGGCGAAGTGGATGAACTCGCTGACCTTGGCCAGTTCCGGCAGCTTGGCCGCCTGCTCCTTGAGCAGGTATTCGATCGCTTTTACGTCGTGGTTGGTGGTGCGCTCGATCTCTTTCACGCGCTCGGCGTGCTCCAGCGAGAAGTTCTCGGCCAGTTCGTTCAGAACGGCGTTGGCTTCGGCGGAGAAGGCTGGCACTTCCGGGATACCGGCGTGAGCGGCCAGGCGCTGGAGCCAGCGCACTTCAACCAGAACGCGGGCACGGATCAGACCGTACTCGCTGAAAATTGGGCGCAGGGCCTGGGTTTTGCCGGCGTAGCGGCCGTCAACAGGGGAAACCGCAGTGAGCGAAGAGAGCTGCATGGGGTGTTCTCGGACAGTCGGGCAACGAAATGGGGCGCGTATCATACATGAAAAAATCCGCCGGTCCGTCGCCAACTGACCGGCGTATTACGCGTTACTGACTCAAACGGTGTTGCGGGCGCGGTTCAACTGCTGCGCATCAGCGGGTAAAGCTCTTTGAGCAACTTGCGACGGCTGATCACCAACTGCCAGCGATGACCACCCAGCTGACGCCACAGGCGTGCCGAGCGGATGCCGGCGAGCAGCAGGGCGCGGATCTTCGAGGCGTTGCTCGGCTGCTGCAGGTTACGCATGTCGCCGTGCACCTGGATGCGTTGACGCAAGGTGCTCAGAGTGTCCTGGTACAACGCGCCGCACGCGGCGATCACGTTTTCGTGGGCCGGGCCGAAATGCTCGACCTGCGACTGGATCTGCGGCAGACGCTTGCCGATCACGTCGAGCATGTCGTTGCGCTTGGCCAGTTGCCGCTCAAGGCCGAGCATCGATAAAGCGTAGCGCAACGGCTCGCGCTGCAAGGTGCTCGGGTCGCGTTCGAGGGCGCCGATCAATGCGCGGTAACCGTCGCGCAGGTTGATGTCGTCGCCGCCGTACACGTCCAGCGTGTCTTTCGGGTCGCGAACCAGCAGGCTGCCGAGCATGCAGCTCAGACCGGCCTCGTTGGTCTGGCCGGTCTTGGCGATCCGGTCGACCAGCACGGCGGCGAGAAACACGCCGCCCAGAGCCGTCAGTTGCTCCTGAGTCGGGCTCATGCCTGGCCGCTCCACGGCTCGGCGACTTCAATCACGCCGCCACCGAGGCAGATTTCTCCGTCATAGAACACCACCGACTGGCCCGGCGTGACCGCGCGTTGCGGCTCGTCGAACACCGCGCGATAGCCGGTCTCGGTTTTTTCCAGTGTGCAGGCCTGATCGCTCTGGCGATAACGAACCTTGGCGGTCAGACGCAGCGGCTGGCTCAAATCGATCGGGTTGACCCAATAGATTTCCGAAGCGAGCAGGGCGCTGGAGAACAGCCACGGATGGTTGTTGCCCTGGCCGACGATCAGCTCGTTGGTGTCCAGGTCTTTGCGCAGCACGTACCACGGCTCGTCGCCGGCGTCTTTCAAGCCGCCGATGCCCAGGCCCTGGCGCTGGCCGATGGTGTGGTACATCAACCCGTGGTGACGGCCAATGACTTCGCCTTCGGTGGTCTTGATCTCGCCCGGTTGCGCCGGCAGGTATTGCTTGAGGAAATCGCTGAAACGACGCTCACCGATGAAGCAGATCCCGGTGGAATCCTTCTTCTTGGCGGTCGCCAGTTCGTATTTCTCGGCGATTGCACGGACTTCCGGCTTTTCCAGCTCGCCGACCGGGAACAAGGTCTTGGCGATCTGTTCGCCGCCGACGGCGTGCAGGAAGTAGCTCTGGTCCTTGTTCGGGTCCAGGCCCTTGAGCAGTTCGGTGCGGCCATCGATGTCGCGGCGGCGCACATAGTGGCCGGTGGCGATCAGGTCGGCGCCGAGCATCATGGCGTAGTCGAGGAACGCCTTGAACTTGATCTCGCGGTTGCACAGGATGTCCGGATTCGGCGTGCGGCCGGCCTTGTATTCGGCCAGGAAGTGCTCGAACACGTTGTCCCAGTACTCGGCGGCGAAGTTGGCGGTGTGCAGCTTGATACCGATCTTGTCGCACACAGCCTGAGCATCCGCCAGGTCGTCCATGGCGGTGCAGTATTCCGTTCCGTCGTCTTCTTCCCAGTTCTTCATGAACAGGCCTTCCACCTCATAACCCTGCTCGATCAGCAGGAGAGCGGAAACGGAAGAGTCCACGCCGCCGGACATGCCGACAATGACGCGCTTCTTGGATGTGTCAGAAGGGGCTGGATCACGCATAGGGATTCAATGAGTGTCTTGAAAAAGGACGCGATTCTATCAGGCTCACGGCCTCAAGGCTAAAGGGAAGGGCGGATCAGTTCGAGGCCGAAGCGATTGCCGGCCAGATAATCATCGATGCAGCGGATAATCAGCTCGCTGCGCCAGTGATCGCGCTGGGCCAATAATTCGTCGCGGGTCAGCCACTTGGCGCCGACGATACCGTCGTCCAGCTGATAATCCGGGTGGTGTTTCACGGCTTTGGCGCTGAAGCACACGCGCTGGTAAGTCACGCCGTTGCTGGGTGCGGTGTAAAGATAAATGCCGATCACGCTGGTGGGTTCGACGTCCCAGCCGGTTTCTTCGAGGGTTTCGCGCACGGCGGCTTCGATCAGGGTTTCGTCCGGATCCAGATGACCGGCGGGCTGATTGAGCACGTTACGGCCAGCCTTGTGTTCCTCGACCATCAGGAAGCGACCGTTGTCCTCGACGATGGTGGCGACGGTGATGTGGGGGAGCCATTGCATGAATTGAATCTCCTGGGCGGAAGGCAGAAACACAAACCCCGGCACGAGGCCGGGGTTTGTGATGTTCCCTTTACAACCTTATACCAGCGCAGCGATGGCCGCGTTGAGGGTTGCGCTTGGGCGCATGGCCTTGCTGATCAGCTCGGCATTGGCGTGGTAGTAACCGCCGATGTCCACTGGCTTGCCTTGAACGGCGTTGAGCTCGGCAACGATGGTCGCTTCGTTCTCGGTCAGGGTCTTGGCCAGGGTCGCGAACTGCGCTTGCAGTGCAGCGTCTTCGGTCTGGGCGGCCAGGGCTTGTGCCCAGTACATTGCCAGGTAGAAGTGGCTGCCGCGGTTGTCGATGTTGCCGACTTTGCGCGATGGCGACTTGTTGTTGTCCAGGAACTGGCCAGTGGCCTGGTCCAGGGTCTTGGACAGAACCAGCGCTTTCGGGTTGTTGTAGTTCACACCCAGGTGCTCGAGAGAAGCGGCCAGGGCCAGGAATTCACCCAGCGAATCCCAGCGCAGGAAGTTCTCTTCGACCAGTTGCTGCACGTGCTTCGGAGCCGAACCGCCAGCGCCGGTTTCAAACAGACCACCGCCGTTCATCAGCGGCACGATCGACAGCATCTTGGCGCTGGTGCCCAGTTCCATGATCGGGAACAGGTCGGTCAGGTAGTCGCGCAGTACGTTGCCGGTCACCGAAATGGTGTCCTTGCCGTCGCGGGTGCGCTGCAGGGTGTACTTCATGGCGTCGACCGGCGCCATGATCTGGATGTCCAGACCGGCGGTGTCGTGATTCTTCAGGTAAGCCTGAACCTTCTCGATCACCACGCCATCGTGGGCGCGCATCGGGTCCAGCCAGAAAATGGCCGGAGTGCTGCTTGCGCGAGCACGGTTGACGGCCAGTTTGACCCAGTCCTGGATCGGCGCGTCTTTGGTCTGGCACATGCGGAAGATGTCGCCGGCTTCAACAGCCTGTTCCATCAGCAGGGTGCCTTTGCTGTCGGTCACGCGAACCACGCCATCGGCCTTGATCTGGAAGGTCTTGTCGTGGGAACCGTACTCTTCAGCCTTTTTAGCCATCAGGCCAACGTTTGGCACGCTGCCCATGGTGGTCGGATCGAAAGCGCCATTGGCTTTGCAATCTTCGATCACCGCCTGGTAGATGGTGGCGTAGCAACGATCCGGGATCACAGCCTTGGTGTCGTGCAGCTGGCCGTCAGTGCCCCACATCTTGCCGGAGTCACGGATCATGGCCGGCATCGAGGCGTCGACGATAACGTCGCTCGGCACGTGCAGGTTGGTGATGCCTTTGTCGGAGTTGACCATCGCCAGCGATGGACGAACGGCGTAGACCGCTTGAATGTCAGCTTCGATCTGAGCTTGTTGCTCGGCCGGCAGCGCTTTGATGCGGGCGTACAGGTCGCCGATGCCGTTGTTCAGGTTGAAGCCGATCTCGGCCAGCACGTCGGCGTGCTTGGTCAGGGCGTCTTTGTAGAACTCGGCAACGATCTGGCCGAACATGATCGGGTCGGAGACCTTCATCATGGTGGCTTTCAGGTGAACCGACAGCAGCACGCCTTGTTGCTTGGCGCTGTCGATTTCAGCGGCGATGAACGCGCGCAGGGCCTTTTTGCTCATTACGGAGCAATCGAGGATCTCGCCCGCCTGAACGGTGGTTTTTTCTTTCAGGACGGTCGCGGTGCCGTCTTTGGCGATCAGTTCGATCTTCACGGCGTCAGCGGCGTCGATCAGGGCGGCTTTTTCGCTGCCGTAGAAATCGCCGGTGCTCATGTGAGCGACGTGGGACTTGGAGTCTTTGGCCCAGGCGCCCATTTTGTGCGGGTGCTTGCGCGCGTAGTTCTTGACCGACAGCGGAGCACGACGGTCGGAGTTGCCTTCACGCAGAACCGGGTTCACGGCGCTGCCCTTGACCTTGTCGTAACGCGCCTTGGTGTCTTTGTCGGCGTCGCTGGTCACGGTTTCCGGGTAGTCCGGCAGGTTGTAGCCCTGGGCTTGCAGCTCTTTGATCGCGGCTTGCAGTTGCGGAGCCGAGGCGCTGATGTTCGGCAGCTTGATGATGTTGGCTTCAGGCGTAACGGCCAGGTCGCCCAGTTCGGCGAGGTGGTCGGCTACGGCTTTGTCGCCCAGTTGCTCGGGGAAGCTGGCCAGAATACGTGCTGCAAGAGAGATATCGCGGGTTTCCACGGCGATATCGGCCGAGGCGGTGTAAGCCTCGATGATCGGCAGCAGGGAATAGGTGGCGAGGGCTGGAGCTTCGTCGGTGAAGGTATAGATGATCTTCGAGCGGGTGGGCATATTCGGATTAACTCTCTCTTCTTTGCTAAAGCGTGCGCAGAAACTCGAGGGGCGCCGGGTAAGCGCGTTCGTTCAAAGTCATCCATGAACCGAATGTCGAGATTCTTCGCGGTGATGTTGGGTGCATCAGTAGAGCGTCAAGCAGTCGGACTGCGGTAACAGTTCAACCAATCAGGCGGAAAGTCTCGTGCTAGAGAGGCCAGCCGTCGTGACCCTTTGGTCAGCGGGCGGCATTATACATAGGTAGCTGGCAATCTGCCGATGGTTCATATGCAACGATTCTCGTCCATTGGTCTAAAGGTCGCAGGCCGGGGTGGGGCGTAGAGTCGCCGTGAATGCTTGAGATTGGCGCTTTTCCCTTTGCTTTCAGGCTTGTACGAAACGAGATGTGGCCGCGCCCGGAACAGAGGGTTTGCGTGTTGATTCAACTGGGTTACGCTCGAACCAAGCCAGATGTTCAATCCAAACAATGGAGTTCAGCATGGGTTACAAGAAGATTCAGGTTCCAGCCGTCGGCGACAAAATCACCGTCAACGCAGACCATTCTCTCAATGTCCCTGATAACCCGATCATTCCCTTCATTGAAGGTGACGGCATTGGCGTCGACGTCAGCCCTGTGATGATCAAAGTGGTTGATGCTGCCGTGGCCAAGGCCTACGGGGGCAAGCGCAAGATTTCCTGGATGGAGGTTTATGCTGGCGAAAAAGCAACTCAAGTTTATGACCAGGACACCTGGCTGCCCCAGGAAACCCTGGACGCCGTCAAGGATTACGTCGTTTCCATCAAGGGCCCGCTGACCACCCCGGTCGGTGGCGGCATCCGCTCCCTCAACGTTGCCCTGCGCCAACAGCTCGATCTCTATGTTTGCCTGCGCCCTGTGGTGTGGTTCGAAGGCGTACCGAGCCCGGTGAAAAAGCCTGGCGACGTCGATATGGTGATCTTCCGCGAGAACTCCGAAGACATCTATGCCGGTATCGAATGGAAGGCCGGCTCGCCTGAGGCCACCAAGGTCATCAAGTTCCTGAAAGAAGAAATGGGCGTCACCAAGATCCGTTTCGACCAGGATTGCGGCATCGGCATCAAGCCTGTTTCGAAAGAAGGCACCAAGCGTCTGGTGCGCAAGGCCCTGCAATACGTGGTGGACAACGACCGCAAGTCGCTGACCATCGTGCACAAGGGCAACATCATGAAATTCACCGAAGGTGCCTTCAAGGACTGGGGCTACGAGGTGGCGAAGGAAGAATTCGGCGCCGAGCTGCTCGATGGCGGCCCGTGGATGAAATTCAAGAACCCGAAAACCGGCCGCGAAGTCATCGTCAAGGATGCCATCGCCGACGCCATGCTCCAGCAGATCCTGCTGCGTCCGGCCGAATACGATGTGATCGCCACCCTCAACCTCAACGGTGACTACCTGTCCGACGCCCTGGCGGCGGAAGTGGGCGGTATCGGTATCGCGCCGGGTGCCAACCTGTCCGACACCGTGGCCATGTTCGAGGCGACCCACGGTACCGCGCCGAAATATGCCGGCAAGGACCAGGTCAACCCGGGTTCGGTGATCCTGTCGGCCGAGATGATGTTGCGCCACCTGGGCTGGACCGAGGCGGCTGACCTGATCATCAAGGGCACCAATGGCGCGATCAAGGCCAAGACCGTGACCTACGACTTCGAACGTCTGATGGAAGGCGCCACGCTGGTGTCTTCTTCGGGCTTCGGTGAGGCGATCATCAAACACATGTAAGAAAGACCGCTGCAACGAAACCGCCCGGCTCGAGTGATCGAGCCGGGCGGTTTGTTTTCTGGCAGGTGTTCTGGTCGCTTCAGCTGGTCACTGATTGATGCTGCGCGGCGGCCGAGACGGTATCTTTCGCAGGCTCGGCATTCTGAATTTTTGTGGCGTGCAGCCCTTTGGGGCCTTGCACGATATCGAATTTGACGATTTGCCCGGCTTTGAGGGTTTTGTACCCGTCCATCTCAATGGCGGAGTAGTGTGCAAAGAAATCGATTTCCTTGCCGTCCTCGTCCTTCCCCTCGCGGGATTCGGTATTGATGAAACCGAACCCCTTGGCATTGTTGAACCATTTCACCTTGCCGACAGCCATGCTCAAATCCCTCTGCAACAGTCTCCATCGCTGGAGTATCATCCAATTCATCCGCAGTCGAATCCGTTAAAAAGATTGACTCCGCGGATCTTTTTTACCCACTGTGGGTTCTATTGGTTGTAACACCGTTTTCCCGATAGTCAAGGTGACCGGGCAGTCGGAGTTGAAAACGTGTCAAGCCGCCCCCACCACTGTATTTGCACAACTGACGAACCTTTCTTTCCATGCATGCAATCAGCCAGATTCGACTAACATTCAATCAGGATCGCCCTGATTTACACGACGACGATTCAGCGGGTATTGCTGTTCAGGAAGCAAAGCCTGCGTTACAGGCGCCGCCGATGTACAAGGTGGTTTTGTTTAATGATGACTACACACCGATGGATTTCGTCGTCGAAGTGCTCGAGGTGTTTTTTAACCTGAATCGCGAGCTGGCGACCAAGGTCATGCTGGCCGTCCATACAGAAGGACGGGCAGTATGTGGAGTGTTTACCCGCGACATCGCCGAGACAAAGGCCATGCAGGTCAACCAGTACGCCAGGGAAAGCCAGCATCCGCTACTCTGTGAAATCGAGAAGGACGGTTAATCGCCGACCACTTGGGTATGAGGTGAAGCTATGTTAAACCGCGAGCTCGAAGTCACCCTCAATCTTGCCTTCAAGGAGGCACGTTCGAAGCGTCATGAGTTCATGACCGTCGAACACCTGCTGCTGGCCCTATTGGACAATGAGGCTGCCGCCACCGTATTGCGTGCCTGCGGCGCAAACCTCGACAAACTCAAGCACGACCTGCAGGAGTTCATCGACTCCACCACGCCGCTGATCCCCGTCCATGACGAAGATCGCGAAACCCAGCCAACCCTGGGCTTCCAGCGTGTGCTGCAACGTGCTGTCTTTCATGTGCAGAGCTCGGGCAAACGCGAAGTGACCGGCGCCAACGTGCTGGTTGCAATCTTCAGTGAGCAAGAGAGTCAGGCGGTGTTCCTGCTGAAACAGCAGAGCGTTGCACGCATTGATGTCGTCAACTATATCGCCCATGGCATTTCCAAGGTGCCGGGGCATGGCGATCACTCTGAAGGTGAACAAGATATGCAGGACGACGAGGGCGGTGAGTCTTCTTCTTCAGGCAATCCGCTGGATGCTTATGCCAGCAATCTCAACGAACTCGCACGTCAGGGCCGGATCGATCCGCTGGTCGGGCGTGAAACGGAAGTCGAGCGTGTCGCGCAAATTCTCGCGCGTCGTCGCAAGAACAATCCGCTGCTGGTGGGCGAGGCGGGCGTGGGTAAAACCGCGATTGCCGAAGGCCTGGCCAAGCGCATTGTCGACAACCAGGTGCCGGACCTGCTGGCCAACAGCGTCGTTTATTCCCTCGATCTCGGCGCCTTGCTCGCAGGCACCAAGTATCGCGGTGATTTCGAGAAGCGCTTCAAGGCGTTGCTCAACGAACTGAAAAAACGTCCGCAGGCGATCCTGTTCATCGACGAGATCCACACCATTATCGGTGCGGGTGCCGCGTCGGGTGGCGTCATGGATGCCTCGAACCTGCTCAAGCCGCTGCTGTCGTCTGGCGACATTCGCTGCATCGGCTCGACCACGTTCCAGGAATTCCGTGGCATCTTCGAAAAAGACCGTGCCCTGGCACGTCGCTTCCAGAAGGTCGATGTGGTCGAGCCGTCGGTGGAAGACACCATCGGTATCCTGCGCGGCCTGAAAGGGCGCTTCGAGCAGCACCACAACATCGAATACAGCGATGAGTCGTTGCGCGCCGCTGCAGAACTGGCTTCGCGCTACATCAATGACCGGCATATGCCGGACAAGGCCATCGATGTGATCGACGAGGCGGGCGCCTATCAGCGTCTGCAACCGGTCGAGAAGCGTGTGAAGCGCATCGAAGTGCCGCAGGTCGAGGACATCGTGGCGAAGATCGCGCGGATTCCGCCGAAGCACGTCACCAGTTCCGACAAGGAACTGCTGCGTAACCTCGAGCGCGACCTGAAGCTGACGGTGTTTGGTCAGGACGCGGCGATCGATTCGCTGTCGACTGCGATCAAACTGTCCCGTGCAGGCCTCAAGTCGCCGGACAAGCCGGTCGGTTCGTTCCTGTTCGCCGGGCCTACCGGTGTCGGTAAAACCGAGGCTGCGCGCCAATTGGCCAAGGCTCTTGGGATTGAACTGGTTCGCTTCGACATGTCCGAGTACATGGAGCGCCACACCGTATCGCGTCTGATCGGTGCGCCTCCGGGTTATGTCGGTTTCGACCAGGGCGGTCTGTTGACCGAAGCGATCACCAAGCAGCCGCACTGCGTATTGCTGCTCGATGAAATCGAGAAGGCGCATCCGGAAGTCTTCAACCTGCTGCTGCAGGTGATGGACCACGGCACGCTGACCGACAACAACGGGCGCAAGGCGGACTTCCGCAACGTGATCGTGATCATGACCACCAACGCCGGTGCTGAAACGGCGGCGCGTGCTTCGATCGGTTTCACCCATCAGGATCATTCGTCCGATGCGATGGAAGTGATCAAGAAGAGCTTCACGCCGGAATTCCGCAACCGTCTGGATACCATCATTCAGTTTGGTCGCCTCAGTCATGAGGTCATCAAAAGCGTGGTGGACAAGTTCCTCACCGAACTTCAGGCGCAGCTGGAAGACAAGCGTGTGCTTCTGGAAGTTACCGATGCGGCGCGCAGTTGGCTGGCGGCCGGTGGTTACGATTCGGCCATGGGCGCTCGTCCGATGGCGCGTCTGATCCAGGACAAGATCAAGCGTCCGCTGGCGGAGGAGATTCTGTTTGGCGAGCTGGCCGAGCATGGCGGTGTGGTTCACATCGACATCAAGGATGGTGAGCTGACGTTTGACTTCGAGACCACGGCGGAAATGGCCTGACGACTGTGAAGTGAAAAGGCGCCTTCGGGCGCCTTTTTGTTGTCTGTTTGTTTGGTGTGAATATCCGTTGCTGCGGTTATGGCCGCTTAGGGTTCCGCCCTTACGGCGGGTCACTTTTGGCAAACGCCCCAAAAGTAACCAAAAGGTCTATGCCCTGACGTTCGGCCCTCGCTGTGGCTCGGGTTCCTTCGCTCCGGGATTGATCCGGGGGCATCGCCTACGGTTTGCTTCGCTGCACCTCCTCTCGATGCATGCGGCTGCGCCGCACGGTCGCTGCGCTCCCACCCGCGGATCAATCCCTCCACTCAGCCTGCCGACGGGCCCTGCGATCAAAAGCGGTACTTGAGCTAACGCTCATCGTGGTGAGTGGGGCGGCTTTGCCGCTTGGGTTGCACGTGGATTGCAACTGTGGGAGTCGGTTTACTGAGAATGGCGGCCTGTTGGCCGACCAATTTGTTTGGTTTGGGAATTGTCCGCAGGAGTTGCCGAAGCTGCGATCTTTGGCTTTGGCTTTGGCTTTGGCTTTGGCTTTGGCTTTGGCTTTGGCTTTGGCTTTTGATTTTTGCCCCTTCGGCAGGCCGAGCGGAGGTGTTCATCAGGGGGTAGGCGCGCAGCGCCGTGCGGCGAAGCCGCATACATCGAGAGGAGGTGCAGCGAAGCAAACCGTAGGCGATGCCCCCTGATGGACACCGTAGCGAGGGAACACTGAGCCTAGGCGAAGTGCCGTACGCCGGGGCAAAAGCCTTTTGGTTCCTTTTTGGCGTTTGAAAAAGGGACTCGCTGTAAGAGCGAAACCATAAGAAGCCGTTACCGCAGCAACGGATATACACCCAAATCCAAAAAAAACACGCACACACAAAAACGCCCGGCATTAAGCCGGGCGTCTTGTATTGACCTGATTAGCGAGCGCGGTAAGTAATACGCCCTTTGCTCAAGTCATAGGGCGTCAGCTCGACGCGCACTTTGTCACCGGTAAGAATACGAATGTAGTTCTTGCGCATCTTGCCGGAGATATGCGCGGTTACGACGTGCCCATTTTCCAACTCCACACGAAACATGGTGTTGGGCAGGGTGTCGACGACAGTGCCTTCCATTTCGAAGCTGTCTTCTTTCGACATGCAGTAAAGCCCTCGGTGTCCAATGAATGGCCCGGTGCAACTGCGCCAGGCAAAAGCGGCGTGCATTGTGCCCGAAAAATGGGGTTTACGCCAAGGGGTTTAGGGCTTGCATTCAGTTCAGGATGACCCAGCGCTGATTAATCAGCAGTTCGATCGGTCGATATTGGGTCTTGTAGTTCATCTTTTTGCAGTTTTTGATCCAGTAACCCAGGTACACCGCCTCGAGCCCCAGCCGCTGGGCCTCGCCGATCTGCCAGAGGATGGCGTAGCGCCCGAGGCTGCGGCGCTCTTCCTCTGGTTCGTAAAAGGTGTAGACCGCCGACAGGCCGTTAGGCAGCAGATCGGTGACGGCGACCGCCAGCAACCGCCCGTCGAGCCGGAACTCGTAGAAGCGTGAGAAGGGCAGGTCGCGAACCAGAAAAGTCGAGAATTGATCACGGCTCGGCGGGTACATATCGCCGTCGGCATGGCGCTGTTCGATGTAACGCTGATAAAGATCGAAATATTCTTCGCTGAAACCAGGCTTGACCGGGCGCACCTGCAAGTCGGCGTTGCGTTTGAAAATGCGCTTTTGCTGCCGATTGGGGTTGAACTGCGCCACCGGAATGCGCGCAGGCACGCAGGCATTGCAGTTCTGGCAATGCGGGCGGTACAGGTGATCGCCGCTGCGACGAAAGCCCATTTCCGACAGGTCTGCGTAGACATGCACATCCATGGGCTGGCTCGGGTCGAGAAACAGGGTCGTGGCCTGCTCCTCGGGCAGATAACTGCAAGAGTGAGGCTGAGTGGCATAAAACTTCAACCGCGCCAACTCGGTCATGATCAACCCTCGGGGGTAAGCTGGTGAATTAAGTGTAAGCCACGCGCGCAAAAGTCGCTCAGCAAACCCAGGTGGCAAGGTTGGGTTGATCGAGGTGCCGGGCCAGATATTCGGCAAATGCGGGGCGGGAGATCGCCCGGGCACCGAGGCTGTGCAGATGATCGGTAGGCATCTGGCAGTCGATCAGCACGAAACCCGAGTCTTTCAAATGTCGCACCAAGGTGGCAAAACCGTACTTGGAGGCGTTGTCGGCGCGACTGAACATCGATTCGCCAAAAAACAATTGCCCCATCGCCAGGCCGTAGAGTCCGCCGACCAGTTCGCCCTGGTCCCAGACTTCTACCGAATGGGCGAAGCCGCGCTGGTGCAGTTCGACATAGGCGTCCTGCATGGCCTGGGTGATCCAGGTGCCATCAGCGTAATCCCGTGGTGCGGCGCAGGCGCGAATGACCGCCTCGAAATCCTGATCGAAGGTCACCTGGTAGCGTTGCTGGCGCAGCAGTTTGCCGAGGCTGCGCGAGACATGCAGTTCGTCGGGAAACAACACGGTGCGCGGATCCGGCGACCACCAGAGGATGGGCTGGCCTTCGGAGAACCACGGAAAGCAGCCATGGCGATAGGCCTGGATCAAGCGATTGGCGGACAGGTCGCCGCCGGCCGCCAGCAATCCGTTGGGATCGCGCATGGCCTTTTCCAGTGGCGGGAAAGTCAGTGAATTGCGTTGTAACCAAGTCAGCATGGCGTCCAGGCTTGCAGAAGGGGAGGGCAGTAGGCGGTGAGGCCCGTTACAAAGTGTGCCGGTAAAAAGCGCGAATGTCCCCCCCGAACCTGTTCGAAGATTGCACGGCTGCAACTTGGTCGGGTGGACGCGGTCGTAGACGGGCGTCGGGGGCGAATGTGCACGGTGTCCGGGAAGGCGTCGAGTGGGGGCATTTGGCCGTCATGAGCAATCAGAGGTAGATGCTTCGCTACGTTCATCAAATACACCTCATAAGCCTTTGTCACAAAAGACAATGCATGCTCAAATTGCGTCGCAGGTTTTGTCTGCTTGGCTATGCTTGAAGCTGGGGCTCGAAGCATGGCATCGCACGCGCAAACCCGTACAATGCCGGGCTGTTACAGAATATTCGCAGCGAGCCGTGTTTATAAAACACGGGGCGCAGTGTTAAAAGTAGTCTCAGTTGTGCCCGTCAATTTTTTACCTGCCTGGATTGGGCAGTTTTTTATTGTCATTCAATAGATGGACGCGCCTCTGGCGCAGGAAAAGAAGCGTTTTGAAGAAATCCACCGCAGCACCAAAAACAGTCGTCCCGCTCTGGCGCCAGCAATTGCACTACCGACTCAAGGAAGGTGCATTGATCGCCATCGGTGCCTTGTGCCTGTTCCTGATGATGGCCTTGCTGACTTACGGCAAGGACGATCCGGGCTGGAGCCACAACAGCAAGATCGACGACGTGCAGAATTTCGGCGGCCCGGCGGGCTCCTACAGCGCCGACATCCTGTTCATGGTGCTGGGTTACTTCGCGTACATCTTCCCGTTGCTGCTGGCGATCAAGGCGTATCAGATCTTCCGTCAGCGCCACGAACCCTGGCAGTGGAGCGGCTGGCTGTTCTCCTGGCGCCTGATCGGCCTGGTGTTTCTGGTGCTGTCCGGCGCTGCGCTGGCGCACATTCATTTCCATGCGGCCACCGCGTTGCCGGCCGGTGCGGGTGGCGCGCTGGGTGAAAGCCTCGGTGATCTGGCCCGCAACGCCCTGAACATTCAGGGCAGCACATTGCTGTTCATCGCGCTGTTCCTGTTCGGCCTGACCGTATTCACCGACCTGTCGTGGTTCAAGGTGATGGACGTTACCGGCAAGATCACCCTCGACCTGTTCGAACTGTTCCAGGGCGCGGTCAACCGCTGGTGGTCGGCGCGGACCGAACGCAAGCAACTGGTCGCGCAATTGCGTGAAGTCGATGACCGGGTGCACGACGTGGTCGCCCCGACAGTCACCGACAAGCGCGAGCAGGCCAAGGTCAAGGAACGTCTGATCGAGCGTGAACAGGCCCTGAGCAAGCACATGTCCGAGCGCGAGAAACAGGTTCCGCCGGTCATCGCTCCGGCCCCGGTCAAGGCGCCAGAGCCAAGCAAGCGCGTGCAGAAAGAGAAGCAGGCGCCGCTGTTCGTCGACAGTGCCGTGGAAGGCACCTTGCCACCGATCTCGATTCTCGATCCTGCGGAAAAGAAACAGCTCAACTACTCGCCCGAGTCCCTGGCGGCGGTCGGCCACTTGCTGGAGATCAAGCTCAAGGAGTTCGGCGTCGAAGTCACTGTGGATTCGATCCATCCCGGCCCGGTCATTACCCGTTACGAAATCCAGCCAGCCGCTGGCGTCAAGGTCAGCCGTATCGCCAACCTGGCCAAAGACCTTGCACGTTCGCTGGCCGTGACCAGCGTGCGGGTGGTCGAGGTGATTCCGGGCAAGACCACGGTCGGTATCGAGATTCCCAACGAAGACCGCCAGATCGTGCGTTTCTCCGAAGTGCTGTCGACCCCTGAGTACGACAACTTCAAGTCGCCGGTCACCCTGGCCCTGGGCCACGACATCGGCGGCAAGCCGGTCATTACTGACCTGGCGAAGATGCCTCACTTGCTGGTGGCCGGTACGACCGGTTCCGGTAAGTCGGTGGGCGTGAACGCGATGATCCTGTCGATCCTGTTCAAGTCCGGCCCGGAAGACGCCAAGCTGATCATGATCGACCCGAAGATGTTGGAACTGTCGATCTACGAAGGCATTCCGCATCTGCTGTGCCCGGTCGTGACCGACATGAAGGACGCCGCCAACGCACTGCGCTGGAGCGTTGCCGAGATGGAGCGTCGCTACAAGCTGATGGCGAAGATGGGCGTGCGAAACCTGTCCGGCTTCAACGCCAAGGTCAAGGAAGCCCAGGACGCCGGCGAGCCGCTGAGCGATCCGCTGTACAAGCGCGAAAGCATCCACGACGAAGCGCCGCTGTTGCAAAAGCTGCCGACCATCGTCGTGGTCGTGGACGAATTCGCCGACATGATGATGATCGTCGGCAAGAAGGTTGAAGAGCTGATCGCCCGTATCGCCCAGAAAGCGCGGGCTGCCGGTATCCACCTGATCCTCGCGACCCAGCGGCCGTCGGTGGACGTGATCACCGGTCTGATCAAGGCCAACATCCCGACGCGGATGGCGTTCCAGGTATCGAGCAAGATCGACTCCCGGACCATCATCGACCAGGGTGGCGCCGAACAACTGCTTGGCCACGGTGACATGCTCTACATGCCGCCGGGCACCAGCCTGCCGATCCGGGTTCACGGCGCCTTCGTGTCCGACGATGAAGTTCACCGGGTGGTGGAAGCCTGGAAGCTGCGCGGTGCGCCGGAATACAACGACGACATCCTCAACGGTGTCGAAGAGGCGGGCAGTGGTTTCGAAGGCAGCAGCGGCGGCGGTGACGGCGATGATCCGGAAGCCGACGCGCTGTACGACGAAGCCGTGCAGTTTGTACTGGAAAGCCGCCGCGCCTCCATCTCCGCTGTACAGCGCAAGCTGAAGATCGGTTACAACCGTGCCGCGCGCATGATCGAAGCCATGGAAATGGCCGGGGTCGTGACGTCCATGAACACCAACGGTTCCCGCGAAGTCCTGGCCCCTGGCCCGGTGCGCGACTGATTCGATACCCTGATTCACATGCAAAGGACGGTGCATGAAGCGCCGTCCACTTTCCCACGAGTATTCAAGAGGACTCCCATGCGTCTTATCCGCATGCTGCTGCCAGTACTGGCTCTGACCACCCTCACGGCTCACGCCGATGACAAGGATGTGGCACGCCTGACCCAATTGCTGGAAACATCCAAGACCCTGACCGCGAACTTCTCCCAGCTCACTCTCGACGGCAGCGGCACCCAGTTGCAGGAAACCACCGGCGACATGACCCTGCAGCGTCCGGGCCTGTTCTACTGGCACACCAATGCCCCCGCCGAGCAGACCATGGTGTCCGATGGCAAGAAAGTCACCCTGTGGGACCCGGATCTGGAACAGGCCACCATCAAGAAACTCGATGAGCGCCTGACCCAGACCCCGGCCCTGTTGCTGTCCGGTGACGTATCGAAGATCAGCCAGAGCTTCGATATCAGCGCCAAGGAAGCCGGTGGCGTGATCGACTTCACCCTGAAGCCGAAAACCAAGGACACCCTGTTCGACAGCCTGCGTCTGTCGTTCCGCAACGGTCTGGTCAATGACATGCAATTGATCGACAGCGTCGGCCAGCGCACCAACATCCTGTTCACCGGGGTGAAGGCCAACGAAGCGGTCCCGGCCTCGAAGTTCAAGTTCGACATCCCGAAGGGTGCCGATGTGATCCAGGAATAAACACAGAGGTTTCAACGGTACGTGATGGATCTGTTTCGCAGTGCACCGATTGCCCAGCCGCTGGCCGCCCGTTTGCGGGCGACCAATCTGGATGAGTACGTCGGTCAGGAACACGTGCTCGCTCGCGGCAAGCCTCTGCGCGAAGCTCTGGAGCAGGGTGCCCTGCATTCGATGATCTTCTGGGGCCCGCCGGGCGTGGGCAAGACCACCCTGGCGCGGCTGCTGGCGGAAGTCTCGGATGCGCACTTCGAAACGGTTTCGGCCGTATTGGCCGGGGTAAAAGAGATCCGTCAGGCGGTGGAAATCGCCAAACAGCAGGCTGGTCAGTACGGCAAGCGCACGATCCTGTTTGTCGACGAAGTTCACCGCTTCAACAAGTCCCAGCAGGACGCTTTTCTGCCTTACGTTGAAGACGGCACGCTGATCTTCATCGGGGCGACCACCGAAAACCCCTCCTTCGAATTGAACAACGCGCTGCTGTCGCGGGCCCGGGTCTACGTACTCAAGAGCCTCGACGAGGCGGCGTTGCGCAAACTGGTGCACCGCGCACTCACCGAAGAACGCGGCCTGGGCAAGCGCAATCTGACCCTCAGCGATGAAGGCTTTCAGATGCTGCTGTCCGCCGCCGACGGCGATGGCCGGCGCTTGCTCAACTTGCTGGAAAACGCCTCGGACCTGGCCGAAGACAACAGCGAAATGGGCACTGATTTGCTGCAAAGCCTGCTCGGCGACACGCGTCGGCGTTTCGACAAGGGCGGCGAAGCGTTCTACGACCAGATTTCCGCGCTGCACAAATCGGTGCGCGGCTCCAATCCGGACGGCGCGTTGTACTGGTTTGCGCGGATGATCGACGGCGGCTGCGATCCGCTATATCTGGCCCGCCGCGTGGTGCGCATGGCCAGCGAAGACATCGGCAATGCCGACCCGCGCGCCCTGAGTCTGTGCCTGGCGGCGTGGGAAGTGCAGGAGCGACTTGGCAGCCCGGAAGGTGAGTTGGCAGTGGCTCAAGCTATTACGTATCTGGCTTGTGCGCCGAAAAGCAACGCGGTGTACATGGGCTTCAAGACCGCATTGCGGGCCGCTGCCGAACATGGCTCGCTGGAAGTGCCGCTGCACCTGCGCAACGCACCGACCAAGTTGATGAAACAATTGGGTTATGGCGACGAATACCGCTATGCCCACGATGAACCGGACGCCTACGCGGCCGGCGAAGACTACTTTCCGGAAGAGCTCGACCCCATCCCGTTCTACCAACCGGTGCCCCGTGGCCTGGAACTGAAGATTGGCGAGAAGCTCAACCACCTCGCCAAACTCGATCGTTTAAGCCCCCGGCAGCGGAGAAAATAGTGATTCGAACGATTCTTGCGGTGTCCGTGGCGGGCATCGCTGGTACATTACTGCGTTTCGCGGCTGGCAATTGGGTCAGCGCCAATTGGCCCCGGCATTTTTATGCGGCAACGCTGGCGGTCAATCTGGTCGGCTGTCTGATCATCGGCCTGCTGTACGGACTGTTTTTGACCCGGCCGGAAGTGCCGATCGAAATCCGCGCCGGTCTGATCGTCGGTTTTGTCGGCGGTCTGACGACGTTTTCATCCTTTTCACTGGATACGCTGCGTTTGCTGGAAAGCGGACAGGCCCTGATAGCCTTCGGTTATCTGGGCATCAGCGTGTTCGGCGGCCTGCTCGCGACCTGGGCTGGCCTGACTTTGACCAAACTTTGATAACGAGAAACCGACATGCTCGATTCCAAACTGTTACGTAGCAACCTCCAGGACGTAGCGGACCGCCTGGCTTCCCGTGGCTTTGCCCTGGATGTCGCGCGCATCGAAGCGCTGGAAGAACAGCGCAAGACCGTCCAGACCCGCACCGAAGCACTGCAGGCTGAGCGTAACGCGCGTTCCAAATCCATCGGTCAGGCCAAGCAGCGCGGTGAAGACATCGCGCCGTTGATGGCGGACGTCGAGCGCATGGCGGGCGAACTGAGCGCCGGTAAAGTCGAGCTGGACGCGATCCAGACCGAACTGGATTCGATCCTGCTGGGCATTCCGAACCTGCCGCACGAATCGGTACCGGTTGGCGAAGACGAAGACGGCAACGTCGAAGTCCGCCGCTGGGGCGCTCCGACGGCCTTCGATTTCCCGGTTCAGGATCACGTGGCCCTGGGCGAGAAGTTCGGCTGGCTCGACTTCGAAACCGCCGCCAAGCTGTCCGGTGCGCGTTTCGCGCTGCTGCGTGGCCCGATTGCCCGTCTGCACCGCGCACTGGCGCAGTTCATGATCAACCTGCACGTCACCGAGCACGGCTACGAAGAGGCCTACACGCCTTATCTGGTTCAGGCCCCGGCGCTGCAAGGCACCGGTCAACTGCCAAAGTTCGAAGAAGACCTGTTCAAGATCGCTCGCGAAGGCGAAGCCGATCTGTACCTGATCCCGACCGCCGAAGTGTCGCTGACCAACATCGTGGCCGGTGAAATCGTCGATTCGAAGCAGCTGCCGATCAAGTTCGTCGCCCACACCCCGTGCTTCCGTAGCGAAGCCGGCGCGTCGGGTCGTGACACTCGCGGCATGATCCGCCAGCACCAGTTCGACAAGGTCGAGATGGTGCAGATCGTCGAGCCGTCGACGTCGATGGAAGCGCTGGAAAGCCTGACCGCCAACGCCGAGAAAGTCCTGCAACTGCTGGGTCTGCCTTACCGTACCCTGGCGCTGTGCACCGGCGACATGGGCTTCAGCGCGGTCAAGACTTACGACCTGGAAGTGTGGATTCCGAGCCAGGACAAATACCGTGAAATTTCGTCGTGCTCCAACTGCGGCGACTTCCAGGCCCGCCGCATGCAGGCGCGTTTCCGTAACCCGGAAACCGGCAAACCTGAGCTGGTACACACCCTGAACGGTTCGGGTCTGGCGGTCGGTCGTACCCTGGTGGCCGTGCTGGAAAACTACCAGCAGGCCGACGGTTCGATCCGTGTGCCGGACGTGCTGAAGCCTTACATGGGTGGCCTTGAGGTCATCGGCTAAATGAAATATCTGCCGCTGTTTCACAACCTGCGCGGCAGTCGTGTGTTGGTCGTCGGTGGGGGGGAGATTGCCTTGCGCAAATCCCGCCTGCTGGCCGATGCCGGTGCGCTGCTGCGGGTGGTCGCACCTGAAATCGAAGCGCAACTGCGCGAGCTGGTTGCCGCCAGCGGTGGCGAGTGTCTGTCGCGCGGTTACGCCGAAACGGATCTGGACGGTTGCGGGCTGATCATTGCCGCCACCGACGATGAAGCCTTGAACGCGCAAGTTTCCGCCGATGCTCATCGGCGCTGCGTGCCGGTCAACGTGGTGGATGCGCCGGCGCTGTGCAGCGTGATCTTCCCGGCGATCGTTGATCGTTCGCCGCTGATCATTGCGGTCTCCAGCGGCGGCGATGCGCCGGTGCTGGCCCGGCTGATTCGCGCCAAGATCGAAACCTGGATTCCTTCGACCTACGGCCATCTGGCCGGTCTGGCCGCACGTTTTCGCAATCAGGTCAAAAACCTGTTTCCCGATGTGCAGCAGCGTCGTGCCTTCTGGGAAGACGTGTTCCAGGGGCCGATTGCCGACCGGCAACTGGCCGGGCAGGGCGCTGAAGCCGAACGTCTGTTGCAGGCGAAAATCGATGGCGAAGCGGCCGTGGCCACGGGCGAGGTGTATCTGGTGGGCGCGGGGCCGGGTGATCCGGATCTGCTGACTTTCCGCGCCTTGCGCCTGATGCAGCAAGCCGATGTGGTGCTGTATGACCGTTTGGTCGCTCCGGCGATTCTTGAGCTGTGCCGTCGCGATGCAGAGCGGGTTTACGTCGGCAAGCGTCGCGCCGATCACGCCGTGCCGCAGGATCAGATCAACCAACAACTGGTGGATCTGGCCAAGGCTGGCAAGCGCGTGGTGCGGTTGAAGGGCGGGGATCCGTTCATCTTCGGCCGTGGCGGCGAGGAGATCGAGGAACTGGCGGCCCATGGCATCCCGTTCCAGGTGGTGCCGGGCATCACCGCGGCCAGCGGTTGCGCGGCGTATGCCGGTATTCCGCTGACCCATCGTGATTACGCGCAGTCGGTGCGTTTCGTCACCGGGCACTTGAAGGACGGTTCCACCGATCTACCGTGGGCCGACCTTGTCGCGCCGGCGCAGACCTTGGTGTTCTACATGGGCCTGGTGGGGTTGCCGATCATCTGCGAGCAGTTGATCAAGCATGGTCGTGCGGCCGATACCCCGGCAGCGCTGATCCAGCAGGGCACCACGGTCAATCAGCGGGTCTTCACCGGCACGCTGGCCGACCTGCCGCGTCTGGTGGCGGAGCATGAAGTCCATGCGCCGACGCTGGTGATCGTCGGCGAAGTGGTGCAACTGCGCGAGAAGCTGGCGTGGTTCGAGGGCGCTCAGGGTCAAATCTGACGACTCTGAAGTGATCGTTCCCACGCTGTGGGAACGATCCTGCTCTCAACCTTTGCGCCAAACCCCTTTCCCGCCCAACCGGTCCCGGTCATGGGCCACATTGAAATCCTGCTCCGGCCCCTTCGGCACAACCCCGGTCGGGTTGATGGTCTTGTGGCTGCCGTAGTAGTGGTTCTTGATGTGCTGGAAATCCACGGTCTCGGCAACGCCCGGCCACTGGTACATCTCACGCAGCCAGTTCGACAGGTTCGGATAATCGCTGATCCGCCGCAGATTGCATTTGAAGTGCCCGTGATACACCGCGTCGAAACGAATCAGCGTGGTGAACAACCGCACGTCCGCCTCGGTCAGGTATTCACCCGTCAGATAACGGTTGGCGCCCAGCAGTTGCTCCAGATGATCGAGTTCGGCAAAAACATCATCGAAAGCCTCTTCATAGGCGTTCTGCGAAGTAGCAAACCCGGCGCGATACACGCCGTTGTTCACGGCGGGATAGATCCGCTCGTTCAACGCATCAATCTCACCGCGCAACGGCGCCGGATAGAAGTCCAGATCGTTGCCGGTCAAGTCGTCGAAGGCGCTGTTGAACATGCGGATGATCTCCGCCGATTCGTTGCTGACGATGCGCTTGAGCTTTTTGTCCCACAGCACTGGTACGGTGACGCGGCCGGTGTAGTCGGCGGTGTCAGCGGTGTAGCGCTGGTGCATGAAGTCGAAGTGGTCGAGTTTGTCGCCGGTCGAGCCGAGGTTCTGGTCGAAGGTCCAGCCGTTTTCCAGCATCAGCCAACTGACGACCGAAACATCGATCAGGCTTTCCAGGCCCTTGAGCTTGCGCAGGATCAGCGTGCGATGCGCCCACGGACAGGCGAGGGAGACGTAGAGGTGATAACGCCCGGCCTCGGCGGCAAAACCGCCTTCACCGCTCGGGCCTGGCGCGCCGTTGCGAGTGACCCAATTGCGGCGCTGCGCCTGCTCGCGCTGGAACGCGCCGTCCTTGCTGCTTTCGTACCACTTGTCCTGCCAGCGGCCGTCGACGAGTAAACCCATGATCAAGACTCCACAAACCAATAATCGTTGGAGCCGAGTCTATTCCGATGAGTTCGAACAAAAAGCGCAAAGATCGGGCGTGAATGATCGGTTAAATCGATTTGTTCCGTGCGGCCCAGTATTGCTCGGCAGTTTCGAAGGCTTGTTCGCGGCTTTGGCCAAGGCCTCGCAGGGCCAGGGCCATGGTCGAAATCAGGGCCATTTGCGGATAGCTGTCGACCACGTCGCCACGCCAGACGGCCTTCAGATGCTCGACATCCAGCGACGCCGGTTTGACGTGGCGTTGCGCCGACAACTGCGGCCATTCCTCGTCCCAGCTCTCGCCGCCGGTGGTGCCGTACAGGTGGCTGTCGGCATCCGGGTTGATCTCGATTTCGCCGCCGTCACCTTTGATCACGATCGCCGTATCGCCGAGCAGACCACTGGCATCGCGGTGCACAGCCTGATAGCCGGGGTGGAAAATACTCTGCAAGCCGCAACGCGCGCCCAACGGATTGAGGATCCGCGCCAGCGAATGAATAGGCGAACGCAGGCCGAGGGTATTGCGCAGATCGATCATTCGCTGCAGCTGCGGTGCCCAGTCCAACAGTGGCATGAACGCCAGGCCACCGTTGTCCAGCGCCGCGCCGACCTGTTGCCAGTTGCGGCACAGCGGGATGTTCAGTTCACCGAGCAGTTGTTCGGAATACAAACGCCCGGCGGTGTGCGCGCCGCCGCCGTGCATGAAGATGCGCAAACCGTTCTGTGCCAGGCACTTGGCTGCCAGCAGATACCACGGCAGGTGACGTTTCTTGCCGGCATAGGTCGGCCAGTCCAGATCGACGTGCAACGCTGGAGCCTGCAAGCGTTCACGCAGGGCTTCGGTGAAGCCGGCCATTTCCTCGGCGCTTTCTTCCTTGTGCCGCAGCAGCATCAGGAAGGCGCCGAGCTGGGTTTCTTCGACGGCTTCGTCGAGCACCATGCCCATGGCCTCCCGGGCTTCCTCACGGGTCAGGTCGCGAGCGCCGCGCTTGCCCTTGCCGAGGATGCGCACGAACTGGGCGAACGGGTGCTCGGCGGGCGTTTCGAGGGTCAGCGCTGGATAGTCGGTCATAGGCAATTCGTCGGTTTGGGCAGGCCCGCCAGTTTCGCGGCGAGTTTGGCAGGGGTGCCTTTGAACAGTCGGTTCAGGTGCAGGCTGTTGCCTTTCTCTGCGCCGAGCTTGAGCGCGGTGTATTTGATCAGCGGCCGGGTGGCCGGGGACAGCTGGAATTCGGCGTAGAAACTGCGCAACAGTTCGAGGACTTCCCAGTGTTCGGCGCTCAGCTCGATGTCTTCGGCAGCGGCGAGGGCGCTGGCGACTTCGGCCGACCAGTCGTTGAGGTCGACCAGGAAGCCGTCCTTGTCCAGTTCGATGGCGCGGGCGCCGACGGTCAGCGCATTCATAGCCAGCTGTTGACCTTGTCGTGGTGGATCGACAGCTCGACGAAGGCCGGGTAATCGATGGCTTCGGCCCAGTCCGGAACCTGCACGGCGCGGGCTTGCGCGTCTTCGGCCAGAACGAAGAGTTTCACCCGACGGGTTTCCAGCGCAATGAACGGCGCAGTGCCGGGTTGCAGCGCATAAGCAGCATCGCCAGATAGCAACAGCGCGTCGGCAGAACCGAGCAGGCGCAGGCAACTGGTCAAGCGTTCGTCGCCGAACGGGGAATGGGACAACACATGCAAAGTCGACATCAGAGGGTGATCACCTGGTCGTAACGGTCAATGAGGGCGGTGATTTCATCGGCGGCCAAAGGCTGAGCCTCGTCCAGCGAACGATCGCCGAGGCCGCGAGCACTGGCGCTGTCGGCGCAGTAGAACAGCTCTTCCACACCGAACATCGGCAACGCTTGCAGGTTGGCGCTCAGGTCTTTCTGTTGCAGGGCCTTGGCGTTTTGCCCGGCGGCCAGTTGCAACACACCGTCGTCGAGAAACAGCAGGCCGATCGGCAGATCGAAGGCGCCGCCGGCCAGTACGATGTCCAATGCTTCACGGGCACCGGGGCCGGACCACGGTGATTGACGGCTGATAATCAGAAGGGACTTGGCCATGTCATGCGCCTCCGAAACAGATCAGACGGTCGGCATCCTGAACCGCGTCATGCAACTGGCCGAGGCCGGACAATTCCCACGGTGCGCTGACCGCCACGGCATCACGCTGATAACGCCCGGCTTCCTCGGCATTCAACACGCCACGGCGCAAAGCGGCGGCGATGCACACCACACCGTCGAGGTTTTGTTCGGTGATAAACGTTCGCCACTGTTTGGGCAGGTCCAGTTCGTCCTGCGGCGTGACCACGGCGTCAGACGCGTTGTAGACACCGTCCTGATAGAAAAACAGCCGGACGATTTCATGCCCGCCGGCCAGCGCAGCCTGCGCGAACAGCAGGGCGCGGCGCGAGGAGGGCGCATGGGCGGCGGAAAACAACACAATGGCGAACTTCATGACGGACTCGATCAGCAAAACTGCGGCCATGATAAAGCTTTCTCGGCGGGGCGGCGAAGTGGATGTTGCCGCAGACTTCAGCGCGGCATGTACCCCAACTGCCAGCGCCGGGGGATTTTCAGCGAGATCAGGCCGATCAACGCAGCCAGCAATCCGCTGGCGTACAGCGCTTTTAGCCCCAGGTGATGCTCCAGCACGGCACCGAGGATGGCGCCGATGAACATGCCGCTCCACGGCACCAGTTGCACGCGCCAGCCATTGCGCCGCTCGCCCATTATCCAGCGTCCCAGACCGCGACCGAACCGCGAGAGTGCACCGGTGACATAGGTCAGTCCGACCGCCAGACCGTTCACTTCTTCCACCGCGGCATTGAGCATGCCCATGGCGGTGATTGCCGCTAGCAGCGCCGGCAGTTGCACGTCTGACGGCCAGGCGGCGGCCCCGCAGAGCAGTGTCGCGATGCACAGCAGCAACGGCAGTGCGCGGCGCCTGCCGAGGCGACCGATCACCACGCCGAGGGTGTTGCCGAGGATGAACGTCGCGACCAGGATCACCAGCCGCAGCGTCAGACTCACATCGCCATCACTGATCGCCACCGCCAGCCGTGTGGTGTTCCCGCTCATGAATGAAACGAAGTCACCACTGGCCATGAAGCCGATGGCATCGGTCATCCCCGCCAGGACCGAGAGCGCGGCCACCATGGCCAGCCCTACGCGACCGCGCCATTTCTGCATATGCAAGTGGCCGGGGCTGGCGCGGTGAGTCGAGAGGGTTGGCAGCATTGGTGCGGATGTCCTTGCGTAGAGGTCAGGGTTCTATGCCATAAAGGTCGCAATATTCCAACCAGTCCATCCCGGCCATCTCCGCCACTTCCCGGTGCACTTCCAGGCGTTGCGCCTGATAGTCCTCGGGCGTTGCAGCGGTCAGTTGCAGCGTCAGTTCCCAGGCAAACAAGCCCTGGCTTTCGGCCTCGGCTTCGAAGGCTTCGTGCAGGCGTTCTTCGCGGTACTGTGCCGGGGTTTCGCCTTTGGCCTGGGCCAGCAACGGGTTGAGATGATCGAGGGCTTCGCGCACTTCAGGGTGTGCATCGAGAAACAGTTTCAGGGCATGTTCATGTCGCTGGTCGGTAGGCGCCATGGGGTTTCCTTGTGGGGCTGATGACCTTTAATGTGCCGCAGCGGCCGGCGGGTGTCGCGCTCTAAATGCAGTAAAGCAGAACGATTTTGCGCGTTGCGGTGATACAGTCCGTTTTTTTTCCGAATGAGCGAATGCAATGCGAATGCTGATGGTGGCACTGGCGGCAACCCTGCTGGCCGGTTGCGCGGGTTCGGCGATGGAAGACGCCCGCACGCAAACCCCTTACAAGGTCCTGAACTCGGACAAACCCGAGAAAGTCGTGGCCCAGTGCGTGCAATTCGCCTGGCAGGACGAAGCGGTGTTCGGCGTCGATGCGGCGGCGTATCTGCAACCGGGCAAGAAGGGCGGTTCGACGGTCTACACCCGTTCGGCGGAGTCGTTTGTCGACGTGACCACGAATGCGTCCGGCACGGTGCTGAGCTACTACGCGCAGAAGGATGACTTTGTCGCCAAGCGCCGGCTGGCGGCGTTGGCGACCTGTCTGTAACACCTGGCGATCCGCGGGGTTCAGACGTCCAGACGCTTCTGGAAAAACATGCGTTTGTGCCCCGGCGGGTAATCCGACAACTCGCCAAACTGGCTATATCCCAGCTTTTTGTAGAATTCCGGCGCCTGAAAATCGAAGGTGTCGAGCCAGGCCCCGATGCAACCCTTCTCACGCGCCAGGTCTTCGGCCATGCGCATCAGTTTCGACCCGATCCCCTGGTGGCGACCCTGCTCCGGCACCGACAGCAGATCGACGAACAGCCACTGGCAGACCAACCGGCCATAGAGTCCACCCAGAATGGTGTCGTGTTCATCGCGTACCAGCAGCGTGAGCGGCTCCGATACGGCAATCCCGGCCTGAGCGACGTTGTAGGCGTGCAGCGGCGCCAGAATGGCCAGGCGTTCTTCTTCTGTAGAGTCTTGCGACAGCTCGATCCGTAAACTCATGTGCAACATCCTTATGGCAGTGAACCGGCAGCCTATCGCGCCTCGGTCAATTGATCCATCCCGGCATCGAACAGTTGGAACCGTCGCTCCAGCGTTGGGGTCTAGCCCTTGAAGGCGTTCATTCCGAATGCGTTTATCGAGGAGAGTCCATGAACATTTTCGAAGCCCTTCGCGAGAGCCACGATCGCCAGCGTGGGTACGCCAAGACCTTGATCAAGACCAGTGGCGATACCCCGGAACGCGTCGAAGCCTACAAGCAACTCAAAGCCGAACTGCAGGCCCACGAAACGGCCGAAGAACGCCACTTCTACATCCCGTTGATGGAGTTCGACAACGGCGTCGATCTCAGTCGCCACGCCATCGCCGAACACCATGAAATGGACGAAATGATGGAGGAGCTCGACGAGACCGAAATGTCCAGCCCGGCCTGGCTGGCCACGGCGAAAAAGCTCTCGGACAAGGTCCATCACCACTTGAAGGAGGAGGAGCAGAAGTTCTTCCAGATGGCCGGCAAGCTGCTCGACGACAAACAGAAAGAACAGCTCGCCGGGCAGTATGAAAAGGAGTTCAAGGCGCAGCTTCCCTGAGCCGGTGAATGCAGGTTTTTGTAATGACGCCGTGTAGGCTTTTTGCCATGCGTTGGGTGAGCGTCGTCGCAATGTACTGTATTTATATCCAGTATTTTCGGTGTTTTACGCATTTCACCGCCGCAGGCTGCGACAAAACCGCCGATGGACAAAAAATCCCCCTCCGTTAGCTTGAAGGCCTCTCCTCGGAAAGGAGAGTTCTTAAATCAACGGAGTGAAAAACATGAACCAACCACAAGCTCAAACCCAACTGCGACACGGTCGCGTCATTTCCCCTGCAAGCCGCGGTGCGGTGGCCATCGAACAAGGACTGCTCGGTGGCTGGCAGGTCAACGAGATGGAAGGTGGCAAGAACTTCCCGGCACTGGCGGCCGGCCCGTTCCCGGCGCCTTTCGAGTCGGATAACCCGAGTGTCGTGCCTCCGGCCGACGGCCACATTCTCAGCGGTGGCAAGGACGATGCCCGCGATTGCGTGAACTTCACCGACGAGGAAATGAGCAAGAAACTCGGTCGTCCGTTCACCTGGCCGCTGCTCAACGTCACCCCTGGCCAGACCCTTGAAGTCAAATGGGAATACACCGCGCCGCACACCACTCGCGGTTACCGCTGGCTGATCACCAAGGATGGCTGGGACCCGAAACAACGCATCACCCGTGCACAACTGGAAGCAAAACCGTTCGCCGAGGACTTCTATCCGCAAGTGCCGTACTACAGTCATGCGGCGGAGCTGAAGGCCAAGGTCAATCACGCAGTGAAACTTCCGGCCAACAAGCAAGGTCATCACGTTGTTGTCCTGATGTGGATCGTCGCCAACACCGGCAACGCCTTCTATCAGGCCTTCGATGTGGACTTCAAATAAGTCCGTAACACCCACCTACACGTTCTGAAGGATTAGAACATGTCAAATATCGACTTCACCTTATTGCAAAACCAGGCGAGCGACGCGGCTTCGCTGATGCCGAGCATCGCTGGCAAGAAGATCCTCATGGGTTTCTGGCACAACTGGCCGGCCGGCCCAAGCGATGGCTATCAGCGTGGTCAGTTCGCCAACATCGCCCTGGAAAACGTGCCCAAGGACTACAACGTGGTTGCGGTCGCATTCATGAAGGGCAGCGGGATTCCGACCTTCAAGCCGTTCAACGTCTCCGATGCCGAGTTCCGCCGCCAGGTTGGCGTACTCAACAGCCAGGGCCGGGCCGTGCTGATTTCCCTCGGCGGCGCCGATGCGCACATCGAGTTGCGTGCCGGGCAGGAGCAGCCGTTGGCCAACGAAATCATCCGTCTGGTGGAAACCTACGGCTTCGACGGGCTGGACATCGATCTTGAACAGAGCGCGATTGATTTCGCTGCCAACAAGACCGTCCTGCCGGCCGCCCTGAAACTGGTCAAGGATCACTACGCAGGCCAGGGCAAGCATTTCATCATCAGCATGGCCCCGGAGTTTCCGTACCTGACCACCACTGGCAAATACGTCGGTTACTTGCAGGCGCTGGAAGGCTACTACGACTTCATCGCGCCGCAGTTCTACAACCAGGGCGGTGACGGTGTCTGGGTACCGGAGGCCAACAATGGCAACGGGGCGTGGATCGCGCAGAACAACGATGCGTTGAAAGAGGACTTCCTCTATTACCTGACTGAAAGTCTGGTGACCGGCACTCGCGGATTCACCAAAATCCCTGCGGACAAGTTCGTCATCGGCCTGCCGGCCAACATCGACGCCGCTGCCACCGGTTACGTGATCGACAAGAACGTGGTCGGCAATGCGATGAAACGCCTGGCGGTCAAAGGGCACCTGATCAAGGGCCTGATGACGTGGTCGGTGAACTGGGACAACGGCACCAGCAAGGATCGCGTGCCGTACAACTGGGAGTTCAGCCGGCGTTATGGACCGTTGATCAACGGCGCAGGAGCTGCCTCGCCGGAGCCTGATGTCGCGATTGCGGACATGGCCCGCCAGCGGTAATCGAATAAAAAAGCCCGGTAGCGCTGCCGGGCTTTTTTTCGCCTAACATGGGACCTCCCGATGACAACAATGGATGAAGCGTCATGCCCAACACCGCCGAGCGGATCAATATCGTCGACACTCAGGTGTTGTCCCACGACTGGTACCTGCTGAAGAAAATCACCTTCGACTACCTGCGCAACAACGGTGAATGGCAACGCCAGACCCGCGAGGTCTACGACCGTGGCAATGGTGCGGCAATTCTGTTGTTCAACCGCGAAAAACGCACAGTGGTACTGACTCGCCAGTTCCGTCTGCCGGTGTTCGTCAACGGTCATGACGGTTTGCTGATCGAGGTCGCTGCCGGGTTGCTGGAAGGCGCAGCACCGGAGCAGCGCATTCGCGATGAGGCCGAGGAGGAAACCGGTTACCGCGTGCATGACGTGAAGAAGGTGTTCGAGGCATACATGAGCCCGGGCTCAGTGACCGAGAAGCTGCACTTCTTCGTCGCCGAATATGACGCGAAGTCGAAGGTCGGCGATGGCGGCGGCCTGGAAGAGGAAACCGAAGAACTTGAAGTGCTGGAGTGGCGTTTCGACGATGCACTGGCAGCGTTTCATCGAGGCGAAATCTGCGATGCCAAGACCATCATGCTGTTGCAGTACGCGGCGATGAATCACTTCTTCGGCGCTTAAAACAGATCACCGGTCTTGCCGATGTCTGACCACTGGCCACCTTCCAGTGTCAGCAACCGCTCCTTGGCTTCAAGGCCTCCGGCAAACCCGGTCAGTTTTCCCGACGCGCCGATCACCCGGTGACAGGGCGCGATGATCGAAATCGGGTTTCTGCCGTTCGCCGCGCCGACGGCGCGCACTGCGCTGGGGTGACCGATCTGCCGGGCAATCTGGCTGTAGGTGCGGGTTTCGCCAAACGGAATGGTGAGCAATGCGGCCCAGACCTTTTTCTGGAACTCGGTGCCGGCGAAATCCAGATCCAGATCGAACGCACTTCGCGTCCCGGCAAAATATTCTTCCAGTTGCTGCGCGGTTTTCATCAACACCGGATTGTCCGGGGCTTCGTTCATCGGCCCGAGGCGCACCCGGTTCGGTTTGTCGTTTTCCCAGAGGATGGCGGCCAGACGTGAGCCGTTCGCGACCAGCTTCAACTCGCCGACAGGCGAGGGCAGGGTGATGAACGTGTAGGCCATGGGAAAAACTCCGGGACGGGGGCGAAAACTGCGCCCAGCATACTGCCGGATCGGGGAGGCGCAAACCGTAATCGCGACCATACTGGCTGATGCTCTTGAAGCGCTTTCCTACCTTATAAAAAGAAGAGACCGACTCATGAAGTACGAACCTTTTGCCAAATCGCTGATTGCGACCTCGTTGGCGCTCAGCTGCCTCATGGCTCACGCCGCCTCGGTTGCCCCGGTCGCCGCCGAAAACGGCATGGTGGTCACCGCCCAGCACCTGGCCACTCACGTGGGTGTCGACGTGTTGAAAAGTGGCGGCAACGCGGTGGATGCGGCGGTCGCCGTGGGTTATGCACTGGCGGTGGTTTACCCGGCGGCGGGCAACCTCGGTGGTGGTGGTTTCATGACCATTCAACTGGCGGACGGGCGCAAGACCTTCCTCGACTTCCGCGAAAAAGCCCCGCTGGCCGCGACGGCCAACATGTACCTCGACAAGGACGGTAACGTCATTCCGGACCTGAGTACCCGTGGCCACCTCGCGGTCGGCGTGCCGGGCACCGTGTCCGGCATGGAGCTGGCGCTGAGCAAGTACGGCACCAAACCGCGCAAGGAAATGATTGCCCCGGCCATCAAACTGGCCGAAGACGGTTTTGCGCTGGAGCAGGGCGACGTCGATCTGCTGGATTACGCCACCGACGTGTTCAAGAAGGACATCAAAGACTCCGGCGCGATCTTTCTGAGCAACGGTGAGCCGATGCAGGTCGGGCAGAAACTGGTGCAGAAGGACCTCGGTAAAACCCTGCGCACCATTTCCGAAAAAGGTGCGGACGGTTTCTATAAAGGCTGGGTCGCCGACGCGATCGTCACTTCCAGCCAGGCCAACAAGGGCATCATCACCCAGGCCGACCTCGACAAATACAAGACCCGCGAGCTGGCTCCGGTGGAGTGCGACTATCGCGGTTATCACGTCGTGTCGGCACCGCCGCCAAGCTCCGGCGGGGTGGTGATCTGCCAGATCATGAACATCCTCGAAGGCTACCCGATGAAAGATCTGGGCTTCCATTCGGCCCAAGGCATGCACTACCAGATCGAGGCGATGCGCCACGCGTATGTGGATCGCAACAGCTATCTGGGCGACCCGGATTTCGTGAAGAACCCGATCGAACATCTGCTGGACAAGAACTACGCGACCAAGCTGCGCAACGCGATCCAGCCGCAGAAGGCCGGCGTGTCTGCGGAACTCAAACCCGGCGTTGCGCCGCACGAAGGCAGCAACACCACGCACTACTCGATCGTCGACAAATGGGGCAACGCGGTGTCTGTCACCTACACCCTCAACGACTGGTTCGGCGCAGGCGTGATGGCGAGCAAGACCGGGGTGATCCTCAACGATGAAATGGACGACTTCACCTCGAAAGTCGGCGTGCCGAACATGTATGGCCTGGTGCAGGGCGAAGCCAACGCCATCGCGCCCGGCAAGGCGCCGCTGTCGTCGATGAGCCCGACCATCGTGACCAAGGACGGCAAGGTGGTGATGGTGGTGGGCACGCCGGGTGGTAGTCGCATCATCACGGCAACCTTGCTGACCATGCTCAATGTCATCGACTACGGCATGGGCCTGCAGGAAGCGGTCGATGCGCCGCGTTTCCACCAGCAGTGGATGCCGGAACAGACCAACCTCGAAGACTTCGCCGCCAGCCCCGACACGAAGAAGATTCTCGAGAGCTGGGGCCATAAGTTCGCGGGTCCGCAGGACGCCAACCACATCGCTGCCATTCTGGTCGGCGCGCCGTCGCTGGGCGGTAAACCGGTCGGCAAGAACCGCTTCTACGGCGCCAACGATCCACGGCGCAACACCGGGTTGTCATTGGGTTACTGAGAAGGGTAAAAAGGGGGCGGGCACACGTCCGCCCCTGTCTCAAGGACCGATCAAGGAAGGCTCACCATGACCACCGCATTGCTGATCATCGATGTCCAGCGCGCCCTGTGCACAGGCGAATACGAGTGCCACGACATCAAACGGGTGATCGACACCATCAACGGCCTCAGTGCCCGCGCGCGCAAGGCTGGGGTTACAGTCGTACTGATCCAGCATAACGAAAAGGACAGTCCGTTCGTCCACGGCACCGAGGGCTGGCAACTGGCTGACGGCCTGGCCACCGCGCCGGGCGATCTGCGCGTCGACAAGACCGCCAACGACTCGTTCTACCAGACCAACCTGCAGAAACTGATCCCCCGGGAAGACTTCGACCGCCTGGTGATCTGCGGTCTGCAAACCGATTACTGCGTCAACGCCACCGTGCGCCAGGCCCATCAACTGGGCTATGACGTGGAACTGGCGGCCGACGCACATTCCACCGTCGACAACGGCAACATGAGCGCCGAAGACATCATCGCCGAGCACAACAAGGACTGGGCGCACCTGACCGGTTCCGTAGCACGGATCGATGTGAAGCCGGCGGCTGACATCGCGTTCTGATGCTCTTTTGCCGAAGCCCCCGGTTGTCTGCCTGCAACCGGTGAAAATTCCAGAGCATCGATAGTCCGGGCCCGGCATACTGCCGCCGCCTCAGGAATGGAATCTGTCGATGCTCGCTTTCAATCTCCGTCACGCCTTGCTGCTGACGTCTCTCGTTTTTGCTGCCAACACTCACGCTGCCAGTTTTGACTGCGCTGGCGCTTCCAGCCCGGTTGAAAAAGCCATTTGTGCGGACCCGTATACGTCGAGACTTGATGAGAAACTTGGGGTGCTTTGGCAGACAACGTTGGCGCAGGTGGCTGACCCGCAAGCGCTCAAGGCCGACCAGCGGCAGTGGCTGAAGAACCGCAAGGGCTGCGACCAACAGATGGCCTGTCTGCGTCGGGAATATCTGATGCGGATTGCCGAACTTGAGTACGCCGCCAAGCCGTTCAATTGGGACTCTACCTGGCAGCTCATCCCAGGAAGCCCTTCGTCCGCCGCAGAAATAAAAACCAAGCGGCGCGACGCGACGCATATAACTTTTGATGTTTCGGCAGCGGAGGGTGGTAACTCCGGCAATCTGGAAGGCGTTGCTTCGTTGAAGGGGAAACAGGCTGATTACGACGAAGAACAATGTTCGCTGAGTTTTACGGCAATCAACGGAATACTCCACGTGATGCAGGACGGTGCCGATGCCGACTGCGGCGGTGGGATGGGTGTTTATTACGCTGGCCGTTATGTGGCATCCGACGAACCCTTGAAGCTTGATTACGATTTGCTCAGCCTCGGTTTGGCCCGTTCAACTGAAGAAAACGAAACGTTGCGCACATTGCTCAAGACTGACTATCAATTGCTGGTGGAAATATCCGGCTCAATGATGACTGGCGACCCCAGTGCCGATGTGCCGGGCAGTCAAATGGTGGAGATGTGGATGCGTGGTCTGGGCAATACCGCGATGTTCATGAGTGCGCCAGACAATCAGTTGTGGGTAATGGTGATGGCCTACGACGGACAGGGAAAATCCCGTGTCCGTTACTACACCAACGTGCCGCAATGGAAGACTCGTTTACCCGATGCCATGCAGGCCTGGTACAAGCAGAAGTCGGCTGAAGGAACGCTGCCGCTGGATTTCATGCCCTGACTCTTCAAGTCGCAAACATCAACCTGCGAACATCACTCATCGACTCGGATACCACGCCGCCCAACACCAACCGCGTAATGGTATCCGCCGCCACCGCATAATCCTCATCCTGCGGCACTTCCCGCCCGGTGATGCGCCCCATCTGCCAGCCGATATTGGTGTAGGTGCGCGTCGCCGACCAGATGAACAACATCAAATGCTCGGGATCGACCGGGGCCAGCAAGCCGCGTTCGATCCAGCTGCGCAGGCACTCGACATTGCGCCTGGCTTCGGCATGCAGCAGGTCACGGCATTCGTCAGGCAACTGGCGACCGCCCAGTAGCAGTTCACCACTGAACACTTTGGCAATCGCCGGATGCTCACGGGCAATGCGGATGCGCGCGGCGACGTAGGCGCGCAGGCCGATCAGCGGGTCATCACTTTCGCGCAGCACCGCCGAGGCTTCCAGCAGCGGCTCGACGAAGCCGAGCAGCACTTTGCCGTAGAGGTTTTCCTTGCTCTGGAAGTAGTAATACAGATTGGCCTTGGGCACCCCGGCACGGGCCGCGATGTCGCGGGTCTGGGTCGCGTCGAAGCCGTTGGAGGCAAACTCTTCGCTGGCGGCTTTGAGGATCTGTTGCTGGTTGCGTTCGCGGATGCTGCTCATGGACGGCATGGAAGGTCTGGCCATTTCGGGCTCGCAATATACAAAACTATATAGCGGTTAAGCCAGCGAACTCGACGGACAGCGCTATGCTGGTGCAATCATTGGAATCGATCGGGGAGGGGATATGAGTCTTCAGGCACTGCGCGCCCACGCGGAACATCTGGATGCGGTAGCCGAACTGTTCGATGGTTATCGCGGTTTCTATGGCCAGCCGTCGAACCTGGCGCAATCGCGGGCCTTCATCGCCGAGCGCATGGCCGGCAATGAATCGGCGATTTTTCTGGTTGAGGACGAAAGCGGTAATGCGCTGGGATTCGTCCAGTTGTACCCGACGTTTTCTTCGATAGACGCCCACCGCACCTGGCTGCTCAGCGACCTGTTCACCACGCCGGCCGCCCGAGGCCGTGGCGTCGGACGATTGCTGATGAACACCGCGCGCGACTTCGCCGTGGAAACCGGTGCCAAGGGGCTGGTGCTGGAAACCGCCACTGACAACTTCACCGCCCAGGGGTTGTACGAGTCTCTCGGTTGGGTGCGTGACACCGGGTATTACACTTACGTGCTCGACCTGCGGCAGGGCTGAGCCGGCAATATTTTCAGGTTTTCCCGAATCAGGTCTTTTCCCGAGCGCGGGCGATCACTAGAATCCGCCCCGGCGCTCCGCAATGGAGGCTCTTTGATATCACTTTAGGGACGACATCATGCAATTCGGGAAAATCCTTGCGCTGGGTCTGGTGCTCACGCTGGGCGGCTGTGCCAGTTTCACCAAGGATGAAGTAGCACCGGTCACGCTGCCATCGATGGCCAACTACACCAACAAACCTAACGTTTATGTGGATTTCGACTTCTACCAGGGCGAGCCGAAAAGCGCTTCCGCCGTGGAGATTCCGCAAGCGCGTGACAATCTCAAGCCACAGCTGCAAAAGATCCTGAAGGATTCAGGTCTGTTCGGCCGTGTGACCCTCGATCAGTTCGAGAAGCAGCCAGGCGATTACAGCCTGCGCCTGAAGATGTACAACCATCCGCCGAATGCCGGTTCGATGGTACTGGCGTTCATCAGCGGTTTCAGCATGATGGTCATCCCGGCCTATGGTACCGACCAGTACACATTGAGCCTGGAAACCCTCGACCAGAACGGCCAGGCGATGGCCACTGCCAGCAACCATGACGCGGTTGGCACCTGGTTCGGTATCTGGTTTATCCCGCTGATGGCCAACACCCCTAAAGACGCGGTTAATGACACCTTCAATCGTCAGGTCAACGCGCTGCTCAAGCAGTGGGCTGAAAGCAACAGCCCGAAATACTCGGCGCTCTGAACGACTCGCCCGTCGACAGGAAGCCAAAAAAAGAGCCGCAATCGCGGCTCTTTTTTTTTGCCCTTACTTCAGGGCCTGGATGAACTGAGGATCGCTGTACAGATCCTTCAGCAAATCCTGCAGCATCGGGTTGTAGGCGTTGGTCGCGTTGGGGATCGCGATGAAGCCGAAGAAGCTGCTGTTCCACTGATGGCTGACTTCTTTGGTCGCGTCGTACACCACGTTCTTGCCGTCGAGCATCGTGAAGCGCGCGGCAATCTTGCCGTCACCGGTGCCCATCCCGGCATTCAACTGGTTTTTCACTACCAGCACTTGCAGGTGGCGAGTGGCGTTCGGGTCGAGCAGGCCGGCCTTGCGCAGTTCTTCGGTGATCGCGTCCTGGATATGCGCCGGGATGCTGCCTGTCGGCGACTTGATCGGGTTGGCGCGGACCATCAACGAGCCTTCACCCGACTCGGCGGTAACCTGCGGATTGCTGATCGCGTGCAGCGGCGGAGTTTGCTTGAGCTTTTGAACGTTGTCGAAGCTTGGCTCGTAGCGGGTCATGGTCATGCCACAGCCTTGCAGGAGCAGAGCAAACAGCGGGACCAACAGCAGGGTTTTTTTCACGGCAGTTCCTTGCGCGTTGAAGAAGGGGGGGCGAATTATGGGCAGAGTGCCATCATCCGGCAACCTTCTTTGCCGTGAGTCAATCAACCTGTCGCAACAACGCTTCGATCCGGGCCAGTTCCCAGGTACTCAGCAGGCTGACCGGATCGGTGCCAAAGCGTTGCCGGGTGTCGAGTGTCCATCGACGACCTTGCGGACAACGACATTCGCAACAGTGGTGCAGGTGTTGGCCGTCGAAGTCGAGTTGCAGGTTCCAGCCTTCAATGTCGACTGAAACCTGACCGGATCGCGGGCCTGTCACCCGAAAATGGCGCACGCCCAGCGCGGCATCACGCAGGCACTGGCAAACTTCGCGGGCGGATAGAGGTGACATGTTCAAACCCGTAGATCAATGAAGCCCGCAAGCATAGAGCGCCAACCCGTCCCTGTCAGCGATCACTGGCCCGTGCCCGGGCATTTGCGTAACATCCGCAACCCTCTTTTTCCCGCGAATGCAGTGGCCGCCCGTGTCGGCCGCTTTGTCAGGTAAGCCATGAAACCGATTCGTCTGCGCGCCGATGTCCTGGCCGGACTCACCACCTCGTTTGCCCTGTTACCCGAATGCATTGCGTTTGCGCTGGTGGCTCACCTCAATCCACTGATGGGCCTGTATGGCGCCTTCATCATTTGCACGCTGACCGCGCTGTTCGGTGGTCGGCCGGGCATGGTGTCCGGGGCGGCCGGTTCGATGGCGGTGGTGATCGTCGCGCTGGTGGTGCAGCACGGCGTGCAGTATCTGCTGGCGACGGTGTTGCTTGGCGGGTTGATCATGATGGCGTTCGGGCTGTTGCGCCTGGGCAAACTGGTGCGCATGGTGCCGCACCCGGTGATGCTAGGGTTCGTCAACGGTCTGGCGATCATCATTGCGCTGGCGCAACTGGAGCATTTCAAAAGCGGTGAGCAGTGGCTCAGCGGCACGCCGTTGTACCTGATGACCGGGCTGGTGCTGCTGACCATGGCCATCGTCTACCTCCTGCCGCGCCTGACCCGCGCGGTGCCGCCAGCGCTGGTGGCGATCCTAGGCGTCGGTTTGCTGGTTTATCTGCTTGGCCTGCCGACCCGCACCCTCGGCGACATGGCGCACATCGCCGGCGGTCTGCCGACGTTCGCGCTGCCGGACATTCCGTGGACGCTGGACACCCTGCGCATCATCGCGCCCTACGCGATTTTGATGGCTATGGTCGGCCTGCTGGAAACCCTGCTGACCCTCAACCTCACCGATGAAATCACCGAAACCCGTGGCTACCCGGATCGCGAGTGCGTGGCGCTGGGCGCGGCAAACATGGTGTCCGGTGCGTTCGGCGGCATGGGTGGTTGCGCGATGATCGGCCAGACCGTGATCAACCTCAGTTCCGGCGGGCGCGGGCGGTTGTCCGGGGTGGTGGCGGGGGTGTTGATCCTGCTGTTCATTCTGTTTCTGTCGCCGCTGATCGAGCGGATTCCGCTGGCGGCGCTGGTGGGGGTGATGTTCGTGGTGTCGCAGCAGACGTTTGCCTGGGCCTCGTTGCGGGTGCTGAACAAAGTGCCGCTCAACGATGTGTTGGTGATCATCGCGGTAACCACCATCACGGTGTTCACCGATCTGGCCACGGCAGTGCTGTGCGGGATCATCATCGCGGCGCTGAACTTTGCCTGGCAGCAAGCGCGCGAGTTGTACGCCGATGAACACCTGGAAGCCGACGGCAGCAAACTCTATCGCCTGCACGGCACGCTGTTTTTTGCCTCGACCACGCCGTTCCTCAATCAGTTCGACCCGGCCAGCGACCCACAGCGGGTGACGCTGGACTGCCGGCATCTGAGCTTTGTCGACTACTCGGCCATCGCTGCGTTGAAAACCCTGCGCGAACGTTACGCCAAGGCCGGCAAGCAATTGCAGGTGTTTCACCTGTCCGAGCGCTGCAAGAAACTGCTGAAACGCGCCGGGGTCGATCACGACTGAGATCGACCCCGGTCACTGATCAGGCATCGATGGCCGGGAAATCGATGTCGGTCAGCGCCACGTTGTTGAGGTAGTTAGTCAGGGTCTGCGCGGCGACGATGGCGATCACTTCGATGATCTTCTTGTCGTCGATGCCGGCAGCGCGGGCGGCGGCGATCTGTTCATCGCTCAGATGGCCACGGGTTTCCGTCAGTTGATGGGCGAGGGCGGCGAAGGCGTTCAGCCGACCGTGACGCGCCTCGACAATCTCCTGCGCTGCCAGTCCGGCCTTGCTGGCAAACAAGGTGTGTGCCGCCAGGCAGTAATCGCAGCCGTTGACCTGCGACGTGGCGAGGTACACCGCTTCTTTTTCCTTGGCGCTCAGGGACGTTTTGCCCAGTGTGGCGGAGATTTGCACGTAGGCATCCAGTGCGGCGGGCGCAACAGCCAGGGTCTTGAACAGGTTGGGCAGGAAGCCGATTTTTTTCTGCACGCCTTCAAGCGTCGGGCGAGTGGCGTCAGTGGCGGTTTCGAGGCTGACAGGAACGATGCGGCTCATGGTGATTCTCCGAAAGTCCGGTGCGAAGTGCGCCGGGGATGGAGGTCATGTTATTGAGCGCAACTGGTGCTTTGGGTGCAAATCGTCGAGGATATACGACAGATCGTCCAAACCTTCCGTCGGGGATTCTTCCATGGATCGCTTGTCCACGTTGCTCAGCCACTTCGGCGTCAATGCCGGCACCTTCCACAGCGGTACCTTCTGCGGCATCAGTGCCTACGGTGGCGATCAGGTCTGCGGCCATGTGCATCTGCTGCAGGCCGGGCAGGTGCTGCTCAAGCCGGGGAATGACCCCGAACTCACGCTCAGTGAACCGACCCTGATTTTCTTCCCCCGACCGTTTGCTCACCGACTGTTCGCCGACGAGGCCATGAACACGCAACTGGTGTGCGCCTCACTGACCTTCGATGGTGGCGCAGGCAATGCGCTGGCGGCGGCGCTGCCGGATTATCTGGTGCTGAAACTCGCCGACCTTCCTGAAATGGCCAGCACCCTGGAGTGGTTGTTTAAAGAGGCATTCGACGGCCATTGCGGGCGTGAAGCGGTGATGGATCGGCTGTTCGAGCTGTTGGTGATTCTGTTGCTGCGGCATCTGATCAGCAGTCGCAATCAGCAGCCGGGGATGATGGCGGGGTTGGCGGATCCGAAGATTTCTCGTGCGTTGAGCCTGATGCACGACCAACCGGCCAAGGCCTGGAGCGTCGCCGAACTGGCTGCGACCGCGCATGTGTCCCGCGCCGGTTTTGCCGAGCACTTCCGGCGAGTGGTGGGGCAGACGCCGGTGGATTATCTGGTGAGCTGGCGAATCAGCCTCGCGCAGAAACGCCTGCGCGAAGGCCGACCGATCGCCCTGATCGCCGAAGAGGTCGGCTATGAAAGCCCTTCGGCGCTGGCCCGGGCGTTTCGGCGTAAGACCGGGCTCAGCCCACGGGAGTGGAAGGCTGGAGTGAGCTGAAGATTATTTGGCGAATTTCTTCGCCCCGGCCACGCACAGGATCACGCCCAACGTGACCACCAGCATGCCGGTGCTGACGTGCTCATGCAGCAACGTCGCCGCCAACGCCAGGCCGAAGAACGGCTGTAACAACTGCAACTGTCCGACCGCCGCAATCCCGCCCTGAGCCAGTCCGCGATACCAGAACACAAAACCGATCAGCATGCTGAACAGCGAAACGTAAGCCAGGCACACCCACGCCGACACGCTGATGCCACTGAACGAGACGGGCGCCAGCCATACGCTTAATACGGCCATCGCGGGCAACGAAAGCACCAGCGCCCAGCAGATCACTTGCCAGCCGCCGAGGGTACGCGAGAGTTTTGCGCCTTCGGCATAACCGAGACCGCAGGCGAGGATCGCCGCCAGCATCAACAGATCGCCGGTGGGCGAGGCGGTCAGGCCTTGTGAAACAGCAAAACCGATCACCAGTGAACTGCCTAGCACCGAAAAGATCCAGAACACCGGACGCGGTCGTTCACCGCCGCGCAACACGCCGAAAATCGCTGTCGCCAGTGGCAGCAATCCTACAAAAACAATGGAATGCGCCGACGTCACGTATTGCAGCGCGAGGGCAGTCAATAACGGGAAACCCACGACCACGCCCAACGCCACGATCAACAACGAAAACCACTGATTCCGCGCCGGACGTCGTTCGCGAAACAGCCATAACAGGCACAGCGCCAACACCCCGGCGATGGTGGCGCGGATGACGGTGAGGAACACCGGGTCGAATTCCACCACCGCCAGCCGCGTGGCCGGCAGCGAACCGCTGAAAATCACGACGCCGATGAAACCGTTGATCCAGCCACTGGTTTTTTCCAGGGCCGGTGCGGGCAGATTCGAGGTTTGTTCCATGTTGGGTCACGCTCAAGAGTGGGGTTGCTTGCGGTTCATCCTATGGCTGAAAATCAGCACAATCAAAGAATTGTCATGGATACATCCCGACATGCCGCGCTCCCGTTACAAGACCCTCGTTGATACCTATGCCGCCGATATTCGCAGCGGTCGCCTGTTGCCCGGCACGCGGCTGCCGACCCACCGGCAACTGGCCGCCAGCGAAGGGCTGGCGCTGGTCACGGCGTCGCGGGTGTACGCGGAGCTTGAGGCGATGGGCCTGGTCAGCGGCGAAGCGGGGCGAGGTACGTTTGTGCGGGAGACGTCGCTGCCGCCGGGGCATAGCATCGATCAGAAAGACGTGGCGGTCGGCATGGTCGACCTCAATTTCAACTACCCGTCCTTGCCCGGTCAGGCCGAGTTGCTGCGAACGGCACTGCGGCAATTGGCGCTGTCCGGCGACCTCGAAGCGCTGCTGCGCTATCAACCCCACGCGGGTCGAGTACACGAGCGCGCCTCGGTCGCCCGGCATTTGCAAACCCGTGGCCTGAAGGTCGATGCCGAGCAAGTGCTGATCGTCAACGGCGCGCAACAGGGGCTGGCCGTCGCGCTGATGGCGTTGTTCAAACCCGGTGATGTCATTGCCGCCGATGCCTTGACCTATTCCGGCTTCAAGGTGCTGGCCGAAGCGTTGCACCTGGAAGTGGTGGCGATTCCGGTGACCGATCACGGGCCGGACTTGCCGGCGCTGGAGCGACTCTGCCGCAGCCGCTCGGTGCGTGCGGTGTACAGCATGCCGACCCTGCACAATCCGCTCGGCTGGGTCATGTCCCTTGATCAGCGCGAACAACTGGTGGCGATTGCCCGACAGCATGATCTGACGATCATCGAAGATGCGGCCTACGCCTTTCTGGTCGATAACCCGCCGCCACCGTTGGCCGATCTGGCAGCGGAGCGGACGATTTACGTCTCGGGGCTCTCGAAAAACATCGCCACCGGCCTGCGCGTCGGCTTCATCGCCGCGCCGCTGCAAACCGTCCCGGCCCTTGAACGCATCATCCGCGCCACCACCTGGAACACCCCCGGCGTCATGACCGCGATCGCCTGCAGCTGGCTCGACGACGGCACCGTCACGGTGCTCGAAGCGCAAAAACGTCACGACGCTCGGGCACGTCAGGTGCTGGCGGGCGAAATACTCAAAGACATCGAGCACATCGGCCATCCGTCCTCGTATTTCCTCTGGCTGCCATTGCCGGAGGACGCGCGCGCCGATCAGGTCGTGGTCGAGTTGATGCAGCAGCAGATTGCGGTATCGATCGCCGAACCGTTCGTGGTTTCGGCGCACGTCCCCCACGCGATCCGGATTGCCCTGGGGTCGGTGGACATGGATGTACTGCGTCAGGCGCTGATAAAAGTCCGCCAGGTGGTGGGTGCCTACCGCTAGCCGAAGCCCTTACGGATCGCCACAAAATGCTACCCTTGCGCCGCCCGATTTACGCCAGTCCGGAACCTGCAATGAAAAAACGCGCCTTACTGACTTTCGCCCTGATCCTCAACGCAGGCCTGCTCAGCACATCCACCCTGGCTGCAGGCGACGCCGAGGCCGGCGCCAAAATCTTCCCGCGTCTGTGCGGCGGTTGCCATCAGGTCGGCGAGTCCGCCCGTCCTGGATTCGGCCCGGAACTCAATGGCATCATCGGCCGCCCGGCCGGGACGTCGGCGAACTACGTGTATTCAGATGCCATGAAGAACTCCGGCGTGACCTGGAACCGTGAAACGCTGACGGCGTATCTGAAGGACCCGAAGGGTGTGGTGCCAGGAACGCGGATGATCTTCTGGGGGCTGAGTGATGAGGAGAAGATCGATAATCTGTTGGCGTATCTCCAGACCTTTTCCCAGCCATGAAGACCCTTTGCGGGAGTTGCGCAAAGCAGCTCCCGTGTGACGTCTGCGTTCAAACCTCGCGCTCGGCCTGCCCCGCAAACCACCCCATCACCACCCCACACGCCGGATGCGAAGCCGCCGACGGCTGCAAGCACAACGAGTAAATCCCCCCGGTTTTCAGCGGCTCCCCGAACGGCACCACCAGCACACCACGCTCGATGGATTCTGCCGCCAGCGTCATGTCCGTCACCGCCACACCCAATCCCCGCGCCGCCGCATCCAGTGCCAGTTCATCGAGGTTGAACGGGATGTGCCGGTAATCCTCCAGCGGTTTGCCGTCGTTCGCGGCCAGCCATTCGATCCACGCCTGGCGATCTACCGAGCGATGCAGCAGCGGGAAGCGCAGCAACGCGTCCACTGAGCGCGGTGCTTCGGCCAGATTCGGGGCACACACCGGCACCAGCGTTTCCTGAAACAGCGTCAGGCAATCCGGATCGCTTGATGCTGTCGGCAAATAAAGGATGTAGGCATCGCTGTCGCCGGTCGGTTCGACGACTTCGGTGGCGACGGTTTCGATGGCCAGCGAGACCTCGGGATGGCGCAGATAAAAGTCGCTGAGTTTGGGCAGCAACCAGCGCACCGCCAGCGACACGTGCATGCGAATGCGGAACGGACGTTTCTGCGGAGTGAGGCGTTCTTCGAGGGTTTTCAGTTGCTCGAAGATGCTTCGCGCGCTGGCCAGGACCTGCTCGCCTTCCGGGGTCAGGTGCAGGTTGCGGCTGGTGCGCACGAACAGCGCCACGTTGAAGTGACTTTCCAGTTGCTGGATCTGCCGGCTCACGGCGCTTTGGGTCAGGCACAACGTCTGCGCAGCCTGAGTGAAGCTGCCGCATCGAGCGACTTCGACCAGTGCCTGCATAGCTTGCAGGGAGGGGATGTGGCGAATTTTATCCATGCGTTTTCAGAATGGCTCGATGATTTCTTAGCGTTGGTGAGGCGTTTGAAGACCTTATAGATTCTAGCTCTGGCGGCTGTCTTCACAACACGGGCATGCGATTCACGCATGGCCATCAGAAGAAGGCAAGTCGCCGAACGACAGTCGAATGAGGTGATGCATGGACAATATCTGTGGCTGGATCGCGCAAGCCGGAAACTCCCCGGCACGCGGTCGCCTGAGCGGAGCGCAAAAAGCCGACTGGCTGGTGATCGGGGCAGGCATCACCGGGCTCAGCGCTGCGCATAACCTCGCGCAACTGCATCCCCAGGCGCGGATTGTGGTGGTGGATCGGCAATCGGCGGCGCAGGGCGCGTCGGCGCGCAACTCGGGTTTTGTCGTCGCCCATGAACACCCGGCCGACAGCGAACTGATCGGCGCCGCAGGTTTTGCCAGGTTTGAAGTCGACACGGCGATTTCCCGCGCCGCCAGCGAAGAAGTCCGCCAACGCATTGCCCGACACGCGATCGACTGCGACTTCCGCGACAGTGGGTATTTCTTTGCCGTGAACGACCCGGCCAAGCTCAATCAGGTCGACGCGAAACTGGCCACGCTGCGCGCCCTCGGTGCCCGCGCCGAGTTTCTGCAAGGCGAGGCGCTGAACCAGAAGCTCGGCACTCGCCACTATCAGGCCGCGATCTGGTGCGGCAATGGCAATGCGCTGCTGCAACCGGCCAAGTACGTGAAGGGCTTGCTCAATGCGCTCCCGGACAACGTCACGGTGTTCGAGAACACCGACATTTCGGGTCTTGAGCGTGTCGGCCAGGGGCATCTACGCGCCCAAGGTGCCGAAGGCAGTATCGAGGCGAAGCAGGTGCTGGTGTGCCTCAATGCCTTCATTCCCCGCGTCGGCATCAACGACAGCGCCACGTTCCCGATGGAGTTGAGCGCCAGCCTTACGCGTCCGCTCACGGATCAGGAGTTCGCGGCCATCGGTTCGGTCGAGCCGTGGGGCGTGCTGTCGACCCGGCCGCTGGGCGCCACCGTGCGGTTGACCCCGGATCGCCGGGTGATGATTCGCAACACCGCCGAATACCGCACGCGGGACCTGTCCAACAGCGAGCTGGTCCTGCGGCGGCAACATCATGTGCGCGGTCTGCAACGGCGTTTTCCGTTCTTGGGCGAGCAAGACATTCGCTACACCTGGACGGGCCACCTGAGTGCGACCCGCAGCGGCCAGGCGTATTTCGACCGGGTTGAGGAGGGCGTTTTCGCCGTGGCCGGTTGCAACGGCTCGGGCGTGGCGCGCGGAACCCTGTGGGGACGGCTGTTGGCGGAGCTGGCGTCGGGCATCGACTCGCCCTTGCTGCAATCGGTGATGCAACGGGCCGAACCGGGCTGGCTGCCGCCGCGACCTTTCTTCGATATCGGTGCCATGCTTCGCATGCGCGTGGAGGCGGTCAGGGCCAGAACAGAAATCTGAAATTCCGCACATCCCACAAGAACAAAAGCCACTCAATTCAGGTGACAGAACATGCGCGTCAATACACTTTCCCTGGCGGTCTTGCTCGCAACGGCTTCGGCGGGCGCTCTTGCCGACGAAGCGGTCAACATTTCCAACTGGAACGGCTACATCGCCGACGACACCCTGGCCAACTTCACCAAAGACACCGGCATCAAGGCCATTTACGACATCCATGACAGCAATGAAGTGCTGGAATCGAAGTTGATGACCGGCAATACCGGTTACGACGTGGTCAGTCCGTCGAACCACTTTCTGTCGCGGCTGATCAAGGCCGGCGCCATCCAGAAACTCGACAAGTCGCAACTGCCGAACTGGAAGAACCTCGATCCGCAGTTGATGAAGAAACTCGAAGTCAACGACCCGGGCAATCAATACGGTTATCCGTACATGTGGGGCACCGCCGGCATCGGTTACAACGTCGAGAAGATCAAGGCGATCTTCGGCAACACGGACGTTACCCGCTCGTGGAAGATGTTCTTCGAAGAGGACAACATCAAGAAGTTGAGCCAGTGCGGCGTGGCAATCATCGACAACCCGACTCAGGTACTACCGATCACCCTCAACTACCTGGGCTTGCCGCCACACAGCCATGAACCGGCGGATTACAAAAAAGCCGAAGCGGCCTTGTTCAAGATCCGCCCTTACGTGCAGTACTTCCATGCGTCGAAGTACATCAGCGATCTGGCCAACGGTAACGTCTGTGCGGTCATCGGCTTTAATGGCGACGTGGTCCAGGCGGCCGCCAGTGCCAGGGAAGCGAAAAACGGTATCGATATCGCCTACTCGATCCCGGACGAAGGCACGACGTTGTGGTTCGACATGGTGGTCATGCCCAAGAACGCGCCCCACGAGAAGAACGGCTACACCTACATGAACTATCTGCTGGAACCCAAGGTGATCGCCAACATCAGCAACAGCATTCACTACGCCAACCCCAACGCGGCGGCCAATGAGTTCCTGACACCGGCGGTGAAACAGGATCTGGCGATCTATCCGCCTAAAGAGGTGATGGACAAATTGTTCACCGTGGAAGAGTTGCCGGCGGCGATTGCCCGGTTGACGACGCGGTTGTGGACCAAACTCAAGACCAACACTTGAAGTTGAAGAGGTAACGCTGTCGGCGATTAAACCGACAGCGTTACATGAAACACGCTTCATGAAATATTGTCAGGTTGATACCAATGTGCCACTGCCTCCAGTAAAGTGTGCGCCGCCCGAGAGATGGATCCCGGGCTTATACCCATGGAGTCTTGAAGTGAAATACCTCAGCAAAGTAGTCGCCGCCGCACTGTTCGGTGTGGTTCTGGCAGGTTGCACCGGCACCGCGATGAACACCAAACAATACGACAGCAGCCAATACACCGTGATTGGCCACAGTGAAGCGACCGCCACCGGCCTGCTGCTGTTCGGCGTGATCCCGATCCAGCAAAACAGCCGCTTCGTGCGCGCCCAGACTGCCGCGATCAAAGCCCGTGGCGGCGACGCCATGATCAACACCCAAGTCCAGGAAAACTGGTTCTGGGCGTGGGTCCTCACCGGCTACACCACCAAGATCTCCGGTGACGTGGTCAAGCTGAAAACCGCTCAGTAAGCGATGGTTGGATGTGAAAAAGCCCGGCTGATCAGGCCGGGCTTTTCTTTTTCTTGCGATTGGGCCGTCAAGTCATGCGACGCGGCGTTCCATCAGACGATCCGAACCACCTTCGGCAACACGGCGTTCCATCAGTCGATCCGAACCACCTTCAGCAACGCGACGTTCCAGCAGACGATCCGAGCCACCTTCAGCAACGCGGCGTTCTTGCAGACGATCCGAGCCACCTTCAGCTACACGGCGCTCTTGCAGACGATCCGAGCCACCTTCGGCAACTCGACGTTCCAGCAGACGATCCGAGCCACCTTCGGCTACACGGCGCTCTTGCAGACGGTCCGAGCCACCTTCAGCTACACGGCGCTCTTGCAGACGGTCCGAGCCACCTTCGGCAACGCGGCGTTCTTGCAGACGATCCGAACCACCTTCTGCTACACGGTGTTCGATCAACCGATCCGAACCGCCTTCGGCGATCATGGTGTGAGCGGGTTTGGCTGCAAAAGCGTTGACTGCAAGAACCGAGAAAGCGATGCCGAGAAGGATTTGGCGTTTCATGATCGTGTGCTCCGGGGTGTTGTTTGTTTGGTATGGAGCCGATCTTACGCCCGGGATTTTTTATGAGAACTTCATTGACGTGATGGTGACTATCGACGCCAGCGATGGATGCCTGAGCCCCGATTCACGGGGCTGTCGCGCGAACGCATAGCTCCCCGGTGGCGCGGGTCAGGGCCAGTTCGTGCAACCCGTCATGAGTCAAACCGCTACGCGCCTTGGCCAGCCATACCGGGCAATTCGGGTCGCGGCGGTAGGGCGTGAAGTCGGCGTATTGCTGCAACAGGCGGGATTGCAGCTCATCCAGGCGCGGCCGAATCTGCTTGCCCAGATCCGGGCGCGGTGTGTCCGGCGCGGCACCCGCCGCTTGCCACTTCGCCAGCAAACCGTATTGCACCAGCTTGTTGGCTTCCATCTGCGCGGCGATCAACTGCGCCACGTCTTCTGGATCAAGCTTGCGTTCAGTGGCCAGCGTTCGGGCGTTGGCGATGACCTGGGCTTCGCGGGGACTGTCCTGGATCGGCTTGCCGCTGTCCCACTTGGTCAGGGCGACGAGATCGCCGATGTTCAGGCGTTCGTTCAGGGTGCTCAGCAGGCTTTGCAGCGATTGGGGCGCTGGTGTCGGGGCGGCGTTGGATGTCGTCGCCAGAACGGCAAAAAGGGTAGAGGTCAGCAGGGTCGAGACGCGGGACATGGGATCGGTTCACTTCCATTTTGGGCAAGAGGTGGAGATTACGAAGTTTTAATGCAAACGGGTACGACCTGAAGCGCTTTGCATACCTTAGACTCTCCCCATCGCTCCCACCCGAGACGGACCCTCAATGCAAAACCCCGCCCAAAAACCCCTCTGGCAAACCTACCTGCTGTTCCTTGCCCCGATGGTGCTGTCGAACTTCCTGCAGTCGATGTCCGGCACGGTCAACAGCATCTACATCGGCCAGATGCTCGGCACTCAGGCGCTGGCGGCGGTGTCGGGGATGTTTCCGATCATCTTTTTCTTCATCGCGCTGGTCATCGGTCTGGGCGCCGGGGCGGGGGTGTTGATCGGCCAGGCGTGGGGCGCGCGTGAGTCGCATATGGTGAAGGCGATTGCCGGGGCGACGTTGTTGCTGGGGGTGTTGATCGGGTTGGTCGCGGCGGTGCTGGGCAGTGTGTTTGCGCGTCAGGTGTTGCAGGGGTTGGGGACGCCGGCTGATGTGCTGGACGATGCGGTGGCCTATGCCCGCGTGATGATGTGGACCTTGCCGTTTGTGCTGGTGTACGTGCTGTTCACCCAGTTGTTGCGCGGGGTGAGCGACACGCTGTCGCCGATGCTGGCTCTGCTGCTGTCGACCGTGGTCGGTCTGGCGCTGACCCCGGCGTTCATTCGCGGATGGCTGGGCTTGCCGCAACTGGGGATTCAGAGCGCGGCGTTCGCCGGGCTGGCCGGTACGCTGGCGGCGATGGCATGGCTGGCGTGGAGCCTGATCCGCAAGGGCCATCCACTGGCGCCGGACCGGGAGTTCTTCGGGGCGTTGCGGCTGGACGGCGAGATTCTCGGCAAGGTGTTGCGCATCGGTCTGCCGACCGGGGTGCAGATGATTGTGTTGTCGCTGTCGGAGCTGGTGATTCTGGCGCTGGTCAACCAGCACGGCTCCCAGGCGACGGCGGCGTATGGCGCGGTGACGCAGATCGTCAACTATGTGCAGTTTCCAGCGCTGTCGATTGCAATCACCGCGTCGATCCTCGGCGCCCAGGCGATTGGTGCCGGGCGGCTGGAACGGATGGGCCCGATCCTGCGCACCGGACTGTGGATCAATGTGTGCCTGACCGGTGGTTTGATCGTGCTCGGTTACCTGTTGTCGCACTGGCTGCTGGGGCTGTTCCTGACCGAGGACTCGACCCGGGCGATGGCCGAGCACTTGCTGCACATCATGCTGTGGAGCCTGTTGATCTTCGGTTTCCAGGCCATCATCGGCGGGATCATGCGCGCCAGCGGCACGGTGCTGGTGCCCGTCGCGATCGCGATCATTTGCGTGGTAGGCGTGCAGTTGCCGGCGGCGTACTGGCTGGACGGGCAGTTTGGTTTGCAGGGCGTGTGGATGGCGTTTCCGGTGGCGTACCTCGGGATGCTGGTGCTGCAGACGCTGTACTACAAACTGGTCTGGCAGCATCAGAAAATCGAGCGGCTGGTTTGACGGATCGCAAGTGATCGAGCGGCCCGATCCGCAAAGGGTTGTCCTGTGAGGGACAGCCCTTTTTTGTGGGCGGCGGGAGGGGTGTCAACGCGGATTGCCGACCCGAATCAGTGGCCGACGATGCTGCCACGGCAAGGCCTGTTCGAGTTGCCCGGCCAGGCGCAACAACAGGTCATCGGCGCCGAAGCGTGCGGCAAATTGCAGGCCTATCGGCAGGCCGTTGCCGGACATGCCCAGCGGCAGTGAAATTGCCGGGGTTCCCGCGACATTGAACACCGGCGTGAAGGGCGAATGCTCGAAGACCCGCGCCGTCCATTGCCGACCGTTCATGGTTTCGGCGTCGTGGTTGTAGGTGCCGATGGCCTGGGGCAGGTGCGGCAGGGTCGGGGTCAGCAGTACATCAATGTCCTCGAACCACCCAGCCACTTGACGGGCGATGCTGTTGCGCACCTCCAGCGCGGCGGCGAAATCCGTGCCGCGCGATTGTTGGCCGAAGGCGTAGCAGGCGAGGGTGGCCGGTTCCAGGGAACTGCGATCGACAGGGCGCCGGGTTGCAGCGGCGAGGTGGTCGATCCAGCGCACCAGGCTGGCACACCAGATATGTGCATTGGCTTCGACGAAGGCGTCCCACGACAAACCGAGCGGTGCCCGGACGGTTTCAACCTGATGGCCGAGGGATTGAAGTTCACGGGCAACACGAGCGGTGGCATCGGCGGTATCGGGATCGATGCTGGCCCCGTTCCACGGCGTGTCGAGCAAGCCGATGCGTAACCGCCCGGGATCGCGGCCGACCTGAGACAGAAAGCCTTCGGCCGGGGCCTCCGTGTAATAAGGATCTCCCGGCGCACAGCCCTGCACCACATCCATCAGTGCCGCGCTGTCGCGCACTGTCCGCGACAGGCCCAATTGCACGCCGAGCCCGGCAAACACTTCATCCATCAATGGCCCGTGGGAGCTGCGGCCGCGCGTCGGCTTGAGGCCCACCAGACCATTGAAGGCTGCCGGAACGCGGATCGATCCAGCCGCGTCGGTGGCATGGGCGATGGGTACGATGCCGGCGGCGACAGCCGCGCCGGCGCCACCGCTCGAGCCCCCAGCGGAAAGTTGCGGGTTCCACGGATTGCGGGTCGGGCCTTGCAGGAGGGAGTCGGTTTCGGTGCTGAACGCCATTTCCGGGGTGGTGGTGCGGCCGAGGGTGATGAGCCCGGCGGCGTTGATGCGTTGCATCAGCGTGGAATCGCTTTCTGCGACCAGACCCTGCGCGAGTCGGCTACCCAGTTCATTACGCCGTCCGGCCGCAGTGATCGCCAGGTCCTTGATCAGAAACGGCACCCCGGCCAGCGGGCCACTGCCGCTGGCAGCCGTCGGCGTCCAGTGTTCGATGATCGCGTTGATCGATGGGTTGACCTGCTGTATCGCTTCGATGGCCAGTGTGGCCAGCTCTTTGGCGTGGACTTCGCCGGACGCAACCAACTGCGCGAGGCCAATGCCATCGTGTTCGGCGTATTCGTTGAGATTCATGGGTATCACTCCGAGAGGGAGCGTCGATATTAGGTCGCAGGGTCTCAGGTGATTAGCCCATAATCGCGGCATGAAATGTGCCATGAGTGGCACAATCCATTGTCCTCAGGCAGGCCCGAAATGATCCGCGATTTGAACGACACGCTGGTGTTTGTCTGCGTGGTGCGCCTCGGCAGTTTCACCGCTGCCGCCCACGCCTTGCAGATTCCGAAAACCACGGTCAGCCGCCGGGTGCGCGAGCTGGAGCAGGCCATTGGTGTGCAACTGCTGCGCCGCACCACCCGCCAGTTGAGCCTGACCGAGGCGGGCGCGGTGTATTACGAGCAGTGCAAAACCATCGCCGACACCCTCGAACATGCCGAACGGGCCGTGCATCAATTGCGTGACGGGCCGCGTGGCTGGTTGCGGGTAACGGTGCCGTTTTCATTCGGGGTGAGTTGGTTTGCACCGTTGCTGGCGGGGTTTCGTCAGGCGTACCCGGAAATTCGCCTGGAGATTCTGGCCTCCCACGTACCGATGGATCTGGTGGGCGAGGAGATCGACGTGGCGCTGCGGCTGGGAGCATTGCCGGACTCGAGCCTGATCGCCCGCCGGCTGGCGAGTTTCCCCACGGGCATTTACGCGGCCCCGGCATACCTCGCGCATCACGGTACGCCGCAAACTCCGGAAGAATTGCTTCACCATCAAACGTTGACGCTGCATCAGGCACGGCGCGATGTCGGTTATGTCTGGCCGTTGCGTCGGGAAGGGGCGCGCCTGAGAGACTATCGAGTCGAGCCCACCATCCTCGCCAACGACCCGGCGCTGTTGCACGATGCGTTACTGGCAGGCGAAGGGCTGAGCCTGGGAATGGACCTGAGCATGAAAGCCGATGTGCAGGCCGGACGCCTGATCCGGGTTCTGCCGGAGTGGATCGGCCCGCCGCAGGATCTCAACGCGGTCACGGCTCGCGAACATCTGCCGTCGCCCAAGGTGACGGCGCTGATCGGTTACTTGAAGGCGCGCATGAACGGTGAAGTGGCATAACCGCCCGATGTTTGCTTAAGTCAGTCGAGGCCCATCGAGGCACCGGAGCATCCCATGTCGATTCGATTGTTGTTGGTTGCTGTGTGTTGCCTGATCGTCATGCCGGCGGCGCAGGCGGTGGAGTACACCCGGGTCAATACCACCGCCAGCCAGATCAGTTTTACCTACAACCAGATGGGCTCGCGGATGTACGGCACGTTCGGCAAGTTCGATGCGACGCTGGACTTCGACACCGAGCGTCTGGGCAGCGCCCGCACCACGTTGCACATCGACCTCACCAGCATCGACGCCGGCAGCGAAGACGCCAACACGGAGCTGGTGAAACCGGCGTGGTTCGACACGCAAAAGTTTCCGACGGCGGTGTTCGAATCGACCCGTTTCAGTCGGGTCGATGAAAACCATTACCTGGTTGCCGGCCGACTCACGCTCAAAGGTGTCACCCGCGAGGTGCAGGTGCCGGTGCAGTTGAAACCCGATAGCAGCATCGGCATCTTCGACGGTGAACTCGTGCTCAAGCGCGACGCATTCGGCCTCGGTGCCGGGGAGTGGGCCGACACCGTGGTTTCGAACGACATCGCGATCAAGTTCAAGGTCGTTGCACCGGCGCAGTGACCGGCCTCAATACGCCCGCCAATGTCCCGGCACCCAGCGCCATTGGTTGCCGGCCCAGCGATAATGGCCGGCGACCCAGTGATAACCCGGCGCAGGCATTACCGGGACCACTTCGACGATCGGTGGTGGCCGGTGCGGGCGGACCGGTTCGACGACGCAGCCCGACAGAGTGATTGCCACGAGTGAGGCAGCGAGCAAGGTTTTCAGGGTTTTCGACATGACGATGTTCCTGGTGGATGACGTGGGCGGGCAGGCGAGCAATCAACGCACCCAATGACCTTCAATCCAGTACCAGTTCGGCCCGCGGGCTTGCCAGTGGCCCGGTTTCCAGCGTGCGCCGTGACGCACTGGTTGCCAGTGGCCGGGCACCCACGTGTAGCCTCGGCCTTCCCAGCGCCAGTGGCCGCGATCCCAGGCATAGCCGGGCCGTGCACCGGGCATCGGTTCCATACGCATCGGTGGCGGGGCTTCACGGATGATGATTTCGGGCTGGGCAAACACCGGGGTACTGGCCAGCGCGGCCAGTGTCAGCGGCACCAGCAGCAGGGCTTTTCGCCATTTGAACAGGGAACGCAGAACGTTCATGACAACTCCTCAGGGCCTGCGTCGGGAAATGAACGCAGCTGAAGAATTGGACGCCAGATCGGCGAAAGATCCGTTCTCGGGCAGATGAAATTTTTGTCAGGCTTGCACAGGGTATGATGTCGCGGTTCGCCGGTCGCTCAACCCGCCCGGCAGCTTGTGTTTTACCGCCGGAGTCCACCCGCCATGCCCCGCATCACCCACTACAAATCCCCGTGCCCCGAGAGCGTCAACAGCCAGATCCTGCAAATGGTGGTCGACTACCTGACCGACATCAGCGCGATCGGTCTGGGCCCGAGCAACCTGCTGTACAACGTCTATCAGTACGCGGTCGGCTACGAGGTGCATTTGTATCTGGAGGCGTTGAACGGCGAGAAGGGCACCGAGGTGGAACTGCTGGTGGCCACCGACGACGAAGACCCGGAGCAGGTGATCGGCTTCCTGTTGTACTTGCCGGTGCAGGGCGATTGGGAGGCGTGCAACGTGGCGTATCTGGCGGTGCAACAACCGTACCGCCGTCAGGGCGTGGCCCGGGCGTTGATCGCCGACATGCTGACGCGTTACCCCCATGCCGAGCTGACGTGCAGCGTGGGTAAAGTCCCGTATTTCGAAGCGCTGGGCTTTGAAGTGCTGGGCCAGTTGGAGACCCAGGTGCTGATGAGCACCCGGCATTACCGCAGCAACGGCTTGCGCGGTTTTATCGACACCACGCCGATCTACCGCTCGCTCGAAGTGCAGCAGATCCACACCTACCTCCTGCAAAAGCACGGCAAACGGGCGATGGTCGATGCCGAGAAACAGCGTGACCGGCATCTGGATCAAGTCACGCGGCACACCGAAGAGTTTGTCCGCCAGCGCCTGACCGTTCACTGATCCGGCCAACGGCAAAAAGCCCTTGTTGCGATGACGGCAACAAGGGCTTTTTTGTGCCTGGGATTTCAGGACAGCTTCACGTTCATGGTGATTCGCGCCGTGAACACTTTCTTGCCTTCTGCGTCGTGGATGTCCACCGGCACGATCTTGTCGCCTTCGGTCTGCCAGTCCAGCGCTTCGCCATTGGCCACGGCGGTCACATCGGATTTGGCCTTGGCCAGGTACTCGACGGTCATGCCTTTGGGAATCCAGCGTGCACCGGCGGGAATCGACACGTCGGTCATCATCCCGGCCGCCAGTTCGGCGGCGTTGCACATGGCAATGGCGTGCACGGTGCCGAGGTGGTTGGTGATCTCGCGGTGAAACGGCACCTGTACCGTCGCCGAACCTGCGCGCAGTTCGCTGACCAACGGATTGATGCTGCTGAAATACGGCGCGACCTGACAGGCCATCTGGCTGAACGCTTGGGGGCCGGCGCTGGTGAACATGCTGAGAAACTGACTCATGGTTAAGCCTCGCGATTAGGAGATTCACAGAATGATGTTCCGTAACAGAATATTGTTCTGTAACGGAACGGTATTCTGTCCGTGGGAAATCTGTCAACCTAGGCGCGTTTCGATTACCGGCACGGGCGTGCCTTTCAACCGGATTTACAAGGCCTTCAACCCCATGGACACCGCAGATCTACTCGAGCGCAGCTACCCCGGCCGCCGGGCCGAACTCAAGCGCGACATCTTTCGCAAGGCCTTGCGCCTGTTCAACGAACAGGGGATCGAGGCCACCACCATCGAAATGATCCGTGCCGAGTGCGACACCAGTGTCGGGGCGATCTATCACCATTTCGGCAACAAGGAAGGGCTGGTGGCCGCGTTGTTTTTCACCGCCCTGGAGGATCAGGCGCGCCTGCGCGATGCGTATCTGGCCGACGCGACGACCACCGAAGAGGGCGTGCAGGCGCTGGTCTTCAGCTATGTGGATTGGGTCGAGAACCAGCCGGAATGGGCGCGGTTCCAGTATCACGCGCGCTATGCCGTGACCCGGGGCCCCCACAAGGACGAACTGGCCGCCCGCAACAAGACGCGCAATCTCAGCCTGCGCACCTGGCTGAGCGAGCCCGGGCGCGCCGCCGAACTCAATGAGTGTCCCGCCGAGCTGCTGCCATCGCTGATCGTCGGTCAGGCGGACAGCTATTGCCGGGCATGGTTGTCCGGGCGGGTGAAGGGCAGTCCGAAGGCTTATCGCGAGTTACTGGCGCAAGCCACGTGGCGTTCGATCCGTCGCGAACCTGAAGACTGATTTTCAGAGACAAAAAAAGAGCCTCAAGACTCTTTGATAGGGAGGAGTAGAGCCCGTGAGGCTCAAGATGCGCGTGAAACAAAGTGCGGGCTTGATTGGGGTTCAGGGCACCTGCACCTACGCAGCGGTTTGGCGAACCAAGCGACTGCGTATCTCCATCCTAGGAAGGTACGGTGGCGGTCTCAAGTACCGTCAGTCACTTGCTTTTGCGGCGCTGGCGGCGGCCCTTTCGACCATCGCGGCGATCGTTGCAAACAGCTCGTCACGGGCCTGTGCGGCGCTGATTTCTCCGGTCGCCGCTGCTTGAGACAGCGCCTCGGCGGCGCCGAGCATGGCGCGTAATCCCGCCTGGGTAATGTCGCCACCCTCAGCGAAAGGCGACAGCACGCTGCGGCACTTCTCCAGGAAAATCGCCTCGTACTCGCGCTTGATCTTCTCCAGTTCCGGCGTGCTCGCCAGCGCGGCGATCACCCCGGGAATCTCGTTGCCCTGGGTCAGCACACAATCGACATACGCCGTGGCAATCACCGAGGCGGTGCCGCTCAACGTCGCCTCGCAATTGCCTAGCGCAATATCCATCAGCGCGGTCTGGCGCCTGTCGAAATCCTGATACAGCGCAGCCAGCAAGCCGGCGCGGGTGGTGAAGTGGTCGTAGACCACCGGTTTGGTCACGCCAGCCTTTTCCGCCAGATAACCCAGGGTCAGGGCATCGGTGCCTTCTTCGCGAATCAATTGCCAGGCCATGTCGAGCAACTGGCGCTGGCGGTCTTCCCGGGACAGGCGTCGGCGGGGCTGGGCGGCTTCGGGAATTTCAGTGGTTGACATCGCTTATATACCAAACGTAACTTACGATTCGTAACTTACCAAGAGTATATAGCCCTTGGTCAGCATCCACCAACCGGAGATTTCCCCATGCACGCATTGATTGTTGTGGCTCATGACGACCCTCGTTCGCTGACCCATGCGCTGGCGCAGCAGATTGCCAAAGGCCTGTTGGAGAGCGATCCGTCCAACACCTTCGAAATCGCTGACCTGCACGCCGAGGAATTCGATCCGCGTTTTGGCGTGGCCGACTGGGCGGTGCATCACCGTGAGTCCGCACCGCCAGCAGACGTCCTGGCCGAGCAGGCACGCATCGACCGCGCCGATGCGCTGGTGCTGGTGTATCCAGTGTTCTGGTGGTCGATGCCGGCGCTCCTCAAGGGCTGGATAGACCGGGTGTTCAGCAATGGTTGGGCGTTTGATTTCGACGGCGATTCGACGCTGAAGAAACTCGGGCGACTGCGTGTGCAACGGGTCGCACTCGGCGGGGCCGATGCACGCACCTACGAACGCCACGGCTACGGCGCGGCGATGAAGGCGCAGATCGATCACGGTATTTTCGATTATTGCGGGGCGACGGTGGCGGGCTCGGCGTTGTTGCTGGAGTCCGAGTTGCGCGACCCTGCGGTGCAACTGCAGGCGGCGCGCGAACTCGGACTTGGGTTGTTCCGCTAAAGGTCTTTGGGAACCGTTTCAGCGAGCGCCGGGCCAGCCTGCTTTATCCAGGGCGGCGAGCAGGGTCGCGGCATCCAGCCCCGGCACCGAATGCCCGTTGCCTTCGGTGCTGTCGCTGGCAAGCAGGGCGTTGATGATCGCTTCTTCAACCGCCTCGGTCGCCGCCAGAAACAGCTCGCTGATGTGGTCGTTGTTGACCATCCGCAAGCCGTCACAGGTCGACGCGCCTTTGCCTTCATAGGCGGCGGGAGGGATGTGGCCGTTGCCGGTGGCGAAGGCGATGAAAATGTCGCCGCTGTGGTCTTCGTTACCGCCGCCGGTACGCGCCAGACCGAGGCTCGCCCGTTGCGCGAGTCGCGTGCATTGATGCGGCAACAGCGGCGCATCGGTGGCCAGGCACACCACGATCGAACCCATGCCCGGATGCGGTAGCGAGGCACGCAGGAACGGCGAATCCACCTGTTCCATGTAGCGCCCGACCGGGTAGCCGTCGACCCGCAACTCGCTGCGAATCCCATGGTTGGCCTGAACGATGGCGCCCACCGTCCAGCCACCCTGAGCCTTGCTCAATCGGCGCGATGCGGTGCCGATCCCGCCCTTGAATTCATGGCAGATCATGCCGCTGCCACCGCCCACCGCGCCTTCCTGCACGGGGCCATCGACTGCATTGCTCATGGCCTCGGCCACGTGTTCGGGTTTCACATGAAAGCCGTTGATGTCGTTGAGCAAACCATCGAAAGTTTCCAGCACCACCGGCATGTTCCAGTAGAGACGACCGTCGTCCGGTTGTTGCGCGCGATCCAGCTCGATCAAGGCATCGCGCACCACGCCTAGGCTGTGGGTGTTGGTGAAGGCGATCGGACTGGTCAGCAGGCCGGCTTCGCGAATCCATTCCAGCCCCGTCGCATCACCGTTGCCGTTGAGTACGTGAACGCCGGCAAAACACGGTTGTGCATTGGTCGAACCTGCGCGCGGCTCGATCAGGGTGACGCCAGTGCAGATGTCGCGTCCGGCGGCGCTTTGCCCCCGCACATTGCTGTGGCCGACCCGCACGCCGGGTACGTCGGTGATGGCATTGAGCGGGCCGGGCTGCAGTTGGCCGATGCGGATAGGGAGATCGCGGGCTCTTGGTTTCATGGTGTTTTCTTCTCTGTTCAATGTTGATTATTGGCCGTTCTTGACCTTGCTCCAGACCCGCGTGCGCACCCGTTCGGTGGCTTTGGGCAGGGGCTCGAGGGTGAACAGCGTGGCCATCGCCGTGGCGGACGGGTACACCGCCGGGTTGTCGCGGGTGGCTTCGGCGACCAGCGCGGTGGCGGCGCGGTTGCCGTTGGGGTAGGAGAGGTGATCGCTGACCGGCGCAATCACCTCGGGCCGCAGCAGGTAGTCGATGAACGCCAGGCCCTGGGTCGGATGCGGCGCGTCCTTGAGCAGCACCAGCGTGTCGAACCACACCGGCGCGCCTTCCTTCGGCAGGCTGTACTGGATCTTCACGCCGTTGCCGGCCTGCTCGGCGTTGGTCTTGGCTTCGAGCATCGCGCCGGACCAGCCGACCGCCACGCAGATGTTGCCGTTGGACAGATCGCTGATGAATTTCGAGGAGTTGAAGTAGGCGATGTGCGGGCGCAGTTTCAGCAGCAGCGCTTCGGCTTTCTGATAGTCCTCGGCGTTGGTGCTGTTCGGCGGTAAGCCAAGATAGTGCAACGCGACCGGGAGCATTTCCGACGGCGAATCGAGCATCGCCACGCCGCACTCGCCGAGCTTGGCCAGGTTCTCTTCCTTGAACACCAGATCCCAGGAGTCCACTGGCGCCTTGTCGCCCAGCACGGCGCGCACCTTGTCGACGTTGTAGCCGATGCCGTTGGTGCCCCACAGATACGGCACGGCGTACTGGTTGCCGGGATCGTTATTGGCCAGTTTGCCGAGCAGGTCGTTGTCGAGGTTCTTCCAGCCCGGCAGTTGATTGCGGGGCAACGGGGCGAGGGCGCCGGCCTTGATCAGGGTCGGTAGGCTGAAATTGCTTGCCACCACCACGTCGTAGCCGCTGTGGCTGGTCATCAGTTTGCCTTCCAGCACTTCGGCGCTGTCGAAGGTGTCGTAGACCGGTTCGATGCCGCTGTCGCGCTTGAAATCATGCAGGGTGTTCGGGCCGATGTAGTCGTACCAGTTGTAGACATGCACGCTCGGCGCATCGGCCGCTTGAGCGGTCAGTGCGACGGACACGACGCCCGCCAGGCCCAGGTTGATATACCCACGATGACAACGCATGATGCGGCACTCCTGGCCTGCGGCAGGCCGGTAATGAACAGGAGTGGTCAGCCTATCGGGCAGGCCGCACCAGACCCATTCCCATCATGGGTTACTCAAAAGGGGTAGAGCGTGGACGCGTTGCTGCAGGAATTGCCGGTGCATCAGAGCCTGTCGCGGGTATTCGCCAGCATCGGCCAGGACGGTTTCTGGCGGGCGCTGGTCGATACCTTGCGGCTGCTGGTGCCGTTGGACAATGCGCTGGTGGCGGTGATGCAGACGGGGCGCCCGCCGCAATTGCTGATCGATGTCGACAGCCAGGGCCGCGCCGAGGAACAGGAAGAACTGGCCGGTTACTGTGCCGGCATGTACCTGCTCGATCCGTTCTATCAGGCCGCGTGCGCCGGGATCGCTGACGGTTTGCACAGCCTGGCGTCCGTGGCACCGGACCAGTTTCTGCACAGCGAGTACTACCTGAGCTACTTCCGCTCCGTGGTCGGCGCGGATGAACTGCAATTCATGGTCAACACCGATGACGGTGTGCTCGGATTGTCGATGGGCCGGGCCAAGGCGTTCAGTTTGCAGGAGCAAGGGCGCCTGCTGTGCGTGCGGGACTGGGTGTTGTCAGCGATGCGCCGGCATGTGCAGTTGCTGCCGCCGCAAGGTGCGGTGGTCGAGGCGCCGGTCGGCGATCTGGCGGCGCTGTTGGACCGTTTCGACGCGCGGCTGACCGCGCGCGAAATCGATACGGCGCGCCTGATTCTCCAGGGCTTCTCGAGCAAGGCCATCGCCCAGCACATGAACATTTCGCCGGAGACGGTGAAGGTGCATCGGCGCAACCTCTATCACAAGCTCAACGTCACCGGGCATGGCGAGTTGTTTGCGCTGGTGTTGCGCCCGCGCTGAGCAGGGTCAGTCGATCTGCTTGAACAGCAGCGCCTTCAGACCGCTTTCCGGGTCGACGTCCGGAAACTCCGGCGGGTTTTCCAGCCGCTGCTCGAAACGCAGGCTCGGCGCCTCTTGGGTCACGCCATCGATCAGGAAATCCGAACCGAACGCCGGATCGTTCATGCAGGCCAGCACCGTGCCCTGGGCCGTCAGCAGTTCCGGGAGGCGGCGCAGTACGCGCTGGTAATCCTTGGTCAGCAGGAAACTGCCTTTCTGGAACGACGGCGGGTCGATGATCACCAGATCATACGGGCCGCTGTTGATGACCTTGCCCCAGGACTTGAACAGGTCGTGGCCGAGAAAACTCACCTTGCTCAGGTCATGCCCGTTCAGGCGGTGATTGTCGCGGCCGCGGCTCAGCGCCGCGCGGGACATGTCGAGGTTGACCACATGGCTGGCGCCGCCCTCGATGGCTGCCACCGAGAAACCGCAGGTGTAGGCGAACAGGTTCAGCACCCGTTTGCCGGCAGACTGCTCGCGCACCCAGTTGCGTCCGTAGCGCATGTCGAGGAACAGCCCGGCGTTCTGCTTGCGGCCCAGATCCACGCGGTATTTCAGCCCGCCCTCGACGATGGTCATCTCGTCGATTTCTTCGCCCAGCAGCCATTCGGCGGTGCTTTGCGGCAGGTAGCGATGCTGGATCAACAGGGTGTGAGCGCCGGATTGCTGCCATGGCGCTGAACCGGTGATCTCCAGCAACAGACGCTTGAGGTCTTCCAGTTGCGAAGCCTCGGGTTTCTTGAACAGCGACACCAGCACCACGCCTTGCAGCCAGTCGACGGTGAGCTGTTCCAGCCCCGGCCAGCAGCGCCCACGGCCATGGAACAGACGCCGGGTTTCGGCCGGTGCCGAAGTCAGCGCGGTGAGCAGGTGGGCGTGGAGAACGGCGAGGGCTTCAGGGTTCATCAATCGGGATCGGCAAGCAAAAGGGCGCGCATTTTAACCGCAATTACGGGTCGGCGACTGCCCGTTGACCGGGTGTTATCGAAAAGACCTGTATCAAAAATGAATTTCTGTAGAAGGCGCTGCTCATACCAGATAAGCAGCGGGATCAAGCCGCTAAATCGTTCATGCAATTCAGGGAGTGCCAGTTCATGTGTCCAATTCCGACGGCGAGCGCGCACCTTCCTGGCGGGTTGATTCTGGTAGTCGAGGATGACCCGTTGATTCTGGAGTTTTTGTGCGAAATTCTTCAGGAGGAAGGTTTCAAGGTCGAGCCGCAGACCAGTGCCGATGCGGCGTCGCGATACCTGGAAGAGCACGCGCCGGAAGTCGCGCTGCTGCTCACCGACATCACCATGCCCGGCACCCTCAATGGCGCGGACCTGGCCAATCTGGTCGGCGAGCGCTGGCCGGAAAAACCGGTGATGGTCATGTCCGGTTATGAAACGCCGGAGACCTCCGGCGTCCGCCATCCAGTGGCGTTCATCAAGAAACCCTGGGCCATCGGCCAGTTGCTCGATTGCGTGGACGACGCATTCAAATCCAAGGCACCGCGTCTGCACTGAAGCCTTCGGCAGATGCTACATTGCCGGGCACATTTGCCCGGCTCTGCCTAAGGATGCGATCCCTTGTCTGCTCACGATGCTGTTTTCAATCGCGCGTTCGGCGCGTTCCTGTTCGACATGGACGGCACCGTCCTCAACTCCATCGCCGCCGCCGAGCGGATCTGGGCGGCCTGGGCCGAGCGTCATGGCGTGGATGTCGAGACCTTCCTGCCGACCATCCACGGCGTGCGCGCCATCGACACCATCACTCGCCTGAACCTGCCGGGCGTGGACGCCGAGGCGCAAGCAGCGTTCATCACCGAGGCGGAAATCGAAGACGTTGAAGGGATTGTCGAGATCCCCGGTGCGGCGGCGTTTCTCAAGTCGTTGCCGGCAGATCGCTGGGCCATGGTGACCTCGGCGCCACGGGATCTGGCGCTGCGACGGATGGCGGCGGCGGGGATTCCCGAGCCTGCGGTGATGATCACGGCTGAAGACGTGACGGCGGGCAAACCTGACCCGGCCGGCTATCGACTGGCCGCCAAACGTCTGGGACTGGAACCGGCCGATTGCCTGATTTTTGAAGACGCGACTGTTGGCATTCAGGCGGCGGAAGCGGCCGGTGCGCCGTTGATGATCATCACCGCGACTCACCAGCATCCGATTGAAACCTCACACGCGACCATCGCCAGTTACCGCGACGTTGCGCTGAGCATCGACAACAACGGCCAGTTACGCCTGCAACCTCAGTAAACACCCGGCAACAACCGCCAGCTGCGCGCGCAATAGGCATCGTATTCGGCGCCGAACTGGGTGCGCAGCAAGGCTTCTTCTGAATGGATGCGGGCAATCAGCGGGATCAGCGTCAGCGCCGCCAGCAGGATCCCGACGACCGAACGAAACGCCAGTGCCCAGCCCAGTGCGTTGACGACCAGCCCCAGATAGCTGGGATTGCGCAGGTGCGTGTAGATGCCTTCAGTGACCAGTCGATGTCCCGGCTGAATCGCCACCAATCCGCTGAAACGGTGGCCCAGAACAAACACCGGCCACAGGCGCAAGGCACCGCCAGCGATGAACAACAACGCCCCCAGCCAACGGGTGCCTTCGGGGCCAACGGTCCAGAAACCGATGCGGTCGCAGTAAGCCGGCAGAAAAGCACTGACCAGCCCGATCACGCCGAACGCCGGAATCACCCAGCGATTGGCCCGGTCCTCGCGCTCACCCGAACTCAGGTTCACCTCGCTGAACAGCGACACCACCACCATCGCCAGCGTCGCCAGCGCCACCACCACCAGCGCGCCGTGGGAAAAGAACACCGCCACGCCACCAATGCCCCACATCGCCAGCCCCAGGTAGGCGAGAGTGGCGATTACCGCGACGACGGTCATTTGCGCTGACATTTTCATAGGCACCTCACGGCTGTTCCGTTCAGTGTAGATCGCTGCACGATCCCCGGCGTTTACCGTCGAGGGGGCAGGGTGAACTAAGCTTCAGACAGGGACGTTTCGACTTCAACCGTCCACGCGCCGGCGAACAGGTCGCCCGGGCGTGGCGTCATCAGGAGTCCGCCATGCTGCACATCCGCACGCCGTTGATCCTCCATCCGACCCTGTCGACCACTTCCCGGCGTATCTGGCTGAAACTGGAAAACCTGCAACCCTGTGGTTCTTTCAAACTGCGCGGCATGGGCCTGCTGTGCAGTCAGGCAGCGGCGCAGGGCAAGCGCAAAGTTGTCTGCCCGTCCGGTGGCAATGCAGGTCTTGCGACGGCGGTGGCGGCGGTCAGCCTGGGCCTGCAAGCCTGCATCGTGGTGCCACACACCACCCCGGAAGCGACCCGCGCACGCATTCGTCGCACCGGTGCCGAAGTCATCGTCCACGGCAAAGTCTGGGACGAAGCCAATCAGCGTGCCCGTGAACTGGCCAGCGCTGCGGACACCGAATACGTGCCGGCCTTCGACCACCCGGTGTTGTGGCAAGGGCACAGCACAATGATCGATGAAATCCTCGAAGACTGCCCGCAGGTCGACACCGTGGTCACCTCGGTCGGCGGCGGGGGATTGCTTGCAGGAATTCTCACAGGGCTGCTGCGCCATGACCGGCGTGACTGTCGAATCATCACCTGCGAAACCCAGGGCGCCGCCTCGTTTGCCGCCGCCGTACAGGCCGGCCACCCGGTGCGCCTGAGCAAGATCGACACCGTCGCCACCTCCCTTGGCGCCGCGCAAGTGGCGGAGTGGCCGGTGCAGCACATCGGCGAGTTCGATCACGAATGCCTGGTGCTGTCCGATGACGACGCGATCATGGGCGTGGTGCGTTATGCCAGTGATTTGCGGCAACTGGTGGAGCCGGCGTGTGGTGTGTCGCTGGCGGTGGCTTATCTGGATCATCCCGCGCTGGCGGGGGCTCGGGATGTGGTGATTGTGGTGTGTGGCGGGGTGAGTATCAGTGCGCAGTTGGTGGCGGGGTGGGCGCGGTTGGGCGTTTGAACCGCGCCTTTAGTCACGCGCCCGAGATGTCCGGGCCCGTCAGTACCGTCCTGAATGTCTCCACCAACGGCCGCAAATTGACCCGATGCCAGGCCGCCCACAGCGGCGTGGTAAACTCCAGCCACGGCACCTCCCGCAACACCACACCCGGCGGGGCGTTGTGGCTCAGGCCTTTCTGGATCATCGCAATCCCCAGCCCCGAAGCAACCAGCCCCAGCGCGGTGAACGGCTCGGTCGCCTGCATCCGCACATCCGGGGTGAAGCCGGCGCGCAGGCAGGCACTCACAAAATCGTCGCCCGCGTCCTGACGGGGTTGCACGCCGATCCACTCCTGAGTGGCCAGATCCTCCGGGGTCAGCGATGCCTGTGTGGCCAATGGATGCTGCTCCGGCAGCGCCAGCAGCATCGGATCGTCCAGCACCTGGAAGCCCAGCAAGTCAGGATCGTCGGTCGTCGGCGGTTCGCTGACCAGTGCGATATCGAGACTACGCTGACGCAGGCCTTCGAGTTGTTCGGCGGAGCTGAGGTTGTACAGCGCGACATGCACGTTCGGCCGATCTGCCCGCAATACGCGCAAGGCATTGGGCAATACGCCCGCGTGCATGGCGTTCTCGATGTAGCCGATGCACAAGCCACCTTCTTCTCCACGGCCCAGGCGTTTGCCGAGGGATTCCAGGCGATTGGCGTGGGTCAGCAAGGCGCGGGTTTCGGCAAGGAACGTATGGCCGTCGCGGGTCAGGCGGATGCGTTGCTGGCTGCGTTCGAACAGGGTCAGGCCCAGGCGCTCTTCGAGCTGGGCGATCTGCCGGCTCAGGGGCGACTGGGAAATGTGCAGGCGCTCGGCCGCGCGGCCGACGTGCTCTTCCTCGGCGACGACCACGAAGTAGCGCAATTGGCGGAAATCAATCATGTCAGACCTATAGGGACTCAAGTGCTGCGCATTATGTCTTGGACGGTCTGAGTGTCGCAATCTAGGATCTGCTCAACGGTCAACCACGACCCAGACACTACGAGGAAATCCCCATGAGCTTGAAAGACAAACTGCCCGGCCAACTGGGCTTCGGCACCGCGCCACTGGGCAACATGTTCCGCGCCATCCCCGAGGAAGAAGCCCAGGCCACCGTGCATACGGCGTGGGATGCGGGCGTGCGTTACTTTGACACCGCGCCGTTCTACGGCTCGGGCCTGTCGGAAATCCGCCTCGGCGAAGCACTGTCCCGCTACAAGCGCGATGACTATGTGCTCAGCACCAAGGTCGGCCGGGTGATTCTCGATGAAGTCGAAGACGCCGCCGCCCGTGATCTGGGCGAGAAGAGCGGGGTGTTCGAACACGGCCGCCCGAACAAGATCGTCAACGACTACAGCGCCGACGCCACCTTGCGCTCGATCGAAGACAGTCTCGAACGCCTGAAAACCGATCGCCTCGACATCGTCTGGGTCCACGACATCGCTCAGGACTTCTACGGCGACCAATGGCTGGAGTACTTCAATCAGGCCCGCACCGGGGCCTTCAAAGTCCTGACCCGCCTGCGTGAAGAAGGCGTGATCAAGGGCTGGGGTTTGGGTGTGAACAAGGTTGAGCCCTGCGAGTTGACGCTCGACCTGACCGAGGCGCAGCCTGACGGCTTCCTGTTGGCCGGGCGCTACACCTTGCTCGATCACGACCGCGCCCTGCAGCGTCTGATGGATTCGGCTCTGGCGCAAAACGTCGAGATCGTCGTCGGCGGCCCTTACAGCTCGGGGATCCTGGCCGGTGGCGCGCACTTCGAATACCAGAAGGCCAGTCCGCAAATCATTGCCAAGGTCGAGCAGATCAAACGCATCGCCGCCGCTCACGGCGTGGATGTCAAAGCGGCTGCACTACAATTCTCGCTGGCCAATCCGGCCGTGGCGGCAGTGATTCCCGGCGCGAGCAAACCGGGGCGCATTGCCGAAGATGTAGCGGCGCTGTCGGCGGTCATTCCGGCCGGTTTCTGGCGGGCCATGCGTGAAGCGAAACTGGTGTCCGAACGTGCACCATTACCTATCGACGAGGTGAAAGCATGAAGATCGATCTGAGCGGGAAACTGGCGATTGTCAGCGGCAGCACGGCGGGTATCGGTTTGGGCATCAGCCAGTCGCTGGCCGAGGCGGGCGCCACGGTGGTGGTGATCGGTCGCGACGCGGCCAAGGTCGAGCAGGCACTGGCGAGCATTCGGCAAGCCGTTCCGGGCGCGAAACTGCGCGGTCTGACGGCGGATCTGGGCACGGCCGAAGGCGCGCAGAAACTGTTCGCCGCCGAACCGAAAGCCGACATCCTGGTGAACAACCTCGGGATCTACAACGCCGTGGATTTCTTCGACGCGCCCGACGATGAGTGGACGCGCTTCTATGAAATCAACGTGATCTCCGGCGTGCGCCTGTCGCGACATTACGTGCCGGCGATGGTCGAGCAGGGCTGGGGTCGGGTGATCTTCCTGTCTTCGGAATCCGGCGTGGCCACCCCGGCCGACATGATCAACTACGGCGTGACCAAAAGCGCCAACCTCGCGGTGTCCCATGGCCTGGCCAAACGCTTGGCCGGCACCGGGGTGACGGTCAATGCAATCCTGCCGGGGCCGACCTTCACCGACGGCGTCGAAGAGATGCTCAAGGATGCCGCCGCCGAGTCCGGCCGTAGCTTGCGGGACGAAGCCGACGCGTTTGTGCGCAGGGCCCGTCCGACCTCGATCATCCAGCGCGTGGCCAATGTCGAAGAAGTCGCGCATCTGGTGACCTACATCGCTTCACCGCTGTCCTCGGCCACCACCGGCGCGGCATTGCGCGTCGACGGCGGCGTGGTCGACAGCCTGGCAATCTGAATTCCTCAAGAGAGACGTTTATTTATGGCAACAGCATCAGCATTCATCGACATCCCGGCCTCGGCCGATCAGGTCTGGCAACTGATCGGCGGCTTCAACACGCTGCCGGACTGGCTGCCGTTCATTCCCAAGAGTGAACTGAGCGACGGTGGCCGCGTACGCACCCTGCAAACCGCCGACGGCGCGGTGGTGATCGAGCGTCTGGAGACGTTCGATAACGCGGGCAAGACCTACAGCTACTCGATCGAGCAGGCACCGTTTCCGGCCACGGATTATCTGGCGACGATTCGCGTCGAAGCCCAGGGGCAGGGCGCGCGGGTGACGTGGTCGGGACGCTTCACGGCCAAGGGCGTGAGCGATGAGGAAGTGGTGGCGCTGTTCAGCGGCATCTATCAGGGCGGCCTCGAAGCGCTGCGCGCTAACTACCCGGCCTGAGTTTCATGATCGTTCCCACGCAAAGTGGGAACGATCCCTGCCCAAAAATCAGGTCTGTGAAATCAGCCTCTGCCGGCAATCAAGCACCAGTTTCGCCCCGCCCAGATCGCTGCGACCCACCTCAAGACTGAACCCGTGCAGGCTGACAATCGCCGCAACGATCGACAGCCCCAGTCCGAAACCGCTTTGCGGTTGCCCACCCTCTGCACGATAGAAGCGCTGGAACACCGCTTCGCGTTCCGACTCGGGAATGCCGGGGCCGGAATCGTGCACTTCGATCCGTGTATGCCCCGCATCATTCACCCCACGCAAAATCACCGTGCCTCCCGGCGGGGTGAACTTGATCGAGTTGCTCAACAGGTTGGCCAGCGCCTCGAACAACAGCGCCCGGTCACCATTGAGCATCGGCAGGGTTTCGGGCATGTTCAGCTCGAAACGCAGTTCGTCTTCCTCGGCCAGCGGCAGGTAGAACTCATGCAGTTCCTGCAGCAGTCGCACCGGATCGAGCTCGACGAATCCCGAACGCCGCTGGCGATCTTCCAGTTCGGAAATCCTCAGCAAACCGCGAAAACGCGCCATCAGCGTATCGGCTTCGGCCAGCACCAGATCCAGTTGCGCCGCTTCCGGCGAGCCTTCGCCGGCCTGTTGCTGCATGCGATACAACTGCGCCCGCAAACGCGTCAGCGGAGTGCGCAAGTCGTGGGCGATGTTGTCGCACACGCCTTTGACTTCGTTCATCAGACGCTCGATGCGATCGAGCATGGCGTTGACGATGGCGGCGAGCATGTCCAGTTCGTCGCGGCGATTGGACACGGGCAATCGATGAGTCAGGTCACCGGCGACAATCGACTGGGCACTGGCCTGAATCGCGCGGATTCGCCGCAACGGCCGACGCCGCAGCAAATGCCAGCCGATGACCCCCGGTACGATTGTCAGCGAAACGCCCCAGAGCAATGCACGCAGAATGATGCGGGTCACGGCGAACAGCGAACCGTTGTCGCGCACCAGCACCAGCCAGCGACCGTCGCGGGTCGGGGTGGCGACCGCATCGCAACTGTCGGCGGGCAGGGTCGGATCGTCGGATTCGGAGCAGTCGCGCAATTCGTGGATCTTGCCGTCCAGCGGCAGGCCCGCAGGCATTTGCTGCAAAGCCCCGCCGAGGTAGGTGTGGTCGGCGGCGAACAGGCCGTAGGCATCGATGCCGCGGATATCGAACGTCATGCTGGCGGCGAGTGCATCCTCGAGCTGCTCGCCGCGAAAGTGCGAGAACAGATGCTGACGCTGCATCAGCGAATGTTTGGCCAGGCTGTCGAGGTAACCGGAGACCTCGAAATACATGACCCCCATGAGGATCCCGCTCCAGGCCACGAACAATGAACTGTAAAGCGCCAGCAACCGGCTGCTGGAGGAACGCCAACCGTCAGACGGGTTCGGCAATGACATAACCCGAGCCTCGCACCGTACGGATCAGCGGGACATTGCCCGGCGGGTCGATCTTCTTGCGCAGGCGACCGATGTGGACGTCGATCAGGTTGGTCCCCGGGTCGAAGTGATAACCCCAGACTTCCTCGAAAATCATCATCCGCGACAGGATCTGGCCGCTGTTGCGCATCAGGAATTCCAGCAACTTGTATTCGGTGGGCAACAGCGTCAGCACCTGCTCGGCGCGGCTGGCTTCATGGCTGATCAGGTCGAGCTCAAGGTCCGCCACGCGCAGGGTGGTCGGCTGGGTGCCGCCATTGTGCTGCCGGCGCAGCAACACTTCGACCCGGGCCGCCATTTCGTCGGTGGCGAACGGCTTGGTCAGGTAATCGTCACCGCCGGCGCGCAGGCCGCGCACGCGCTCATCGACGTCGGACAACGCGCTGATCATCAGGATCGGCGTGGACACACCCATGGTGCGCAGGGTGGTGACGATGGCCAGACCATCGAGTTCGGGCAGCATGCGGTCGAGGGTGATCAGGTCGTAGTTGCCGCTGACGGCGCGGTCCAGGCCTTCGCGGCCGTTGTCGACCCAATCCACGTCGAGGCCGTGGCTGCTGAGTTCGGCGACGATTTCCCGGGCGGTCACGGCGTCGTCTTCGATGGTCAAGATGCGAGTCATGGTGGGCCTGCTGATCGGTTCAAACGGAATGGCAGCATTTTGCCAAGATTTTGCAATAACGCTTTAAATTAACTTTCATGTTGTAGTTGATACAAACTCAAATGACCGGGCTTTTGTGCCAATGCATAAAGCCCGCTGATATCGGACCGTTGTTGCAAATTGCATGGCCCTGGGAAGTTCAGTCTTTTTAAGAGATTGAATTTCAACGATTTATTTAATGTTGGCGACTGGCACGGTCACTGCAATTCATCTGCTGACGAGTTGTAACACCATTTTTCATGCCGGGAGCAGAACAACAATGAATAGATCCTCTGATGGGTTTTATCCTGCCTTCGAAGGCGAGTCGAGTAACGTCTCAGGGGTGTCCTGGGGCGCGATCTTCGCTGGGGCCGCGGCCGCTGCGGCACTGTCGTTGATTCTGGTGCTGCTCGGTTTCGGTCTGGGCTTCTCCGCTGTTTCACCGTGGGCCGGGGAGGGCGTCAGCGCCAAGGGCCTGGGCATTTCGACAATTGTCTGGCTGGCGGCGACGCAAATCATTGCTTCCGGCCTGGGTGGCTACATCGCCGGTCGCCTGCGGGTGAAGTGGGCGAACATGCACGGTGACGAGGTGTATTTCCGCGACACCGCCCATGGCTTCCTTGCCTGGTGCGTGGCCACGCTGGTTACTGCGACGCTGGTGGTCGGCTCGGTCAGCAGCATCGTCAGCGGTGGTGTGCAGGCCGGTGCGAGTGTCGCCGGTGGTGCGGCCAGTGCCATGACTCAGGCGGCCGGGACTGCAGCGGCGAACACCGACAGTAATCAGTACGGCTACTTCGTCGACAGCCTGTTCCGCGATGACCGTCCTGCCTCTGTCAGCGATGACGCCGCTCGCGGCACCGTGACCCGGATCTTCGCCCAGAGCCTGGCCAACGGTCAGCTCAGCCCCGAGGATCGTACCTACCTTGCACAACTGGTCGCGCAACGGACCAATCTGACCCAAGCCGATGCCGAACGTCGCGTCGATGAAATCTACGCCCGTACGCAAAAAGCCATTGCCGACGCTAAGGTCAAAGCTCAGCAAGCCGCTGACACCGCCGCCAAAGTCGCTGCCTGGACTTCGCTGTGGATGTTCATCGCGCTGCTGGCCGGTGCGTTCTTCGCCAGTCTGTCGGCCACCTTCGGCGGTCGCCGCCGGGATGCGGTCGAGTACGTTGAAGTCGAAACCTACACCACGGCCACACTGCCTCCGGTCCGTTAACAAGGAGAATCACCATGCGCTCACTACTGCTGTTTTTCCTCGGCGTGCCAATCCCGATCATCATTCTGATCGCTCTGTTTGTGCACTGATCCCTCTGGGGCTTGTGCCTCGGCCGCTTCCACCTTCGGGTGGAAGCGGCTTTTTGCTTTCTAAAGGGCCAGCAGCCAGAATCGACGCCGCAAGCGGATCGGCCGCTTCAATTTCTGTTTAAGGATGAAGACGTTGGACAAGAAGGAAATCAAACGGCAGCTGGATGAGATGCTGGACGCCGGGCGCTCGAAGACCGAAACCTTCAAGGCGTTTTCGGGCGGGGCGGTCAAGGATCGGGTGTTGGCTTACTGGATTGGTTCACGCATTGACCCGGCACTGCGTCGCCAGTATGCACGCAAGGTCACGATCCTGATCGTGCTGACCTGCATTCAGGCATTGCTCGGCGCGCTCGCCGGATTTGTCCTGGGCTGGGACTCCGGCATCGGATTGGCCTTGACGCTCATGCTGATCGGCGGTGGTATCCCGCTGCTGTTTGCCTGGGGTTTCTACAAATACTCCGCTCAGACCTACACCGTCTTCGTGATCCTTACGCTCAGCCAGGTTTCACGCCTGTTCAAGGACTACGCCGAAGACCCGGTCTCCACCCTGATCGGCGTCGGCCTCACATTGGCCATGGTCTATTTTGTCGTGTGGCTGAAAACCAAGTTGTTCCCTGACCTCGGTTTCATCGGTTCGAAAAAGATCAAAGGGCAGTTCGTGTTTTCCAACTGATCGGCGGCAGAACCGTACAGTCATTTCCATGGCCTGGATCAATATTCTTCTGCGCGATATCCCCTACCGTGAATTTTCCAGGCCCTTGCCGCTGGATCGACTACATTGCTTGCGCGCACGTTGCTGCGCGAGCGGAACCAACCTGCCGGCCCGATAGAGAGAGATAACCCCCACGTGTCGGCAAGGTGTAGTGCAGCAAGGAGCTGTTTCAACCTCACCTGAACTTTTCACGGATGATCATCGCAATGCACTGCCTAGAAAGAACCTTCGATATCCAGCCCTTGGCGCAGGCGGATATGACTGTCCACATCAACGGCCAACCGGTCACCGCCGCCATCGGCGAAACCGTGCTCAGCGTCATTCAGTCTCTCGGCGTGCGCCAGGTCGCGCGCAACGATCACAACCAGATCAGCGGTGCCTATTGCGGGATGGGCGTGTGCCAGTGCTGCCTGGTGAAAATCAACGGCCGGCACAAACGCCGTGCCTGCCAGACCGTGGTGCGTGACGGCATGCACATCGAAACCCAGGCCAACCGCATTCACGGTCAGGAGGCGCTATGAGCCAGCATCCGGTCATCGTCGGCGGTGGGCCGGCGGGGATGGCGGCGGCCATCGAACTGGCGCGCCATGGTGTGCGCAGCACATTGCTTGAGGAGGCGTCGCGCCTGGGTGGTGTGGTCTATCGCGGGCCGCTGCGTGACGGCGTGCAGCTGGATTACCTGGGGCCGCGCTATTCCGAAGCACTGAGCAAATTGCACGGTGACTTTCAGGAGCAGGCCGGGCTGATCGATGTGCGCCTGCATCACCGTGTGGTTGGCGCCGAAGCTACCCGCTCGCTAGTCGTGCTCGATGGCGATGAGCGTCTGCACGAAATCAGTTATCCGCAACTGCTGCTGGCCGCCGGTTGCCATGAGCGCAGCGTGCCGTTTCCCGGCTGGACGCTGCCGGGCGTGATCATGCTTGGCGGCCTGCAATTGCAGATCAAGAGCGGCGTGGTCAAACCGCAGGGCCCAGTGGTGATCGCCGGCACCGGGCCGCTGTTGCCGCTGGTGGCGACCCAGTTGCACGCGTCAGGCGTGAGTGTTGCCGGTGTCTACGAGGCCTGCGCGTTCGGCAAGATTGCCAAGGAAAGCCTGGCGCTGCTGAACAAGCCGCAACTGTTCCTCGATGGCTTGAGCATGCTCGCCTACCTGAAGTTGCACGGCATCCCGATGAACTACGGCTGGGGCGTGGTCGAGGCACACGGCGAAGGCGAATTGAAAAGCGTCAGCGTGGCACCGTACTCGGCGACGTGGGAACCGGACATGAGCCGCGTCGAACGCTTCGAAGCGAAGACGCTCGCGGTCGGTTACGGCTTCATTCCGCGTACCCAGTTGAGTCAGCAAATGGGCCTGGATCACGGCTTCAGCGACGACGGTTACCTGCGCGCCAACGCCAACATCTGGCAGCAAAGCAGCGAGCCCCACGTGCATCTGGCCGGTGACATGGGCGGGATTCGCGGCGGTGAAGCGGCGATGCTGGCCGGCAAGATCGCCGCCACTTCGATCCTGCTGCAACGCGGTGTGCTGGAAGAGGAACTGGCGCGGGTCCGCCGCGACCGTTACCTGAGCAAACTCAAAGCCATCGTGCGTTTTCGCGCGGCGGTGGATCGCTACACCGAACGCGGCGTCGGGCAAATCACATTGCCGGCGGCCGACACGGTGATCTGCCGCTGTGAACACGCCACCCGCGCCGACATCGACCGGGCGCTGGAGCAGGGCGTGCAAGACATCGCCAGCCTGAAAATGCGCACCCGCGTGAGCATGGGCGACTGTCAGGGGCGGATGTGCGTCGGCTATTGCAGCGACCGTTTGCGCCAGGCCACCGGGCGCAAGGATGTTGGCTGGTTGCGGCCGCGTTTCCCGGTCGATCCGATTCCTTTTTCCGCGTTCCAGTCCCTCGGCACGGAGGCCGTTTCCCATGAGTAAGTTCTATGACGTGGTCATCGCCGGCGGCGGTGTGATCGGCGCGTCCATCGCCTATCAGTTGTCCAAGCGCAAAAATCTCAAGGTCGCGATGATCGACGCCAAGCGCCCGGGCAACGCGACCCGTGCCTCGGCCGGCGGCTTGTGGGCCATCGGTGAGTCGGTGGGACTGGGCTGCGGGGTGATTTTCTTCCGCATGATGTCGGCCAATCGCAAGCGCGAAACCCAGGGCGCGGCGGTGGCGGTGGATTCCAGCACGCCGCACATTCTGCCGCCGTCGTTCTTCGATTTCGCCTTGCAGTCCAACGCGCTGTACCCGGCGCTGCACCGTGAGCTGAAAGACAACCACGGGATGGACTTCAAGTTCGAGAAGACCGGGCTCAAGTTCGTCATTTATGACGATGAAGACCGGTTGTACGCCGAGCACATCGTCGGCTGCATTCCGCACCTGGCCGATCAGGTGCGCTGGCTCGATCAGGCGGCATTGCGCGAGTCCGAGCCGAGCGTCAGTCATGAAGCGCGTGGCGCGCTGGAGTTTCTCTGCGATCACCAGGTCAGCCCGTTCCGCCTCGCCGACGCCTACGCCGAAGGCGCCCGGCAGAATGGTGTGGACATGTACGTCAACACCAACATCACCGGCGTTCTGCATCACGGTACGCGGGTGACCGGCGTGCAAACGGCCGAAGCCGGGGTATTTCACTGCAAGACCCTGATCAACGCCGCCGGTGCGTGGGCGGCAGATCTCAGTGAGTGGGCCACGGGAATTCGTATTCCGGTGAAGCCGGTGAAAGGCCAGATTCTGCTCACCGAACGCCTGCCGAAAATCCTCAACGGTTGCCTGACCACCAGCGATTGCTACATGGCGCAGAAGGACAACGGCGAGATCCTGATCGGCAGCACCACCGAGGACAAAGGCTTCGACGTCACCACCACCTGGCCGGAAATCGCCGGGCTGGTGCAGGGCGCGGTGCGTTGTCTGCCGGAACTGGCGGACATCAACCTCAAGCGCACCTGGGCCGGGCTGCGGCCGGGCTCGCCGGATGAGTTGCCGATTCTCGGGCCCATGGCCGGGGTGGACGGCTACCTGAATGCCTGCGGGCACTTCCGCACCGGGGTGCTGACGTCAGCGATTACCGGGGTGTTGCTGGATAAGCTGGTCAACGATGAGCCGCTGCCGCTGGATATCACACCGTTTCTGGCGGATCGGTTTGAAGTGACGCCCGTGCAGGAAGAGCGGACGCTGGAGATGGCCTGATCAGAACCTTCCCGCGCATTGCGTGGGAAGGATTGATGGCGGGGCTCAGGACTTGCCGGACTGTTCTTCCAGTTGATCCGACTCGAACAGTCTGGCCAGTTCCGCCCGCGCTTCCTGCGCGGTCTGCAGCACTTTGGCCGCGTCGTCGTACACCGCGTGCTGAGCTTCCAGTACCTGTTCGTCGTGGTGCTTGAAGCGCTTGATCCGCGCATCGGCCTGGGCCTGGGTCAAGCCGAGGCCGACCAAGGTGCGACGGCTCATTTCCAGACTGGAGTAATAGGTCTCCCGAATCGGATCGGCGCCGACATCCACCAGGCGATGAACGTGCTGCCGGTTACGCGCCCGGGCGATGATCTTCATGTGCGGGTAGAGCTTGCGCACGATCTCGGCGGTCTTGATGTTGGTCTCCGGATCGTCCGTGGCAATCACGAAGTATTCCGCTTCCCCGACCTTGGCCGCGCTGAGGATTTCCGGACGCATCGGGTCGCCGTAGAACACCGGCACGCCGCCGAAACTGCGCGACAGTTCGATGGTTTCCACCGAGGTGTCCAGCGCCACGAACTTGATGTTCTGTGCCCGCAGGATCCGCGCCACGATCTGACCCATCCGGCCCATGCCGGCGATGACCACCCGTGGAGTTTCGGTGTCGATCTGGCGGAATTTCTCCGGCACTTCCACTGGCTGCACCTTCGGGCTGACCAGCCGTGCGCAGATCAATAGCAGCAACGGCGTGACGGCCATCGACAGGGTGATGGTCAGCACCAGCAGGTCGTACAGACGCGGCTCGAACAGACCTTGATCGCGACCGATCTTGAACACCACGAATGCAAATTCACCACCCGCCGCCAGCACGATGCCCAGGCGAATCGCACTGACCTTGTTCAACCCGCCGGCCAGACGCCCGACCACAAACAACAGTGGCAACTTCAGCGCAATCAGCAACAGCGTCAGCCCCAGCACGGTGATCGGCGCGCTGAGCAGCAGGCTGAGGTTGGCGCCCATGCCGACGCTGATGAAGAACAGCCCCAGCAGCAGGCCTTTGAACGGTTCGATCTGCGCTTCCAGCTCATGGCGATATTCCGAATCCGCCAGCAGCAACCCGGCAAGGAATGCGCCCAGCGCCATCGACACGCCGACCATGTCCATCAGCCACGCGGTGCCGATGACCACCAGCAACGCGGTCGCGGTAGACACCTCCGGCAGGCCGGTTTTCGCCACCACGCGGAACACCGGACGCAACAGATATCGCCCGCCGATCACCACCACGGCGATGCTGCCCAAGACCTGCAAACTGTGGCGCACATCGTCGGCAGTGCTGGTGTGGTGATCGACGCCCGCGAGCATCGGCACCAGGGCGATCAGCGGGATCGCGGCGATGTCCTGGAACAGCAGAATCGCAAACGCCAGCCGCCCGTGAGGGCTGGTCAGTTCCTTGCGTTCCGCCAGGCTTTGCAGGCCAAACGCGGTGGACGACAGCGCCAGGCCCAGGCCCAGAACAATCGCGCTGTTCAGCGGCTGGCCGAACACCGACAACGCCAGTACGCCAATCACCGAACCGGTCAAAAGCACCTGCGCCAGACCAACACCGAACACCGATTTACGCATCACCCACAAGCGTCGCGGCGAAAGCTCCAGACCGATGATGAACAGCAGCAACACCACGCCCAGCTCGGAGATATGGCTGACGCTTTGCGGATTGCCGATCAGGCCCAGCACCGACGGGCCGATGATCACTCCGGCAAACAGATAACCGAGCACCGCGCCCAGTTGCAGGCGCTTGGCCAGGGGAACGGTAAGCACTGCCGCGAACAGAAATACGACAGCGGCTTGCAACAGGTTGCCTTCATGGGGCATGGCACAACTCCATAACACGGTACGACGGGAGGGCAAGGATAAAGGCTCGCCCCATGGCACACCACCTGCGGGGGAAACTGATGTGGTGGGTGGCGGTTTCTGATGATGCTGTTCATCTTTGAACCGTCAGGCGATATCTGGTCATGTAAAGTTCTACTTTGGTCTTAGAGAGTTGGAGAGTGTTTCTCTGGAACAGCGACTAAAAAGTTCGGGTTTGTGGGGGCGAGTTTTATCCGGCCATGCAACTTGTATGACAGGTGTAATGTTGCGAAGAGGGTTGCTTGACTCGCCGGTATTGCTCAATAAAAGCAGCAGATTATTCGATCAATCGAAGTCTTTTTTATGGTTTTTAAAAGCATGAGCAGGGTGGTTGTGTGGACTAGGTAGTTCATTAAATTATTTTGTTTGTGAAACTTTCGTAACAGTGATTGACAATGCAATTCCTCCGAACTTACTATTTTCCCCGCAAAAGCAGGTCGTTAAATGATCGTTGCAGGGAGTTTGCAAATAACGATTGTTTATCCCGTTTCACCGCAAACAAGAAGTCTGCGGCGAGGCGGTTGCGACCACACACCTGTATTGTGCTGGCCGCCTGGCAAGGCGCCGCTGCAAGTATCAGGTCTCATTCGACAGGGTGGGCAGGAAAGCCCGCTTGAAGTTAAGTTTTCATAAGGATTTGAAACCTTGTACTCGAATTCCAAGGGGGCGGCACGCCCGTTATCTGTGCCTGTCCGGCTCGCTTGCGACACGCCCCGCGTGGCGGCTGCCAAGCGTTTGCCCGTTGACGCGGCGCCCATCTTCAAAACATCCAACAACGTAATGTGCACTCGGCATTTCTCGACGTCGAACGTGCGCATTTTGCCCTTTGCCCGACGGGCTACCGAGCATTCGTTCATTTTCAGCTCGCGTTTCAGGCGGCGGGCCGGGCGATTCTAATTTCCAGAATTTCAGTCAAACGTCTTTAAACCACGCTCTTCGTGGCGGCCGGATGCTGTACTTGATTTGAATCGCACTCGCGAACTTTAGATTTATGTCCGGGCTTTTTTAGTTATTTAAACCTACGGCAATGGTCGGGAATTGTTTGTTTTAAAGTTTGCCGATGGTTTGCGCGAGCGCACCAGGAAAAGTTGTGTCCGGGGTTGTTGGCTTGACGGAATAGTGGCGTCAATGATTTTGCGATGAATGAGTATTCGAGCGGTTGCGAACCGCTTGTTTCAGGTCTTGCAAGAGGGGCCTGATGGCGAAGGTGTAACTCTCGGGATCTGATGGAAGATCACTGTAAGTACTGAATTCGCATTCGCTGTAGTGGGTAAACAAGCACATTTAACGTGAAGTTTTCATAAGGATTTGAAACTGTGTACTCAGACGCCATTGATCCGGAACACCTGCGGCTTCAGTCCGACAAACACTCACAGGGCACGCCCACGGCAGCGGCCGGGAAAGGGGCAGTTGCAGCGTCGCAGTCTGGCCGCCAGCCTGAGGCTCACTCCATCTATTCGCGTGAATCCGCGACGCCGAACGGGCGCATTTTCCTGAGTGGTCAGCAGGCGCTCGTGAGGTTGCTTCTGTCCCAGTCGGCGCTGGACCGAGCCAACGGCTTGCGCACCGCCGGGTTCGTCAGCGGCTATCGCGGTTCGCCTCTGGGTGGCGTGGATCGGGAGTTGATGAAAAGCAAAGACGTGCTGGAAAGCGCAGATATCCGCTTCCTGCCTGCCATCAACGAAGATCTGGCGGCCACGGCACTGATCGGCACTCAACGCGTCGAGACCGATCCGAAAAAGCGCTATGACGGTGTCTATGGCCTTTGGTACGGCAAGGGCCCTGGCGTCGACCGCTCCGGGGACGCGATCAAGCACGGCAACTTCTACGGATCATCGCCCAACGGGGGCGTCCTGGTGGTCACCGGCGACGACCATGGCTGCGTTTCGTCGTCGATGTCCCATCAGTCCGACCGCACCCTGATGGCCTGGGGGCTGCCGGTGATTCACCCGGCGGGACTGGCCGATTACGAACGCTGCGGCCTGTGGGGCTGGGCGTTGTCGCGGGTGTCCGGGCTATGGGTCGGCTTCAAGGCCATCACCGAGACTGTTGAGGCCACCACCTCCGTCGAGTCGTCCCCGTTGCCAGGATTCGTCACGCCCGATATCGATCCGGGGCCGGACGGCCTGCACTGGCGCTGGCCCGACCTGCCGGGCATGCAGATCGAGCGGCGGCTTCCCTACAAATTCGACGCTGCCCGTGCATTTGCGCTGGCCAACCCGATCGATATCGCCGTGACGGCACCGGAGCAGCCGAGGCTGGTGATCGGCGCAATCGGCAAGGCCTATGGCGATGTACGCCAGGCCTTGCAGCAGGGCGGGGTTTCGCTTGAACAGCTGGAAAGTGCCGGTGTGGCACTGCTGAAGATCAATCTGGTCTACCCGCTGTCACCGGTGCTGGAGGCCTGGGCGAAGCGGGCCGATCAGGTGCTGATCGTCGAAGAGAAGCAAGCCATCGTCGAAGAGCAACTCAAGCAAGCGCTCTACAACGCGGAGTCCGGGCAGCGTGCCGTCATCCTGGGCAAGCGTGACGAAAGCGGCGCTCCGTTGATTTCGGATCACGAAGAACTGAGGCCGTCGCGCCTCGCGACGATGCTTCAACAACGACTGCAAGGTCTGGGCATCACACTGAGAGTGCCCGAGTACTGGTATCTGCCTGCGGTTAGCCGGACTCATGACTGGATCCGCCGTACGCCGTACCTGTGTTCGGGTTGCCCGCACAACACCTCCACCCGAGTGCCGGAAGGCAGCGAGGCGCGGCTCGGTATCGGCTGCCACGCGATGGCGGCGCGCATGCCGGAACGTGCAACCAGCGGCAGCGTGCAGATGGGGGGCGAAGGGGTCGACTGGCTGGGGCAGGCGCCCTTCGTCGAAACCCCTCACATTTTCCAGAACATCGGCGACGGTACGTTTTTCCATTCTGGCTATCTGGCAATCCGTCAGGCCATTGCGGCCGGCGCGACCATCACCTACAAGCTGCTGCACAACGATGCGGTGGCCATGACTGGCGGCCAGCCGATCGACGGCAAACTGACGGTCAAGAAAGCCGTCGAACTGATGCAAGCCGAAGGCGCCCACCGGGTCGTGGTGGTGGCGGACGATCCGCAACGCTTCGAAGCGCCGGGCAGCCTTCCGCAGGGCGTCGAGCTGTTCCACCGTGAGCGGCTGGAAGAGGTTCAGCGACAGTTGCGCGAGACACGGGGTGTCAGTGTGCTGGTGTTCGATCAGGTCTGCGCCATTGAGGGGCGTCGGCGCAAGAAACAGTTGCCGACGCCTGTCATGAAAACCGAAGTATTGATCAACGAAGCCGTGTGCGAAGGCTGTGGCGACTGTCAGGTCAAGTCCAATTGCCTGTCCGTGACACCGGTCGCGACTCCGTTCGGCACCAAGCGTCGGATTGATCCCCACGGATGCAACACCGATCTGTCCTGCATCAAGGGCTTCTGCCCGAGCTTTGTCACGGTGACCGGCAAACCGCGCGCGCAATACCGTCGGCAAGCCGACAGCCGCCAGGTTCTGGCCCGCGCCGAGGCACTGGCACTGCCGTCTTCGTGCTCACTCGAAACCCCGTATGAAATGCTGCTGGCAGGCATCGGCGGCACCGGAATCGTGACGGTGGCACGCACGGTTGCCCTGGCTGCGCATCTGGACGGCCGGGCGGTCAGCGTGCTCGATTTCACCGGATTCGCCCAGAAGGGCGGGTCGGTGCTCAGCCATGTGCGTCTGGCTAACGCGGCTGACGTGCTGCACCAGCACCGCATCGACCTGGGTGGTGCCGACCTGTTGCTTGCGGCCGATCTGGTGGTCGCCAGCGAAGACGATGCATTGACGACACTGCGGGCAGGTAAAACGGTGGTCATCGCCAACACCGCCCAGACCCAGACGGGAGCGATGCTGCGCAATACCGAATTGCGCATCGAAACCGCCGCGATTCAAGCCTTCCTCAAGCAACGGGTGGGTGCCGAGCACTACCACGCGCTGGATGCGGCACAACTGGCCAACAACCTTGTCGATCCGATGCAGGCCAACATGCTGTTGCTGGGTTATGCCTGGCAACGGGGGACGGTGCCGGTGTCGCTGCAAGCGCTGAAAGAAGCCATCGATCAGGCCGGCAGCGCCGCCGCCAACCACCTGGCATTCGCCTGGGGACGGCTGTGGGCTCAGGAGCCGGCATTCGTCATGCCATATCTCGACCCGGCCAATAACGACGTGTCGCCGGTGTCGATCATCGACCTTGCCGCTCGGCGCGAAAGCATCGAACGGCTGGTCGAGACCCGCAGTGTGTTCCTGACCCACTATCAGGACGCGGCCTATGCAGCACGCTACCGTCAGGTGATCGACCTGCTTCGTTCGACGCCTGCGATCGGCGATGACAGCCCGCTCACCGAGGCCGTGGCACGCAACCTGTTCAAGTTGATGGCCTACAAGGACGAGTACGAAGTCGCGCGGCTGCTCACAGACAGTCGCTTCATGGCGCCAATCAAAGCCCGCTTCGAGAGTGGTGTCAGGCTCAAGTTCCACTTCGCGTTGCCCCTGATGCGCAACCGCAAGGACGGCAACGGCGAGCCGAAGAAGATCGCCGTCTCCGGTTGGGTGTTGCCGCTGCTGAAGGTGTTGGCCAAGGGCCGCGTGTTGCGCCACACCCGCTTCGATCCGCTGGGCTGGTCCGCCGAGCGCCGTGAGGAGCGGCGTCTGTTGCTCGACTACGAGCAGACACTGCAACGCCTGCTGCCAAACCTGAGCGCGGAGAACCTGCCGTTGTTTGTGGAGTGGGCGAATCTGCCGGACTCGATTCGCGGCTATGGCCACGTCAAGGAGCGGTCGATCGCCGCCGCACGGCAGCGGGAAAAAGAGCTGATCGTGCAAATCGTGGCGGGCACCCACAGCCTGTCGGTGGCCCCGGTCGTCGAGACCTGGCTGCCGCAATCGACCCTCGCCCCGCAGCCCCCCAAAGGCGAAGCGCGGGACGTCAAGCAGGCCTCGTAGCCGGCGGGATTTCACCTGCCTTCAAGACAACAACGACCAGAATGAGTGGACCCGACATGAACAACGAGAGCATTTCACCGGAGCTTTTGCACAAAGGCTCGACCGATGACGTACTGATCTGCGCCCCGAGAGTCGCGCTGCCGCTACACGTCGACGAAGCGCTTCTGCAGACTGCCGACAATGACCTGTTGGCGCGCCGGTTTTCGGCCGGCAGCGGCTCGCAGCGAACCTTTGAGCTGACACCCGACGTGCAGAAAAGGAGCCGCATGGGCGGCACGGAGGCGGACGACGAATGGAGCCGGGTGAGGGCGCTGCCGTACCAGATCGTCACTCCGGCCCTGCTGGAGGGCGCGGCTGCCAACGTCAGCCCGGAGCAGGCAGTGGCGAGTTTGTGCGAGTCGGTTCCGGCCATCCGCCGTGCCAGTTCGTTCCGCTTCATCAACAACGCCGACAACTACTTTTTCTACCGCAAGTCCCACGAACATGTGCCCGGCACCATGTTCATCGAAGCGGCGCGCCAGGCGGTGTATCACCATCTGTATCACCACACCGGTTATGCGCGGGGTGACGTGACCGTCAGCGTCAATGAACTGAACGCGAGCTTCTTCGCCTATGCGGAGTTGATGTACCCCATCGAACTGGTGGTCGACAACATGACCCCGACCGACAGCACATCGCCGAAGAAAATCTTCTTCCGAGTGGCGTTCTATCAGCGGCAGACCCTGTTCGCCACCATCGACACCAAGGCTACGGTGATCGACATCCGCCTGTTCGAGAAAACGCGGAACATCTTCATTCAGTCGAGCGACTGGTTCGCGCCCATCGACCCTTCGAAACTGGCGTGCAGCGTCAGCGATGGCCAGGGCCGCAAGGCCGATGTGGAGTTGCTGGGCCTGGGCAAGAGCGGCTGCGTGACGACGATGCCGGAGACCGACTTCATCGACTCGGCCAGGCTGCACATCCGTTATGAAGGCAAGCTGGAATTCTCCTCCGCCATCCTCAGTGGCGGCCACGGCCGGCACGCGTCGTGGGAATTCCCGGCACTGGGGTTCGAAGACCTGCAGACTCTGAGCGACATGATCAAGCGTGGATTCGTCAATCTGGACGAGGCGGCCCTCGGGGCGTTGCGCGCATGAGCAATGACATCGACGAGCCGATGCCGGCCACCGGCGTGCTGCAACTGGGTGCGCAGGTGGTTGCGAAAAACCGGATGTACTTTTCGTCCCTGGGCATGGATCTGTGTGACGAACACGGCTTGCCCTTGCCGGCGTTCTTTGCGGTCTACCGATCGCTGATGGACGGCGGGGCCGGTTTCGGCTTTCTCGGCAACGCCAGTGTGGATGCCGACGCACGCTACAACAGCCGTGGCCTGAAACTGACGTCGCCGGCTCACGCCGACGCCTTGCGTCCGCTGTTCGAAGTCGCCCGGCAGAGAAGCTTTCCACTGGGCGTGCAGCTGCAGCACTACGGCCCGCAGTCGATGCCGTCGGAGCAGGGCATCATCCTCAGCCCGAGCGGTATCGCGTCCGCTGCGATCCTCAAGGCCTATCCCCAGGCGCGGGCGGTTGCGATGTCGCACACGCAGATCCTGCGCTGCGTCGATCAATTCTCGTCTGCCGCCCGGCTTGCACAAGCGGCCGGTGCCGCCCTGATCCAGGTCCAGGCATCGAACGGCTATCTGGTCAGCAGTTTCCTGTCGCCGCGGACCAACCATCGCGAGGATGAATGGGGCGGCAGCCCGCTCAAACGGGCCCGATTGCTGCTAGCCATCGTCGAAGGTATCCGTGCGGCCACCGGCGATCAGGTGCCGGTCACCGTGCGTTTGGGCATCGACGACGGGCTGGGTGAGGAAGGCCAGCGCGCGAGTCTGCTGGGGGATGTCGTGGTCGCGCTCGAGGCCGCCGGAGTGGCGGCCATCACCTGTTCCACAGGTGTCAGCGAAACCTTTCCGTTCTTTTTCAGGAACAAGGCGCAGGCGCTGGCCCTGTCGCGTGCGGGCTGTCGCTACCTCAAAGGTTTTGTGCGGATTCCGGTGGGTTTCACCGGTTCGGTCAGCGATGTGTCGCAAGCCAACGAAATCATCGAGAGCGGCGATGCCGATTTCGTCGGATTCGGCCGCGCCATGCTGGCCGACAACCATTTCATCGCCAAGGAGCTCACCGGTCAGGCCGGACGGGTCAACCGTTGCCGGGGCGATGCGTTCTGTTTCCGTGACAAGAAGGATCCCATGGCCGAGCGGGTGTACTGCTGCGTCAATCCTGACTACCGCCGGCCGGAAAAACTGCAATTGCACTATGAGGAAAGTCTGAAATGAATTTCACCGGAAAAATCGCCCTGGTTGTCGGGGGTACGCGCGGCATCGGTTTCAACGTCAGCCAGAAGCTCGTCGAAGCCGGTTGCATCTGCTACATCACCGGTCGCAACGAGGATGACGGCCTGACCGCGCAAAGCCGGCTCGGCGAACGCTGCATGTTCATCAAGAGCGATGTTACGGACGAGGCATCGGTGGCCGAGCTGTTCAGGATCATCAACGACCGCCACGGGCGACTCGACCTGGCGGTGAACAACGCCGGCGTCACCTCGAAACACGCACCGATCCGTGACATGGATTTCGCCGACTGGAAACGCGTGCTGGAGATCAACCTGCTGGGCCCGCTGCTGTTGCTCAAACACCAGACGAATCTGATCTCGAAGCATCCGGGTGGCTCGATCGTCAACGTGTCGTCCTGTGCCGGCCTGCTGGGCGTTGCCAGACAGAGTGCCTATTCCACCAGCAAGGCCGCCCTGAACATGCTGACCCAGGTCTGCGCCATCGAGTCTGCGGAGGCGGCATTGCCGGAGCGCCATCCGGTTCGCGTCAACGCGGTGTGTCCCGGCCCGACGATGGGCGGCATGAACTCGGAGGAACGCCTGAAGGCCAACCCGGAGTCCACGAAACACAAACTTCAGGTCACGGTAATGAAACGTTTCGCCGATCCGGGCGAAATTTCTGCGGCGATCCTGTGGCTGCTCAGCGATGCTTCATCGTTCGTCACCGGCACCGTGATGCCAGTGGACGGCGGCTTTTCGGCCGGTAAATTCTGATGAGCACCACAGAGCGCGACCTGCCTCATCCAACTGGCAAACGGGTGTTCATCACCGGCGTGAGCAGCGGCATCGGCGAGGCGCTGACCGAGTTGCATCTGAAACACGGCTATACCGTGTTCGGCACTTCCAGGCGGGAACCCTACCGCTTCATGTCGCACCCGAACTTCCGGTTCCGGTCATTCGATCTTTCGAAAACCGGCGACATGGGTGAGTTGTTCAAAGGGCCGTTCGCCGAGATCCTGAGCCGGGGTGTCGATGTGCTCTTTCTCAACGCGGGGATCAGCGGCAACGTGCCGGCCCGGGGCGAGGAGTTTTCGGTGGCGGAGGTACAGCATGTGCTCAACGTCAATGTGCTGGCGAACAAGGCCATTCTCGATCTGATCCTCGCCTCGGCGCATCGACCGACCACCTGCGTGCTGTCGGCTTCGATGGCCGGTGTGCGCTTTCGCGCGGGCACGCTGACCTACAGCCTGTCGAAAGCGGCGCTGGCGGCACTGGGCGGTGTCTACGCCGAAGAAAACCCGGACATCTTCTTTGCCGTGTTGGGCCTGTGCAATGTCGACACCGGGCTGTCGCGGCAAGTGAGCTTCAGCCAGAGGACCGCCGATTTTCCGGATCTGCGTTCCCTTCAACAGCGGGCCCTTGCCCCTGGTTACATGATCTCCGCCGCCCAGCGTGCCGAGGACATCCGCGATGTGATCGGCGCACCCGCCGACTACGGCTTGAAAAGCGGCGTGTTCGTCGACATGAGGACCGTGCTGACCCGTCAACCGAAGGCGAACGAGCCGCTACCCCAAACCTAGCGAACCCGTGGACGCACCCCCAATAAAGGAATGTTGGAATGCTGAACGAAGTCAAAACCCTGGTCGAAACCGCTGTGCGGCAACAGGATCTGTTACTGAGCGAACCCATCGACCTGTCCCGTGGTGAAGACAGCCCGCTATATGGCGTCGAAGGCACCATCGACTCCATGACCCTGGTCTCGATCCTCGTCGACACCGAAGAAAAGATCCGCCATCGATTCGGTGCCGAAGTGCACCTGGCCGATACCTCCCACCTGCCTGCGACCGCCACGCCGTTCGCGACACTCGGCACGCTGTGCGCGTATGTCATGAACCGGTTGGAGTCAGCCCTGACGGCGGTCGGTGCAGAGGCTCTGGCCAATTGACTCAACGGTCGCCGTCGTAGGGCGGCACCTTTATCGAGAGGTGGACATGCAAGTCGAAACATTTCTGGAACATCTGAAGGCCGGCGCGGACAGGCCGGCGATCATCAGCGACGAAGGTCGCTTCACTTACGCCGAGCTATGCCGACAGATCGACGCCTATGCCGAGTCACTGGCGGCGCAATCGGTCAGCGATTGCTGTGTGCTGCTGGTCGACAACTACAGCTTCAACAGCGTCTGCCTGCTGTTTGCACTGTGGCGGCGCAACAATGTCGTGGCGTTGTCGGTGCCCAAAAACGGCGAGCAGTTGGTGAATCTGGCGAACGCTGCCGGCGCACGGTTTACCGTGACGGGGAACGGGCCGCAGGGTTACTCGGTGCTGGCGAACGATGGTGCTGCGGTGCCGCCGACTGTCGACGGTCTCCTGTCGCGCCGGCAGGCCGGTTTCATTGTGTTCTCGTCCGGCTCGACCGGGCCGGCCAAGGGTGTCGTGCACGACATCGCACCGTTCTTCGAGCGTTATCTGAAGGCCGAGCAATGTGGCGCGATTCTGGCGTTCCTGCTGTTCGACCACATCGGCGGGCTGGTCACCGTCCTGCAGGCGCTGGCCACACACGGGACGCTGGTCCTGCCCAACGAACGTTCGCCTCAGGAAGTCGGCCGCTGTATCGAAACGTTCAAGGTGCAAACGTTGCACGTGTCGCCGACGCTTTTGAACCTGACGACGATCACCGGCGTGTTCCAGACCTGGGACACCGGCAGCCTGCAACGTATCTATTTCGGCTCCGAGCCGAGTTCGCCCGAAGCCATTCAACGCATCGCTTGCACATTGCCGCAGGTGCGGCTGAACCAGTTGTACGGCATGTCGGAAATCGGTGTGTTGCCCTGTCGGGGTCTGGACGGCGACAGCGCCTGGATGACCGTCGAGGATCCGGCCTACAACCTGCGGGTAGTCGACGGCATTCTGCAGGTGCGCGGAGCGACCAATATGCTCGGTTACCTGAGCGGCCCGGGCGAGCTGTCCGATGATGGTTATCTGATTACCCAGGACCTGGCGGAAGAGCGCGACGGGTACTTCAGGGTCAGCGGGCGGGCGGTCGATGTGATCAACGTCGGCGGCAAGAAGGTGTTCCCGTCTCACGTGGAGAGCGTGTTGATGGGCATCGACAACGTTTCTGACGTCGTGGTCTACGGTCAGCCCAACCCGTTGCTCGGTCAGATCGTGGCCGCGCGGTTCACCTTGCTGGAACCGGAAACGCTGGAAGCGTTCAAGCCACGTCTGTATGCGGCGATTCGCGACGTGCTGTCACCGGAGCAATTGCCCCGGCTGATTTCCGTCAGCGATACGCCACTGTTCACCAGCCGCTTCAAGAAAATGCGCCATCCCGGCGTCCTCAGCGGGTCGTAAGACCTGATTACCACGTTATAAGGAAATGACAACATGGCCGTACTCGAAGCAATGCGCGCAAGCATCGCGGAAATCCTGACCCTGCCGCTGGATGAACTGAAGGGCGATGTCCGATTGGAGAACAGTGACAACTGGGACTCGATGGCCAGGATCGGCATTGTCGCCCTGGTGTTCGAATCGACCGGCGTGACGGTGTCTGGCGAAGAGATGGACCGTATCGTGACGGTGCAGGACATCTTTGATCTGGTAACCCTGAAAATGAAGGAAACCGCATGACCCTGCGCACCCTTTGCGGAGTGACCGTGCGTGCGGTCACGTCCGCGTTGCCCGAGCGGCGTGTGGGGCTGGACGACTTCGCCGAACTGTTCGGCGCCAAGGAAGTGGCCCGCATCGCCAAAAGCACCGGCATCGAATCGATCAGGGAAGCCGGATCGCTGGACACGTCCGACCTGGTGATCGCCGCGTGCCGTCACCTGCTGGATCAGGGCGTGTGCGCAGCGCAGGAGATCGACGGACTGATCGTCGTGACCCAGACTCCGGACTCGTGGGTGCCGGGCGTCGGTTTCCTGGTTCAGCAGGCGCTCGGACTGCCCCAGCACTGTCTGGTACTGAACGTGTCCGCCGGTTGCTCGGGGTACGTCACTGCGCTGGTTCAGGCCGGCGCGCTGATTGCCGCCGGCGCCTGCAAAAAGGTGTTGCTGTGCACCGGGGATGTGACCACCAAGCTGCTGGACGGGCGCGACCGGCATGTGAAGATGCTGTTTGGCGATGCAGCGTCGGCCACTCTGCTGGAGGCGGGCGAGGGGACGTTCGAGTTCCTGTGCGGAGCCGACGGTAGTGGTCGTGAGGCCCTGGAATCCGACATCGCCTACACGCCTGAGGGTGACAGCCAGACTCGTGCCTCGATCCAGCGCCTGCAAATGGACGGTACGGCGGTGATGAACTTTGCACTGAACCGGGTACCGCAGACCGTCAAGTCGCTGCTTGAAGCGACGGGGTTGACGCCGGCGTCGCTCGACTTGCTGGTGCTGCACCAGGCAAACGGGTTCATGCTCAACTACCTGCGGCGGATGATCGGCGTCGCGCCGGAGAAGATGCCGATCGACATCGACGATGTCGGCAACACCAGCTCTACATCGATTCCGATTGTGCTGTCTCGCCACAGCGCAGTTGGCACAGCGCAGGCCCAGAACGTCGTGCTGTGCGGATTCGGTGCCGGTCTGTCCTGGGGCGCATTGAAGCTCGACCTTCGGCGCACGCTCGCCGTGCCGCCGTGCTACGTGCCTGAAAAGGCCACGCAGGCGGCCGGCACCGGCGAACGTCTGGAAGCCTGACGGGCCAATGCTGTCGGAACTTTCGGGGATGTCTGCGGGCACTCCCGAAAGGACTCCGGATTTCTCCACCGGATGAAAAGGGAAGCCACTGCATGTTCGGGACATTCTGGAAAACGCTCGGGATCTATGGCGACGGAACCGATGCCCACGGGATTTCACCCTCGCCGTTTCTTCCGCGATTCAACTTTTACGAGTTTCACCAATCGGGCGCAATTGATGCTCAGCCCGATGCCATCATCGCCGCCGTGTGTGCCTTGGACATGCGCGCGGATCGGGTGGCCGATGCCTTGCTTCGCCTGCGCGAACTGCCGGCAAAGCTGATCAGAGCCATCGGCAACCGACCGCAACCCGCGCCCGCGCCGTTCGGTTTTGACACCTTCACCTTGCTGCGGCGCACTGATCACGAAGTGTCCCTGGGACTGGCGGGGCGTTTTTGGCGCCCGGATCTGGACGCTTGCCTTGTGGCGGATGCTCCGGCGTTCATGTCGCTGGACGATTCCCGCGTCGCCAGGCTGGTGTTGCGTTTTCAAGTCATCGAGCAGGCAGAGGGCGCACGTACGTTACGCACCGAAACGTTCGTGTTTTGCCCCAACACTCGAACCCGATGGTTGTTCACACCGTATTGGCTGGCGATCCGCCTGGCCAGCGGCTGGATTCGGCGTCGAACCCTGGCGACGATCCAGCGGCAATTTCCGGCACCCATCCAGTAGGCCGGGGCTGGCCGCCCTATGGGGGGATCGAATCGAGGTTCTGTAATAATTTGCATCAATTGGTTACATTTATAGCCTCAGCGAATCAATTCCTCCCGAGTCTCCCATGGCCATCAACTTCGACCTCAACGACCTGCAAGCCTTTCGCGCCGTGGTCGAGCAGGGCAGTTTCCGCAAGGCCGCGGACACCGTGCGCATCTCGCAACCGGCCCTGAGCCGACGCATCGAAAAGCTTGAAGACGCCCTCGGCGTGAAGCTGTTCGAGCGCACCACGCGCAAGGTCAGCCTTACCCAGGCCGGTCGCGGTTTCATGCCAAGTGTCGAGCGTTTGCTGGATGACCTGGACGTGGCGCTGCTCGGCATCAGCGAAGTCGCCTCGAATCGACAGGGCCACGTTACCGTCGCCTGCGTGCCGTCGGCGGCGTATTACTTCATGCCACGGGTGGTCGCCCGCTATCACCAGCAGTTCCCGCGAATCAAAGTCAAAGTCCTCGACTCCAGCGCCCATGACGTGCTGACGGCAGTGGTCAATGGCGAGGCGGATTTCGGCCTGAGTTTCATGGGCACTCAGGAGGCGGGCGTGGATTTCGAGCCGCTGGTGCAGGAGAGCTACGTGGTGGCTTGTCGTCGTGATCACCCGTTGGCGGGGCGCAGCAGCGTCAGTTGGGACGAGTTTTACCAGCAGGATTACATCTCGCTGGACAAGACTTCGGGTAATCGTTTTTTGCTCGATCAGGCACTGGCGAAGGTGGTGCCGCAGCGGCCGAGCATCTGCGAAACCCTGCACGTGACAACGATGATCGGTCTGGTGGAAGCGGGGTTGGGGGTGGCGGCGGTGCCGTTGATGGCGATGCCGGCGGCGGATCATCCGATCCTGACGCGGGTGCCGCTGACCGATCCGCAAGTGATGCGCAGCGTGGGTATCATCAAACGCCGGGGTCGTACCCTGACCCCGGCGGCACTGGAACTGGAGCGGCTGGTGGTGGAAATGAAAGTCCAGCCGCCGAAGTTCAGCGCTTGACCGAGTCCAGCCCGGTGGACTGTACGTCGGCCTGGGCGGCCGGCGCGGCCAGATAGGCGAGCAACGCCTTGGCTTCCTGCGGATGCTGCGCACCGACCGGAATCCCCGCTGCAAAACGTGTTACCGACTGCACCGACTCCGGAATCTTCCCGACAAAACTCACCCCCGGCACCGGCAGCAATTCGCTGACCTGCTGGAAGCCCAATTGATAGTCACCGGTCGCAACCACCGAGCCCACAGGGATTTTCGGGATCATCTTCGCCTTCGGTTTCAGCTGATCTTCGATGCCAAGCTTCTTGAACAATTGCTGCTCGATGTACACGCCGCTGGCGCTGTCCGAGTAGGCCACCGATTGCGAATCGAGCAGGGTTTTTTTCAGGGCGTCGACGTTGCTGATATCCGGTTTCGGCGCGCCTTCGCGCACCACCAGGCCGATCCGCGAATCCGCCAGTTCCACCCGCGAAGCCGGGTCGACCTTGCCTTGTTTGATCAAGTCGTCGAGGGCGTAGCCGACCATGATCACCACGTCGGCCTGCTCACCCCGGGCGAGGCGATTGGGGATCGCTTCCGGGGCCTTGCCCATCGACGGGCCGAGGATGGTGTCGAGGGTGTTGCCGGTGTTCGCGGCGAACTTCGGGCCGAGGACTTTATAAGCCGCGGTGAAGCCGCCGGAAGTCATCACCCGCAACTCCTCGGCTTGGGCGAATGCGCTGAAGGCGAGGAGGGCGAGGGCGGTCAGATTGAAGAGCTTTTTCATGTTGGCTGGCTCCTCAAGCGACCGCAGGTTGCAGACGACCACCTGCGCGGCGATACAGATACAGCGTCGCGCACAATGCGCACAGCGCGCCGACGCTCATCCAGTAACCCGGCGCGGCTTTGTCGCCGGTGTACTGGATCAGGAAGGTCGACATTGCCGGGGTGAAACCGCCGAACACGGCAGTAGCGAGGCTGTAGGCCAGCGAGAAACCCGCCACCCGCACTTCCACCGGCATGATTTCGGTCAGCGCCGGAATCATCGCGCCGTTGTACATGCCGTAGATGAACGACAGCCACAGCAGCGACATCAGCATGTGGCTGAAGCTCGGCGCCTGCACCAGATACGACAGCGCCGGATACGTGGTGGCCAGGGCAAGCAACGACATGGCAATCAACAGCGGACGACGGCCAATCCGGTCGGACAGCGCGCCGCCAATCGGCAGCCAGAAGAAGTTCGAAACGCCCACCAGCAACGTCACCAGCAACGCATCCGACGTGCTCAGGTGCAGCACGGTTTTGCCGAAGGTCGGCGCGTACACGGTAATCAGGTAGAACGCGGTGGTGGTCAGGGCAACCATCAACATCCCGCCAAGCACCACGACCCAGTTCTGGCCGAGGGTGCGGAACACTTCTTTCATGCTCGGGCGATGTTTGCGGGCGGCGAACTCTTCGGTTTCCGCCAGGTTGCGACGCAGCAGGAAGATGAACGGCACGATCATGCAGCCGACAAAAAACGGAATCCGCCAGCCCCAATCGGCAATCACGTCCGGCGCCATCCACTGGTTCAAGGCAAAGCCCAGCGCAGCTGCAACGATGATCGCAACCTGTTGGCTGGCCGACTGCCAGGCCGTGAAGAAACCTTTGCGGCCCGGTGTGGCAATCTCCGAGAGATACACCGAAACGCCGCCCAGCTCTGCACCGGCCGAGAAGCCCTGCAGCAAGCGCCCGACCAGCACCAGTGCCGGGGCAAACAGACCAATGGTTTCGTATCCGGGTACCAGCACAATCAATATCGTGCCGCTGGCCATGATCGACAGGGTGACGATCAAACCTTTGCGACGCCCGACGTCATCGATGTACGCACCGAGCACGATCGCCCCCAGCGGACGCATCAAAAAGCCTGCGCCGAACACCGCGAACGTCATCATCAGGGAAGCGAACTCGCTGCTCGCCGGAAAGAACACCGCCGCGATCTGCGTGGCGTAGAAGCCGAACAGAAAGAAGTCGAACTGTTCGAGGAAGTTGCCCGAGGTGACCCGGAAAATAGCGCCGGCCCGCGAGCCGCCGTGTGGGATTGAGGCTGTCATCGAAAAATACTCCACCGCTTTTATGACGTGCGCGACGGGGAGGCGGCGCACGGTTTTTATTGGGGCGGATAGTGGCGCAGGGGGATCGATCTGTTAATTGCATAGTTGGCATGGATTGATGCGCAGGGCGGATCAATCCATCTGGATGGAATCATTCAGACCGGGAGCAAAGGCGCAGGGGTTGGCAGCCAATGCAGACCGGTTCCCCCGCGCGAAAGCGGATGCCTACCCGCGCTCGAGTGCAGCCTCAACCTTTTCAACGGGTGCAAAGCTGCCATCCCACTGTGGATCGATACGCCGGATTCGCTCGCTTAGATTGGGATGCGTGGCAAACAGGCGACTCAGCGGGTTCGAAACACCGGTGCTGAAATACAAATGACTGAACTCGCTGGCCCCTGATGCACTGATCGTCGAACCCTGCGTGTGGGTCGCGATCTTCTTCAGGGCGCCAACAATGCTCTGCGGATTACGCGTGTACTGCACCGCGCTGGCATCGGCGAGGAACTCGCGTTGCCGGCTGACTGCCGCTTTGATCAGGCTGGCGAAGAATGTTCCGAGAAACCCACCGACGAATAGAACAACGCCAACAAACAGCGCAATGCACATCAAAACGAATTCGTTTTTATCGTCCTTGTCCTTTTTTCGGGGTTTGTTGTTCATATTGGCTTTTACCAGAGCGACGAGGATCAACGTTCCGGCCAGCCCCAACACCAGCAGGCCGTGAACAGCTGCCACAAGTTGGGTATTGAGGCGCATGTCCCCGTTGAAAATATGGCTGAACTCGTGGGCGATCACACCTTGCAGCTCATCTCGGGTGAGCAGCGATACCGCGCCTTGGGTAATCCCGATCGCTGCGTCTTCGGGCGTGAAGCCTGCTGCGAAGGCGTTGATGCTCTCGTCCGGCAACAGATACACCGCAGGCACAAGAGTGCCGGAGGCAATCGCCATTTCCTCGACGACATTCATCAAGCGTCGTTCGTCCGGCGTGTGTGCATTGTCGTTGATCAATCTCCCGCCAAGCTTTTGTGCGACGACTTTTCCACCCGCTCGCAGTTGCCAATATTTCACCAGTCCACCGATCAGCACGACGCCGCTTACCGATGCAGCAACGATAGCCAGCGCCTGCAGGGCATCTTTGAGCGTGCCAGTCCCGCTCAAGTATTTGTCGATGCTGGAGAAGACGAAGGGCAGGCTGATGAGTGCAATCATCGTCAGCAACGCGAAGATCATCAGGATCACTAGCCGGGTGGTATGGCGCCGGGCCTGGTGTTGTTGTTCGAAGAAGTTCATGTGCCGTCCTTGGGCGGGAATCAGAAGGAAACCTTGGGTGCGGTTTTGATTGCCAGCGTATCCGCAAACTTCAGCGGCACGGCGTCATCGCGATGGCCAAAACTGGCTGCCAGCAGCACCGCGGGAAAACTCTGCTTGAGGGTGTTGTAGGCCATGACCGCGTCGTTGAAGGCCTGACGCGCGAAACTCACCTTGTTTTCGGTGCTGCTCAGCTCTTCGCTCAGTTGCTGCATGTTCTGCGAGGCCTTGAGTTCCGGATAGGCTTCCAGGGTCAGGTTCAGTCGACCCACGGCGCTGCTGAGTGCGCTGTCCGCCAGGCCCAGTTGCGCGATGTGCTGGGCATTGCCCGGTTTGGCCTGTGCAGCTTCGAGTCCCGCCACGGCGGTATTGCGCGCGGCGATGACCGCTTCCAGGGTTTCGCGCTCATGGGCCAGATAGCCCTTGGCGATGCTGACCAGATTGGGGATCAGGTCATAGCGGCGCTTGAGTTGCACTTCGACCTGGGCAAACGCGTTCTTGATCTCGTTGCGCCGGGCAACGAGCTTATTGAAAAGACTGACAGCGTAGAGGCCCAGAACCGCAAGCAGCACAAGATTGACGATGAGGTAGATTTTCACGGTGATGTCCTTGTTCACTCGGCGGGGGCGCGCGGGATCTTATCGCAAATGAATGCCGTTGACTGTATTCGCTCCGTGGCGGGCGAGCCTCGGTTAGCGTTCCGGGGGATGGCTACAATCTCAAGTCCGGCATCATCAAAAAACAAGGAATGATTCCAGAACCCCGCAGTCGGAGTTCAGGTATCACACATCTGAAGGAGGTTCACCGATGAACAACAAGACCCTGATCGCCAGCCTGGCCCTCGTCGCCGGCATCACCGGGATCAGCCCGCTCGTTCAAGCGGCGCCAGCCTCGACCGACACCGTCGAACGTTCGCCCATCGATGGCCGCGAACTGAAGGTCAACGACCGTGCTCCGGATGTCTATCAGCGCAGCGAAAAAGCCATCAACAACTGGAAACAGAAAGGCCTCAAGCAACCCGATCCCCAGGCGCAGTGGGTGCAGATGAACGACAAGTACGTGATGGTGATGATTACCAACGGGACGATTGTGGATATCAAGCCGGTGGAGCGTTAACGCTCACATTCCAAATCCCGGTGCACTTGCCCGCACCGGGCTTTCGCCACCTAACCGATACTGATTATTCCCGCTGCGCTTGGCCTCGTACATCGCCAGATCCGCAATGTGCAGCAGCCGATCCATGGTCGGCGCATGGTCGGGGAACACGGCGACGCCGAGGCTGGTGCCGATGTGGCGCTGGTCGTTGCCGATGGTGATCGGTGGGGACAGTTCGATGAAGATTTTCTGGCAGATGCTCCGCGCTTCGTCCTGCAGATTCAGGCCGGGGGCGAGGCCCTGGAGAATGACCACGAACTCGTCGCCGCCGATGCGGGCGACGGTGTCGCTGACCCGCAGGATGCGTTTCAAACGCGTGGCGGTGGTGATCAAAACGCGGTCGCCGGCGGCATGGCCGTAGCGGTCGTTGATGCTTTTGAAACCGTTGAGATCGATGAACACCAGCGCCACCCGGGTCTCGGTAGCGCGGGCATGCTCCAGCGCTTCCGACAGGCGTTCTTCCAGCACCAGTCGATTGGGCAAACCGGTCAGCGGGTCGAAATGTGCCAGGTGCTGAAGGTAACTGGCCGAGGCCTTCTCTTCGGTGATATCGCGCACCACGCCCATCATCTTGATCATCGCGTCATGATCGTTCTTCACCACATTGCCGGTTTCCCTTAGCCAGCGAATCGTGCCATCGGGCCAGACCACGCGGTATTCCTCGTCGTGGTTTTCGCCGGTTTCCAGGCAACGCAATTCCCCGGCGCGCACCTTGGCGCGGTCGTCCGGGTGGACGCAGGAGCAGAACAAGGCGTAGGACGGCGTCACTTCGCCGATCTTGAAGCCGAACATGCCGAAGATTGCGTCGGACCAATAGAGCCGATCAGTGTCGACTTCCCAATCCCAGGTGCCGATCCGGGCGAAATACTGACTGCGCTTGAAGCGTTCGGCATCGCCATCCTGGTGAATGTTCTGGCCTTCGGCGGCGCGGGTGAGCAGTTCACGGTATTCGCCGAGCTGCCGACGCAGGGCACGCTCGCGACGAATCAGCACGGCGATCACGACCATCAACACAACGAAAATGGCGAAGCTGATCCAGAGTTGAGTCATTCAAGCGGTGCTGTCATGGCGTATCGATCCGGGAGTGATGGCGTGTCGCTATCTTAATTCACGGCCAACGCCGGAAACAGCGGCAACCTTGGGTCAAACGGTTGCCAATGGCCAGCATTTCTGGGAAAACGGCGGCCAGCGGAACAATAGAGTGAATGTTATGAATGATGAACTGCAGATAATCGATCTTCAGCCCGGCGACGGAAAAGCCGCCGTCAAAGGCGCATTGATCACCACCCAATACACCGGTTGGCTGGAAGACGGCACTGAGTTCGACTCCTCCTGGAGCCGGGGCAAGCCGTTCCAGTGCGTGATCGGTACGGGCCGGGTGATCAAGGGCTGGGATCAAGGGATCATGGGCATGCAGGTCGGCGGCAAACGCAAACTGCTGGTGCCGGCGCATTTGGGCTATGGCGAGCGGACGATGGGCAAGATCCCGCCGAATTCGAATCTGGTGTTCGAGATTGAGTTGCTCGAGGTTTTGACGCGGGAGGATTGATTCCGGCGTTTGATGATCACAGTCAGGAATTGGCGCATGGACGTGTGGCACATGATTTTCCAGTTTGCCGAGTGGTTGGGCGAGAAGCACTCGTCGCACGGGCGCTGGTCTTACGGGTATATGGCTGTGCTCAACGCTGCTGTGGCGGTTGGCACTTGGGTTGTGGCCAGGGAACAGATAGCAAAGAGCAAAGTGCTCAAGGATCGTGTGACGACGACGCTGGCGTCTCGAAGCCTGACAGTGACTTCCTTTGCAGAAGAAGGCGGGCAACAGGTCAGATTCACCGGCGTTCTGCTGGAGGAAGAGGGGGTTTATACCGTGACCCTGACTCGCCAGGATGTTCAAGGCTCCATCGTTTCTTCGAGCGACGGATTGCACTCGTTGGAAGAGGTCGATCGTTACTTGAGAGGTCATACGCCGTTTATCCTGTCTGACTTTCGGCGCTGATTGCGTCCGCCTATACAACCCGCTGCCTCCTTTTACGGAGCCAGCGGGTTTTTTCTTGCCTGTTACCTGAGGCGTTACGCAGCCATTGCCATCTCATCCAGCGTTGCGGCAACCGTGCTGGTCAGGCTCGGAAATCTGCGTTTTACGCTGTGGAGTGCCGGCATTACGCGGTCCCGGTCCAGTTTGCCGTGATCGCGGGCGAGTTGGACGAGGACGTCGAGGGCGGCGGTGACGATGGATTTTCTTTCGCTTTCGAGCAGGAGCAGGCAAGCCTTCTCGGCCCATTGGCTGTCTTTCTCGTTGAGGCCGATGGAGATCAGGGCGGCGACGACTTGTGCATCGGATTTGCTGGCCATGGTGTTTCCTCAGATCGCGGGGTCAATGGTGTCCAGCGCCCTGTTGACCGCCAGTTCGCCGAACATCACCACTTGGGCGATGCCCAGCACGGTACTGCGGTAGGGCGGGTCCAGCAGCGCGGCGAAGTCGCTGAGCATCACGCTGGCCGAGGCCATCGATTCGCAGGCGTGGGCCAGCAGGGAATGCTGATCCATGTCGGGGGCGACGAGGAACATGCGGCCGGGGCAGTGTCGTTTCGGGGCGGAAGGTTTCAGGTAGTGGTCGAGGGCGCGTTCGGCGGCTTCGTGGAGTTTTTTTGAATCGGTTGTGGAGTAGGGAGAGGTCGGGTCGGATTCGGACGATACGTCTGTTTCCGGAGGATTAGGCGTTGGCTTGATCATTTGCTTGGAAACCTCCAAAAGAGGCTGACACGTTCTTGCGACTAAACAATAGGTGGCAGCTGTACGCAGGTTAGTCGACCAGTATCCAAGCACTACTGGCGCGCCCTAGAGCGCCCTACGCACAGCCGCCATTGAGTACAGGCGTGGAAATGCCTGACTGAAAAACAGCTTGCGAGCTTGGATAAAACGCCGAGCGACTAAACCCGTTCACTGACCATTCAGTGATGCGAATCAAGTTACGGGCAGGCCCCAAACCGCACAAGCCGGCGGATTCTGGCGTAGTTGTAGGCAAAGGCGCAAGGCGATGTAGCCTCCCGGATGGGGGCAAAATGATGCGTCATTTTTCAGTCCGCCTTCGCGAGCAAGCTCGCTCCCACAGGGGGGCTGTGTCGGCTTATCAGGGGTGCTGGCTCGCGAAATTCTGCTTTGTGATACCAAATGTCAGATAAGCCAATTCAAACTTGATTTATATCGGTTTCGATATAGTCTGCTGGTATGTGATCGCTGCCATTCCTTGCAACACACCGCCGCCACACGATTCTGTCCGGGCTATTACGCTTTTCCTTCCAACACAGGAGAAGCCAATGCCAAGACACAAGGACGTGGTGTTTGTCGGGAGTGCGCTCAAGGATCTGAGAGCTTTTCCCCTCGATGCTCGCAGAGCCGCAGGATTCCAACTGGATCTGTTGCAACAGGGCGACGAACCCTTTGACTGGCGCCCCATGAAAACAGTCGGGCGGGGCGTCAATGAAATCAGAATCACCGAGGATTCAGGGGCGTTTCGAGTGTTTTATGTGGTCAACCGGCCTGACGCGATTTATGTGCTGCACGCCCTGCAAAAGACCACGCGCAAAACCGAGACGCGAGACATAGAACTGGCACGGGCCAGATATCAGGAAATAGGTTGAACCATGACGGATCATCAAAACTCTTCCCAGCGTTTCGCAAGCGTCTGGGATGCACTGGAAGACACGCCGCAGGAAGCGGCCAACATGCGTCTGCGGGCCAAGCTGATGCGTACGCTGTGCGAAACGATTCGTGCCTGGGAGCTTCCGCAGAAGGAGGCGGCCAAGCGTCTCGGCATCACGCAGCCGCGCCTCAACGACGTACTCAACGGCAAAATCGACAAGTTCTCTCTCGATGCGCTGGTCAACCTGTCGGCCGCAGCGCAACTGGATGTAGACCTCTGCTTCTCGTCGTCCTCGCCACTGCAATGGGCCTGACAGACGAGGGTACCCAACGGCCCTGCCTCTGAAAAACCTTCCAGAGGCGGCGCCATCTGACGCGCCGCCTCATTCTTTCGCATCAAAATCTCAACCCGCGACGGACGGTCGAAAACAGGCCTTGCCCCTATCGATCGGAACAGCGACTATGCTCTCCATATAGGGGTAGGGGGTATAGGTATGTCGCACACGCACGAACACAAAGGTGAGTTGCTCAATCGGGTCCGGCGCATTGCCGGGCAGGTTCAGGCAGTTGAACGGTCGCTGGAATCCGAGGCCGATTGTGCCAAGACGTTGCACCTGATGGCGGCGATTCGCGGCGCGGTCAACGGTCTGATGGAACAGTTCATCGAGGCCCATGCCCGCGAGCATGTCGCCCATCCCGACCTCAGCGATGAAGCCCGCGCCCAGGGCGTGGAAGAGTTGCTGCAAGCCATCCGCCGTTATTCCAAGTGAGCACCGACCCCATGAATCTGACGACTCGGTCTGACGACTTTTCCCACGATCACCAGTTTCTTGGCGCGTCCCATGACGACAACGCCCGCCGCACCTTGTGGGTGGTGGCGCTGACGTTCGTGATGATGATCGGCGAAATTGCCGCCGGTTATCTCACCGGTTCCATGGCACTGCTGGCCGATGGTTTCCACATGGCGACCCATGCTGGCGCCTTGGGCATTGCGGCGGCGGCCTATGGTTTTGCCCGGCGCAACGCCAACAACCGTCGCTACAGTTTCGGCACCGGCAAGGTCGGCGATCTGGCGGGTTTTGCCTCGGCGATGGTGTTGGGGCTGGTGTCGCTGGGGATTGCCGGGGAGTCGATTTTCCGCCTATTCGAGCCCACCAGTGTGGCGTTCGGCGAAGCAACCTTGATCGCCGTGGTCGGCCTGGGCGTCAACCTGCTCAGCGCCTTTTTGCTGGCCGGCCATCACGGTCATCATGACCACGGCCATAGCCACGATCATGGTCATCACCACCATCACGACAACAACCTGCGCTCAGCCTACGTGCACGTACTGGCCGATGCGTTGACGTCGGTGCTGGCGATTGCCGCGCTGCTTGCCGGTCGCTATCTGGGCTGGGTGTGGATGGATCCGGTGATGGGCATCGTCGGTTCCATCGTCATCGCCAAATGGGCCTGGAACCTGATGCGCGACAGCGCCGCCGTGCTGCTCGACACCACCGATGAACCGGTGGCCGAGGAGATCCGCGAACTGCTGGAAACCTCCGACGATGTGCGCATCAGCGACCTGCACGTCTGGCAGGTCGGCCCGCAGGCACGAGCGGCGATTGTCAGTGTGGTGGCGGCTGCGGGCGTGACTGCCGAGGCGATTCGCGAGCGTCTGGCACCGGTGCATGAGCTGTCGCACCTGACCATCGAATTGCGCAACGCTTAAGTCGTTGCCTCGCAGAACAATGGAATCCGCCCATTGAGAGAAGGGCGGTAATGCCAGGCGAACCGCTTCAGGTCGATGTCATGGGCGAGGATTTCACCGACGGTGGCGCTGGCAATGGTCATCGCCAACCTTTGCCCCGGGCATTGATGACGACCGCTGCCGAACGTGAAACTGCGGCGGTTCGGGCGATCCGGCAGAAATCGATCCGGGTTTTCGTTCAGTGCCGGGTCGCGGTTGGCTGAGGCGAGCAACACCAGAATCACGTCGCCCGCTTCAAGTCGCACGCCGTCGATTTCGCAGGTGTTCGCGACAAAACGTCGGGTGTTCTGCACTGATGGATCGAAGCGCTGCACTTCGGCCAGCAGCGAATCGACTGACACGTCGTGTAATTCAGGCTGACGCTGCAACGCCACCAGCGCGTTGCCGATCAGGCCGGCGGTGGCTTCAAAGGTCTGCGAGCAAAGGCCGATGAGGTTGGCGATCAGTGCGTCTTCTTCGCCTGCAAAGCGCTGTTGGATGTCGGCGAGAAACGGGTTTGGCTCCGCCAGTAATTCAATGAAGTAACCGTACAATTGCTCAGCCACTCGATGCGCTGCCGCCAGTTGCAGGTCATTGCTCAGCGGTGAAAGGCACGCCGCGAAATCCGCCGTCAGTTCACTGATGACCCGCGCCTGCGCCGGGGTGAAGCCAAGCAGCGCTGCAACCACGCTCACCGGGCCGCGAAACATTGCTTTATATAAGCCGTCGGCATCGTTAGTCACCAACCGTGCGGCGACCAGCGCCCTGACATCTTCGTCATTGATCAGCCCCAGCGGCGGCTCAATGGCCGAACGCGGGCAGCGCTGAGCTTCGCCGTCATTCATGCGCATCAACTGGCCAAACACCTTGCCCGCCATGCCATCGGCGATGGCTTTGGGCACCGGTTCCTGCACCGGGCGCACCCGGCAATCCGCATGCGCCAGCACCGCGCACACCGCTCGGGCGCTGCTGGCGATCCACAGTTTCAGTCCGTGATGAAAGGTCAGACCGCCCGCCGCGCGCAGTTCGGCGTAGTAAGGGTAGGGATCGGCGTGAGTCGCAGCGATGATCGGGTCCATGGTTCGCAACCTTGTCGGTGGGGAAAGTGTTGCTACTATCTCCAGTCCTTGAGGGCGATGATTCGTCCGGGAGCGAAATATGCACGCAGAACATCAAGACATCGGCGTCTCGCAAGTGGCGGCCGCCATCGCGGAACCGGCGCGAACCAAAATGCTGTGCTCGCTGATGGACGGCCACGCCCGCACCGCCACGGAGCTGGCGACCCTCGCCGACGTCAGCGCATCGACCGCCAGTGCGCACCTGGCCAAACTCAAGGACCTGGCATTGGTGCGCCTGCACGTGCAGGGCCGCCACCGTTATTACAGCCTCGCCGACAAGCGCGTGGCCCAGGCACTCGAAGCGCTGATGGTGATCGGCCAGAACCCCGCGCCGGCCTTCAAACCCCACACACCGGATCGCCTGCAATTCGCCCGTACTTGCTACGACCACATGGCCGGGACGTTGGCGGTGTTGCTGCATGACCGGTTGTTGGAGGGCGGTTGGCTGGTGGAAACCGATGAGCAGGCCTACCGCTTGAGCGAGAGCGGAGAGGCGCTGTTCGAAGGGGTGGGCATTGAGGTCAGGGATCTGTCGACCTTGCGCCGACGCTTTGCCTGCCCGTGCCTGGACTGGAGCATGCGCCGGCCGCATCTGGGCGGATCGCTCGGGGCGGCGTTGTTGCAGACCGCGTTGAAGCGCAAATGGGTGACGCAGGATCTGGACAGTCGGGCGCTGACGTTGACGGCGACGGGGCGCAAGGAGATGACAGCGCGGTTCGGAGTGAAATGGCCCGAAGCAATGCAGCCTGTCCCGGTGCGTAAATCCTCGACCATCGCAGCTGACAGCCGACTGTAATAAGTCTGACTGACGAAGGGGCGTTTTACGGCTTGTGGCCCGTGGGCGGACTCTATACTGTATATGCGAACAGTATAAGGTCCGTGCCATGCAACTCATCGACAAGCTCAGCATCCTCGCCGACGCCGCCAAGTACGACGCCTCCTGCGCCAGCAGTGGCGCGCCCAAGCGCAGCTCCGAGGGCAAGAGCGGGCTGGGTTCCACCGATGGCATGGGCATCTGCCACAGCTACACGCCGGACGGGCGCTGTGTGTCGCTGCTCAAGGTTCTGCTGACCAATTTCTGTCTCTATGACTGCCAATACTGCGTCAACCGACGCACCAGCGATGTGCCCCGTGCGCGTTTCACGCCCGAGGAAGTGGTGACGCTGACCCTGGATTTCTACCGGCGCAATTGCGTCAGTGGGTTGTTCCTCAGCTCCGGGATCATTCGTTCGGCGGACTACACCATGGAGCAACTGGTGCGCGTCGCCAAGCTGTTGCGTGAAGAACATGAATTCCGTGGCTACATCCATCTCAAGACCATTCCCGAAGCGGATCCTGCGCTGATCGAAGAAGCCGGGCATTATGCCGACCGTTTGAGCGTCAACATCGAATTGCCCACCGATGCCAGCCTGCAGACGCTGGCGCCGGAGAAGCAGATCGGCTCGATCAAGCAAGCCATGAACACCATCTACACCGGTGTGCAGACCGTACTCAACGAGCCCCGCGCACCGAAGTTCGCCCCGGCCGGGCAGAGCACGCAGATGATCGTCGGTGCCGATGACACCGACGACAGTACGATTCTGCACAGCGCTCAGGCGCTCTACGGCAACTTCCGCCTGCGCCGGGTCTATTACTCGGCGTTCAGCCCGATTCCCGACAGCCCGAAAAGCGTGCCGCTGGCCGCGCCGCCGCTGATGCGCGAGCACCGCTTGTATCAGGCCGACTTTCTGCTGCGCAGTTACGGCTACACCGCCGGTGAATTGCTTCAAGGGCCGGGCAATCTGGCGCTGGACATCGACCCGAAACTGGCCTGGGCGCTGCAGAATCGCGAGGTGTTTCCGCTGGATCTCAACCGCGCCGAGCCGGCGTTGATCTCGCGCATTCCCGGCATTGGCCTGCGTACCACCGAGCGATTGGTGGAGCTGCGTCGGCAGCGGCGCATTCGTTACGAGGACGTGGCGCGCATGCGCTGTGTGCTGGCCAAGGCCAAACCGTTCATCATCACCAGCGATTACCACCCGCAGCAGTCGGAAGTCACCAGCCAGATGCTCTATCAACAACTGCGCGACCGGCCGATGCCGCAGCAGATGGGGTTGTGGGGATGATCAATCTCGATTGCGACGACCTGTTCGACACCTGGCGCCAACAGGCGCGCTGGCTGCTCAGCCATGAAATCGATCCGAGTCTGGTGAGCTGGGCTTCGGAAGGGGTGAGTGATCTGTTTGCCAGTGATGTGTCGGTGCCTGAAGGGCAGGGGCCCTTTCAGGCGCGGATTCCGCGTGCGTTGCTCGACACCCTGGAACAAGCGTCGCGATACCGTGGCGATCAGCGTTGGAGTCTGCTTTATGAAGTGCTCTGGCGCGTCAGCCATGGTGATCGCACGGCAATGATGGCCGGCGACAAACTGGGCAGCGAGTTGCAGCGGCGGATCAAGCAGGTGCAGCGCGAAGCCCATCATCTGCATGCGTTCGTGCGTTTCATCGAGCGTCCGTCAGAGCTGCCGGGCCCTCAATACGTGGCATGGCACGAACCGGCCCACGACATCCTGCACAGCGCCAGCGAACACTTCATCGGCCGCATGGGCCGGCATCGTTGGCTGATCGCCACGCCGCGCGACGGGGTTTACTACGATGGCGAGCAGTTGATTCATCATCGCCAGTGCCCGGTGGAATGGCGGCAACTGGCGCAGAACGTTGATGATCCGCAGGGTGAGTTGTGGCTGGCTTATTACAGCCACATCTTCAACCCGGCGCGGTTGAACGAGAAGGTCATGCAGGGGCATTTGCCGATGCGCTTCTGGAAGAATCTGCCTGAAGGGGAATTGATCCCCGGATTGATTACCCAGGCGCGTATGGGCAAGCAGCAGAACGGGCAGGCCGGCGGAATTGCCGGGCGTGGCGGCAAACGTATTGCGTTGAAACAGGTGGAGCATCCGCCGTCTGATCAGCGAGTTGCCGAAGCCATCAACAGACCAAAACCGGCAAAGGTCACGCCCGAGACTTTCGCTGCCAGCCAGGAACCTTTCGGGCTCGATAGCCAACCTTTGGCGGCATTGGCGAGCAGGGCATAGCTGCCGTGCACCAGAATCACCAGCACCGCGTAAGAAGCTACCAGTTTGAAAAACTGCGGATGGAAAGCCTGAGCGGTGTCGATGAACTGCGGAAACACCGCCAGAAAGAAGAAGATGGCTTTGGGATTGAAGAACTGCAGGGACGCGGCTTCCAGAAAACGGTAACCCGGGCGAGAAGGGCGGACGTCTTGCAGGGTACGGAAACGATCCGAACGCCAGCTCTTGAAACCCAGGTACAACAGATAGGCGGCGCCGGCGTATTTCAGCACGGTAAAAGCCGTTGCCGAGGCGCTGAGAATCAGACCGACACTGGTAGCGCTGAGGGCGGCAACCACGAACGCACCCGAGGCAATCCCCAGAATTCCCGGCACTGCGCCGGCCCAGCCCAGGCGCACGGCGTTGGACAACGTCAGCACCACACCCGGGCCAGGGCTCAAAATGGTCAGGGTGGCGAAGAGTACAAAGAGTCCGTAACTGTGCATGTCTGGCTCCGTCAGGGCGCGGGATTGGGCGTGCGGGAAGATTGGCGCGGCGACGAGCGAGTGACAAACGCTTTAAATGCAGCGCATACGTGACTAAATTAGACCCATGAACAAATCACTCCCACCGCTCAACGCGGTTCGTGCCTTTGCGGTCGCCGCCCGTCATCAGAGTTTCACGCTGGCGGCCGAAGAACTGCATGTGAGTCACAGTGCTGTCAGTCGACACATCAAATTGCTGGAAGAACACCTGGGTGTGCTGCTGTTCGAACGACGCATCCGGCAATCGTTGTTGACGCCCGCCGGCCAGCGTTTCTATCACCAGGTCAGCGCCGGTCTGGCGCAGATCGCCGACGCTGCTGCCGAGTTGCGACAGCAGGCGGCACGGCCGACCGTGATCATCAACACTCGACCGTCTTTTGCCCAGTTGTGGCTGATGCCCCGGCTGGATGCCTTTATGGCAGAGCACCCGGACATCGAGCCGCAAGTGATCACCCAGACTCGATCCCCGGATCCTGCACAGGACAGCTTCGATATTGTCATCCGCCGTGGTCGTGACGACTGGGCGCCGACCATCGAGTCGCACGCGTTGTTCGAGGATGAATTGCTGATGGTGGCAGCGCCCGAGTTGATCGAGCGACTACCACTGGCGGATCTTGCGGATCTGGGCCGGCACACCTTGCTGACCGTCAGGGCCCGGCGTGAGGACTGGCACCACTGGGCGCTGCGCTTCGGCCAGAGCCAGAGTGCCACCCAGGACATTCGCCAGTTCGATTACATGCATCGGGTGTTGGAGGCTGCGGTGGCGGGCGAGGGCATTGCCTTGTGCCCGACCACGTTGCTGGGCACGCACTTGTCGAGCGGTCGGCTGGTTTGCCCGCTGCCCGACTTGCGCATGCCGTTGCCACGTTATTACTGCGGCGTTGCACCACAGGCGTCCGCATCGGCTCAGGTGTTTCTGGCGTGGCTGCAAAAACAGACCCCATGAAAAAGCCCCCATCGATCACTCGATGGGGGCTTTTGTACATCTGGCCGTCAGATCAAACCTTGACGATCCAGCCTGCTGGCGCTTCGACGTCGCCGGTCTGTACGCCGGTCAGCTCCTTGTAGAGCTTCTGGGTCACAGGGCCGACTTCGGTTTCGCTGTGGAACACGTGCAGGTGGTCGTTGTAGCTGATGCCGCCGATCGGGGTGATCACCGCAGCGGTACCGCAAGCACCGGCTTCCTTGAAGTCCGACAGCTTGTCGATGAACACGTCGCCTTCGACCACTTCCAGGCCCAGACGGGACTTGGCCAGTTCAATCAGGGACAGACGGGTGATGCCCGGCAGTACCGATGGCGAGTTCGGGGTCACGAACTTGTTGTCGTGGGTGATCCCGAAGAAGTTGGCCGAACCGACTTCCTCGATCTTCTTGTGGGTCAGCGGATCCAGGTAGATGGCGTCAGCGAAGTGCGCTTTCTTGGCCTGGGAGCCCGGCATCAGGCTGGCAGCGTAGTTGCCACCGACCTTGGCGGCACCGGTGCCTTGTGGCGCGGCGCGGTCGAAGGAGGAGATCTGGAAGTTGTGCGGGGTCAGGCCGCCCTTGAAGTAGGCGCCCACCGGGATCGCGAACACCGAGAAGATGAACTCCGGTGCGGTGCGCACGCCGATGTTGTCACCCACGCCGATCACGAACGGACGCAGGTACAGCGCGCCGCCGGTGCCGTAAGGCGGGATGAAACGCTCGTTGGCGCGAACCACGTCCTTGCACGCTTCGATGAATTGCTCGGTGGACACATGCGGCATCAGCAGGCGGGCGCAGCTGCGCTGCATGCGGGCGGCATTCTGGTCCGGACGGAACAGGTTGATCGAGCCGTCCTTGCAACGATAGGCCTTCAGGCCTTCGAAGCATTGCTGGCCATAGTGAAGGGCAGTGGAGCCTTCGCTGATGTGCAGCACGTTGTCTTCGGTCAGGGTGCCTTTGTCCCACTCGCCGTTGCGAAAGTACGACAGATAGCGTTTATCGGTCTTGATGTAATCAAAACCCAGCTTGTCCCAATTGATGCTTTCGTTACCCATGACACCCTCTATCACTTAACAACCGTCGAAACGGTTCAAGGCTTCTGACGTTTTTTTGGATGGGCACAACAATACTTCATTCTTGAGCGGTTTCGCAGCCCGGGCGATGGGGGGAGCAGCAGATTTATTAGCCTGCTTATGAAAAAACTCCCCCGCGTCGGGTTTTTACAGGTGCAACGCATGCCCGAGGGCACGCAACGCCGCTTCCTGCACCGCTTCACCCAGTGTCGGGTGCGCGTGGATGGTGCCGCCGATGTCCTCCAGTCGCGCGCCCATTTCCAGGCTTTGCGCGAACGCGCTCGACAGTTCCGACACCCCGACACCGACCGCTTGCCAGCCAACAATCACATGATTGTCCCGACGGGCGACCACCCGCACGAAGCCGGTTTTCGATTCCAGGGTCATCGCCCGACCATTGGCCGCGAACGGGAAGTTCGACACGATGCAGTCCAGTCCGGCAGCCTTGGCTTCATCCGGCGTCTTGCCGACGACCACCAGTTCCGGGTCGGTGAAGCACACGGCAGCGATGGCGGTCGGGTTGAATTCGCGGGTCTTGCCGCTGATCAGCTCGGCGACCATCTCGCCTTGAGCCATGGCTCGGTGGGCCAGCATCGGCTCGCCGCTCAGGTCGCCGATGGCGTAGACGTTGCGCATGCTGGTCTGGCAGCGGCTGTCGATCTTGATCGCCGAGCCGTTCATGTCCAGGTTCAACGCTTCGAGGTTCCAGCCCTGGGTGTTGGGTTTGCGACCGACGGCCACCAGCACCTGATCGGTTTCCAGGTTCAGGGTGTCGCCGTTCGGGTCGCGGACCTGCAACGTACCGTCGAAGCCCAGCACGCTGTGCTTGAGATACAGCTTCACGCCCAGTTGCTTAAGCGCGTCGTGCACCGGTTGGGTCAGTTCGGCGTCGTAGGCCGGCAGGATCCGATCCTGTGCCTCGACCACACTGACCTCGGCGCCGAGCTTGCGGTAGGCAATGCCCAATTCCAGACCGATGTAACCACCGCCGACCACGATCAGGCGTTTCGGTACCGACTTCGGCGCCAGTGCTTCGGTCGACGAAATGATCGGCCCGCCAATCGGCAGGATCGGCAGGTTGACGCTTTTCGAGCCGGTGGCCAGCACCAGATGTTCGCACTGGATGCGGGTGTCGCCGACGTCCACGGTCTTGCCGTCGATGACCTTGGCCCAGCCATTGATGACCTGAACCTTGTGCTTCTTCAGCAGCGCGGCGACGCCGGTGGTCAGGCGATCGACGATGCCGTCCTTCCACTCGACGCTCTTGGTGATGTCGAGGGTTGGCGCGGAAACGCTGATGCCCAGTGCCGAATGCTGATTGTGATGTTGAGTCTGGTGAAACTGCTCGGCCACATGAATCAGCGCTTTCGACGGGATGCAGCCAATGTTCAGACAGGTGCCGCCCAGCGATTCGCCCTCGACCAGAATGGTCGAAATGCCCAGTTGTCCGGCACGAATGGCCGTTACATAACCGCCAGGGCCGCCGCCGATGATCAGCAGCGTGGTGTTCAGAGTTTGCATTGCATCACTCCACAAACAGGGTCGCGGGTTGTTCGATCAGGCCACGAATGGCCTGGATGAAGAGCGCCGCGTCCATGCCGTCGACCACGCGGTGATCGAAGGAGCTGGAGAGGTTCATCATCTTGCGGATCACCACCTGGCCTTTGACGACCATCGGGCGTTCGACGATTTTGTTCACACCGACGATCGCCACTTCCGGCAGGTTCAGCACCGGGGTGCTGACGATGCCGCCGAGGGCGCCGAGGCTGGTCAGGGTGATGGTCGAGCCGGACAGTTCATCGCGGCTGGCCTTGCCATTGCGGGCGGCGTTGGCCAGGCGGGAAATTTCTGCCGCGCTGTCCCACAGGCTGCGCGCCTCGGCGTGACGCACCACCGGCACCATCAGGCCGACATCGCTTTGGGTGGCGACGCCGACATGCACCGCGCCGAGGCGGGTGATGACCTGGGCTTCGTCGTCGTAGCGGGCGTTCATCTGTGGGAAGTCGCGCAGGGCGACGACCAGTGCACGCACCAGGAACGGCAGCAGGGTCAACTTGCCACGGCTGGCGCCGTGTTTTTCGTTCAGGTGGGCGCGCAGTTCTTCAATCGCGGTGACGTCGATTTCCTCGACATAACTGAAGTGCGCGGCACGCTGAGTGGCGTCCTGCATGCGCTGGGCAATCTTGCGGCGCATGCCGATCACTTGAATCTGTTCTTCATCGTTACGCTGGGCGTAAGCGGCGGCGACAGGTGCTGACGCGTTCGACTGACCTTGCGCCAGATAGGCGTCGAGGTCTTCGTGCAATACGCGCCCGGCCGGACCGGAACCACGCACCAGACGCAGTTGGATGCCCAGATCCAACGCATGTTTGCGCACGGCCGGCGAGGCCAGCGGGCGCTCATCGGCTTCGCGGGCGACCATCGGGCCCTGGCAAACCGGAGCCGTACGTGGCGCGGCGGGTTTGCTTTCAACGACAGCTTCAACTTTTGCTGCGACAGGTGCTTCTTTCGCCGCAACAGGCGCCGGTTTGTCGGACTCCTTCAGATTGCCAGCGCCTTCCACTTCGATGCTGATCAGAATACTGCCGACCGCCATCACTTCACCCGGCTGACCGCCGAGTGCAATCACCTTGCCGTGGACCGGCGACGGAATGTCGACCATCGCCTTGTCGGTCATCACATCCGCCAGCACCTGATCTTCAACGACCAGATCGCCGACCTTGACGTGCCACTGCGACAGTTCTACTTCTGCGATGCCTTCGCCGATGTCCGGCATCTTGATAACGTGCGTGCCCATTCAGACCTCCATGACCCGTTTCAGCGCCGCGCCCACTCGGGACGGCCCAGGGAAATACGCCCACTCCTGCGCGTGCGGGTAGGGGGTGTCCCAGCCGGTGACGCGCTCGATCGGCGCTTCCAGGTGGTGGAAGCAATGCTCTTGCACCAGCGATACCAGTTCGGCGCCGAAACCGCAGGTGCGGGTGGCTTCGTGAACCACGACGCAGCGGCCGGTTTTCTTCACGGATTTGACGATGGTTTCCAGGTCCAGCGGCCACAGGCTGCGCAGGTCGATGACTTCAGCATCAACGCCGGATTCTTCGGCGGCGACTTGCGACACGTAGACGGTGGTGCCGTAGGTCAGCACGGTCACGTCCTTGCCCGGACGGGCGATGGCGGCGACGTCCAGCGGCACGGTGTAGTAACCGTCAGGCACCTGCGCGGCCGGGTGTTTCGACCACGGGGTTACCGGACGTTCGTGATGGCCGTCGAACGGGCCGTTGTACAGGCGTTTGGGTTCGAGGAAGATCACCGGGTCATCGTTTTCGATGGAGGCGATCAGCAGGCCCTTGGCGTCATACGGGTTGGACGGCATGACAGTGCGCAGGCCGCAGACCTGGGTGAACAGGGCTTCGATGCTCTGGCTGTGGGTCTGACCACCGTAGATGCCGCCACCGCAAGGCATGCGCAGGGTCATCGGCGCAGTGAATTCGCCGGCCGAGCGATAACGCAGGCGTGCCGCCTCGGAAATGATCTGGTCGTAGGCTGGGTAGACGTAGTCGGCGAACTGGATTTCCACCACCGGACGCAGACCGTAGGCGCCCATGCCTACGGCGGTCCCGACAATGCCGCTCTCGGAGATCGGCGCGTCGAACACCCGCGAGGTGCCGTACTTGGCCTGCAGGCCTTCGGTGCAACGGAACACGCCGCCGAAGTAGCCGACGTCCTGGCCGAACACCACAACGTTGTCGTCACGCTCAAGCATCACATCCATGGCCGAGCGCAGGGCCTGGATCATGGTCATGGTGGTCGTGGTCATGGCGGTTTCCAACTGAATATTGTTGTTGTGATCGTTCATGTCAGATCCCCAACTGCTGACGCTGGCGCTTCAAGTGCTCCGGCATCTCTTTGTAGACGTCTTCGAACATGGTCGCGGCGCTTGGAATCTGGCCGCCGGCGAGGGTGCCGTACTGTTCGGCCTGTTTCTGCGCGGCGATCACTTCGGCTTCGAGCTCGGCGCTGACGGCGGCGTGCTCTTCTTCCGACCAGTGGCCGACCTTGATCAGGTGCTGTTTCAGGCGGGCGATCGGGTCGCCGAGCGGGAAGTGGCTCCAGTCATCGGCAGGACGGTATTTGGACGGATCGTCGGAGGTCGAGTGCGGGCCGGCGCGGTAGGTGACCCACTCGATCATGGTCGGGCCGAGGCCGCGGCGGGCGCGTTCGGCTGCCCAGGCGGAGGCGGCATAGACCGCGTAGAAATCGTTGCCATCAACCCGCAGCGAGGCGATGCCGCAACCGACGCCGCGTCCGGCGAAGGTGGTGGCTTCACCACCGGCGATGGCCTGGAAGGTCGAGATCGCCCACTGGTTGTTGACCACGTTGAGAATCACTGGTGCACGGTAAACGTGAGCGAAGGTGAGGGCAGTGTGGAAGTCCGATTCGGCGGTGGCGCCGTCGCCGATCCAGGCCGAGGCGATTTTGGTGTCGCCCTTGATTGCCGAAGCCATGCCCCAGCCCACGCCCTGGATGAACTGGGTCGCGAGGTTGCCGGAAATGGTGAAGAAACCGGCGTCCTTGACCGAGTACATGATCGGCAGCTGACGGCCCTTGAGCGGGTCGCGCTCGTTGGACAACAGTTGGCAGATCAGGTCGACCAGCGGTACGTCGCGGGCCATCAGGATGCTTTGCTGGCGGTAGGTCGGGAAGCACATGTCGTCGATGTTCAAGGCCAGGGCCTGAGCGCTGCCGATGGCTTCTTCGCCAAGGCTTTGCATGTAGAACGACATTTTTTTCTGACGCTGGGCGACCACCATGCGGTTGTCGTAGATCCGGGTCTTGAGCATGGCACGCATGCCTTTGCGCAGGATCTCGACCGGTACGTTCTCGGCCCATGGACCGAGAGCATTGCCCTGGTCGTCGAGCACACGGATCAGGCCACGGGCCAGGTCTGCGGTGTCGGCGGGTTCAACGTCGATGGAAGGTTTGCGCACCGTGCCGGCATCGGTCAGATGCAGGTAGGAGAAATCGGTTTTGCAGCCTGGGCGGCCCGAGGGTTCAGGGACGTGCAGACGCAGCGGTTCATACGCTTGGGTCATGGCTTCTACGCTCGATCTTGTGAATTTCTTGTAGTGAGCTGGCAGTCATTCTTCGATAAAAGAAATCTTGTCCTACAACAATCATAGGCCCGGGCAAGAAGAATATTTCTCTCTGTTTCGTTGCACTGGAGATCATTTGCAGATAGAAATTCTGCATAAACATAAAAAATAGGTGGTTTTGTCTCATGCGCAAGCTGGACCGTACCGACATCGGCATTCTCAACAGCCTTCAAGAGAACGCGCGCATTACCAATGCCGACCTGGCCCGTTCGGTCAATCTGTCACCGACACCGTGCTTCAACCGGGTCAAGGCGATGGAAGAGTTGGGCCTGATTCGCGAGCAAGTGACTCTGCTGGACGCCGACCTGCTCGGGCTGCACGTGAACGTGTTCATTCACGTGAGCCTGGAGAAGCAGGTAGAGGAAGCGCTGCAGCATTTCGAAGAGGCGATTTCCGACCGGCCGGAAGTCATGGAGTGCTACCTGATGGCCGGCGACCCGGACTATCTGATCCGGGTGCTGGTGCCGACCATTCAGTCGCTTGAGCGGTTCATGATGGACTTCCTGACCAAGGTGCCGGGCGTGGCCAACATCCGGTCGAGTTTTGCGCTCAAGCAGGTGCGTTATAAAACGGCGTTGCCGTTGCCGGCGAATGGTTTGACGTTGGGTGTTTGAAGTCTGGGGTGCAGGGCTATCGGGTCAGCAGACGTCCTGCACATTGCCACAGGCATCAGAAAATGCGTCGGTACAGGTTGCAAATCAACGGGAATATCACTTTGTGAGCCAATTCAAGGGCGATGTAGGCAACGACGGCAGCAAGAAAAGGGTCGAAACCGAGTGTGGTATCGGTCAGCCCGCCAAGATTGGTGAAGTAGGTGAAATGGTTAACGCAGCCCGGTGTGTCGAAGGTGAGGCCATATTGGGCGACACTGTCGGGAACGGCGCTGGACTCGCAGATTTTCGTTCCGGCAGTTCCCTCGAACTTCAATAGCCAGCCTAATGCCAATATGGACGCCACCCCAAGAATATCCGCTACAAGCCCGAACCTCCTCCCCATTCCTATGAAAATGACCTTGGATATCGCTAGCTCAACGAGCATTAGAAATGCGGTTCCCAATATAAAAAATGTAGTCGTCATCGAGGATCTGGCTCCAAGCCTTGGAAAAGCAAAATGCGTCATCAATGATGGCAAGTGGCCTTTATTTGGGCAAGGAATAGTCTTTGGAAGACAAATGCTTGGAGCTATCCGTGTCTGCTGACAGGCAGGCACTTCTTATTGTTTTGGCACCTTATAACTTGTTGACAGGGATCTTCAGGTAAGTCACGCCATTGTCCTCCGCCGGCGGCATGTTCCCCGCCCGCACATTCACCTGAATCGCCGGCAGCAACAGCGTCGGCATGCCCAACCCGGCATCACGTTTGGTGCGCATCTCGACGAACGCGGTTTCGTCGACGCCGTCATGCACATGGATATTGCTTTTACGCTGTTCGCCAACGGTGGTCTGACACTGTGAGGCGCGACCTTGCGGCGGGTAGTCGTGGCAGACATAGAGCTTCACGCTGGCGGGGAAGGCCAGCAGTTTGTGGATCGAATTGAACAGTTGATTCGCGTTGCCGCCGGGGAAGTCGCAACGGGCAGTGCCGACGTCGGGCATGAACAGCGTGTCGCCGACCAGGATCTGTTCGCCGTCGATCAAGTAGGCCATGTCCGCCGGGGTGTGGCCGGGGACGTGCAGGGCGGTGGCCTTGAGATTGCCGATCCTGAATGGCTCGTTCGGCGCGAACAGGTGATCGAACTGCGAACCATCGACGCGAAATTCCGGCTCAAGGTTGAACAGCGCCTTGAACACGTTCTGCACTTTGCTGATCGATTCGCCAATCGCGATTTTTCCGCCCAGTTCGCGGCGCAGATAGGGCGCGGCGGACAGGTGATCGGCATGGGCGTGGGTTTCCAGCAGCCACTGCACTTGCAGGTTATGGGCGCGAACAAAGGCAATGATCTTGTCGGCCTGGGCCGTGCAGGTGCGACCGGCGGCGCCGTCGTAATCAAGCACCGGATCGACGATTGCGCACTGCCCGCCATCGGCCTCGTAGACCACGTAGCTGTAGGTCGAAGAGGCGGGGTCTAGGAAAGCTTCAATCAGCGCGGGCATGGACACGGTCCTGTGCAGGAAGGTGGAAAGTCAGGGTTGCAACACTTTATGTAAAAACATAATGTTCGCAGCTTAAGTGACGTTGAAGGCATCCTGCAAATGCAATCCAGTCTGACCGAATGTGAAGTCGCCCAGCTGCGGGCCTCGGCCTCCAAGGCCTGTTCGCTGCTCAAGGCCTTGGCCAACGAGGATCGGTTGTTGATCCTGTGCCAGTTGACCCAGGGCGAACGCAACGTCGGCGAGCTGGAGAAAATGACCGGCGTGCGTCAGCCGACCCTGTCCCAGCAATTGGGCATCCTGCGTGATGAAGGGCTGGTCGCGACCCGTCGTGAAGGCAAGTACATTTTCTACGGCCTCGCCAGTCATGAAGTCATCCAGGTGATGAAAACACTGTCCGGACTCTACTGCGGAGCCGTGCTCAAAAGCTGGGCGCAATAGACCCGGCTATCCTTGCGTGCAGCAATAAGGAACAAGCAATGAACGATCAACACTGGGGCCCATCCATCAGTGCGGACATCGTGGTCATCGGCGGGGGCACTGCCGGCATCGGTTTTGTCGCCAGCCTGCTCAAACGTGACCCGTACCTGAATATCACGGTGATCGAACCGAGTGCCCAGCATTACTACCAACCGGCCTGGACGCTGGTCGGCGGTGGCGCCTACGACGCCAAAGACACCGCCCGACCGATGAACAAGGTACTGCCGCGTCAGGCCACCTGGATTCAGGCGGCAGTGACCAACATCGATCCCGACACACGCCAACTCACCCTCAACGATCAACGCACTGTCACCTATCAGAACCTGATCGTCTGCCCCGGCCTGCGCCTGGCGTGGGAGAAGATCGAAGGTTTGCAGGAAAGTCTCGGCCAGCACGGCGTGACGTCCAACTACAGCTATCAGCATGCGCAATACACTTGGGAACAGGTGCAGAAATTGCGCGGCGGCAAGGCGCTGTTCACTCAGCCGGCGATGCCGATCAAATGCGCCGGTGCCCCTCAGAAGGCGCTCTATCTGTCCTGCGACCACTGGCTCAAGAAGGGCGTATTGAACAAGGTCGAGGTTGAGTTCAACCTGGCCGGTGCCGCGCTGTTCGGCGTGGCGACCTTCGTGCCGCCGCTGATGAAATACATCGAGAAATACAACGCACGGCTGGCGTTCAATTCTAATCTGGTGAAGGTCGATGGCCCGTCGAAAACCGCCTGGTTTGACATCAAGGACGCGGACGGCAACGTCACCCGTGAGGCGAAAACCTTCGACCTGCTGCACGTGGTGCCGCCGCAGGTTTCGCCGGACTTCATCGCGCAGAGTCCGCTGGCCGAAGCCGCCGGCTGGTGCGAGGTCAACCCGCACACGCTGCAACATCCGCGTTATCCCGAAGTGTTTGCGCTGGGCGATATCTGCGGCACCACCAATGCGAAAACCGCGGCGGCAGTGCGCAAGCAGGTCGTGGTGGTGGCGGAAAACCTGCTGGCGTTGCGCAAGGAACTGGCGCTGCCGCTGAAGTACGACGGCTACGGTTCCTGCCCGCTGACGGTGGAGAAGGGCAAGGTGATCCTCGCCGAGTTCGGCTATGGCGGTAAGTTGCTGCCGACCTTTCCCCTCGACCCGACCGTGCCGCGCCGTTCTGCATGGTGGCTGAAGGCGACCCTGCTGCCGTGGTTCTACTGGCACGGCATGCTCAAGGGCCGCGAGTGGCTGACGAGCCTGTCCAAAGTCGACTGAGAACACTCTATGTTGCTGGCAAGTCTGTTTGGCGTGTTGATGGGGTTGATCCTCGGTCTGACCGGGGCCGGCGGCGGGATTCTCGCGGTGCCGGCGCTGGTGCTCGGGCTGGGCTGGACGATGACGCAAGCGGCGCCGGTGGCGTTGTTCGCCGTCGGCAGCGCGGCGGCGGTCGGTGCCATCGACGGTCTGCGCCATGGTCTGGTGCGTTATCGCGCGGCGCTGTTGATTGCGGCACTTGGTGCAGTGTTTTCGCCGGTGGGCATCTACTTCGCCCATCAGTTGCCGGAAAAGATCCTGATGATCCTGTTCAGCCTGCTGATGGTGATGGTGGCGTGGCGCATGCTGCGCCGCGAACGCCAGGAGCCGGGCCCGAGCGATCATGGCCACGCCAGTTGGGGGCAGAAGAACTGCATGCTCAACGAACAGACCGGACGTTTCGACTGGACCGCCAAATGCACCGCGACCCTGGCGGCGTTGGGTGCAGTTACCGGTGTAGTGTCGGGGCTGCTCGGTGTTGGCGGCGGGTTTCTGATCGTGCCGGCGTTCAAGCAACTGACCGATGTGCAGATGCGCGGCATTGTCGCCACGTCCTTGATGGTCATCAGCCTGATTTCCGCCATTGGCGTGATCGGCGCATTTCATGCCGGGGTGCGGATCGATCATCTGGGCGCGGCGTTCATCGTGGCCAGCATCGTCGGCATGATCGTCGGCCGCAAACTTTGCGCGCGGGTACCGGCGCGGGCGTTGCAGGTGGGGTTTGCCAGTGTGTGTCTGGTGGTCGCGGCTTATATGCTGCTGAGGGCGTGAGTCGTTAAGCAGAGAGAAAATCGCAGCCTTGGCTGCGATTTTTTTGTCACTGGTCGTACGCCGCCTCGGTGTTGTCGATCAGCGGGTTTTTCTCGGTCAGCACCACCTGGGCAATCTGATCCTTGCGCATGAATGTCACCTTCGGATGCGATTGCGCGTAACGGATAAAGCGTTCCATCGCCTCGACCATCGCCGGCGTGCCGCCGATGCGGTCGTGCAGACTCACCGACATCATCCGCCGCTTGCTCGCGCCTTCGGCGTAGAGGCGATCGAATTCCAGCACCAGTTGCTGATAGAACTGCTCGGCGGAGAAGTGCCGGCCCTCGATCAATACGATGTCGTTGTTGCGCAGGGTGTAGGGCACCACGGCGAATTTGCGCCCGCGAACCATCGTCACGAAGGGTTCGTCGCGGCTGACGTCGTCGATGTGGTAGGTGAAATTCAGATCCTGCAGGACCTTCAACGTATTGGGACTGCGCCGCAGCCAGTTGGCGTTGTAGCCGACCGAGCGCTGGCCGGTGATTTTTTCCACGGCTGCGACGCCGTCGCCGATGAACTGTTTTTCCTGGGCGTAGTTCATGTTGTACGAGTCGGCCCAGCGCATGCCGTGGGCTGCCAGTTCATGGCCGCGCTCGGCGATGGCCTTGGCCAGTTCCGGGTGCTTGAGCGCCGCTTCGCCGACCACATGGGAAGTGACCTTGATGCCGGTGCGGTCCCACAGATCAAGCATGCGCCACAATCCTTCCTTGTAGCCGTAATCGAACCAGGTCTGCGCCGGCAGGTCCGGGTAGCCTTTGGGCAACGGTGTACCGGAGAACGGACTTTCAGCGCCTTCGGGCTGGCCGCCGGTTTCGAATTGCATCGACACCGAAATCACCAGTTGCGAGCCATCCGGCCAGGGACGTTCCTGGGCGAAGGCGAGGGTAGGCAGCAGCAGGGCGGCTGCCAGCAGGTTTTTCAGCAGACGCGGGGAGCGTTGCCAGCGGGAAGTGGTCATAACGGGCACCTTGCAGGTTGAGAAGTGCTGCAGGTTGGCATTCGCAACGCTTGGGAAAAATCCGCTGCGTGCGAGATGACCTTTAAACAAAATTTACGAATCCCGGCGACCCCGGCACACTGATGCCATCTTCGGCACAAGGCCTTTCAATGAATCAATACGCCCCGCGCGACTGGCAGCCTCACGAGAAGCCCAGTCTGCCCGGTTCCCCCTCGACGCCGCTGCACTCCAACCCCAGGCGCCTGGCCTATGCGCTGGTGGGGTTGCTGGTGGCGCTGACCGGTGGTTTGGGCAATTCGCTGGTGGTCGCCAACCTGCCTTACCTGCAAGGCGCGATCGGCGCGACCACGGCCGAAATGGCCTGGCTGCCGGCGGCGTATGTAATGACCAACGTGTCGATGAACCTGCTGCTGGTGAAGTTTCGCCAGCAGTTCGGTTTGCGGGCGTTCACCGAGGTGTTCCTGGTTTTGTATGCGCTGGTGACGTTCGGCCATTTGTTCGTCAATGACCTGAGCTCGGCGATTGCGGTGCGTGCCGCTCACGGCATGGTCGGCGCGGCGTTGAGCTCGCTGGGCCTGTATTACATGGTGCAGGCGTTCCCGGCCAAATGGCGGATGAAGGCGCTGGTGCTGGGCCTTGGTACTTCACAATTGGCGTTGCCGCTGGCCCGGTTGTTTTCCGAAGACCTGCTGCAAATCGCCGAATGGCGCGGCCTGTACCTGTTCGAATTGGGCATGGCGCTGCTGTCGCTCGGCTGCGTGTTGATGCTCAAGCTGCCGCCGGGTGACCGCTTCAAGACCTTCGAACCCCTCGACTTTCTCACCTTCGCCATCCTCGCCAGTGGCGTTGCACTGTTGTGCGCGGTGTTGTCTTTGGGCCGGATCGACTGGTGGCTCGAGGCGCAATGGATCGGCATCGCCCTGGCCGCATCGATTGCCCTCATCCTCGCGGGGCTGGCCATAGAACACAACCGCAGCAACCCGATGCTGATGACCCGCTGGCTCGGCAGCGGAGTGATGATCCGCCTGGCGCTGGCGGTGATCCTGATTCGCATGGTGACCTCGGAGCAATCCACCGGCGCCGTGGGTTTCATGCAGAACCTGAACATGAGCAGCCAGCAGTTGCACAGCCTCTACGTGGTGATGCTGATCGGCAGCGTCGCCGGGCTGCTGACCAGTGCGCTGACCATCGACCCGAAGCACCTGCTGATGCCGCTGATTGTGTCGCTGGCGTTGATGGCCACCGGTTCGATCATCGACAGCTCTTCGAACAACCTGACCCGTCCCGAAAACCTCTATTTCAGCCAGTTCCTGCTGGCGTTCGGCAGCACATTCTTCCTCGGCCCGACCATGGTCCTCGGCACGCGCAACGTGCTGACCAATCCGCGTAATCTGGTGAGCTTTTCGGTGTTGTTCGGGATCTGCAACAACTTAGGCGGCCTGATCGGCGCAGCGTTGCTGGGGACATTCCAGATCGTGCGCGAGAAATTTCATTCCAGCCATATCGTCGAGCAACTGGTGCTGTCCGATCCGTTGGTGGCCGCCCGGGTACAAAGCGGCGGCTCGGCGGTCGGCTCCCTGATTGCGGACCCGAGCCTGCGCAACCTGCAAGGCATTCGCAGCCTGGCCAACGCCGCTACCCGCGAAGCCAACGTGCTGGCCTACAACGATGTGTTCATGCTGATTGCGGTGATCGCGATCTTGACCATGATCTGGATTTCCCTCCGTGCGCTGTGGCTGATCAGCACCACCAAAGCCGTCGCCCCGACACCTTCCGTACCTTCCAGCGGTGCCACTTCTTCATGACCGAACCGACCACCACGACCACCAATGCCATCGCCGCCACTCCCGAGGGGGAGGCGCCGCCGTCATCACCGAACACTGAACCGCGCTCGCTGCGGGTGCGGATCATCTCGTCGCTGGGCTTTGCCGCGATTGCCATCGTCGGTGTGCTGATCGTGCTCTACGCCTGGCAGTTGCCGCCGTTCAGCAGCGCGGTCGAGACCACTGAAAACGCCTTGGTGCGGGGGCAGGTGACGATCATCGGTCCGCAGCTCAGTGGTTATGTGTTTGAAGTACCGGTGCAGGACTTCCAGTTTGTGAAGGAGGGCGATTTGCTGGTGCGTCTCGATGACCGCATTTATCAGCAGCGTCTCGATCAGTCGCTGGCGCAACTGGCGGTACAGAAGGCTGCACTGGCCAACGTCGTCCAGCAGCGCAACAGCGCCGAAGCGACGATCAAGTTGCGGCAGGCGGTGGTGGCTGATAGCGAGGCGCAGCTGCGCAAAAGCGAGGCTGACTTGCGACGCAACACGGCGTTGGTCAATGACGGCTCCGTCTCCAAGCGCGAGATGGACGTGGCGCTGGCCGCCAATGCGCAGGGCATCGCGTCGGTGGCGCAGGCCAAGGCCAACCTGGAAATCGCCCGGCAGGACCTGCAAACGGTGATCGTCAATCGCGGCTCGCTGGAAGCAGCGGTGGCCAGCGCCGAGGCGGCGGTGCAACTGGCGCGGATCGATCTGTCCAACACCCGGATCATCGCCCCGCGCGACGGCCAGCTCGGGCAGATCGGCGTGCGCCTCGGTGCCTACGTCAATTCCGGAGCGCAGTTGATGGCGCTGGTGCCGGATCAGAAATGGGTGATCGCCAACATGAAGGAAACCCAGATGGACAACGTGCGGGTCGGGCAACCGGTGACCTTCACCGTGGATGGCCTGAACCACCGCAAGTTCACGGGTCATGTGCAGCACATCTCGCCGGGCACCGGTTCCGAATTCGCCTTATTGCAGGCCGACAACGCCACCGGCAACTTCGTGAAAATCGCTCAGCGGGTGCCGGTGCGTATCACCATCGATCCGGGGCAGCAGGAGAGCGAACGGTTGCGACCGGGGATGTCGGTGGTGGTCAGCATTGATACAGTGGCGGGTGATACCCAGAAGCACTGACTTCAGGCGGCGATCATCGGGGGCAGGGTGCCGAGCACGGACACGGCCGCCACGGCGCCGATCCCCAGCAACCATTCGAGCATCACGCTGCGCTTGAGGGTGTCGATCCGTTGTTCGCAATCACTGATGCGCAAGCGGTTGAACAGCGCCAGTGCGAGCATGCCGAACACCAGCAATGCCTTGATCAACAGAATCAGGGCAAATCCCGAGAACAACGGCGTCGGCCACCATTGGCCGGTGAGGACGCGCACGTTGATCAATCCGGTCATCAACAGACCGGCGACTAGCACGTAACCGAGCCCACTGAACCGTTGCAGGACCTCACGAACCGTTTCGCCGGACTGGCGCAGGATCATCACCAGCATCAGCAGACCACCGAGCCAGGCGCCGACGCACGTCAGGTGAACCACCTGATTGAGGATCAGCATCTGGCCGCTGAAGCCGTCGAGCATGGCCCCGTGACCGACCGGGGCGAGGGTCATCAGCAGCAACGCGCTCAGGCCCAGCCGCAATGGTTGGCTCGATCGCCACGGGGTAAACAGCAACGCCAGCAACAGTGCATTGATCAGCAGATGCCAGCGCCACACCTGACCGAAAAACGTATGGCCCAGCACCAGCTCGACGGTGTCCGGATCGAACGCCGCAGCGGCCGAACCGGCCATGCTCGCGGTGATCAGCAACGCCCAGGCAACGCCGCTGACCAGCGCAATCGCCGCCAGCCAACGGGCCAGCCGCGCCAGGTGTCGATCCAGCGCCGGCGCTTCACCCTTGAGCAGCAGCGGCCGGAACAGCCAGGCCCCGAACAGCATCAACACCACGATGAAATGCAGGAACCGGCACAACACCAGCGCTTCACTCATGAATTACTGGCCAACCTTGAACTGATAGGCGCCTTCGCTCTTGTGCGTATCGACCGACACCGCATGCCATTCGACCTTGTATTCGCCAGCAGTCAATGGTGCTTCGGGGGTGACGATCAGGGTTTTCTTGTCGCCTTCGGTGGTCAGCGGCTTGACCTTCACCGGCGCGCCATCGTGGGTCACGATGACTTTGGTGAAGCTGGCTTCGACGCCTTCGGAAAACACCAGGCGCAGATCCGCAGGCGCGGCGACGGTGCTGTCGGCGGCCGGGGTCTGGCTTTTCAGATGTGCGTGGGCGAACGCCTGGGAAGTGACGACCAGCGAGGCAAGCAGCGCGCCGGCGGTGAACAGGTTTTTCAGCTTCATGGGCAATCCCTTTTCAGTGAGTGACGGCGGACAGTATAGGGTGTGCCGTGCACGTTGCCTTGAGGTGAGACAAGGAGGCGGGTGGCGATCCTAAACCAGAAAAATGCCCGGGTGTGTGAAGAATCGTTCTTGGCTGTCGCCCCTTGCCCAGAGCGGATGCTAGTCTTCAACAACGTTGTCTTCAGGGAGCCCTCATGGGCAATCACAAGATCGAAATCCGCCGCACCAATGTCGACAAGATCCTGCTGGCGGCGGAAAAGGTATTCGCCGAAAAAGGCTTCGGTGGCACCGCCATGGCCGACATTGCCGCCGAAGTGCAATTGCCGCGTTCCAACCTGCATTACTACTTTTCGACCAAGAGCGAGCTGTACAGCGCGGTGCTGTTCGACCTGCTGGAAGTGTGGAAGCAGGACGCCCTGTGCTTCGAGATGTTCGATGATCCGCGAGTGGTGCTCAGCAGCTACATCCGCGCCAAGATGAACCACTCGCGCAGCCGGCCTTACGGCTCGAAAGTCTGGGCCAACGAAATCATCCACGGCGCGCCGACCCTGGGCGAGGCGCTGGATGTCAGCCTGTACGACTGGGCCAAGATGAAAGAGGCGAAGATTCGTCAGTGGGTGGAGGACAAGCGGATTCTGCCGGTGGAGCCGTCGAGCCTGCTGTACATGATCTGGGCGTCGACCCAGCACTATGCCGACTTCGATCACCAGGTGAATATTTTGAATGAGCATCAGCCGTTGTCGGACATGCAGTTCGAGCGGGCGGTGCAGACGGTGACGAGTGTGATTTTGCGGGGGATCGGGTTGGAGCCTTGATCGATCGTTCCCACGCATCGACGTGGGAACGATCTGTGACTCAGGCACTTACATGGTAGGGATTGCGCGGATCATGATTCCAGTCCAGAAACGGCTTGCCCGTCTCCATCGGCACCATCTCGATGCAATCCGCCACCGGGCAGGTGATCTGACACAGATTGCACCCCACACACTCATCATCGATCACTTCATATGTGTGCGTGCCATCGGCCTGTTTCAGGCTGCTGATTGCCTGGTGTGATGTGTCTTCGCAGGCAATGTGGCACCGCCCGCAACCGATGCACGCTTCCTGATCGATCTTCGCGATGACCTGATAGTTGATGTCCAGGTACTTCCAGTCGGTCGTATTGCCCACCGCACGTCCGGAGAACTCGGCGATGCTGGCGTAGCCTTGACTGTCCATCCACCGCGACAAGCCATCCTTCATCTCATCGACAATCCGGAACCCGTGGAGCATCGCCGCCGTGCACACCTGCACCGCACCGCTGCCCAGTGCAATGAACTCCGCCGCATCGCGCCAACTGCCGATGCCACCGATGCCGCAGATCGGCAGGCCTTGAGTTTGCGGATCACGGGCGATTTCCGCGACCATGTTCAGCGCTATCGGTTTGACCGCCGAGCCGCAATAACCGCCGTGGGTGCTTTTGCTGCCGACGGTGGGCAGGGCGACCATGTGTTCGAGGTCGACGCTGGTGATCGAATTGATGGTGTTGATCAGCGATACCGCATCGGCGCCGCCCCGGTATGCGGCGCGGGCGGCGACGCGGATGTCGGTGATGTTCGGTGTGAGTTTGACGATCACCGGCAGCGAGCAATAGGTCTTGCACCAGCGCGTGACCTGCTCGACGTACTCCGGCACCTGACCGACTGCCGCGCCCATGCCGCGTTCGGGCATGCCGTGGGGGCAACCGAAGTTCAGCTCGATGCCGTCGGCGCCGGTGGCTTCCACCAGTGGCAGGATGTTTTTCCACGACTCTTCGACGCAGGGCACCATCAGTGACACGATCAACGCGCGATCCGGCCAGTCTTTTTTAACCTGGGTGATTTCCCGCAGGTTGATTTCCAGCGAGCGGTCGGTGATCAGTTCGATGTTGTTGATGCCCAGCACTTCGCGGTTGGCGCCGTAATGCGCCGAGTAACGCGAAGAGACGTTGACCGCCGCCGGGTCTTCACCCAGGGTTTTCCAGACCACGCCGCCCCAGCCGGCCTCGAAGGCGCGCACCACGTTGTAGGCCTTGTCGGTCGGCGGCGCGGAGGCCAGCCAGAACGGGTTGGGGGCTTTGATACCGGCGAAGACAATCGAGAGATCGGCCATTTACGCAGCCTCCACGTTGAGCATCAGTTGAGCGTTGATCGCCTCGGCGGCGCGCTTGCCGTGTTGCACCGCTTGCACGGTCAGATCCTGATCGAGGCTGGTGCAGTCGCCGCCGGCATACACGCCGGGGATGCTGGTACGCAGGTTTTCATCGACCTGGATGCGTTCGCCCTGACGCTTGAGTTCGCGGGCCAGCGGGTCGGCGAGGGCGCTGCCGTCGAAGGCCTGGCCGATGGCTTTGAAGATCGCATCGGCGGCCAGCTCGAACGTCTCGCCAGTGGTTTGCAGGCGACCTTCCACCAGATGCGTACGGGCGAAGCGCATGCCGCGCACCTTGCCCTGAGCGTCGAGCAGCACTTCGTCCGGTTGCGCCCAGGTCAGCAGCCGCACCTGATTGGTCTTGGCGATGTCCTGTTCATGGCCGGTTGCGCCCATGTCCGCAGCGCCACGGCGATAGACCAGATTGACGTCGCGGGCACCGAGGCGGGCCATTTGCACGGCCATGTCGATGGCGGTGTTGCCGGCGCCGAGGACGATGCAGTGTTCAGCCAGCGGCAGTTGCGACAGGTCATCGGCCTGGCGCAGTTCGCGGATGTAGTCGGTGGCGGCGAGCAGGCCGGGGGCGTCTTCGTGGGCCAGACCGAGTTGCTTGCTGGCGTTCAGACCGAGGCCGAGGAACACCGCATCGAACTGCTGATGCAGTTCGCTCAAGGTCAGGTTGTCGCCGAGTTTCTGCCCGTGGCGGATTTCGATGCCGCCGATTTGCAGGAGGAAATCCAGTTCCTTCTGCGCGTAGTCGTCGACCAGTTTGTATTTGGCGATTCCGTATTCGTTGAGCCCGCCAGCCTTCTCCCGCGCTTCGAAAATCACCACGTCATGACCGTGCATGGCGCTGCGATGCGCGCAGGACAGACCCGCCGGGCCGGCACCGACCACGGCGATGCGTTTACCGGTGGCGGCGGCGCGCTGGAACGGGTGCTCGGTGAAGTGCGCGTTATCCACGGCGTAGCGTTGCAGCAGGCCGATCAGCACCGGCGCGCATTCATGGGCGTTGTTGCGCACGCAGGCTTGCTGGCAGAGGATCTCGGTCGGACAGACCCGCGCGCAACTGCCGCCGAGGATGTTCGCCGAGAGGATTTTCTGCGCGGCGCCCGGCACGTTGTCCTGATGGATATTGCGGATGAACGACGGGATGTCGATTTCGCTCGGGCACGCATTCACGCACGGCGCGTCGTAGCAATACAGGCAGCGCGAGGCTTCCAGATGCGCCTGACGGTCATTGAGCGGTGGCGCCAGATCGGTGAAATGGCCGGCGAGGGCGGCCGCACTTTCGTGCGGGTGCGGGAGATGATTCAGGGTCTCGATCACGGTTTTTTGCCTCACGGTTATTTGAGGTTTTCTGCCTCTGTCGGGCAGTGGTTTTTTGTTGTCGATCGTTCCCACGCTCTGCGTGGGAATGCCTCAAGGGACGCTCCGCGTCCAGTGACGCGGAGCGTCACGGGCTGCATTCCCACGCAGAGCGTGGGAACGATCATCGGTAATCAGGAAGTCAGCGTTTGACGGCCACAGGTCTGTGCAACTCAGCTCGCTTGCTCAACAAGTCAAACACCGCCGGATACGCCGGCCGTTCGATATACCGCCCGGCCCCGCGCTCGGCGCGCAGGTCGCCGTCGGCCCAGACCAACCGGCCCTGGCTGACGGTATGGCTCGGCACACCGGTCACGGTCTTTCCTTCGAAGATGTTGAAGTCCACCTGCTGATGGTGGGTCTTGGCGGAGATGGTGCGGGTGCCTTGCGGGTCCCACAGCACCAGGTCGGCATCGGCGCCGACGCGGATCGCGCCCTTGCGCGGATAGAGGTTGAAGATTTTCGCGGTGTTGGTGGAGGTAAGCGCGACGAAGTCCTGCATCGACAACCGCCCGGTGTTCACCCCTTCATCCCACAACACCGCCATGCGGTCTTCGATGCCGGCGGTGCCGTTGGGGATCTTGCTGAAGTCGTCGCGGCCGGCGGCTTTCTGCTCGGCGCAGAAGCAGCAATGATCGGTGGCGGTGGTGTGCAGATTGCCGCTCTGCAAGCCATGCCACAGCGCCTCCTGATGCCCGCGCGGGCGGAACGGCGGGCTCATCACGTAACCGGCGGCGGTCTGCCAGTCCGGGTGCTGGTAGACGCTGTCGTCCAGCAGCAGATGCCCGGCCAGCACTTCGCCGTAGACCGGTTGACCCTTGCTGCGGGCGTAGGTGATTTCGTCGAGGGCTTCCTGGGTCGAGACGTGTACCAGGTACAGCGGCGTGCCGATGGTTTCAGCGATGCGGATCGCCCGGCTCGCGGCTTCACCTTCGACCTGCGAGGGCCGCGACAGCGGGTGCGCTTCCGGCCCGGTGATGCCCTGGGCCATCAACTTGCGCTGCAGGTGATAGACCAGTTCGCCGTTTTCCGCGTGCACGGTCGGCACGGCGCCGAGTTCCAGGCAGCGCTCGAAACTCGCCACCAGCGTGTCGTCGGCGGCCATGATCGCGTTCTTGTAGGCCATGAAATGCTTGAAGCTGTTGATCCCGTGATGGCTGACCAGTTCGGCCATTTCCTCGCGGACCTGCTCGCTCCACCAGGTGATCGCGACGTGGAAACCGTAGTCGGAGGCGGACTTCTCCGCCCAGCCACGCCACTGATGAAACGCTTCGAGCAGCGACTGCTGCGGATTGGGAATCACGAAATCGATGATCGAGGTGGTGCCACCGGCCAGGCCTGCGGCGGTGCCGCTGTAGAAGTCTTCGCTGGCCACGGTGCCCATGAACGGGAGTTGCATGTGAGTGTGTGGATCGATGCCGCCGGGCATCAGGTATTGGCCGCTGCCGTCGAGCACTTCGGCGCCGGCGGGAATATCCAGGTTTTCACCAATGGCTTTGATCACGCCGTCAGCGCAATAGACATCGGCGCGGTAACTTTCATCATGGGTAACAACGGTGGCGCCACGGATCAACAGAGACATTCCGAGTTCCTCGCAGGCATGACCGACTTGTGCCGGTTCTAGATGTTTTATTGTTTTCAGCGCCAATGCGTAATCTTGTCAGCGCTGTCAGGAATAGACGCTAGTCGCAGTTTTACAATTGAGCAAGAATATTTTTTATAAGCTTATATCTGTTTTAAGTTACTGATAAATAAAGATAAAAATACAAAATCACCAAAATGGTGAGGTGCTTCACCATTTTGACGCACTTGACAGGTTGGAAATATGAGCAAGATTTCCTATGTGAAATCAGCCGCTTGAAGTTGAGCTGCGGTTGATCGCCCACGACGAAAAAAAGTGCAGTGCACCAGATTGAGTCCTGACAGTTCGGACAACTTGCCTGGCATTTAGCCTGAGTGTTCAGTCAAGTTTTCACGGCCTCATAAGGTAAATAATTAAAACTGATAAACATCAGTAAGTTACAAGAAATAGAAAGCACGGCCCTAGCGCCAAGCGGTTCCCCCGGCACGTTTATTGATGCCGCCGCTGACACCATGGCCGGTGCAAGAAAGTTGTCAGTTCCTCCGGCCATCGTCCGGCTTGCACCCGCGTGTGCAGCCGCCTGATGAGCAAAAAAATAATCAGAAGAACAGTGGAGCGGCCATGCAACAGAACAGATCACAAGTGATTGAGCGCGACGGCTTGTTCGAGCTCGAAGCCGGCAGCGACGTCCTCGACAGTCCCCGTTACAACCACGACATGGCACCGACCAAGGTGCGCGAACGAACCTGGAACAAATGGCACATCACCGCGCTGTGGATCGGCATGTCGATCTGCGTGCCGACCTACACCCTAGGCGGGGTGCTCACCGCGTACTTTGGCCTGACCGTTGGCGAGGCCTTGCTGGCAATTCTGTTTGCCAACGTCATCGTCCTGATTCCTCTCACGCTCAACGCGTTTCCCGGCACCAAGTACGGGATTCCGTTTCCCGTGCTGCTGCGTTCGTCGTTCGGGATTCTCGGCTCCAACGTGCCGTGCCTGATCCGGGCGCTGGTGGCGTGCGGCTGGTTCGGCATCCAGACCATGTTCGGCGGGCTGGCGATTCACCTGTTTCTCGGCTCGGTGTTTGAGGGCTGGAAATCCCTCGGCGGGACGGGGGAGGTGATCGGTTTCATGATTTTCTGGGCGCTGAACCTGTGGGTGGTGATTCGGGGAGCCGAGTCGATCAAGTGGCTGGAAACCCTGTCGGCACCGTTGCTGGTGGCGGTCGGCATCGGGTTGCTGGTGTGGGCCATGCCCAATGTGTCGATGACTGAACTGCTGGCGATTCCGCCGAAGCGTCCCGAAGGTGCGAGCGTGGTCAGTTACTTCGCCGCCGGGCTGACAGCGATGGTCGGTTTCTGGGCCACCCTGTCGCTGAACATTCCCGATTTCAGCCGATATGCCCGCAGCCAGAAGGATCAGATCCTCGGGCAGATTTTCGGCCTGCCGCTGACCATGTTCCTGTTCGCCGCACTGGGCGTGGTGATGACCGCCGCGTCGGTGAAACTGGTGGGCGTCAGCGTCTCCGATCCGGTGACCCTGATCGGCCATATCCAGAGCCCGGTGTGGGTCGCGGTGGCCATGGCGCTGATTATCATCGCCACGCTGTCGACCAACACCGCCGCCAACATCGTCTCGCCAACCAACGATTTCCAGAACATCGCGCCCAAGGTCATCAACCGCACCAAAGCGGTGATCCTCACTGGCTTCGTCGGTCTGGCGCTGATGGGCCATGAGCTGCTGAAAAAGCTCGGATGGATCGTCTCCGATGTCAGCCTGGAAACCGTGTATTCCAACTGGCTGCTGGGCTATTCCAGCCTGCTCGGGCCGATCGCCGGGATCATGGTGGTGGACTATTTCCTGATCAAGAAACAGCAACTGGACCTGGCCGGCCTGTACCGCGACGACGTGTACCCGGCGTGGAACTGGGCCGGGTTCATCGCGTTCGGCGTGCCGGTGGTGCTGACCCTGCTGTCGCTGGGCAGCAGCGCATTCAGCTGGTTTTACAGCTACGGCTGGTTCACCGGCTCGGCGCTGGGCGGATTGATCTATTACGGGTTGTGCGCGATGCGGACCAGCCCGGTGGTCGTCAAATCGCCGTTGTAATTCCCATAAGAACTGCCTGAGGAGATCCCCATGAACGCAGCCGTAGACGTTCTGCAATCGACCCATCAGCACATCAACCGCGATCGCTTGTGGGCGTCGCTCATGGAACTCGCCAAACTCGGCGCCACGGTCAAGGGCGGGGTCTGTCGCCTGGCCCTGACGGACCTCGACCGCCAGGCCCGCGACCTGTTCGTGCAGTGGTGCAAGGACGCCGGTTGCAGCGTCACGGTCGATGAAGTCGGCAACATCTTCGCCCGCCGCCCCGGCCGCAATCCGAACCTGCCCCCGGTGATGACCGGCAGCCACATCGACACTCAGCCCACCGGCGGCAAGTTTGACGGCTGCTTTGGCGTGCTGGCCGGGGTCGAAGTGTTGCGCACCCTCAATGACCTGGGCGTGGAAACCGAGGCGCCGCTGGAAGTGGTGGTCTGGACCAACGAAGAGGGCTCGCGCTTCGCCCCGTGCATGATGGGCTCCGGCGTGTTCGCGGAAAAATTCACCCTCGAAGAAACCCTGGCCAAGGTCGATGCCGACGGCGTGACCGTTGGTGAAGCGCTGAATGCCATCGGCTATGCCGGGCCACGCAAGGTCAGCGGGCACAAGGTCGGGGCCTACTTCGAAGCACATATCGAACAAGGACCAATCCTTGAAGACGAGCAGAAAACCATCGGCGTAGTACTCGGCGCGCTGGGGCAAAAGTGGTTCGACCTGAAACTGCGCGGCGTCGAAGCCCACGCCGGCCCGACCCCGATGCACCTGCGCAAGGATGCTCTGGTCGGCGCTTCGGTGATCGTCGGCGCGGTCAATCGTGCCGCCCTCGGCCACCAACCCCACGCCTGCGGCACGGTCGGTTGCCTGCAAGCCTATCCCGGCTCGCGCAACGTCATTCCCGGCGAAGTGCGCATGACCCTCGACTTCCGGCATCTGGAACCGGCACGTCTCGACTCGATGATCAACGAGGTAAAACAAGTCATTGAAGCGACGTGCGAAGAACACGGCCTGAGCTATGAACTGACCCCGACCGCCGACTTCCCGCCGCTGTACTTCGAAAAAGGCTGCGTCGAAGCCGTGCGTGGCGCCGCCAAAGGTCTGGGCCTGTCGCACATGGACATCGTCAGCGGCGCCGGACACGACGCAATCTTCCTCGCCGAGCTCGGCCCGGCCGGGATGATCTTCGTGCCGTGCGAAGGCGGCATCAGCCACAACGAAATCGAAAACGCCGCGCCGGACGATCTGGCGGCCGGCTGTGCAGTGTTGCTGCGGGCGATGCTGGCGGCTTCGGCGGCGGTGGCGGGAGGGCAGCGCGCAGCCTGACTTGAAACTGTCATCTGTACGTGCGACGTTGCCGCCCCTGAAAAGGAAGTCAGGGACGCGCAATGTCGCCCATCAAAGTCATCACCTCAGGCTCGGCGTATCTGGACATCGACGCCTACGCCTGCTGCATCGCCTACGCAGAACTGCTCAACCTGCAAGGCATTCCCGCCCGCGCCGTCAGTAGCGCAAAAACCAACGCCAGCGTTTCGAACACCGTGCTCGGCTGGGGCGCGGTGCTGCACGATTACCGCCCGACTTCGAACGACGAGTTCGTGCTGGTCGACGTCTCCGATTACCACCATTTCGACCCGATGGTCGCACTCGATCGGGTGGTGGAAGTCATCGACCATCATCCGGGCTTCGAAGACCATTGGGCACAGACACTCGGATCTGCCGCCGACATTCGCATGATCGGCGCGGCGGCAACTCAGGTTTTCCAACGTTGGGAAACGGCAGGTTTGATTTCGAAGATCAGCGAACAAAGCGCCGCGCTGCTGGCCACGGCGATTCTGGACAACACGCTGAATTTCACCGGGCAGATGACCACAACGGCGGACATCGAAGCCTACGCCGAACTCGCGCCACACGGGAAACTCACGGCGGACTGGCCCGAGCAATACTTCCTCGAATGTCAGGCGGCCATCGAATCAGACATGTCGGCTGCATTGGCCGCCGATCTCAAACGCATGAAACCCGAAAGCCGGTTGCCTGAGGTTTTTGCGCAGATGACCGTATGGGATGCCGACGCGCTGATCGAAAGGTATCACAGCGAGATTTGCCGCTGGATGGACGGGCAGGGTGATGACTGGTTGCTGAACGTCATCTGCATCAGCCAACGCAAAAGTTGTTTGCTGGCCGAACCCGTGGTCAGCCAGCAGAAGTTGAGTCGTTTGCTGCCGATGGAATGGCAGGCTGGATTGGCGGTTCTAAAGCCCTCGATCTTGCGCAAGGAACTACTGAGCCTGGGGCTGAACGCAAACTCAGGCGGGTGAAGTGATTACCCGGGATTGTCGGTTTTACTCGCCGCGCCTTTTCGTCGTTCAACGCCATTCGGGTTGCCAACGTCCAGCAATCGTCTTTCCACCAGCACGTTCTCGAGCGCCTGGCGTTCGGCTGGCGCCATCTGGTGTTCGCGCTTTTTCAGCTCCAGCAGGATGGGGCTGGACCAGGTGCGATAGGTCTGTTCGATGAGGCGGTTGGATGTCATCAGTCTCTCCTTGATCAAGAGCCCGGTGTAGCAGGCAGGGGCTCAATCCGATGAGGTACTAACGTTAGTCGAGAAAGCCGAAAGTCGCGAACGCCGCCGGTGGGAGCTGACGAGACCAATCGTCGCACCGTCGCAGACGTCCGGGCCGAGCCATCCGTGTTTCGCGTCGGCTATGACGACCCGCAGCTGCGCAATGAATTGCTGATCCACGAGCCGATCCACGTGGTGATGCCGGCGGATCACCCGTTGGCCCGGCGCGACGTATCGGGCGGACGATGCCTCGCCGGTGCTCAAGCTGTTTCTGGATACGCTGCGCGAACTGGTCGATCACACATCGCGATAATCAGGGACAAAGTTGCCCGGCACGATCACAACGGCCTGCGGTCGTAAACTTCACATGCGTGCATTTGTGGAGAGCCAATGAGCCGGGACGTCCTGACCACCGAAACCAATCGCCGTCAGTTGCAGCAGATCATTGCCGGCCTGTCCGACGGGGTGATTCTGCTGGAACTCGACCAGACGATTCTCTGGGCCAACGAGGCGGCGCTGGCGATGCATGGCGTCAGTCGCATCGGCGAGTTGGGCAACAACGCCGGGGAATACGTCGAGCGTTTCAATCTGCGTTATCGCAACAACCATACGCTGACGCTGGAGCAGTACCCGATCAGCCGTGTGGCCGCCGGCGAGACCTTCAGCGACGTGCTGGTCGAAGTCACCCCGCGCAGCGATGAGGAGCGCACCTGGGTGCACAGCGTGCGCAGCATGGTGTTGACCGACCGCGACGGCGAGACCGAGTCGTTGGTGCTGATCATGAGCGACGTCACCGATTGGGCCAACGCCGAGCAGCGCTTCGAAAAAACCTTCAATGCCAACCCGGCGCCGGCAGTGATCTGCCGCCTCAGCGATCTGCGTTACATCAAGGTCAATCCGGGGTTCCTGGAAATGACCGGCTACACCCGCGATCAGGTGATCGGCGCCTCGACCTATGAACTGGATATTCTCGAACAGGCCGAGCGCAAGGACCTGGCGATCCAGCGCCTGCGCGATGTCGCGACCATTCCGCAGATGCAGGCTGAATTGCGTCTGCCGGACGGTGGCAGCAAGCAGGTGATCGTGGCGGGGCAGCCGCTGGTGCTCAATGACGAGGACTGCATGCTGTTTTCGTTCGTCGACATGGAGCCTCGGCACAAGGCCGAAGTCGCCTTGCGCCAAAGTGAAGAGCGGTTCGCCAAGGCCTTTCGCCTGACCCCGGTGCCGATCCTGATTTGCAGTGCCGACGAGCAGCGGCTGATCGACGTCAATCAGGCCTTTCTCGATACCCTGGCTTACGAGAGCGACGACGTGCTCGGCAAGACCGTCGCGCAACTGGAATTCATCGATGAACCGGCGGAACGCGCCCGGTTGCTGGCGGCGCTGGAGAAGACCGGTCGGGTCGATCGCGTCGATATGCGGATCCGCAAGAAAGACGCCGAATTGCTGGAGTGCGCGGTGTCCGCCGACACCGTCAACATTCAGGACACGGTGTGCTATCTGCTGGTGCTGATGGACATCACCGAACGCAAGCGCACCGAGCTTGAGCTGGTGGCGGCGATTGAAGAGGTGATGAAGGATGCTTCGTGGTTCAGCCGTACGCTGATCGAAAAACTGGCGAATGTGAAGAAGGTCAATTCGCCGCAACTGCCGAGCGTGTCGTTCACCGATCTCACCGCCCGCGAGCGCGATGTGCTGGGGCTGATCTGTGAGGGGTTGGCGGACAAGGAGATTGCCGCGCGGTTGAAGCTGGCGCCGAACACGGTGCGCAATCATGTGGCGACGGTGTATTCGAAGCTGGATGTGCACAGTCGCAGTGAGGCGATTGTCTGGGCTCGGGAGCGTGGGTTGTTTTCGGGGGGTGGTCGGGGGCAGTGGTAAGGTGCAAATGCACTAGTTCTCAAGGTGCAAATGGGGGTTTAGAGTGGGCGGCGTGCTACTTAGTCTGTTGGAGTGCAATACGAGTTTTTGCCCGTGTAGCGTCCCTTCGAAGTAGCTAAAGGAACGGTCCATATGATGAATCTGGCACAGTTGCGAGTGCAGCTTGAGCGCAGTTTTTTGCCACTCGCGTGTGAGTGTCTGGTGGATGGTGATCATTCATTGACGGTGAAGCTTTATCATCCGGTGTCGGGGCAGGTGGATCTGGTGATTAGTGGATTGCGGCTGAATTCGCTGCGTACGCCAGAGTCAATTGAGGCTTTAATTGAAGAGTTGAGATATGAGTTGGAGAGTAACTTGTTATAGTGCTCTTGCGCTTTTTTCTTTGTACAAGGGATCGGTAATATCTGAAGAATATACAACAGTATTTAGTTGGGGGTGGAGGGTGTTGTGGTGGCAGTTTTTTTGGGGGGGGGTATGTCGGTAATTTACTTGTCGGTATATGAGAAGTTGATTGATAATGCGTGAGTGGTGTGAAGTGCACTTCTGTTTGTTAGCTAGTGCACTTTTGTATCGAGTGCTGTTTTGATTTTATCTTATCGGTTTTTGTAGGCATACTCCCCAGGAAGCAACCATTCTTGATAAGTTTAGATATGCAGAGTCTCGTCCGTTATCTATTGCTTCGGATAGCTTATGTATTGTCATGGACTTCATAAGATCAATAGAATGATCTAAGAAATGATTGCCTAGTGAACCACAGATAAAGGTATCGAGGATCTGCTCAGTGTTGCTGGGGAGCAAGTCTTCCCAGTATTTTTCTCCCTGGGTTTTGTCGAGTTCGAGAGCCTCCTTGATGGAAATTCCTTTTTTGTGATCAAGAAATTTTCTGATGGCTGGGGAAATGTCTGAGAATTTTTGTAGCTCAGGATTATTTGTTTTTTCGAGAGCTTTTTTTGCGATAGCCCAAGGTACTAGATTCTCTGCTTCGGTACATTCCAAGATATGAAGCCAGTATCCTTGACCCCAACCGCACTTATATGAAGAAAATCGCGAGGCTGTATCCTTCGCTCCTTCTTTTGGATGTTTTTTATCACTATCCAATATGCACAGTATTAGATCTTTTTGATTTAGGTGATACTCAAATGACTCGATTGTTGGATTTCCTCCACCTGATACTTTCCTGAATTTTGTATTATATATGCCGAGTAGTTTTTCATTTCTTAGGTGGACTTTGCCACCTAGCTCATAAAACTCCACGTCTGAGAGGTTTTCTGCAACGAATATTGGTGGTTGAACCGATGCGCTGTCAGTGAAGTAAGAATAGCTAATGGTTATTTTGTTAGGCTCTGAATAGTCGAAGCTTTTTATTCCTGTAAAGTCTACTTCTATCGAGAAGTCGAAGCTGTTTATGGAGGCTTTTGCAAGTCTTGAGTTCTCTTTGAGTTCATGCAGTACTTGAAGTTGATATCCGTGTATTAGATTGGAGGAAATAAGGCTTTCGATTTTTTTTGCAGGCATCCATAACACATGCTTTCCTTCACCATAGGCTAGAAGAATATTGTTTATAGCCTTCAGTTTTTCTGGTGACTTTGTCAGGTCGCCTGTTTCATTAATAACTATGATCATGGCGACAAAAATCCAGCTGGCCAACTAACAAGATACCCTGAATCGTTAAATGTCGAGTGCGATGTTTTCGTAAAGCCGCTTTTATCTTTTTCGAATAAGGTGATGTTTACATCGTCTAGGCTTATTTGCTTTTCTTCTATGCATTCGCCAATGGCATCGATAATGTGCTTGCTGTGTGTTTCTAAAACAAAGCAAAAATTCTGTGAGTTCTGGAGGTTTGCTATTTTGGCAATGGCTCGTCCAAATTTGTATTGAAGTTCTGGGTGGAGATGGAGTTCGGGCTGTTCTATAGCTAATATAAGTTGAGGGGAATCACTTGGGCGGAAGGGTGCCTTTTTTACCTTTATATTGTTTTCAAGCCATATGGATACAATAATTGGTAGGAGTTGTGAATAGCCGAACCCCATATCGCTAACGTTATGGAAGTTAGAGGCACTACTTTCTTTGATTTCGATGGCGTAGTGTGATCCTGTATTTGTAAGTTGTAATTCGAAACCAAAATTTTCATGTATCCAGGTATTTAGCTGCGCGCGCTCTGTTTTTTTTAAAGAATTAATGACCATCGGAAGATTTGATCCCGTATGATCTACTTCTGCGACTTGGAGGTCTTGATAACGATAGAAGCGTTCAGCAGAAGCCCTGACTGGGCCGAGATATTTCACGCCTGAGTAAAAATTTGTGAGAGCGGAATCAATTGCTTTTAAGAATTTATGTAAGTTTGCGCCAAGGATATAACTAAAGCATTCGTCAACTACATTTTCTTTGTTTGATGTCAGGTCAGATAGTAGTTTTTTGTTACTGTTGAATAATTTTTTAAGTTCGGTGTGTGTTTTGTTTTTTGGTTGTAGCTTGATGCTGGTTGCGGCGGATATTAGTTGTTCTCTTTTTTTGTTTTGTGCATTTTCTCCAAGGGCGTAGTCAGCAAGCATTTCTCTGAATACAAAGCGAATCCTTTCCGTTGGCCAAAAGCTAAAGAGGTTTTTTGATTTTTTTCGGTCGGAAAAATCAATAGGGATCAGGTTTCCTTTTTCAATTATCTCTATCTCCTCGAATCCCTTGAATAGGGTTTTTTCTCCGACTTTTAGTTCAATGCTTATTACTGTTTCTTCTTTATAAAGTATCTCTATGGTGGTTTCGGCTGTTTGGATGCTGATTCTGTTTATAGTGTCTAGGTGGGTGTCTCTACTAATGCCAAGTGTAAATTTTATTGGGAAATTATTCGATGCGGTCTTTTGAGTGGGATTGAATTTTTTAATGAAGTTAGAGGCCATTTGGTCTAGGGTATCAATTTCTTCCTGTATGGATACCTCTAGGTTGAAGTCGAAGAATATTTCTTTCGCCTTTAGATTGGTAGCGGTTTTGATGTCTCCGAAATCAACAAAGCTTCCATACCAAAGTATTGGGTTTTTAGTGTCTGCTTGAACTGATTGCCTTAATAGGGGAAATGTCCTTAGTAGCGAGCTTTTTCCGCAGCTATTTTTTCCGACTAAAATATTTATTTTCTTAAGTGGAATATGTTCATTATCTTCGCCGAAGCTTCTTAAATTTCTGACTCTGATTGATTTTAAGTGTTTCATATACGTCCTTATATAAAGCTCGTTTAGTCTGTCTCGGCTTTTGACTTCAAGGTTAATGGTGGTCGAGATGTCACATTGCCATGAGTATTCTAGTTTTTAAAAGGCGCTACTAGCAAATTTTTTCGTCTCACAAGATAGCGTTACTATTGAATAGCCTACGTATTCGGGCAAGACCTCTCATACATTCTTGCCTTCTATCTTAGGGGTATCAGCGTTATATGAGCCGAAAAATGGCTTAGCTATAGTCCGGAATTCCAATCCACTGGCGCAAGCGGGGCGGTCGGCTATAAAGAATGAGTGGTTAGGTCTTCCGTGGTCGATTCGGTCGCGGGAGTGGCTCTTCCATTTACCGCGGGTTGAAATATGAACAATCCTGGGAAACGCGTGTTGCCGTTAGCTTTTTTCACCGTTTTACTAGTGGGCTGTGCCAGTCCTCCACCCCCTCCGCCGGCCGCGCCGCCTCCGCCACCTGAACGCACCTGTCAGGTGATGGAAAATACCGAGGTCGCCGGTGACATGTATGCCGACGGGCAGGTAACCCGACACATCACCAAGACTCGTTGCGTCACTCAATAACGCACGCGCCGTCGAAGGCGCGGGTCGAGTGGATTGTGCTGGTGGCCGATCTGGTCGGCACGGCGGTGTTTGCGGTTGAAGGCGCGATTGCGGCGATGCGCAGTCAGCTCGATCTGCTCGGGGTGATGGTGATTGCCTTTATCGTCGCACTCGGCGGCGGGGTGACCCGTGATCTGTTGATCGGCGCTACACCACCCAAGGCTGTGGCTGACTGGCGTTATCCGGCGCTGGCGTTTGCCATGGGCGGGGTGGCGTTTGTTTTTCATGAACTGGTGCTGGGCTGGTCCGGTTCGACCTTGATCGTGCTGGACGCGGCGGGGTTGGCGCTGTTTGCCGTGGCCGGGGCGCAGAAAGCGTTGAATTTCGGGATCTCGCCGTTTGTGTCCATGCTGATGGGCACGATTACCGGCGTCGGTGGCGGGGTGCTGCGTGACATCGTGCTGGCGCGGGTGCCGGTGGTGTTGCAGGCGGATTTGTATGCCAGTTCGGCGTTTGTCGGCGCAGCGGTGTTGATCATCGGGCGCAGGCTGGGGGTTCCGCCAGTGGCTGCGGCGTTGCTGGCGGGGGCGGCGTGTTTGTTGTTGCGGTTGTTGTCGGTGCATTTTGGCTGGCAGTTGCCGAAGGTTCTGGAGGCATGAAAAAGGCAGCCCTTGGGCTGCCTTTTCGTTTGCGTCAGAAGCGGATCAGGACAGGAAACCGCCGTCCACGTTCAGCGACACGCCGGTGGTGTAGCTCGACGCATCGCTTGCCAGGTACAGCACGGCGCCGGCCATTTCGCTCGGGTCGGCTACGCGTTTTAGCGGGATCTGTGTCAGGGCCTGTTTCAGGATCGCGTCGTTCTTCACCAGGGCCGAGGCGAATTTGGTGTCGGTCAGGCCCGGCAGCAGGGCGTTGCAGCGGATGCCGAATTGCGCGCATTCCTTGGCGAAGACTTTGGTCATGTTGATCACGGCGGCTTTGGTCACCGAGTAGATGCCCTGGAAGATCCCCGGCGAAATGCCGTTGATCGACGCCACGTTGATGATGCTGCCGCCACCGTTTTCGCGCATCAGCTTGCCGGCTTCCACCGACATGAAGAAGTAGCCGCGGATGTTCACGTCGACGGTTTTCTGGAAGGCGCCGAGGTCGGTGTCCAGCACGTTGCAGAACTGCGGGTTGGTCGCGGCGTTGTTGACCAGAATGTCGAGGCGCCCGAACTGTTCCTTGATCCCGGCGAAGACCTGGCTGATCTGTTCCATTTCGCCGATGTGGCAGGCGACCGCTGTGGCCTTGCCGCCGGCGGCGATGATGGCGTCGGCCACGTGTTGGCAGCCTTCGAGTTTGCGGCTCGAAACGATCACATGGGCGCCTTGCTGGGCCAGCAGTTTGGCGATGGCTTCACCGATGCCACGGCTGGCGCCGGAGACGAAAGCGATCTTGCCGTCGAGGTCGAACAACTGAGTCTTGGACATGGGATTCCCTTGTAGTAAGCCTTGTTATAACGCCGTCATCAGAGGCTGGATTTGGCAATGACCTGCAGGCTCATGTGCTCCAGCAGTTTGTTCATGTGAATGAACTGCGCGAAGCGTTTGTCCTGGGTCTGGCCATGGAAGAAGCGGTAGTAGATCTGCTGCACGATGCCGGCCAGACGGAACAGGCCGTAGGTGTAGTAGAAGTCGAAATTGTCGATCTGGATGCCGGAACGCTCGGCGTAGTAGTCGACGAATTCGCGGCGGGTCAGCATGCCCGGGGCGTGGCTCGGTTGGCGGCGCATCAGTTGCACCGGTGCCGGGTCGTCGGCCTGGATCCAGTAGGCGAGGGTGTTGCCCAGGTCCATCAGCGGATCGCCGAGGGTGGTCAGTTCCCAGTCGAGCACGCCGATGATCTGCATCGGGTTGTTCGGGTCGAGGATGACGTTGTCGAAGCGGTAGTCGTTGTGGACGATGCTGGAAGTCGGGTGATCGGCCGGCATCTTGTCGTTGAGCCAGGCTTTGACCTTTTCCCAGTGCGGTGCATCCGGGGTCAGGGCTTTTTCGTAGCGTTCGCTCCAGCCTTTGATCTGGCGGGCGACGTAGCCTTCAGGCTTGCCCAGATCGCCGAGGCCGCAGGCGTTGTAATCGACCCGGTGCAGCTCGACGAAACGATCGATGAAGCTCTTGCACAGGGCTTCGGTTTTCGCCGAATCCAGGCCCAGTTCCGGTGGCAGGTCCGAGCGCAGGATGATCCCCTTGACCCGTTCCATCACGTAGAACTCGGCGCCGATCACCGAATCGTCGGTGCAGTGCACGTAGGCTTTCGGGCAATACGGGAAGCCGTCGCGCAACTGGTTGAGGATGCGAAATTCGCGGCCCATGTCGTGGGCGGACTTGGCCTTGTGGCCGAACGGCGGACGGCGCAGGACGAATTCCTGATCCGGGTATTCCAGCAGGTAGGTCAGGTTCGACGCGCCGCCGGGAAACTGGCTGATCTGCGGCGTGCCGGTCAGGCCCGGAATGTGCGCCTTGAGGTACGGATCGATCAGGCTGGCATCGAGTTCTTCGCCAGAGCGGATACGGGTGGACTGGTCAGTAAGCGCCATGCTTATCCCTTCTGCTTATTTTGGAGGCCAGACATCATTGGCTAATCTAATGGCGCGCTCGGGCGGTCACAAGCGCGGTTCGGTCTTATAGGTTAGCGTGTTGCACGATAATCACCTTTGGGAATGTGCGCGGCGGGCCGCTGGCGACTAAGGTTTAGCGCGAATGCCTTGTTCAGAAAGGAGCTTTGAAATGGGCTGCCCGCAAGTCTGTGCCAGCGCCACCCTGCAATGCAGTTTCGGCGCCGCGCCGGCAGTGCTCAACGTGCTGCCGGTCAACCGCACGCTGACCGGCGGAATGCCGGCGGCGAACATCATGGATCACATTCCGCTGGTCAACGTCACCACGTTCGGCATGTGCATGAGCATGGCCAACCCGATGGTCGCCGCCGCCACTGCCGCAGCGCTGGGTGTGTTGACGCCGATGCCGTGCATTCCCGCCACCGCCTCGCCGTGGATCCCCGGCGGCGCGCCGACCTTGCTGCTGGGCGGGATGCCGGCGATCGATGCCAACAGCACGTTGATGTGCAACTGGGCGGGGGTGATCAAGATCGTGATGCCGGGGCAGATGCAGATGTTGATTCCCTGAGTCAGGCCTGCGCCGGATCCGTCCATTTGCGATACCACCAGCGCACCCGGGAAATCGGCTTGCCATCGGCATCCAGCGGCCGCCCGTCCTCGGCGAACCCGTGCTCCGGTTCCATCAACTGCCCATTCAGATAACGCGCATCCACCGCCGGTTTGCCGTTCGGGTGAAAGCGCTGATAGCGACCCTCACGCACGCCGTCGCGATAGAACTCGGCCTCCGCCACTTGTCCGTCGGGAAAGTAATTGAACGCCTCGCCATGCAATAACCCGCGCCGGTAGGTGGCCTTGCGCTGCAACCAGCCCTCGGGCGCGTAGAAACTGGCGATGCCCTGCAGTTTGTCGCGCACGAACGGCATCTGCGCCGACACCTTGCCGTTGGGGTGATAGAGCAGGGACGTGCCCTGCAATTCGCCCTGACTGTAATTCAGGTCTGCCTGTTGGCGACCGTCATCCTTGATGCTCAACGGACCATCGAGTTGCCCGTCCTGCAGACGCCCCTTGAGGTGTTTGTCATCCTGCTGCAAATCCAGCGGTATGATCGCCATGGTGACTCCGTGTCAGTTGACCTGCACCAGCCCGCCCTTGATGGTCAGCATGCCGCCGCCGTCCACGGTCTGCGAGGCCGCACCCTTGTTGGTCAGGCTGATGCCGGCATCATTGGTCAATGTTGTCCCGGCCTTGTTGTCCAGCGAGGTGCCGGCCTGGTTGGTCATGGCGGTGCCGGCCTTCTGGGTGATCGAAGTGCTGGCGGAGGTCGCCAGATCCGCGCCGCTCTTGATCGTGAAACTGCCGCCGCTTTGCAGCGTGAGGGTGCCGCTGACCTTGATTGTCAGGTTGCCGTCCACCGTCAGGCTGTAATCGCCCGTGACCTTGTCGGTGTAGTTGCCGCCGGTGCTGTGGGTCTGGTCGGCGCCGACCTTCACGGTGCGACTGTCCTTCACATCGAGGCTGTCGCTGCCGGTCTGGATGGTCACGCTGCGTTTGCCTTTCTCAAGCGTCACGGTTTCGTCGCCTTCCTTGACCGTGCGGGTGCGGGCGTTCTGCACCGTGAGGGTTTCGTCGTGGCCGACGGTGGCGGTGGTGTCGTTGAGCACGTTGATCTTCAGGTCTTTCTGCGCTTGCAGGAACACTTCTTCGGCATCCTTCTTGTCCTCGAAACGCAGCTCGTTGAAACCGCCGCCGCCCTTGGACGACTGGGTCTTGATCCCTGATTGAGTCTGGTTGGCGGGCAAGGCATAGGGCAGGGCGTTGTCGCCGTTGTAGACGCATCCGGTGACCAGCGGCCGATCCGGATCGCCGTCGATAAAGGTCACGATGACTTCCTGGCCGATGCGCGGCACAAACTGCATGCCGAACCCCTTGCCGCTCCACGGCAACACCACGCGCACCCAGCAGGAGCTGGTTTCATCGTTCTTGCCGTCGCGATCCCAGGGGAACTGCAACTTGATCCGGCCGTACTCGTCGGTCCAGATTTCTTCCCCGGACTTGCCGACCACGAGGGCGGTCTGCGGATGCATGCGCGGTTTGGGTGTGGTGCGTTGCGGGCGAAAGGGCGTGGCTTTGGGAATCGCTTCGAAGCGGTTGCGATAGCTTTCGTGGCTGGCGTCGTGGGTGACGTGCGTGACCACCCAATCGATATTCAGGCTCGCATCGTCATGGCCGTCGAGGGTGAACCAGTGGCCCGGGATCAGCCAGCGGCAATCGCTTTCGCCGACGAAACGTTTCTCTTCACTGCGCAAACCGTCGACCCGTTGCTTGGTCAGCGCATCACCCCGAGCCTTGGCGTTGTAACCACCGGGATGCTCGTAGATCGAACGCGGCCCGGCCACGGCCTCCGCCTGGCCATAGAGCGAGGTGGTCGGCGTGGTGAACTCGTAATCCGTCGCTCGATACACGCCCGCGACAGCCTGCACGCACACCTGGCCGGAGCGGATGCCGTGCAGCTCACGTTCACCCATTTGCTGACCCAGATACTTGACCTTCGGACCGTTGGGGATCTGCACGAAGGCATCATTGCTGTCCCCGAGTACCAGCGTGTGCTTGCCGTCCTCGTGGGTGAAAAACCAGAAGATGCCTTCCTCTTCCAGCAACCGTGAGACAAAGGCGAAATCGGTTTCGCCGTACTGCACGCAGTATTCGCGGGGGGTGTAGCTGCCGGTCAGCGACAGTTTGAAATCGGTGAAACCGTGGGCCTTGAAGATCGTGGTGACGATGTCCGAAGTGGCGAGGTTCTGGAACACCCGGTTGTTGCTGGCCAGGGTCAGCCACCAGAGCCACGGACGCAATACGAGTTGATAGCGCTCGGCGGTGGCGTCGGCAGGGAGTTGGCGGATTTCGGCGACCAGTGCGTCGAAGGGACGGAGTTGGGCGTCGTTGTGCAGGGTGGTGGTAACGTGAGTGGCGACAGCGCTGGTCAGGGTGAGGGCGGTGCCGTCGTTGAGGCCGTTGAGGGTTTGCGAGCCGAGTGAGTTGAGCGATTCGTCACCGGCCAGCGAATCGGGGTAAAGCGCCGACAGCGAGGGGGCGGTGAGGGAGAGCGTGGTATTGCTGTCGGTGGAGCGGGGCATCAAATGGCCTGCTATTGATAGTTCAACTCATGAACGACAGTACTGGCATTGCCGTCCTGATAGTAGAAGTGCCACTTTGAGGTGAACGGCCAGTATCGGGCCACGTATTCACCCCAGATGACAGCATCTGTCCATGGGCCAAAATGCGTATAGGAAGTCGCGTTGTTCAGAGTAGCCGCGTTGTACTTGTCCGCCGGCAATAACCAGGAAATGTTAGTGCCGTATCTGGCCAGATCATCACGGGAGAAGACCGGTTTGTGATCGTCCTCAGTCGCCAGGTTGTAATGACGAACCCTGATAAAACCACCGTAATTCTGAATGCCTACGCAACAGCCCGTGAGATTTGCCGTAAGAAAAACAATCGGGTCGGTTCCGGTGGGGGCGGCAGGCAGGTCAATAAACAGTCCGCTGTCCTCACGCCACGCCAGGTAGTAGGCCCGATAAGGCCCGCCGGAGTTGACCAGCATGTATTGCGGACCGGAAGACGGACGTTCCAGGTCGAAGTCAACTGTTCCTGAATGAGTTGTGTCTATGTTCATCATCAGGTGTGTTTTTGTTCTTTCGAGAATACTTTTCAACATGATGACTTTTCCTTATGTCTACCACGTGCTGCCTCATTGACTCCCGTTTGATTCTTTGGAGCTGTTCTCTTGCCGTCCGGTTTGCTTTTACCAGGCGTCAGTCCAGGAACGTTCCCAGTAAAGGCGCGTTCTTGTTAAGCCACGTGTAGTCAGATCCCCACATCAATACGGTACAGCGGTAAACCGACCAGCCGGCATCGGTTTTTACCGAGACAACCGTGTGTTCAAACCAGGTCTTCACAAACTTGTTAATGTCCTTCGCGCCTTCCTCGGCAGCCTGTTTGGCTTTGACGATAAATGCGCTGAGGTCGGTGGAGTCGCTTCCGGAAAAGTCTGCATCTGTGCGGCGAAACTTGGGGAGGGGCTCAACACCTTCAGGTAACGGATCGGGCATGTGTTTGCCGTCGGCATCATGAAAGAAGCGGTTGCCGGTTGCCGTTCCATGAACGGACAGCGCACAACCGTTCATTGAACACGTCACAACCAGCGTGCCTGTGTCCTGCCCTTTTGGGACCTCGATAGAACCTGCGTCAAAGTTTTTATAGGGGATATACCAATCGATGCCCGCCGCTGTGGCGTTCAATTGCAATACACTTTTATTGCCCGTCGAGACGGGTGAAACACTGCAGTCCGGGGTGGCGGAGCCGCCTCGCACAATCAGGGCATGGCTGCCGAAAAAGGCTTCAGGGTTTGTGCGCAGCAATGAAAGCAATGCTTCAGGCTGATCGGCCTTTTTTGAGTTTGATGAGGTATTGCCCATGGTTGAACGCCTTTTGAATAAATAAGCAGCGAATGACGAATAGCTCGGCCCGTTTGATTCCTTGCAAATGAAGGGTGCTATTCCAGCACCCATTCCGCTAACTTCCCGGTCACCTGCGTCATCAACACGTTCTCGACATCACGCGCCCCGGCCGCGCTGCATTTGGCGAGTACTGCTTTGACGATTCCTGCATCAAACTCGAACTGTTTGCCGGTCGCCGCCTTGTAGCGCCCGCGCAGTTTTTCCAGCTTCGCCAACACAATTCCTTCCAGCGTCGCCTCATCCAGCGGCCGGTACGCAACCACCGTCATGCGTGCCAGAAATGCCGGGCGGAAGGCTTGCAAAAGGACTTTGTGCAGCGCCTCGTTGAAGGCTTCAGAGCCGATCTGTGACACGGGCGTATCGAGTAACAGTTCAGCGCCGACATTGCTGGTGGCGAGCATCACGGTGTTCTTGAAGTCCACCACCAGGCCGGTGCCGTCCTCCATCAAGCCCTTGTCGAAGACGTTGTAGAACGCTTCCAGCACATCCGGATGCGCCTTCTCGATTTCGTCCAGCAACACCACCGAATAGGGTTTGCGCCGTACTGCTTCCGTCAGTACGCCGCCACTGCCATAACCGACGTAACCCGGAGGGGCGCCCTTGAGCTGGCTGACGGTGTGGGCTTCCTGATATTCGGAGAGGTTGATGCTGATCAGATTGCGTTCGCCGCCGTACAAGGCATCGGCCAGCGCATACGCGGTTTCGGTTTTGCCAACGCCAGTGGGGCCGACCAGCAAGAACACACCGACCGGTTTTTGCGGATCGGTGAGCCCGGCGCGGTAGGCCTGCAAGCGCTGGGCGATGGTCGCGAGTGCCGTTTTCTGGCCCATCACGCGCAAGCCCATGCGCTGTCCGAGGGTGCGCACGGCATGGGCTTCGTCGGCAAGCATTTTGCCGACGGGGATGCCGGTCCAGCCTGCGATCACGGCAGCGACGGTTTTGCTGTCGACCTGTTCGGGCACCAGCGGGTCGTCCTGGCGAATCGCATCGAGGCCTGCCTCAAGCCGCAACAATTCGGCTGCCAGATGATCAATGCGACTGTCGGTGGCTTCGTCGGGCTTGTCGCTGTCGGCGCGTTCACTGAGGTCGAGCAATTCGCGACGGGTGTCGAGCAGTTCGCGAACGGCGACGCGCTCTTCGCTCCAGCGGGTTTCCAGTTCGCGGATCGCCTGGACGTTGGTCTTCGATTCACTTTCCAGCAAGGTGATGCGTTCGCGGTGATCGAGCCCTGTGGCTTGTTCGCGGCGCAGACGTTCGACTTCTTCTTTCAGGCTTTGCTGGCGATGGCGCAGGCTCTCCAGCGGTGGCGGCACGTCGTGCTGGCCGAGGGCGACCCGGGCGCACGCGGTGTCGAGGACGCTGATGGCTTTGTCCGGCAACTGACGGCCGGAGATGTAGCGGTGCGAGAGTTTCACCGCTTCATGGATCGCCGCATCCAGAACCTGCACGCCGTGGTGTTGTTCGAGTTTGGCGGCGACGCCACGTAGCATTTCCACGGCGGTGATTTCATCCGGTTCCTCGACCTGAACAAGCTGGAAGCGGCGGGCGAGGGCCGGGTCTTTCTCGAAGTATTTCTTGTATTCCATCCACGTCGTGGCGGCGAGAGTGCGCAATTCGCCTCGGGCCAACGCTGGTTTAAGCAGGTTGGCCGCATCGCTGCCGCCCTCGGCACCGCCAGCACCGATCAGTGTATGGGCTTCGTCGATGAACAGGATGATCGGCTTGTCGGCGCTACGAACGGCGTCGATCACACCTTTGAGCCGTTGTTCGAATTCACCTTTGACCCCGGCCCCGGCCTGCAACAGACCCAGGTCGAGCACCCGCAGGCTGACTTCCTGCAAGGAGGGCGGCACGTCCCCGGCAGCGATGCGCAGTGCCAGGCCTTCGACCACGGCGGTTTTGCCCACGCCCGGTGCGCCGACCAGAATCGGGTTGTTTTGCCGGCGCCGCAAAAGGATATCGATGCACTGACGTATCTCGCCGTCGCGACCAACGATGGGGTCGATGCGCCCGGCATGGGCGTCAGCGGTGAGGTCCTGGGTGTACTGATCGAGCACCGAGTCCTGCCGTGGCGCAGGGTTTCCAGAGGCGACAGAGCGCGGGCCTGCGTGCTCGCGGGAGTTCTCCGTCCACTCCAGCAGGTTCGCGCGCAGGGCTTCTTTTGGAATGCGTAGCAGTGACGATGCACTGTTGAGCAACAGACTGCGGCGCTCATCGCGATCGATCAATGCCAGCAACAGCAGCCCGGAACGAATGCTGTCGATCCCCAGCACACTGGCCTGCACCACCGCATCTTCCAGCAATCCCAGCGTGTGCGAAGACAGTGCCGGCGTGCGGGTACTGCCAGCCTTGAACAGGTCCAGCGCCTTGTTGATTTCAGCCGTCAGCGCATCCCGTTCCAGTCCGAAACGCGGCAGCAGAAAGGCAAAGTCTCCGCCCTCGATGTCGAGCAACTCCAGCAACAAATGCTCGATCTCGACAAAGTGATGCCCGCGTTGCAGGCATCGTTGCGCGGCGCGTTCGAGGGCGCGGCGGTTGTCCGGGTTGAGGCGTCCGATCAGGCTGGCCAGTTCCATTTCAGGTGATCTCCAGCTGACGAAGACGGGTTTCGATCCGTTGTACTGCAAGGCTGGCCTGACGCTGCAAACCGCCGTTCCAGCTCAACAACGCCGGGGTCTGGCGACCGAGTTTCATCGGCCCGGCGCCGCGTACCAGCATCACCAGTTTCACGTCCAGATCCGGGCCGAAATACAGCGCCGCCAGGCTCGCCAGTGCCGGGTGCGCTTCACCGTCCGGCAAAAAGCGCCCGGCCTGCGCCGAGGACAATGGGCCGAGCGTCAGGCGAATCCCGGCGTGTTCATCCCAGACCCGAGTACCGGCGACAGCGCTACGACCGAGTTGCAGATTGCGCCCGCCAGCCTTCATGACGCTGCGGCTGGCGGCCGGAATCTCACGCCACGCGCCCTCATAGGCGCTCAGCTCCACCGGCACGGCAAATTGCTCGCGGACAATAGCTGCGAACCCCGCCAACGACCGGCGGCCATCGGCGTACAACGCCGTGCAGGCCAGCACGGCGCAGTCGGGAATCGCCTGGCGCTCCTGCAACGACTTGGGCAGCAACCCGGTCAGCGCCCGCAATTGCGCCTGCACCGGCGAAGCGCCGGGCGTGGTAAAGCCGAGGGCGATCCGGTGTTTGCGCATCACCTTGTAGAGCAGGCTGAGCAACCGATGCTGGAACAGGTCGAGGAACTCGGCGGGCGCGTGATCCTTGGCCCGGGCCCGTTGTTGCAGCCATTCCTGATAGGCGTAAGGCAACGGGCCGTCGGGGCCGCCGAGGCCGAACATCGGTGTGTTCAGGGTCAGCGGCTCGCCCGGTTTTTCCTCAAGGCTTTCGATCTGGCTGGCGGCGAACACGGGCGTCAACGGCCCGCGTAATTTCAACGCTTCGGCCTGCGGCGACGTACCGGAACCCAGGGAGTCGGCCTGCGGCTGTTCGCGCTCCAGCAACAGCAACGCCTGCAACCATTCGAAGGCCTGCGGATCGCGGCGCAGTCGCTGACCGAGTGTCAGAGCGACAGGGGCGTGCCGGCTTGGGGTTGCCATGCCTTGACCTCCTTGTCCGCCTGCATGAGCACCGTGCGCACAAAGCGATTGGCCGTGGCGTACACCGAAAAGAATTGCGCGAGCACCGCCGAGAACAGCACCGCGCTGCTGCCGACGAAATGCTGCGGATCAAGCTGCAACTGCACTTCAAGTCCGTTGCGCCAGCCGCGCCAGGCATCGGCACCGACGTGGCCGATCACCCGTTCGCAAGCGAGGCTCAGCAAGCCTTCGATCTGGCGCAGGGCGCTGGCTTCATCGCGCAGGTTATGCAGATGAAGAATTTCCTTCAGTGCGTCCAGCGCCTGTGGCCCTTCGACCAGCGACAGGTGATTGAGGGTCAGTTGCGACACCAGCCGCCAGCGCGAATCGCCGTCCAGTCGCGGCAGACTCTGCGGGCTCGGAGGATTGCGCAGGCGTGCCCACGCTACCGGGCCCGGCCGTTCGAATCCCAGCGGCGTACCGGCCGGCAGACTCTGTGCCAGATGCCGGTTGGTGCACAGCAGTTCGGCCGTGAGGCTGTAGTCGGGCAGATCGGTTTGCGGTTCAAAACGGGTGTCGACGACGCTGACCAACAGATCGCTGCCGAGCCGGTTTGGCGACTGGCCACTGACTCGCCGCGCATGCCAGTAACGCTGTTGATCGCCGCCGCTGTGCTGGCTGCCGTAATAGGCGGGCAGGCGTTGCACGCCGGCACTGGAACTGGCGCGCACGCCTCGGATGCTGTGGATCTCGACGCTGTTTTCCCGGTGGCTGTCGGCGACCAGTCGGTACTCGCTGCGGGTGCCATCGGGGCGCAACGGCTCGGAGGTGCGTGGGAACAGATTGATCACCGGCGCACAGCCCAGTGCGATGTCGCTGGCCTGCAAGTGCAGTCGGCCGGCCGGCGCACGGTCGAAAACGATGTAGAGATAGAGCGTCTGGCTGTCGCTGGAAACGCCGGCAAGCGGCAGGTCGAAGAAGTGGAATTTTTCCGGGAAGGCAAAGTATTCCGCCAACAGACGCATGCCCGGGTGTACGCCGTCTTCGTCCGGCAGCAGCACTTCGTCGTCGGCAAACCCGACGATCTGCGGCAGTCCCTTCACCTTCGCCGGAATACTCCCTGGCGAGCCTGCAAGTACCTGCACCGCGTGGGCACCGAGCAAGTCATAGAGCCCGGCGTTGATCACGGGTGAGGCGGCCAAGTGAATGCGTAAACTGTCGATCTCCAGCTCGGACCATTGGCTTTCGCCCAGGCAACGCAGGCTCAGGCGCAAGGCCGAACGGGACTGCGCCACGCCGGTCAGCGCCTGGGCTTCGTCGCTGCCAAGCAGCAGCGCTTCAGTCACTTCGATCGGCCACAGCCGCACGGCGGCACTGGTGCGAAAGTGAATGCTTTCGCCCTTGCTGGTGGTGACGAACAGCGGTGTGTCCCGGGGCAGGGGATAGCCGCCGTCGAGTTTGCCTTTGCTCGGGTCCGGCTCGAACTGCACGATGGCGCAGGACGGCAGCGGGCGCACGGCCAAGGGATAGAGCTGCTCCAGCAACGCATCGCTGAACTCGGCGTAGTCGTCATCCAGACGCCGTTGCAGGCGCGCCGCGAGCAGGGCGAAGCCTTCGAGCAATCGCTCGACGTGCGGATCCGGGCATTCACCGGGCGACAGTTCCAGCCGCCGCGCGACTTTCGGATAGCGTTCGGCAAACTGGCTGCCGGCGTGGCGCAACCAGGTCAGTTCGCGTTGGTAATAGTCGAGCAGTTGCGGGTCAATCGAGTCGCTCATGGCGCACCTCCAGCCCTTCGTTGCCGGGCTCGATGACAAAGGCCACCGGCCAGTGCTGCGAGCCGCTGCGCAACTTGCCGAGCAGACGGATGCTCAATCGCTGTGGCTGATCGGGGAGGGGATTGACCTGAACCTCGCCCAGCAGCAGGCGCGGTTCGAAATGGGTGATGGCCTCGCGAATGTCCCGCGCCAGGCGACGGCGGTCATCGCTGCGCTGCTGTTGCAGGGCACTCCAGTCGGCGATGCCGTAGTCGATCACGCTGGGGGGCACCGTCAATGTGCGCGGGCCGCGGCGGGTGTTGAACAGGCGCCCGAGCTCGGTGTGCACCGAGTCGAGCAAATCCTGCCGATCGAACTCCGGCGGCTCGTCGGCCTCGCTCCAGGCGAGGCGTTCGAACAGCGGTGCGCGGATGCCGGTGCCAGCCATGGCGAGGGCGTCCGGTTACTTGCTGGCCTTGTTGGCCGCCAGGTCCCAGACCGTGCCGGCGGTGCCTTCCTTGGTGCCGTCGTCTTTTTGCGCAGTGAGTTCCCATTTGATCTTGGTGAAGTTCAGGGACAGGGTTTCCACCGGTTTGCCCCCGGTGCCGCCGCTGACGCTGACGTTGGAGATCACCACGTTGGTCAGGGTGTAGATGATGAACGGCATCAGTTGCCCGCTGCCTTCGGCGGCGTTGCGGCCGATGGTGATCTTGGCTTCCGGGATCGGTTTGCCGGCGCAGCAATATTCGTTGAGGGAGGGCGTCGAGCTGTCGACGAACTTGGTCAGGGTGAACTCGCCGATGTGTGGGCGGCCGGAGGTGCGCTCCGAGTTGCTGACGTCGTTGGTCACCTGCATCGCCACGTTGTGGCTGTAGGACATGACTTCGATCTTGTCCTTGTAGCCCTCGAGCAGGCTGTCGCCTTTGATGTCGCCGCCGAGGTCGAGAATGATTGCATCCATCGCTTGAAACTCCTGAAAGGTGTCGCGCTAGACAAACAGGGGAGCGCCCGCAGGAACATCCTGCGGGCGTATGCGGGTCAGGCGGCTACCGGAGGCGGCAGCGTGGCGACCAGGCGGATCGATGCCGTCAGTTCTTCCAGCTGGAAGTGCGGCCGCAGGAACACGGTCGCGCGATAGGCACCGGGTTTGCCGGCGACTTCGGTGACGTCCACCCGTGCTTCGCGCAGCGGGTACTGCGCCTTGATCTCCTGCGGCGCGTTGTCGTTGATCAGCACGTAGTCGGCGATCCAGTTGTTGAGGTAGGTCTGCACGTTGTCGCGGGTCATGAAACTGCCGACCTTGTCGCGCATGATCACCTTCAGGTAATGGGCGAAACGCGAGGCCGCGAGCACGTACGGCAACATCGCCGAGATTCGCGCGTTGGCGTTGGCCTCGTTGGTGTTGTAGACCTTGGACTTGTTGGTGGTCTGGCCACCGAAGAACACCGCAATGTCGCTGTTCTTCTTGTGGCACAGGGCGATGAAGCCGAGGTCGTTGAGCTCTTTTTCCCGGCGGTCGGTGATCGCCACTTCGGTCGGGCATTTGAGCGACAGGTCGCCGGAGCTGGTGCGGAAGGTGTGCGCCGGCAGGCCTTCGACCGCGCCGCCACCTTCAGCACCACGGATCGCCGCGCACCAGCCGTACTTGGCAAAGGCTTCGGTGATGCGTTGCGACAGCGCCCACGCGGCGTTGCCCCACAGGTATTTGCTGTGGTCGGTGCCGTTGGTGTCTTCGACGTAGTTGATGCCTTCCACCGGCGAAGTGTCCGGGCCGTAAGGCAGGCGCAGCAGGAAGTGCGGCAGCACCAACGAGACGTAGCGCGAGTCTTCGCTCTCACGGAACGAGCGCCACTTGATCAGCTCCTGGCTCTCGAACACTTTCGACAGATCACGCGGCACAGCCAGTTCGGTGAAGCTGTTCATGTCGAACAGACGCGGGCTGGCGGCAGCGATGAACGGGGCGTGGGCGGCGGCAGCGACGTTCGACAGTTTCTCCAACAGGCCGATGTCCTGCGGGTGGCGGCCGAAGGTGTAGTCACCGACCAAAAGGCTGAACGGGTGGCCACCGAAGGTGCCGTATTCCTCTTCGTAGATCTTCTTGAACAGGGCGCTCTGATCGAATTCGACGGCTTTTTCCAGGTCGTTCTGCAGCTCTTTCTGCGTCACGTTGAGCAGACGCAGTTTCAACCGGGTGCTGGTTTCGGTGTTCTGCACCAGCATGTGCAGGCCGCGCCAGGACGCTTCGAGTTTTTGCAGGTCCGGGTGATGCAGCACTTCGTTGAGCTGGGCGCTGATCAGCTCGTCGATCTGGCTGATACGGTCGTTGATCATCGCCACCGTGTCCTTGTCGATGGCCATGCCTTCGTCGAGTACCTGGGTGGCGAATTCCGCGAGCATGTCGCGGGCGTAGTCCTGCTGGCTGTCGTCATGGGCCATGCGGCCCTCGGCGATGATCCGGTCAAGCAGGGATAAAGTCTCGGCAGCAGCATTTTCGCTGGCTTGATTCTGGGCGGCGGCGGGCATGGCGAATTCTTCCTCGGTCAGGTGGACGATCAGGCTTGCGGTTCGGCCGGAGCCTCGGCATCAGCTGCCGGGGTAGCGGTGTCCGGGCGGGCCGATTTGATCTCTTGCAAGCCTTCGGTGTTGGCGATGACATCGCGCAACAGCTTGTCCAGATCATCGTTGCCGTCGAGTTTGGTCAGCAAATCGCGCAGGCGCTGACGGGCTTCGAACAGGCGGCGCAGCGGGGTGACTTGCTCCACCACCTTGACCGGGTCGAAATCGTCGATGTGTTTGAAGTTGAGTTCGATGTTCAGCTTGCTGTCGTCGCCGCTGAGGGTGTTGTTGACTTGCAGCGTGGCACGGGGGCCGATGGAGGCGAGCACTTCGTTGAAGTTGTCGCGGTCGATTTCGGTGAAACGTCGCTCAGTCAGTTTTGCCAATGGTTCGAGCGGTTTTCCCGAGAGGTCGGCCAGGATCCCGACGACCAGCGGCAATTCCTTTTTCTCGATGGCGTTGCCGATTTCGACGTCATAGGTGATTTGCACTCGAGGCGGGCGAACCCGGTCGAGCTTGTGCTGGGTACTTTCTGCCATGTCGGCGGACTCCGATGCGATGAGCGGGCGCAATGCATCGGGGAGGCCCGTTCATCGCTTTCCCTTGCTGGACCACAGGTTAGAAAGGGAGGCAGATGACCTGTCGTTCCTTTGACAAACCTTCCACATTCGGCTGTAGGAACCGAACTACCCAAGACGCTAGAACAGGTCTATAAAAATGCAAGCGAAAAACATTTTTGGACTGTCTCGCGAAAAGGAAAATTCATTTTGTCTGCACGACTTTTTCTAACACTCGGGTTTGCGCTGCTTGCGGGCTGTTCGTTCTTCGGGCCGAAAGTCGACCTCGACAGCCTGACCCTCGACGTCGCGCCCAAGGCCAATGACGACACACCGATCGCCGTGGATTTCATCGCGGTCAACGACCCGGATCTGCTCAAACAACTGTCGGGCATCAGCGCCCAGCAGTGGTTCGCCGGGCGCGAGCAGTACCAGCGCGACTATCGTCAGCTGATGAGCGTGTGGGGACTGGAGCTGGTGCCGGGGCAATTCATCGACCGCCAACCCTTCCCGTTGGGGGGCAAGCGGGCGGCTGGACTTTTAGTCTTCGCCAGCTATAACACACCCGGAGCGCACCGCTTGCGGCTGGACGATCAGAGCGATGCCTGGCTCAAGTTCGACAGCCGCGAGATGAGCCTGGTCAGCAAGGAAAACTGAAAAAAACACCGTCCGCCGCCGGTTCGCGGTGCAGTCGAAGGGAGTCGTATGAGTCTGCTACCTGACGCGGTCTGCTGGCATGAAGGCATGCAATTGCTGCCACAGCATTTTCAGTTGCAGGGCCTGCGGGCCGAGGCGCTCGGCGCGCATCTGGCCCAGGCGTGCAACCCGTGGTTCTTTGGTGTCGGCCACATGGAGTTCGACCCTTCGGCGATGAGTGCCGGGGTGGTGCGGGTGCTGTCGTTGCAAGGGACGATGCCGGACGGTTTGCCGGTCAATCTGCAGGCGGGAGTCGGGCCGTTGCTGGAGCTGGATGTCGGCCCGTCGATCAACGAAACCGACGATGCGACCGTCACCGTTTACCTGGCGATCAGTCCGCTGTGGCGCGCCGGTCAACTGTTGCCGCTCAAGGGGCGATTGCAGTCGGTGGTCGGCGAGGCACTGCCGGATCTCACCAGCGGCGAATTCCCCGAATCGATTACGGTGTGGCGACCCAACCCGCGTCTGTGCACGCAACTGAACAAGGCCGATTCGATCTGCCTGCCACTGCTGAAAATCCGCAAGGAGGGCGGCGGTTTTCTGCCGCTGCCCTACACACCACCGACGCCGATCCTGTTACCGGAGTCGCCGCTGGGTCGGCGCATTGCCGGGCTCTGCGCGCGAGCCCGGGAGAAATGCCTGTTCCTGGGCGGGCGTCTGCGTCAGGCACAACAGTCCGGCAATCAGGACGATGCGCTGGAGATTCGCCGCCAACTGACCGCGTTATGGACGCGACTGCCGGAAGTCGAAGGGTCGCTGAACAGCCGCATTGCCCATCCGCAGGGTTTGTACGTGCAGTTGCTGGGGCTGGCCGGCGCGTGGTCGGCGCTGGATCCGCTGGCGGGCGTGCCGTCGTTCGCGCCGCTGGACTTTTTCGAGTTGCAGCGCGGTTACGAGCCGCTGCTGGACTGGCTGGAAACCACCCTGGAGCTGATCCGCGCCGGTTACCGCAGCATCGCTTTCGAACGCAGCGAACACAGTTTTTCCATTCAGTTGCCGGACGAGCAGCCCAGTCAGCGGCTGGTCATCGGCCTGCGCATGCCCAACGGTGCCAGCGAGCAGGCGGCCGGCGAGTGGCTGCGCGGTGCGATCATCGCCTCGGCGCCACACATCGCCTTGCTCAGCCGCCAGCGCATGAGCGGCCTGATGCATCAGGCGATGAGCCGCAGTGAGCAAGTGGCCTACAGCGTCGGCGACGACACCCGACTGTTTGTGGTGACGGCCGAAGGCAACTGGTTCGACGCGCAATTGCCGCTGATGATCGCCGCGCCGGCCACCCGGCTGACCAGCAGTCCGTGGCAAGTGGTGCTGTTTGTCGCCCAGAACAGTGAAAGTGCCTGATCACACAAGGAACGCCGTATGTCGCAAGGAAGTGCCGCAAGCCTTGGGTTGCAGGACGCACCGTTGAGCAGCGCGTTCCGTCAGACGTGGCAGCAATGGCAACTGGACTGGACTCAATTGCCCAAGGACATCGAGGACGATGCGGCGCTGGTCGAAACCGTGGTCGAGCTGTCCACCCAGGCTTCACAGCGCTTGTGGCGTACGGCGTTTTCGCGGGTCGGCGACTCGGCGACCGAACAGGTCAAGGCGCTGGTGTACGCCTTCGTTGCGCTGGTCGATGAAACCCTGCTGTTCAGCCCATGGCCGGGCCAGGGCGCCTGGCAAGACAAACCGCTGGAGTCGCGCCTGTATTCCAGCCGTCAGGCGGGTGAGCAAGTGCCGGCGGCGATTCAAACCCTTCTCGATGAACAACAACCCACCACCCGTGACCTCGCCAACGTCTACCTGCAATGTCTGATCCTCGGTTTCCATGGGCGTCTGCGTGGCGAGCACAGTCAGGCGCAATTGGAAAAGTGGCGGCTGGCGCTGTTCACCTTTGCCTGGCAGGACGAGGCCAGTTACGACGATGTCAGCGAACGACTGGTCCAGCCGTCGCTGGTCGCACCCCTGCAACTGCCGGTGCGCACGGCGTTGCCGGACGGTTTTCGTCTGGCGTTGGGCATTCTGGCGATGGTGCTGTTGCTGACCGGGGTCGGCCAGTTCTTGTGGAGCGACATTCGTTCCGAACTGGAACCGGTGCTGCAAACCACCGACTCGATGGCGGCGCCGGAGCAAGACTCATGAGTACCTTGTCGATCGTCGCGTGGGTGGTCGCGGTGCTGTTGCTGCTGGTGATCGTCGGTGTGGCGGTGTGGTGGCTGCGCACTCGAAGCGGCGCGGCGATCCGCAGCTTCTATCTTGCGGTGCGGCACATGGAGCAAGAGCAGGGCACTCACGATCGCTATCAGTTGCCATGGTTGCTGATGCTCGGTGATGAGGTCCAGGGCACGCAACTGGTGACTGAGTGGCGCCTGCAACCCACCGACAAACCGGCCTGGTTCGGCCGTTGGTGGTCGGACCCGGAAGGTGCGGTGCTGGTGGTGCCCCAAGGCTTGTTTCTGCCGGAAGACGGCATGCATCTGCAGCGTGGCGGCTGGTGGCGACTGCTCGGGCTGATCCTGCGCCTGCGCAGCAAGCGTCCGCTCGACGGGGTGATTTGGACCGTGTCGGTCAGTCGCCTGGGCAATCTGGAACAGGCGACGCAGTTGGGGCTTGCGGCGCGCCGACGCTTCATCGATCTGCTGCAGCGCTTTGGCCTGAGTGTACCGGTGTACGTGATCGTCACCGGGCTTGAGGAACTGCCGGGGTTTCAGGACCTGATCAGTGCGCTGCCTGATGAGGCACGCGAACGCACCCTGGGCTGGTCATCGCCGTTTGCGCGGGATGCGGTGTGGCAGGGGCAGTGGAGTGATCAGGCGCTGGATCGCCTGCACCGCGCCGTCGCCGAAGCAGTGATTGAACTCGGCACCTTGTCCGGGCATTTGAGTGCTGACCTGTATGCCTTGCCGGAGCGTCTCGAAACGCTGCGACGGGGTCTGCAAAACGTGCTTGAGCCGGTGTTTCAGGGCAACGCGCAGGGCGAGGCACCGTGTTTTCGCGGTGTGTATTTCAGCGCCAATCAACCCTGCGAGGATGCGCTCGACGGGTTCAGCGCCGATGACAGCGGCTTGCAGCGCAGTGTGTTCATGCGTCAGTTGTGGCGCCAGCGCCTGGTCGGTGAGCGTGGTCTGGCGCTGGGAGTGCCGCGCCTGTTGCGCCTGCGTCAGCGTTGGCAACGGCTGACGGCCGGCGTGGCGCTGGTGGTCGGCGTCGTCTGGGCACTGGCGATGTTCTGGGTGTGGAACCAGTCGGTCAAGGATGCCCACGAACTGGCGCGGCTGATGCAAGGCGCGCACAAGAGCTACGTCACGGTCACCGACGAGGCGCACCGCGTCGAGCCGACCCGGCGCAACGTGCAGAGCTTCTGGCGGGTACTGGAAAAAGCGCCGCACTGGCACTACGTGTCGCTGGCGTTTCCGTCTTCGTGGATTTCCTCTGTGGACGTGAAGATCGAACGGGCGGTGTTCCAGGCTGCCCAGCGTCATATGGTTCAGCCGCTGCATGCGTTGCTGGTGGCGGAGCTGGCGAAGATCAAAGCGATCCGCGTGGCGGATCGGCGCAACAGCGTCGAAAGCGAAGACCCGGCCCAGTGGCAGAACTACCAGAAGGCCACGGACCTGGTGGACCGGGCGCTGCGCCTGGAGCAGCAGAACCAGTTGTTCGCTGAGGTACAGAACAATCAGCGGGCACCGCTGGACGATCTGGTGCAACTGAGCAACAACGCGCTGTCGCTCAACCTCAACGCGGCGACGGTGCCCCACGCCGCTTATTACAACCGGCTGTTGGCGGCAGGGGACAATGGTGATTTGCAGGCGCTGGATCTGAGTGTCGAGCGGCCGCTGATCGTCAGCAACTTCAACGGGCTGATGGAGCGCTGGCTCGATCAGTATTTTCTGGCCGACAACTTTGTCAGCAAGGCCGGCTACCTCAAGCTGCACCTGGAACAGCTTGAGGCCGGGAGTGGCAACAGCCTCAGCGAGCTGGAAGACCTGCGCGCGCTGATCGACGACCTGCAAGCGGCGATCGCCCTGACCAATTCGACCTGGAGCCGCGGCAAGGGTCAGGAACTGGTGCCGGGCTACCGCGAATTTCTCGACAAGGTGCGCAAGAGCACGTTGCTCGGGCCTGCGGTGGAGCAACAACTCGACGCCCAGGCGGGCAAGTTGCAGCAGAGTTTCCGCGATCAGTGGATCGCTCAGGTCGGTTCGCGCGGCAACTTGCTGGTGCAGCAGGGCAGCGGGCAACTGGCGTTGCAGGATCAGGTGGTGAAGCTCAATAACGCGGTGCAGGCGCTGTTCAAGCGCGACTTCGTGTCCATCGCCATGCGCGCCACCGAAGACAACGTCAACCTGCAAGGCCAGACCGTCGATGGCGACGATCTCAACACCTCGCTCAACTATTTCGCCAGCTACAAGAGTTATGTCGCCGAAGAACTGCCGCGCATTCCCCCGGCTTATCGCGGTGCGCTGCTGCAAGCGGCTGAAGGCGCGGCGGCGCAGGCCATGTGGCTGAGCCTGAAAGATCACAACGACCAGACTCATCCCTATGCGGTGTTCAATGTGCAGGCTGAGCAGGCCATGGCTTTGCAGAAGGCGTTTGTCGAAGTCCATCGCAGCGATCTGGCGGCACGTCTGCAAGGTGCGTTGAACCGTCGGGCCATGGCGCAGATCGTCAACGGTCTGGATGAAATCACCGCACAACCGCTGTTCGGCGGACGGACTGAAATCAGCCAGTGGGACGGCTCGAAAAACCTCGGCTTGCAGCTGTACGGCGCCAGCGATGTGCAGGACTTGAAGCTGAGCCTCAAGCAGCAATTCAACACCATGCTCGGCATCACCGAGCGGCGCACGTCGGCATTGCAATGGCTGATGACCCAGCAGAGCAATCTGTCGGCGCTGGATTACGAACGGGTGACCCAGTTCAGCGCGCTCAACGACGAACTGCTCAAGTACAAGGATTCGAACCCGGCCAGTTCGCCGGCACAGATCGAGCAATTGGTCAGCCGCGATTTCATCGAGATGGACACCGGCTCCTGCGTACAGGTGTTACAAACCGCCAATCTGGCGGGCGGGCGCGGCACTCTGGCAATGCGTGCGGTGGAATTGCAACAGTCGGCCATGCAGCGTTGCCAGTACCTGCAACAGCAACAGGCAGCAGCGGCGTGGAATGAACTGGCCAACTATTTCAATCAGTACCTGGCCGATCGCTTCCCGTTTGCCAACGGTTTGCAGGCGCAGGATGCCGACCCGGCGCGGGTGCAGCATTTTCTGGAAATCATCGACAAACGCTTGCCGGTCGCCCAGGCCGGGTTGGTGCTGAGTCAGACCCCGGAACGACTGGCGGCGGAAGATTTTCTCAACCGTTTGAAGCAGGCGAGCCTGTGGCTGACCCCGCTGTTCGTACGCGACAAGAGCGGCATTCTCGGTGTCGAGATGGACGTTCGCTGGCGCACCGACCGCGACGATGAGCGCGGTGCCGATCAGGTGATCGCCGGAGGCTTGCTGGCGGGCAGTCAGCAGATCAGCTATCCCACTGCCGAGCAGACGAACCTGCGCTGGATGGTCGGCCAGCCGATCCGCCTGACCCTGCGCTGGGCGCGCAACGGTCGCGAGCGCCCGGTCAACGATCCGCTGCAACCGAACCTGGTGGTGCGGGACATGGAGGCGGGCTGGGAGTACGGCGGGCCATGGTCGTTGCTGCGGCTGATGCGCGCGCACTTCTCGGTGCAGCGTCAGCCGAGCATGGATTACACGGACTTTCCGCTGACCCTGCGCCTGCCGGTCACCGCGTTCAACGACAGTGTCACCACGGAGTTCACCCGGATGTTCGTGCGCCTGTCGTTGATGAGCCAGGGTTCGAAACTGCCGTTGTCGATTCCACCGTTGCCGACCCGTGCGCCGCGTTCGCCGTTTCAGGCGACCGGCACCACCGCCGCCATTGAATCTCGCGAGGAGGGCCTGTGAGCCTGCTATCTGCAACCATGCCGGACCTGATCGATCAGTTGCTCGCACCGATCAGCGCCGACGCGCCGTGTGGTGCGGATCTGCGTTACGAACGCGAGTTCGATCAATTGCGCGACCTGCGTCGCGAGGACGATGCGAGCCTGCCGACCGGGGTCTGGCAATCGACGCTGAAACAGGCGAACTGGCCGGAAGTGGAAAAACTCACCACGACGTTGCTGATCGAGCGCAGCAAGGACCTGATGCTCAGCGCCTGGCTCGGCGAGGCCTGGCTGCACCTTCAAGGGCTGGACGGATTGCCCGGCAGCCTGGCGCTGATCGCCGGATTGTGTGAGCGCTATCCCGAACAGTTGCACCCGCAGGCCGAGGAGGGTGATCAGTCGTGGCGGGTGATTCCGCTGGAGTGGCTGGTGCGTCGGTACAGTGAGGTGCTGCTGACCCGGGTGCCGCTGTTCGGTTCGCACAACAGCGATTTCGAGGCATACAACCTGGAAACCTGGCGCCGCTTGCAGGTGCAGCAGGTGCAGGTCAACGACAGCAAGAATGCCAAGGCCTCGGCGGAAACCGCACGCAATGAACAGAAGAAACTCGGCGATCAGGTGCGCGCCACGCCATTGGCATTCTGGCTGCGCCAACAGGGCAACCTGCTGCTGAGCCAGCAACACCTGCAGCGTCTGAACGCCTGGAGCGATATGTATCTGGGCGATCAGGGGCCGGGGTTGCAGCCCTTGCAGGAGATCATTCAAGCGCTGCTGAAACTGGTTCAGGAGTTCATCGCCATGCACCCACAAAAACCGGCGCCGGTTGCCCCTGTCGAAGCCCCCGTGGTGGAGGCGCAGCCGGTCGATGAAGCGCCCGTGGCGGCGCAGGTCTTTCGTGAGCCGGCGAACCGCGAAGAAGCCTATCGGCAATTGCTGCTGATCGCCGAATACCTGGCCCGCACCGAACCTCACAGCCCCGTGCCATACCTGATCCGGCGCGGGGTGGAGTGGGGCAACAAGCCGTTGAGCGAACTGCTCGGCGAGTTGATCTCGGCCGACGCCGAATCGCGGCGGCTGTGGACCTTGCTCGGCGTGCTTTAGTGCACGCGCTGGTTGTTCTGCTTCGGCGGCAGTGTCAGCGGTGTCAGTACCGGTTCCCCGGCAAAGAACGCCACCAGGTTTTTCCCCACCAGCTCCACGGTGCCCTGGGTGGCTTCCGGTGACAGCCCGGCGACGTGCGGGGTGAGAATCACGTTGCTCAGGGTTTTCAGTGCGTCCGGCACCCGGGGCTCGTGGTCGAACACATCCAGTGCGGCGCCGGCGATTCGCCGTTGCTCAAGTGCCGTGATCAGGTCCGCCGTGTTGATCACGCTGGCGCGGGCGATGTTGACGATAAAGCCTTTGGGCCCCAGTGCGTCCAGCACGGGACGGGTCACCAGATGCTGGCTGCCGATGCCGCCGGGCGTCGCCACCACCAGAAAGTCCGAGGCTCGCGCCAGTTCGGTGGGGGTCGAGCAGAAGGCGTAGGGCACATCGCTGCGCACCTGGCGGTTGTGGTAGCTGATCTCCATGTCGAAGCCCAGATTCGCCCGTTTGGCGATGGCCATTCCCACCGCGCCGAGGCCGAGAATCCCGAGCCGCTTGCCCGCCAGGGACGGGCGCATGATCTTCGGCCATTCGCCACGGCGCACGGCCGCGTCACAGCGCGGAATGTCGCGCACCAGCGACAGCAGCAACGCCATGGCATGGTCGGCCACCGACGAGGCGTTGACGCCGGCGCCGTTGGTGACGGTCAGGCCCCGGTTGCTGGCGGCTTGCAGGTCCACCTGTTCGTAGCCGGCGCCGATCACGCAGATGATTTTCAGCGCGGGCAGTGCGGCGATTTCTTCGGCGTACAACCCCAGCGGGCCACGGGTCAGCACCGCGTCGATGCGTGCGCCGTGGGTGGCAATGGCCTGGGCGCGTTCGGCGGGCGTCGGGGCGAGGATCAGGTGAAAGCCCTGTCGTTCAAGAATGGGCAGGTAGTCATTGATGGTTTCAACCAGTACCAGAACGGTGGCGGGCATTGCTCGGCTCCTGTGATCGTCGGCGTGTCGGTCGCGAAAGTCGTGTCAGAGTGCTGATTCCAGAGCGGTTTGGCAATGGCCGGCACTGCCCCGCACCAGCCAGTGTAGGAGCTGATACGGGGAGCGCGCGGGCGCTTCGTCAGAAGGCAACGTCGGCAGTGTTGATCAACCGCGCGAACGCCGCGCCGAGGGTTGCGTTGTGGTGCTCGATGATCGCTTGGGCCGGTAGTGCGGGTGTGTCCATGCAAGTGTGGGCATCGGCTACCAGCAATGGTTTGAAGCCCAGATCGGCAGCGGCGCGGCAGGTGCTGTCGATGCAGAACTGGGTTTTCATGCCGACGATGTACAGATCTTCGATTTTCGCGGCGTTGAGTTGTTGAGCCAGATCTGTGCCGTGGAAGGCATTGGGGCGGGATTTGTCGATGAAGGTGGCGTTTTCAGCGGCCAGCTCAAGTGCTGGCAATAACTGCCAGAACGCGCTGCCGGCGGCAATCGGCGAGCCAACCGGGCCGGTGTGGCGCACGGCAAGGATCGGCACTTGCTGTTGGCGTGCCTGGGCGATCAAGTGCTGGATGTTGGCGAGCATACGTTCGCCGTCGTGGGGCTTTTCCTGACCCTGGAACAGGCCGACCTGCATATCGATGATCAACAGTGCTGCGGGCATGGTGTTTCTCCTTCGGTACCAAACGTGCCGCACGGACGGGAGAAACAACAAGGCCCCGTCCATTGCTGGCGGGGCCTTGGGTTTGCTGCGCTGGATTTACCTCAGGCGCAAACACCACGACCCGCCGGTGGCGGTCGTGGTGGTGCGGGTGAGGTGCAACGCGCAAAGGTTCATGGGGCCGATCATGCTGGCGGCGTCAACGGGCTGTCAACAGATGCATCAACTGGCGTACTGGGCGATGCCGTTGCCGAATGACCAGTTTTCTTTCTTCACTTCCACCAGATTGATGAACACATCCTCCAGACGGATCGACAGGTGCGTGTTCAGGTTCTGGGCGATGGTCTGGTACAGCGCTTTTTTCTGCTCCAGCGTCCGGCCCTCATTGAGGGTGATCTGGATGATCACCAGTTGGTCGCTGCGCTGGATCCCCAGGTATTGCGTATCGAAGATGAAATGCTCGCCGTCGTGCTCGGCCAGGATCTGGAAGTTGTCGTGCTCCGGGACATTGATCGTGCTGCGCATCGCGGCGTAGATCTGCTCGCCGACGCGTTTGGCGAAGGTCGGGTCGGGACGTTTCTTGAGTTCGACACGGACGAGGGGCATGAAAAGGCTCCTTGGGGCAGGGGACTGGAAGCGGCTGTCAGTCGGTTCGCCATTGGGTATAGCCGAAAAATGCCAGTCGGTGAGGCTGTTTAAAGCCGTTCGACGATGTCAGTGCCGTCCTGCAAAAGTTACGGAAGCTGCCTACGGATGCTGGTGGATTTATCCGCTATCTGACGGGGTGAGAAATGCGAAATCATTCAGGCAAGACGGGATGCGCTCTTCAGGATGGGGCAGCAACCTGAACGGTGATTGCCATTAGCCAAGGAAGGCCAATGCTTCAGAACAACCGCGAAGAGCTGGAACTCGAAAGGTTACTGCATGAATCACGAAAACTCGTTGCTGAAAGGCAAAAGCTTTTGGCGGAGGTTAAAAAGCTGAACAGTGAAATATACCTGTATCCAATCGCAGTATTGGGTGGTGTGGTGACCGCAATCACTGCAGTAGCAAGTGTTTACTTCAAGTTTTGAGTATTCGCTACTCATAAAAAACAGACCCTTGACCCGAAGGAGCCAACATGAACACATTTGACCGCCAGGCCATCATTGAACAAGCAGATCGAGAGTACGATGAGTGGGTCGAAAAAATGCGAATCAAAGACAAAGAGGGCAGGTACCCGGTCTGGAGCATGCTGGGTTTCGGTCTCTTCTGCATGTCACTTGGCTTCATAGTGGGCCGATCGATTTGACCAGGTTTTTCTGATCACATTCGGCACCGGGACGCGTCATAAAACGACATCAAGCGTACCTGTTGCCGACAGCAATATTCCAAGAAACGACATCGCTCCAATCTGCTCCGCACAACCATTCCTCAGCTAAGTCTTTGCTTCCGCTCATTTATCGCGGAGAATCGCGCCCCTGTTTCGGCCGGAGCATGTCTGTCGGTTTTTTCCGACGCGTCCTGACCGAGTGGCAAGTGACCGGAATGCGGAGATCCGACCGGATGAATGATCAGGCCAATAGCGTCGAACAACGCTTTGAAGCGGCAGCACCAGCGCAACTGTCGAGCTGGAATCGCCATGACACTACCTGGATGTTGGGACTGTTTGGGACGGCCATCGGCGCCGGTACCCTGTTTTTGCCGATCAACGCAGGTCTGGGTGGCTTCTGGCCGCTGGTGATCCTCGCGCTGCTGGCATTCCCCATGACCTTCTTCGCACACCGCGGTCTTACCCGCTTCGTGCTCTCCGGTCGCGAAGGCGCCGACATCACCGAGGTGGTGGAGCAGCATTTCGGCATCAAGGCCGGTGCGCTGATCACGTTGCTGTACTTCTTCGCGATCTTCCCGATCCTGCTGATCTACAGCGTCGGCCTGACCAACACGGTCGCCAGCTTCCTCGAACACCAACTGCACATCACGCCGCCACCGCGCGCGCTGCTGTCGTTCGTGCTGATCCTCGGCCTGCTGGCTGTGGTGCGCTGCGGCGAACAAGTGATCGTCAAGGCGATGAGCCTGATGGTGTATCCATTCATCGTTGCGCTGCTGTTCCTCGCCGTGTACCTGATTCCGCACTGGAACGGCGGCATCCTGTCCACCGCTTCGCAGGTGCCGGCGCCGTCGGCGCTGCTGCACACGCTGTGGCTGGCGATTCCGGTGATGGTGTTCTCGTTCAACCACTCGCCGATCATCTCGGCGTTTGCGGTGGACCAGAAGCGTCGTTACGGCGTTCACGCCGACGAGCGCAGCTCGCAGATCCTGTCCCGCGCCCACCTGCTGATGGTGGTGATGGTGCTGTTTTTCGTCTTCAGCTGCGTGCTGACCCTGTCGCCAGAGCAACTGGCCGAAGCCAAGGCGCAGAACCTGTCGATCCTGTCTTACCTGGCCAACCACTTCAGTAACCCGACCATCGCTTTCGCAGCGCCGTTGATTGCGTTCGTGGCCATCTCCAAGTCGTTCCTCGGTCACTACATCGGTGCCAGCGAAGGTCTGAAAGGCCTGATCGTCAAAAGCGGCAAGCGTCCGGGCGCCAAGGCGCTGGATCGCATCGTTGCGGCGTTCATGCTGGTGGTGTGCTGGATCGTGGCGACCCTGAACCCGAGCATTCTCGGCATGATCGAGACCATCGGTGGCCCGGTCATCGCGGCGATCCTGTTCCTGATGCCGATGTATGCGATCCGCAAAGTGCCGGCAATGGCCCGCTATCGTGGCCAGGCGTCGAACGTGTTTGTCACCGCCGTCGGCCTGGTGGCGATTTCGGCGTTGATCTACTCGCTGACGGCCTGATTCCAGACCAGCAGCACCAAGCGGGGGCGAGCGATTCGCCCCCGTTTTTGCAAGACCTTCCGGTGCCTGATCCAGGGCACACATCCCACGGCATAAACGGCTACGCTTGAAAGGCACTTTTCCCGGAGATGCCTCATGCCCCGTGCCCGACCGCAACTGATCAGCGCCAAACTGGAAAAACTCCATCCTACCCAGCTCACGGTCGGCCTCGCCGAAGTCGCCGACAAGCGTCAGGAATGGAAGAAACTCAAACGCAAGGAGCGGGCGGCAGCGCTGGATAATCACTGGTTCCCCAGTGTGCTCGGGCCTGAAGGCGTCTATTACATCGTCGATCACCACCACTTCGGTCTTGCGCTGATTGAGGAAGAAGTCAAGAAGGCTTCATTGCTGGTGCTCAAGGACCTTTCTTTTGTCGACCCGGTGACGTTCTGGAGCGTGATGAACTTCAACCAGTGGGCGCATCCCTATGATGGTCGCGGTGCCAGGCGCACCTTCGAAGCCATTCCCAAATCCATAGTCGATCTGCAGGACGATCCTTATCGCAGCCTTGCCGGACGCTTGCGCCGGGCCGGTGGCTACGCCAAGGACGCCACGCCCTACAGCGAATTCCTGTGGGCGGACTTCTTTCGCAGCCGCATCGCCAGCGACCAGATCAACGATCTGAGTCCGAAATTACAGACCAAAGCCATGAACCTGGCGCGCAGCCAGGAGGCTCGGTATCTGCCGGGGTGGGTGGGTCCGATTGTCAACTGAACCCCTGAGCGCTTCCTCCCGACCCGAAGTACAAAGTCGCAGTCAGGATCTGCTGGCCGGGTTGTCGATTGCCGGCCTGTTGCTGCCCGAGGCGGTGGCCTACTCCAGCATTGCCGCGCTGCCACCCCAGGCCGGGGTGATCGCGTTGTTTGCCGGGTTGTTGTGTTACGCGCTGATGGGCACCAGTCGGTTTGCCGTGGTTTCGGCCACCTCATCCTCGGCAGCGGTGCTGGCGGCGGCAACGGCTTCGCTGGCCGGTGGTGATCCGGCATTGCGCCTGAGCCTGGCAGTCGGTCTGGTGTTGATGACCGGCGTGCTGTTTCTGTTGGCGGGACTGTTCAAGCTCGGCAGCGTGACTTCGTTCATCGCCAAACCGGTGTTGCGCGGGTTCGCCCTGGGGCTGGCGGTGACGATCATCCTCAAACAGGTGGCGAGCGTCGTCGATGTTCACCTGACGGACAGCAACCTGATTCGCTTCCTGCCGCAGTTGTTGGAGCAGTGGCCGCAATGGAACCTGGCGGGTGCCGGGGTCGCGCTGGTGGCGTTGCTGTTATTGATGGTCTGTGCGCGTTTTCGCCGGGTGCCGGGCGGTTTGATCGTGGTGGCGTTGGGCATTGCCGCCAGCCAATGGCTGAACCTGCCGGCCCACGGGGTGAAACTGATCGGGGTCATCGATCTGGCGCTGGAGGTGCCACGCCTGCCGAACATGCCGTTTGCCGACTGGCTGCGCCTCGGGGAACTGGCGTTCGCCATGGTGATGATTCTGTATGCCGAGTCTTATGGCTCGATCAGCTCGTTTGCCCTGAAGCACGGCGACAAGGTTTCTTCGAACCGCGATCTGTTGGCTCTAGGCGCGTCCAATCTGTTGTCCGGGCTGTTTCATGGCATGCCGGCCGGAGCGGGGTATTCGGCAACATCGGCCAATGAAGCAGCAGGCGCCACATCGCGATTGGCGGGTATTGTCGCGGCGGCAGTGGTGCTGCTGATCGTGTTGACGGTGCTGCCGTACATCGCTCTGACCCCGGAACCGGTGCTGGCCGCTATTGTGATCCATGCCTTGGGGCGGGCGTTGAGCCTGCAACCGCTGGGCCGCTACTTTATCTGGCGCCGCGATCGCTTGTTGGTGATCTGCGCCGTGGCGGCGGTGTTGGTACTGGGCGTGCTCGACGGTTTGCTATTGGCGGTAGCGATCAGCGTGGTGCTGATGCTGAAACAGATGTCATCGGCGGATATCCAGGTGCTGGGGCAAATGGGCGGTGGTCACGACTATGTCGACGTGCAGCGCCATCCGGATGCCCGGGAAATCCCCGGCGTGCTGATTGTGCGGCCAAGTGAGGCGCTGTTTTTCGCCAATGTGGAGCGCATTCTCGGCGGTGCGCTGCGCTTGGCCCGTCATGCGCCGGCAGCGGTGCATACGATCATCCTGAGTCTGGAAGAGTCGCCGGACCTGGACGGCACCAGTATCGAAGCGCTGGAAGCGTTCTTCCTGCAAGTGCGGGCCGAGGACAAACTGTTGATTCTGGCGCGCCTCAAGCATGAGGCGCAGACCGTGCTGACGCAGTTGCCAGAACTGGAACGCGAGCAGGTGTTGCTGAGCGGTTTGAGTGTGGACGAGGCGGTACAGCAGGCACTCAAGCTCAATGCATGAGTTTCCGGAGGCATAAAAAAACGCCGCACATCTCACGATGGGCGACGTTTTTCATTGCGTTGCAGCGTTAGGCTTGAACGACCGGAATGTTGGCGTTCGCAGCAGCTTCACGGAACTCGGCAATCTGGTCGAAGGACAGGTAGCGGTAAACATCGGCCGCCATGCTGTCGATCTTGCCAGCGTATTCCATGTACTCCTCGACGGTCGGCAGGCGACCCAGGATCGAAGCAACGGACGCCAGCTCAGCCGAAGCCAGGTAGACGTTCGCGCCGTCGCCCAGACGGTTCGGGAAGTTACGGGTCGAAGTCGACACCACGGTGCTGTTCGGCTCAACGCGTGCCTGGTTACCCATGCACAGCGAGCAGCCAGGCATTTCCATGCGTGCGCCGGCCTTGCCGTAGATGCCGTAGTAGCCTTCTTCGGTCAGTTGGTGAGCGTCCATTTTGGTCGGCGGCGACAGCCACAGACGAGTTGGCAGTTGACCCTTGACCTGATCCAGCAGTTTACCGGCAGCGCGGAAGTGACCGATGTTGGTCATGCACGAACCGATGAACACTTCGTCGATCTTCTCGCCAGCAACGCTGGACAGCAGACGGGCGTCGTCCGGGTCGTTCGGCGCGCACAGTACAGGCTCGCTGATGTCGGCCAGATCGATTTCGATGATTTCGGCGTATTCGGCGTCGGCATCGGCTTCCATCAGTTCCGGATTGGCAACCCAGGCTTCCATCGCTTGAGCACGACGTTCCAGAGTACGCGCATCGCCGTAGCCTTCGCCGATCATCCAGCGCAGCAGGGTGATGTTGGAGTTCAGGTACTCGGTGATCGACTCTTTCGACAGCTTGATGGTGCAACCGGCAGCCGAACGTTCGGCCGAGGCGTCGGACAGTTCGAAAGCCTGTTCCAGGGTCAGGCCTTCCAGGCCTTCGATTTCCAGGATGCGGCCGGAGAAGGCGTTTTTCTTGCCTTTCTTCTCGACGGTCAGCAGGCCGTTCTGGATGGCGAAGTAAGGAATGGCATGAACCAGGTCACGCAGGGTGATGCCAGGTTTCATTTTGCCTTTGAAGCGCACCAGGATCGATTCCGGCATGTCCAGCGGCATGACGCCGGTGGCAGCGGCGAACGCGACCAGACCGGAACCGGCCGGGAACGAGATGCCCATCGGGAAACGGGTGTGCGAGTCACCACCGGTACCCACGGTGTCCGGCAGCAGCATGCGGTTCAGCCACGAGTGGATGATGCCGTCGCCCGGACGCAGGGAAACGCCGCCGCGGGTCATGATGAAGTCAGGCAGGGTGTGGTGGGTGGTCACGTCGATCGGCTTTGGATAAGCCGCGGTGTGGCAGAAGGACTGCATCACCAGATCAGCGGAGAAGCCCAGGCACGCCAGGTCTTTCAGTTCGTCACGGGTCATTGGACCGGTGGTGTCCTGAGAACCTACGGTGGTCATCTTCGGTTCGCAGTAGGTGCCAGGACGAACGCCTTTGCCTTCTGCCAGACCGCAAGCCTTGCCGACCATTTTCTGCGCCAGGGTGAAGCCCTTGGTGCTTTCAGCAGGAGCTTCCGGCTTCTTGAACAGGTCGAACGCAGGCAGACCCAGTTCGGCGCGAGCCTTCTCGGTCAGGCCACGGCCGATGATCAGCGGGATACGGCCGCCGGCGCGGACTTCGTCCAGCAGAACCGGGGTCTTCATTTCGAAGGTGGTGATGACTTCGTCGGTACCGTGCTTGCAGACTTTGCCAGCGTGCGGGTACAGGTCGATCACGTCACCCATGTTCATGTTCGATACGTCGAACTCGATTGGCAGTGCGCCGGCATCTTCCATGGTGTTGTAGAAGATCGGAGCAATTTTGCTGCCGAAGCAGAAACCGCCGCCGCGCTTGTTCGGCACGTAAGGGATGTCGTCGCCGAAGAACCACAGAACCGAGTTGGTCGCGGATTTACGCGAGGAACCGGTACCGACCACGTCACCGACGTAGGCGATCGGGAAGCCTTCGCCGCGCATGGTTTCGATCTGCTTCATCGGGCCGGTCTTGCCTTGCTCGTCCGGAACGATGCCGTCACGGGCCATTTTCAGCATGGCCAGGGCGTGCAGCGGGATGTCTGGACGCGACCAGGCGTCTGGAGCAGGGGACAGGTCGTCGGTGTTGGTTTCGCCGGTCACCTTGAAGACGCGCAGGCTGATCTTGTCGGCCAGCACAGGGCGCTTCTTGAACCACTCGCCGTCAGCCCAGGATTGCAGCACGGCCTTGGCGTGAACGTTGCCGTTCTTGGCTTTTTCAGCCACGTCGTGGAAGGCATCGAACATCAGCAGGGTGTGCTTGAGTTCTTCGGCAGCCACTGGCGCCAGCTCGGCGTTGTCCAGCAGGTCTACCAGGGTCACGATGTTGTAGCCGCCCTGCATGGTGCCGAGCAGTTCTACAGCGCGCTTCTTGTCCAGCAGAGGGGAGGAGACTTCGCCCTTGGCCAGTGCGGAGAGGAAGCCGGCCTTGACGTAGGCGGCTTCGTCCACTCCTGGTGGAACGCGATTGGTGATCAGGTCAACGAGGAAAGCTTCTTCGCCAGCCGGAGGATTCTTCAGCAGCTCGACCAGGCCTGCAGTTTGTTCGGCGTTAAGCGGCTGGGGAACGATACCCAGGGCTGCACGCTCTTCGATATGTTTGCGGTAGGCTTCAAGCACAGTTATTACCCTCATCAGTGGTCCCAAATGGGTGTCCGGGACGCTCATCCCGAAATTGCCGTACTCATGCTCCTCACGACGTTGTGGGTCGTTCGGCCAGAATTACCGGCAATTCCTTACAGAAGCTGCTTTCAAAGTTTTACGCCTGCAGAACGGGGAGCTGATGAGGGTTGGCGTATGGCTTTTCCCCGCTGGAAAAACCTTACGCCAACACCGCTCTGAAGGAACGACTGTGCTCGTGACGCTTTGAAAACAGCTTCTAACGGACATTGGCGCCTAAAAAGGCTGGCTGATTCTACGGCAAAAAAAATTTAAAGGTAAGTCGCGCTCTATTGGACTTTGGTTGCGTTGTGCGCGGGTGGGGCAAACCTTGATCCAGCACTTGTCCCTGACGTTTGAGGGGTGATGAATGCCGGACAAAGGGCTAACATGCCGACCTGTTCCGCGTTTCAAGTGTTTTGCCCATTCTATGCCCAATCAGACCATCAAGACCCCCTGCGTCGGCCTCTGCTCCACTGTTTACGGTGATCTGGTGTGCCGTGGCTGCAAGCGTTTCCACCACGAAGTGATCCACTGGAACGGTTACAACGAGGAAGAAAAACGCGCAGTGTGGCTGCGTCTTGAGCAATTGCTGTCACAAGTGATGGCCAGCAAGGTCGAGGTCTTCGACCCGGCGCGACTGCGTCAGCAACTGGAACAGCGCAAGATCCGCTTCGTGCCGCATCAGTCGGAATATTGCTGGGCCTATCAGCTGATCGCCCGGGGCGCGCGGGTGATCATTAATCTGGAAGCCTACGGGATGGTGCTGCTGCCGGAGTTTCGCGACTGGAACCTGCCGGAACTGCGCGATGCCATTGATCGGGAATTTTTCCTGCTGTCGGAAGCGCACTATCAGCGCTACATCGCGCCCGGTTTTCTGAAGGATGCGCTGGGCGAGTGAGCATTACCTGTGGCGAACACGCTCGCCACAGGATGACAACAATGCTTAATGTTTCACCGCCAACTCCACCAGATGGTCTTCAACCTCCTGCGGCTTGAGCACCAGCACATCACTCTCCAGCGCATCCAGCACCACTTCGGCGGTATTGCCAATCAGCGCCCCTGACAACCCGGTGCGCGCCACGGTGCCAATCACGGTCACGGCCGCCTGCAGCTTGTGCGCCATAAATGGAATCAGCACATCCGCCGGGCCTTCCTCGACATGCAAATGCTCGTCGTCGACATCGAATTCAGCCTGAAACGCCCGGCATTGCTCGCGATAGCGCGCCTCGATGGTTTCCTTGAGCTGGAAGGTCGGGTCCGCCGCCGACAGCATCGGTGACGGATGGGCGGTAATGACGTGCAGATGCCCCTTGGCCAGGCTCGCGATGTCATAGCCGTGATCGATGAGGGTGGTGTGCAGGTGGCGGTGCTCGCCATCGGCATTGCCCACATCGACCGCCACCAGAATCACTCGGTCTTTCCAGGAGGCCGAGGTCTTCACCAGCAGCACCGGGGTCGGGCAGTGGCGCAGCAGTTTCCAGTCCGCCGGGGTCAGCAGGGCCTTTTTCAGCGAGCTGTCGGGGAAATGCTGTTTGATCACCAACCCGCAGCCTTCGGCTTGCTGCACATCGATGATGGTTTCGTGCAGGCTCTCGTTCCACGCCTGTTCGGTGGTGACGCTATAACCGTCCGCCAGCAGCGCGGCCTTGAGCACGCTGAGCATGCCGGCGTGATCGTGCTTCTTGTCGCAGACCAGCAGGTGCAGATGGGCCTGGGTCACCCCGGCGATCAGCTTGGCGCGCTTGAGCGCCAGGCTTTCCGCGTGTTCGGGTTCGATGACCACCAGAATGCTGCGAATGGCTTGCATGAGTGAGTCTCCAGCAATGAAAAGGCACGGCGTTGCACAACTATAGTTGCTGCTCATCCGTCTGCGACTTGATGCATATCAACGCGGGCGGCTGGTGGTCTGCGGGTAGGCCGGTATAATCGGCGCCCTTCGCTCGAACACCTTTTGACCGTGAGCCCCATGATCCTTCCCGAAATCCACGAATTCCTTGGTTGCCGCACGCCTGACGCCTGGGTCCAGGCCGCGCTGGCCGATCAGGAAACCCTGCTGATCGACCACAAGAACTGCGAGTTCAAGGCCGCCAGCACCGCGTTGAGCCTGATCGCCAAGTACCATTCCCACGTCGATCTGATCAACATGATGTCGCGTCTGGCCCGGGAAGAACTGGTTCACCACGAACAGGTCATGCGCATTATGAAGCGGCGCAAGATCGAACTGCGCCAGCTGCACGCCGGCCGTTATGCTTCGAGCCTGCGCAAAGTGGTGCGCAGCCACGAACCGGTGAAACTGGTCGACACCCTGGTGGTCGGCGCCTTCATCGAAGCGCGCAGTTGCGAGCGGTTCGAAGCACTGGTGCCGCATCTGGACGAAGAACTCGGCAAGTTCTACTTCGGCCTGCTGAAAAGCGAGGCCCGGCATTTCCAGGGTTATCTGAAACTGGCTTACCAGTACGGCGACGCCAAGGACATTGCCCAGGTGATCGAGAAAGTCCGCGCCGCCGAGCAGGACCTGATCGAATCGCCGGACGAGGAATTCCGTTTCCACAGCGGTGTGCCCGTCGCGGCATGAATTGTTAAAAACTCTTAAGAGTATGAAACATCAACGAAAACCGGCCCAAGTGGCCGGTTTTTGCTGCCTGCGATAAACGTCTCGCCCGCGAATGCCTCCATAATGGCGCCCACTTCACTGAGGGTTGGCGACGGTTGTTATGGATAACCTGGGTTTTGGCAGAGTCCTGCTGGTGGAAGACGATGAGCGCCTGGCTGCGTTGATCGCTCACTTTCTCGAACAACACGGTTATGAGGTGCGGACGGTGCATCGCGGCGATCTGGCCGTGGCCGCGTTTCTCGAATTCAAGCCCAAAGTGGTGGTGCTCGACCTGATGCTGCCGGGGCAGAGTGGCCTGCACGTGTGCCGGGAAATCCGCAGCGTGTCGGACACGCCGATTGTCATCCTGACCGCCAAGGAAGATGACCTCGACCACATTCTGGGCCTGGAGTCCGGGGCCGACGACTACGTGATCAAACCGATCAAGCCGCCGGTCCTGCTGGCACGCCTGCGTGCCCTGCAACGTCGGCAAGTGCCGGACAGCGGCGTGGTCAGCTCGCTGGAGTTCGGCAATCTGATCATCGATCGCAGTTGCCGCGAAGTGCGTCTGGCGGGCGAGTTGATCGAGCTGACCACCATGGAATTCGAACTGCTGTGGCTGCTGGCCAGTGCCGCCGGCAATATCCTGTCGCGCGATGACATTCTCAATCGCATGCGCGGCATCGCTTTCGATGGCCTCAATCGCAGCGTCGATGTGTACATCAGCAAGCTGCGCAACAAACTCAAGGACAATCCCCGCGAACCGGTGTGCATCAAGACCGTGTGGGGCAAGGGCTATCTGTTCAATCCGTTCGCGTGGGAGCTGTAGATGCTGCGGTTATTTCTGGGACTGTTTCTGGTGATGACAGTCGGGCTGGTGGCGGCGCTGCAAACCGTCGAACACACCTTCAACGCGTTGCTCGACAACCAGATGCAGGCCTACAACCGCGAGGCGGTGCGGGGCCAGGCCTGGTCGCTGATCGAGCACATGCGCGACCAGCAAGGAGCGGCGCGCGAGGCGCAACTGGAGGCGTTGCGTCCGCATTACGGGCTGACGTTGAACCTGATCGAGTCCGATCAACTGGCCCTGACGCCCGAGGAAAAGGCTGAACTGGCGCAGAACCTGTTGGTGATTCGCGACAACTACACCCAGTTCATCAGCAACATCGACGGCGGTTCGCAGGTGCTCAGCATCAAATTGCCGCCCGAGCCGAGCCTGATGCCGTTCTACATCGCAGCGGCCTATCTGATGCTGGCGGTGCTGCTTGGCATCGTCTTGTACTTCTGGGTCCGTCCGCACTGGCGCGATCTGGAAAAACTGCGACTGGCCGCCGAGCGATTCGGCGACAACGACCTCTCGTCGCGCATACAGCTCTCCAAACGCTCGAACATTCGCGATCTGGCCGAACACTTCAACCTGATGGCGGCGCGCATCGAAGGCCTGATCGCCAATCAGCGCGAACTGACCAACGCCGTGTCTCATGAACTGCGCACGCCGATTGCCCGGCTGTCGTTCGAACTCGACCAGCTCAAGCAACAACCGGACGCCAGTCAGAACCGCGAACTGATCGCCGACATGTACGCCGACCTTGGCGAGCTGGAAGAGATGGTCTCCGAGCTGCTGACCTACGCCAGCCTCGAACGCGGCGCGACGGTCATCACCCGCGAAAACATTCAGGCCGCCAACTGGCTCGACAGTGTGGTGGGCAGCGTCGCCCTGGAAGCCGAGGCCGCCGGGGTGCAATTGCTGATCGGCGAATGCCGGGTCGAAGAAGTGCGGATCGAGCCGCGTTTCATGGCGCGGGCGGTGATCAATCTGCTGCGCAATGCCATTCGTTATGCCGAGCAGCGGGTCGAGGTGTCGCTGGTGCGCATCGGCGATCAATACGAAGTGCAGGTCAATGACGACGGGCCGGGTGTACCGCTGGCAGGTCGGGAGAAGATTTTCGAACCGTTCTCGCGCCTGGACGCCAGCCGCGACCGCCGTACGGGTGGTTTTGGTCTCGGATTGGCATTGGTGCGGCGAGTGTCGCAATCCCATGGCGGCCGGGTTGAGGTTGGCGATTCACCGTGGGGCGGGGCGTCGTTCCGCATGACCTGGGCACATCTGGATTGATTGAATTTCCTCCCCCGAAGGGGGAGGTGTCGGATCAACTCAGCACGTAGTCCACCGGTTTCAACGCCGGTGGCAACGGCTCGGTGCCCAGCTCCGAGAGAATATCCCGCTCGATGCCACGCACCAGCGCATCGGTTGGCAGGTCGTTTTCATCCCGGCCGAACGGGTCTTCCAGTTCATCGGCAATCGCATCCAGACCGAAAAAGGTGTAGCTGACAATCGCCGTGAACAGCGGCGTCAGCCAGCCCAGCGGTTCGGCCATGGCGAACGGCAGCAGGATGCAGAACAGGTAGATCGTGCGGTGCAGCAGCAGGGTGTAAGGGAAGGGCAGCGGCGTGTTCTTGATACGCTCGCACACCGCTTGCGCCTGGGTCAGGCTGGTCAGGTGATTGGCCAGCAGCATGTAGCGCCATTCACTGAGATCGCCTGCCTCATGCAGATCGGAACATTGCTGGCCGACGGTTTGCAAAATGCGCCCGCTGTAGTCCGGCACCTGTGCATCGTGTTGTGGCGTGATCCATTCGGCGCTGGCGGCGGCTTCGTTTTCCCGGCGCAACCGCGCGTTCAGGGCATGGGCAAAACCGCAGAGATTCAGCAGCAACAGCCGACGCTGCGCCGACTCGCGGATGACGTGGGTTTCGCGGATCACCGAACGTACATGCACGATCACCTCACCCCAGGCCTTGCGCGCTTCGTACCAGCGGTCGTAGCAGGCGTTGTTGCGAAAATTCATGAAGATCGACAGTGACAGACCGAGCAAGGTGAACGGCGTGGCGTTGACCTTGGTGAAGTTGCTCGGATGGAGCATTTCCACCAGCACGATGGCCGACGCCAGCAACGTGACCATCAGGGTGCGCAGGGCGATGCGCTTGGCAATCGAACCCTTGAGGGTAAACAGGACGGCGAACTGGTTGATCTTGGGCCGGATGATCATGCTTTTTTGCCTTGAAAACGTGGCGGTTCAGCCGCCGGTCATGTTCATGAAACGCACCACTTGCACGTCGTCGTTCACTTCAAAGTTGTGCCGGTAAGGCTTGAGCTTCATCGCTTCGATGATCGCTTTCTCCAACCGCTCCGGTTGACCCGGATGGGCGCGCAGCACCGCTTTCAAATCCACCGAATGCTCGTTCCCCAGACACAGTAGCAAACGCCCCTCGACGGTTAGCCGCACCCGGTTGCAGGTGCCGCAGAAGTTGTGGCTGTGGGGCGAAATGAACCCCAGCCGAATGTGCGGCGCTTCTGCCAGCCGCCAGTAGCGCGACGGGCCCTGGGTCGACTCGGCGGAATCGATCAGGGTGTAGCGTTCGGCGATCTTTTCGCGCACCTGGGTGCTGGAAAAGAACGACTCGGCGCGACTGTGTTCGCTGATGATGCCCAGCGGCATTTCCTCGATAAAGGAAATGTCCAGATCCCGCTCGATGGCGAACTGCACCAGGTCGTTGATCTCGTGATCATTGCGGCCCTGCATCACCACGCAGTTGAGTTTAGTGCGGGTAAATCCGGCCTCGCGGGCGGCATCGATGCCGTTGATCACTTGTGCCAGGTCGCCGGTGCGGGTCATTTGTTTGAAAAGCACAGGGTCAAGGCTGTCGAGGCTGACGTTGAGGCGCTTGACCCCGGCGTCGAACAGCGGGCTGGCGAGTTTGCCGAGCTGCGAGCCGTTGGTGGTCAGGCACAACTCGCGCAGGCCGGGCAGGGCAGCAATTTGCTTGCACAACCCGACGACGCCGGGACGAATCAGCGGCTCACCGCCGGTCAGGCGGATCTTGCGGGTGCCCAGCGCAACGAAGCTCTGCGCCAGTTGATAGATCTCCTCCAGCGTCAGCACCCGTTGGCGCGGCAGGAACTGCATGTCTTCTGCCATGCAATACACGCAGCGAAAGTCGCAGCGGTCGGTGACCGACATGCGCAGGTAGTCGACGCGGCGGTTGTAACCATCGATCAAGACGCGCTCTGACATGACAGCCTCGCTTGGGTGAAATCCGCTATTGAAGGGATTGGGTCGGCGCAGGTTATGAGCAACTTCGAACTGCGTCCAATCACTCTTAATGACCGGCCGATTGATGCTGTCGATGATGAAATAATTATTCCGGTTTTTGCGCTTCTTAGTTTTGCAAGTGCCCGTATTTAAAGGGTTTAACGCCGTGATAGATGATTTCGATAACGCAGTCATTAATAGCGATTAGACAAGTTTTTGCAGCGGTTCATATCCTTGGCCCCGTCAAACGAAACGACCGCTTTTGAACTTGAAAGTCAGTCGTCGCTGTTTAAATCCGATCAGGTTTTTGCCTGTGTGCATCGTCATGGAGAAGTCCCATGTCACAAGTCGACCGTTACAAACCCTACAAGGGCGCCGCTGCGGGTTGGGGCGCTGTGATCAGCCTCACCAAGAACTGGCTGGGCAGTGAAAATGCCCTGAAAAACATCCGCGCCATGCTCAAGACCAACCAGAACGGCGGCTTCGACTGCCCCGGTTGCGCCTGGGGTGAAGCACCCGGCGCGAGCATGCTGAAGTTCTGCGAGAACGGCGCCAAAGCGGTGAACTGGGAAGCCACCGGCCGCTTGGTCGATCCGGCATTCTTCAACAAGTACACGGTGTCGACGCTGGCCGAGCAAAGCGATTACTGGCTCGAATACCAGGGCCGGATCACCCATCCGATGCGTTACGACGCCCGGGTCGATCGCTATGTCGAGACCACCTGGGACGAGGCGTTCGCGCTGATCGCCAAGCACCTCAAAGGCCTGAAATCGCCCCACGAGGCCGAGTTCTACACCTCGGGGCGTGCCAGCAACGAAGCGGCGTTTCTCTATCAGTTGTTCGTCCGCGCCTACGGCACCAACAACTTCCCGGACTGCTCGAACATGTGCCACGAAGCCAGTGCGGTGAGCATGGGCGAGACCCTGGGCGTCGGCAAAGGCACCGTGGTCTATGAAGACCTGCACCACGCCGACGCGATTTTCGTCATCGGCCAGAACCCCGGCACCAACCACCCGCGCATGCTCGAACCGTTGCGTGAAGCGGTGAAGCGTGGCGCGCAGGTGGTGTGCATCAACCCGCTCAAGGAGCGTGGGCTGGAGCGTTTCCAGAACCCGCAAAACCCGATCGAGATGCTCAGCAACGGCTGGGAAGCGACCAACACCGCGTACTTCCGTCCAGCCTTGGGTGGCGACATGGCGATGATCCGCGGCATGGTCAAGTTCCTGCTGCAATGGGAGCGTGAGGCCCAAGCCACGGGCGGCGAACCGGTGTTCGATCACGCGTTCATTGCCGAGCACACGTCGGGCTTGGACAGCTATCTGGCCGAAGTCGATGCCACGAGCTGGGAGCACATCGTCGAACAGTCCGGCGTGCCGCTGCATGACATCGAACTGGCCGCGCGCATGTATGCCCGCGCCAAGAGCGTGATCATGTGCTGGGCCATGGGCCTGACCCAGCACGTGCACTCGGTGCCGACCCTGCAGGAAGTCATCAACCTGCAACTGCTGCGCGGCAACGTTGGCCGTCCGGGTGCCGGGCTGTCGCCGGTGCGTGGCCACAGCAACGTGCAGGGCGACCGCACGATGGGCATCAACGAACTGGCGCCGAAAGAGCTGATGGATGCCCTGGAAAAGCGCTTCAACTTCAAGGTTCCGCGCATGCACGGCCACAACACGGTCATGGCGATTGGGGCCATGGAGCGGGGCGAAGCCAAGGTGTTTATCGGTCTGGGCGGCAACTTCGCCCAAGCCACGCCGGACACCCCGCGCACCCACGAGGCGATGCGCAAACTCGACCTGACCGTGCACATCTCGACCAAGCTCAACCGCAGCCATCTGGTGACCGGGCGTGACGCGCTGATCCTGCCGTGCCTGGGCCGTACCGACATCGACGTGCAGGCCGAAGGTCCGCAAGGCGTGACTGTGGAAGACACCTTCAGCATGGTGCACTTGTCGTTCGGTCAGTTGAAGCCGAAGTCGGCGCATCTGAAATCCGAGCCGGCGATCATTGCCGGGATCGCCGCCGCGACCTTGGGCAAACACCCGATCGACTGGGAATGGGCGGTGGGCGACTACGGGCGTATCCGCAACCTGATCGCCGACGTGATTCCGGGTTTCGAGAATTTCAACGAGAAGCTGCTGATCCCGGGTGGGTTCCACCTCGGCAACGACGCCTCCGACCGTGTCTGGAACACCGAATCCGGTAAAGCCCAGTTCACCCCGTGCGTGCTGCCGGAGCATCTGATCAGCGAAGGTGTGCGTAATCTGCCGGTCAAACCGCATCTGATCCTGCAAACCATGCGTTCTCACGATCAGTACAACACCACGCTGTACGGCCTCGACGACCGTTATCGCGGGGTCTACGGCATGCGCGACGTGGTGTTCGCCAACGAGCAGGATATCCGCCGGCTCGGTTTCGAACCGGGGCAGAAGGTCGATCTGGTGGCGCTGTGGGGCGACGAGCGCGAGCGTCGGGTCAGCGGTTTCACCCTGATCGCCTACGACATTCCAGCGGGGCAAGCCGCAGCGTACTACCCGGAAACCAATCCGCTGGTGCCGCTGGAAAGCTACGGTGATCGCACCTATACGCCGACCTCCAAGTTCGTGGCGATCCGCCTCGAAGCGGCCGAGGCGAGCAACCTGATCCCGTCGTCGGTGGCCTGACCGACTCACGCGATCCAACCCTTTTGCAATTTGACTGGCTGCAGGCGTTCACGCCTGGCGGTGGCCCGGCCGTGTGCTGCCGCTTTTCAGCCTTGATGAGGACATCATCATGTTCAACCTGGAGGCACTGGACCTGGCGCGAATTCAATTCGCGTTCACGGTTTCGTTCCACATCATCTTCCCGGCGATCACCATTGGCCTGGCGAGTTTCCTGGCGGTGCTCGAAGGCCTGTGGCTGAAAACCGGTAACGACACTTACCGCGATCTCTACCACTTCTGGTCGAAGATCTTCGCCGTCAACTTCGGCATGGGCGTGGTCTCGGGTCTGGTCATGGCGTACCAGTTCGGCACCAACTGGAGCGGATTTTCCGACTTCGCCGGCAGCGTCACCGGGCCGTTGCTGACCTATGAAGTGCTGACCGCGTTCTTCCTCGAGGCCGGGTTCCTCGGGGTGATGCTGTTCGGCTGGAACCGCGTGGGCCGTGGCTTGCACTTCTTTGCCACGGTGATGGTCGCCATCGGCACGCTGATCTCGACCTTCTGGATTCTCGCGTCCAACAGCTGGATGCAGACTCCGCAAGGCTTCGAAATCGTCGATGGCCGGGTGATGCCGCTGGACTGGCTGGCCATCGTGTTCAACCCGTCGTTCCCGTTCCGTCTGGCGCACATGGCGATTGCCGCGTTCGTGGCCACGGCGTTCTTCGTTGGCGCTTCGGCGGCCTGGCATTTGCTGCGTGGAAACGACACCAAACCAGTGCGCAAGATGTTTTCCATGGCGCTGTGGATGGCGCTGATCGTGGCGCCGATTCAAGCGGTGGTCGGTGACGCCCATGGCTTGAACACCCTGGAACATCAACCGGCGAAAATTGCCGCCATCGAAGGTCACTGGGAAAACGCTGACAACGGACCGACCCCGCTGGTGCTGTTCGGCATCCCGGACATGCAGGCGGAGAAGACCAAATACGCGATCGAGATTCCGTACCTCGGCAGCCTGATCCTCACGCACAGCCTCGACAAGCAGATCCCGGCGCTCAAGAGCTTCCCGAAAGAAGACCGGCCGAACTCGACCGTGATCTTCTGGAGCTTCCGTGTAATGGCTGGACTCGGCATGTTGATGATCCTCGTCGGTGTGCTGGGCCTGGCGTTGCGGCGCAATGGCAAGGTCTACCGTCATCGCGGCTTCCAGCGTCTGGTGCTGCTGATGGGGCCGAGCGGTCTGATCGCGCTGCTGGCGGGTTGGATCACCACTGAAGTCGGGCGTCAGCCGTGGGTGGTGTACGGCCTGATGCGTACCCATGACGCTGCGTCCCATCACTCGGTGGCGCAGATGAGTACCTCGCTGGCGCTGTTCGTTGTCATCTACTGCTCGGTGTTCACCGTGGGCATCGGCTACATGATGAAGCTCGTGAGCAAAGGCCCGCAGCCGCACCACGAACACCCGCCTGAAGGCACCCAGATACAGACCCCGCGCCGGCCTCTCTCGGCGGTCACCGACAACCTCGAATCCGCGACCCGGATCCACTGATAAAGGAGCGTTGAGTCATGGGTATTCAAGGTATCGATCTCTCGTTGATCTGGGGCGTGATCATCGCCTTCGGGGTGATGATGTACGTGATCATGGACGGCTTCGATCTGGGCCTCGGGATCCTGTTTCCGCTGATCAGCGACGAGCAGGAACGCGACGTGATGATGAACACCGTCGCACCCGTTTGGGACGGCAACGAAACTTGGCTGGTGCTCGGCGGTGCGGCGCTGTACGGCGCGTTTCCGCTAGCTTACGGGGTGATTCTGGAGGCGCTGTATCTGCCGCTGATCTTCATGCTGGCGGGTTTGATTTTCCGCGGTGTGGCGTTCGAGTTTCGCTTCAAGGCGCCAGCGGAAAAACGCTATCTGTGGGACTGGGCGTTCATCGGCGGTTCGCTGCTGGCGACGTTCTCCCAGGGCGTGGTGATCGGCGCGTATGTGGCCGGGATTCCGGTGGTGGATCGGCAGTTTGCCGGTGGCGGTCTCGACTGGCTGGCACCGTTCCCGCTGGTTTGCGGTGTCGGTCTGGTGGTCGCTTACGCGTTGCTGGGCAGCACCTGGCTGCTGGTCAAGACCGAAGGCATGCTCGAGTCGCGGATGCGTCACTACAGCCGTCCGCTCGCCTGGCTGTTGCTGGCGATGGTGGTGGTGATCGGCGCGTGGACGCTGCAGCTGCACCCGGAACTGGCCACTCGCTGGTTCAACCATGCGCACCTGACCGTGTTCGCCGGGCTGGTGGTGCTGGCGGCATTGTCGCTGTTCGGTCTGTTGCGTTCGCTGCGTCAGCGGCACACCCACTGGCCATTCGTGTTCACCCTGGTGCTGATGTTCCTCGGTTACATCGGGCTGGCGCTGAGCATCTGGCCGAACATCATCCCGCCCTCGGTCAGCCTGTGGGCGGCGGCATCACCGGCCACCAGCCAGTTGTTCGCCCTGATCGGCGCACTGTTCATCCTGCCGGTGATCCTGATGTACACCTTCTGGAACTACTACGTCTTCCGCGGCAAAGTGAGGATTGGCGATGGCTACCATTGAAATGCGTGAAGTGAAAAGCCGCTGGTACAAACGACTGGGCTGGTTGCTGCTGATCTGGTCCGGCAGCGTGGTCTCGCTGGCGGTGGTGGCGAGTCTGCTGAAACTGGCGATGTATGCGGCGGGGATGAGAACCCACTGACCCAAAAAAACCGGAGCCTGGCTCCGGTTTTTTATTGCCTGCATTTTCCTTCCTCCCCAGATGGAGAGGGTGCCCTGAGGTTTAATCCCCGCCAAACATCGCCGTCCAGTAAATGCCGGCGCTGCTCTTCGGATCGACGGCATAGGCCGCGCCCAGCTCACGGTATTGCGGGTTCATCAGGTTGGCGCAATGACCGGGGCTGGCGAGCCAGCCGGCAACGACTTTCTGCACGGTATCCTGCCCGGCGGCGATGTTTTCGCCGACCTGCTGACCGCTGTACCCGGCCAGTTCGGCGCGGTCGCCGGGGGTACGGCCGTCGCGGTCCTTGTGGTCGAAATAATTGTTGTTGGCCATCTGACGGCTGTGATCCTGCGCCACACCGCCGAGCACGGCGTTCCACGCCAGCGGCGCGGCGGCCGAGAAGGCCTGGCCGCCGCACTGGCGTGGCTGGCTGCGGGCGGCGTTGAGTTGTGTCAGCAACTTCTGGCCTTCGGCTTGCCCATCGCCCAGGCGCGCCGACAGCAGCGGTCGGGCCAGCGTGATGCGCCAGTCACGGTCGGCGCGGCTGACGCCGATATCGACGAACTGTGGATCCAGCACCACCTGGCAGAAGCTCTCCTGAATCGCCTTCATCGCCGACGCCGCATCGCGAGGGCCGTTGAGGGTGATCGCCTGCACATTGACCATCGGGTAGCTGGCACTGGCCATCGCCTGCTGCAGATCGACGACGCCGCTGGCCGGCAGAATCAGGCGCGGGTCGGCCGACAGCGGCGGCAACTCACTGGACGCCTGCGTGCCGCAACGCTGCGGCTGGCTGCGGTAGCTGTTGATCGACTCGACCAGTTGCGACTCGTCGGTAGCCATGGCCGAGGTGGCCAGCGCCAGTCCCGTGGACAACACGGCGAGTCGCATAACGGATGGCATGAAGCGCATGGAAATCTCCCTTGGGCTGAGTGCGCCCATGATGCGCGAAAGGCCCCGGGTTCGCGCAATGTCTTTTTCTTCACCGAGCGGTTTTTTCTGCGGAACGATGCCGCCGACTCTACCGTCTACCCTCTGCGAGGGCCCCGGAATCCGGGCGTCTCAGCCACGTAACACTTTGCCCGCAAGGGGCGCTGCCGGAAGAATCGATCATGAAATTGCACGGGCTGATCTGTTGTCTTGTGTTGACCCTGCTGAGCGGCGCGGCAATGGCCACCGATCAGGCGCCCATCAAGGAAAAGGCCGAAGCGAAAGCCGAGGTACTGGAAGAGAAGGCTGCCGACAAACCCGACGCGCCCCCGGCGCCGAAGTCCGAAGCCATCACCCCGAAAGAGGTGCAAGCCGTCGACCCGGCCGGCACCGCGCCGCTCGACGACCCGATCACATGTCTGGCGCGCAGTATCTATTGGGAAGCCAAGGGCAAGGACACGGCGGAAATGGAAGCCGTGGCCAACGTGGTGATGAATCGTCTCGGCCACGACGGTTTTCCGGGCACCGTGTGCGAGGTGGTCAAGCAGGGCTCGGAAACCAAGAGTTGCCAGTTTTCCTGGTGGTGCGATGGCAAGTCCGATCAGGTCAAGGAAGACGCCGAATACGCGCTGGCCAAGGAGATCGCCGGCAAGGCGCTGAACCGCCAGCTCACGGATCGCACCCATGGCGCGCTGTACTTTCATGACCACAACGTCGACCCGAGTTGGGCGAAGAAGTACACCAAGACCGCCGAGACCGGGAAATTCCTGTTTTACAAACCCAAGGACGGGGAGGCGCGCTAGGCGCAAACCTCTCGCACACAATTGCGCAACCAGCGATGCGCCGGATCGGCGTCCATGCGTGGATGCCAGAGCATGGACACGCTGATGTCCGGCATGCGCAGCGGCAGGGCGAAGCTGTGCAGGCCCGTCCGCAGTTTGCTGGTGTGACGTTCCGGGACAGTGGCGATCAGGTCTGATTCACGGACCAGCGTCAGTGCTGCCGAAAACCCGCCGAACGAGGTGACGATATCCCGCGTCAGGCCGAAGGCGAGCAATGCCTCGTCCACCGGGCCGCTGCTGCGCCCGCGGCGTGACACCAGAATGTGCTGGCCTGCAGCGAAGCGTTTGGCGCTGACCTTGCCGCTGCTCAACGGATGCCCCTCACGCACCACACCGATCCACTGATCCCGGAACAGGATGCGACTGTGCAGCGTCGGGTCGGTGCTGTCGTCGACCACACCGGTTTCCAGATCCACCCGGCCTTCGCGCAACAGCGTGCTGTCCTTGTCGGCTTTTTGCACAAAGCGCAGACGTACGCCGGGCGCCTCTTCGGCGATGCGGGCGAGCAGGGCGGCGGCAAAGGTTTCGACAAACCCGTCGGTGTTGCGCAGGGTGAAGGTGCGCCGCAACTGGCCAGGATCGAGCACCTCTGCAGGGCGCAGAACCGCTTCGGCTTCCTGCACCAGATAACTGACCCGGTCGCGCAGCTCCAGCGCACGCGGGGTTGGCACCAGTCCGCGACCGGCGCGTACCAGCAGCGGATCCCCGGTGGTTTCCCGCAGACGGGCCAACGCCCGGCTCATGGCTGACGGGCTCAGGCGCAGCCGCTCGGCGGCGCGGGCCACGCTGCCTTCGCTCAGCAGCACGTCGAGGGTGATCAACAGGTTCAGGTCCGGTGCATTCATGACATGGCGTTCCATGCAGGTATCAAGTGCAAAGCATGCGTCTTGCGCCTTGTATTGTCGAGGCTCAGGCTATGTCCCATGACCTTTGCCCTGTGAGCCCCCCATGCACCGAGAACCCCTGAGCCCTTCAGCCCGCTGGGCGTTGACCAGTCTGGCGCTGTCGATGCTGATGCCATCGCTGGACACCAGCATTGCCAACGCCGGATTGCCCACGTTGGCGGCGGCGTTCGATGCGACGTTTCAACAAGTGCAGTGGATCGTGCTGGCCTATCTGCTGGCGGTCACCACGTTGATTGTCAGTGTCGGGCGGCTGGGTGACGGCTTCGGTCGGCGGCGCTTGCTGTTGATCGGCATCGGTATCTTTACCGCCGCTTCGCTGGCTTGCGCTCTGGCGCCGAGCCTTGGCTGGCTGATCGGTGCGCGGGCGGTGCAAGGCCTGGGTGCAGCGATCATGTTCGCTTTGACGGTGGCGCTGGTGGCCGATGCGGTGCCTAAATCCCGGGCCGGCAGTGCGATGGGGTTGCTGGCCACGATGTCGGCCACCGGCACCACCCTCGGGCCGTCGCTCGGTGGGCTGTTGATGGCGCATGTCGGCTGGCAGTCGATATTTGTGATCAATGTGCCGTTGGGCTTGCTCAACGCATGGCTGGTGTATCGCTATCTGCCCAAGGATCGAATCGCCCGCAAGCCAGTTGCGTTTGATTATCCCGGCACCGCGGTGCTGATGGTGACGCTGGCGACCTATGCACTGGCGATGACGGTTGAGGGATTCACCCAGACGTTGTTGCTGATCAGTCTGTTGGGCGTGGGGTTGTTCGTCCTTGTCGAGATGAAGAGCAAGGCGCCGCTGATTCACCTGTCATTGTTCACCGACACACGAATCAGCAGCAGTCTGGCGCTGACGTTACTGGTGACGACGGTCATGATGACCACGCTGGTGGTCGGGCCGTTTTACTTGAGCCGAGGACTGAGCCTTTCCAGCACTCAGGTCGGCTTGGTGTTGTCGATCGGGCCACTGTTGGCGGCGTTCAGCGGTGTACCGGCGGGGCGTCTGGTGGATCGTTTCGGTGCGCGGCGGATGGTGCCGGGCGCATTACTGGGATTGGCCTGCGGTTGCGGACTGTTGGCGTTGTTGCCGATGAGTTTCGGAGTGTTTGCGTATGTGCTGCCGATAACGCTGGTGGCCTTGAGTTATGCGCTGTTCCAGGCTGCCAACAACACCGGGTTGATGTCCGGCGTCGCTCAGGATCAGCGCGGGGTGGTCTCGGCCATGCTCGGGCTGGCGCGCAATCTGGGCTTGATCACCGGGGCGGCGGCGATGGGCGCGGTGTTTGCCCTGGCCACGGACGATCCGACTCAGGCGCCGGCCGCAGTCATCGCCGGCGGATTGCACATGACCTTCGGCGTTGCCACAGCGTTGATGGTCGCGGCGCTTGCGCTCGGAGCCCTCACACACCTGCGTCTCGCGTCTCCCGGGCTGGAAAAAACAGCTCAAAGCAGGTGACACCATCAGCACTGCTGACGCTGTAGCGGCCCTGATGCAATTGCATGATGGTCGCCACGATCGACAGACCCAGACCGTTGGATTGGGCCGAACGCTCGCGGGACGGATCGGCGCGATAGAAGCGTTCGAACAGCCGCGACAGGTGTTCGGCAGGAATCGTCGCGCCCTGATTGCACACCCGCAGATAGCTGCCGTCCGCTTCGGCAATGGCCTCGACCTGCATCGTCGAATCCGCTGCGCCGTACTTGATCGCGTTGGCGCACAGATTGGCCAGGGCCCGACGCAGCAGCATCGGTTCGGCCCAGATCACGCCACTGCCTCGGGCCTCGATGCTGATGCCGACATCCGCCGCCAATCCTTCGAAGTAATCGGCGATGCGCTGCATCTCATCGCAGGCGTCCAGCTCCTGACGCTGGCTCAGGGCACTGGCCGGGTCGGTGCGGGCGAGAAACAGCATGTTGTCGAGCATCCGCGCCAGCCGTTCGAGTTCTTCGACGTTGGAGGCGAGCAGCTGTTGATAGGCGTCGACGCTTCGGTGCTGTTGCAGGGCGACCTGGGTTTCGCCGAGCAGGTTGTTGATCGGCGTGCGCAGTTCGTGGGCCATGTCGGTGGAGACCTGGCTCAGTTGCGCAACACCTCGGTCGAGCCGGTCCAGCATCGCATTGAAGGCTTCGATCATTGGCTGCAATTCCCGAGGCGTGCCGTGGCGGTCGAGGCGTTCGCCGAGGTTGGCGATGCCGATCCCGTGGGCATGCCGGGCAATCCGCCGCAACGGCAGCAGGCCGCGATACACCAGCAGGCAGCCCACCAGCGCCAGGACAATCGCCGCCAATGACGCCAGGCCGTACACACTGAGTCGGTAGTTGGCGAGCATCGCCGTGCGTTCGCTCATCACCTTGCCGATCAGCACTTGCAGATTGCCCTGGTCGCCGGAGTCGATACTGGCCGCCACCGCCGAGAACGGCACGCCGTTGATGCTCGGCAAATGCTGCACGTCGTTGAGGGCCATTACATGGTCGACCGGCACGGCGGGCACACTCGGTAGTGCCAGGTCGCTGGGGTTGACCACGAACAAGGGCGGTTGCCCCGGCGCACCGATGGTCAACAGCGCTTCGCGGTTGCCCAGCATGTTCTGAAATAGCGCCGGTTTGTTCTTGATCAACTCCAGGGTGTTGCTGTCGTTGAGGATGGTGCGCAACTGATCGATGCGGCTGACCAACTGGATGTCGTCGCGGCGGGTCAGTTGTTCTTCCAGCTGGTTGTAAAGCGCCGCGCCCAGGCCTGCCAGCGCAGCAAAGGCGAGCACCGCGAACACCAGCGCCAGGCGCAATGTCAGGGAGTAAGTGCCGGTGACTTTCATGGCTGGGTATCGAAGCGGTAGCCGATGCCGCGCACGCTGTGGATCAGCTTGAGCGGGAACGGGTCGTCGATCTTCGCCCGCAGGCGGCGTACGGCGACATCGACCACATTGGTGTCGCTGTCGAAGTTCATGTCCCACACCCGCGAGGCGATCAGCGAACGCGACAGCACCTGGCCGGTGTGGGTGGCGAACAGTTGCAGCAAGGCGAATTCCTTGTTGGTCAGGGTGATCCGGCTGCCGGCGCGGGTGACCCGGCGTTTGAGCACGTCGATCTGCAAGTCGGCCACCTGCAATTGCTCTTCTTCATGGATCGGCCCGCGCCGGGTCAACGTGCGCAGGCGCGCCACCAGTTCGGCGAAGGAAAACGGTTTGATCAGGTAGTCGTCGGCGCCCAGTTCCAGGCCCTTGACCCGATCCGCGATGTCGTCGCGGGCGGTGAGGAACAGCACCGGCGTGTCGGCTTCCTTGCGCAGCCGGCGCAGAACTTCCCAGCCATCCATTTTGGGCATCATCACGTCCAGCACGATCACGTCGAAGTCGTGTTCCAGCGCCAGGTGCAGACCGTCGGCGCCGTCCCGGGCCAGGCTTACGTTGTAACCCAGTTCCTGCAAGCCGTTGAGCAGGTAATTGCCAGCCTTGGGTTCGTCTTCGACGACAAGGATATTCATGGGCACTGCGCCTCACTGGTCAGTTGGTGCAACCGCTGCCTTGCACTTGATAGTCCAGCACATGTTCGCGGCCCTGGTGGTCGAGGTAGTTGAGTCGTGCGGGAATGACGCCGCAGGCTTGGGAAATATCGGTGCTGGAGAGGACTTTGTCGACATCCAGGTGCACGTAGAAGCCGTTGGTGTCGTGAATGACCGTGTTGTCCGGCATTTCGGCGGCGAACACGGTGCCAGTGGCGAGGAGGGCGGTGAAGGCAAGGATCAGGGTTTTCATGATGAGTCACTCGTGTCGGTGAAGTGGATCGGCAGTGGTGCCGGAACAACTTCAGGCTACCGAGCGATCCGCTCGGCAAACCGACAACTCAATGACAAAGCTGTAATGAAACCCTGAAAACACAAATCCCCTGTGAGAACAGGGGATGTTTTTTACAGCGAATATTTTCAGCTGCCATGGGTGCTGAGAATGCTGGCGATCTGTTGCGGCTGGCAGTTGAGGTACGGCGAGGACTTCAGCCAGTGCTGGTCCGGGTACCAGGAGAACATGTACTGGCCGTCCTTCAGGCTGTCGATCACGCGTCTGGCAACTTGCGGGCGTACGGCCGGGCAACCCTGGCTGCGGCCGAGTCGGCCCGTACGTTTGCTCCAGAACAGATTCACGTAGTCGGCGGCGTGGATCACAATGGCGCGGTCACGGGCCATGTCGTTGACGCCCGGTTCCAGACCGTCCATGCGCAGCGAATAACCGTGGGTGCCTTCGTAACTTTCCTGGGTGCGGAACAGTCCAAGGCTGGACTGAAAACTGCCTTCGCGGTTGGAGAACCGGGTGGCGAAGTTATCACCGGACATCGATCCGTGGGCGACCAGGTCGCGCAGGATCAGTTTTTTCTTGGTCAGGTCGAAGATCCACAGGCGTCGCTCGGTGGACGGTTGCGAATAATCGATGATCGCCAGGTGACGGGACTGCTTCGCGCCGTTGTTGATTGCGCATTGCATGGCGTTCAAGGCACCTTTCAGCGCCTGGGGATTGAGTTCCGGAGCGGCGTGGGCGAGGCTGTTGTAGAGAACCGGCTGCGAGGTGCCGGCGGCAAAAACCTGACTGGTCACCAGCCCGATGGCAGTGGCAGTCAGCAGAAGTCGGCGCAAAAACGTCAACATTTAAAGTGAGTCCTCACTGGTTACATGTTTGGCACTTTGGCTCCTGACGTCCAGTCGTCCCCGGCAGGCCCGCGAATCGGACCTGACTGTATCACCGCACCTGATGTAAGGTTGACCGTCAATCAAGACGGCCATGGATTGGAGTAAAGCAGTTGTTCAAAAAGTACGCATGCTACTTGAGCATTTGTTTGCTCGCTGCGCCGTTTGTCGTTTGTGCCGATGAGCCTCTGCCGGCACTCCCGACACTGCCGGCAGAAATGCCTGTCGAGCCGCAAAGCCCGCTGCAGGCCGCGTTGATCAGCCTGCCTCAGTTCTGCCCGGCGATTGCCGCCCGTCTCGGCGGCCCGGCGCTTGAACAGTTGCAGGCGTTCTATCAGCAGCAGGACTGGCTGCCGGTGTGGGCGGCGGCCGGGCAATTGCCGCAATTGCACGCGCAATTGCAGCTGCTGGCCGACGATGGCCTCAATCCGAAACGCTATCCGGTCGCAGAAACAGTTCCGCAGGACGGCGATCTGTGCGCCGACATCGACATCAGTCGCAACTACCTGCAAGCCTTGCAGGACCTGCATTACGGTCGTCTGCTGCAATCGCACTTCGAACCGCTGTGGCACGCCGACGAAACGCCGCGTGACCGTCAGGCCGAACTGCTCGCCATCGCCGTGCCGGGCATGCATGACATGGCGGCGGCCTTCGATCTGGCGCGGCCGAACCTGGCGCAATATCAGAACCTGCGTCACCTCTATGCCGCGCAACGCCTGCAAGCCTTGCCGCACTGGCAATCAGTGGGCAACGGACCGCTGCTGCGTCCGGACATGGAAGACAAACGCGTACCGGAACTGGCCAAGCGGCTGTACAGCGAAGGTTATCTGAGCAGTGTGGTCGGCACGCCGGACAACGCCTATCACGGTGTCTTGGTGGAAGCCGTGAAAAGCTTCCAGGCCAACCATTCGTTGCAGGCCGACGGTGTGGTCGGGCCGGGAACGATTGCCGAGATGAACATCAGCCCGCTGACGCGCCGCGAGCAGCTGCGGGTCAACCTTGAACGGTTCCGCTGGCTGGCCCAGGACATGGAGCCCGATGGTTTACTGGTCAACGTCGCCGCTGCGGAACTGACCCTGTATCAGGACGGCGAGCCGGTGTGGCAGACCCGCACCCAGGTCGGTCGCGCCGAGCGCCAGACGCCGCTGCTCAAATCCCGGGTTACGCGCCTGACGCTGAACCCGACCTGGACCGTGCCGCCGACCATCTGGAAAGAAGACAAACTGCCGGCAATCCGCAAGGATCAGACCTTCCTCAGCCGTCAGAACCTGCAAGTGCTCGACGCCAATGGCCAGCCGCTGGCCGCCGCCGACATCGACTGGGACAACCCCGGCAATATCCTTCTGCGCCAGGACGCCGGGCCGCGCAATCCGCTGGGGCAAATGGTCATCCGCTTCCCGAACCCGTTCTCGGTGTACCTGCACGACACGCCGAGCAAGGCGCTGTTCGACAAGGGCCCACGGGCGTTCAGTTCCGGTTGTGTGCGGGTCGAGCATCCGATGAAACTGCGCGACTTCCTGCTCAGCCCGGCGGAAAGGGCTCGCACCGACACCTTGCTCGCCACCGGCGCTACCCATGAATTCCGCCTGAGCAACCCGGTGCCGATCCTGATGACTTACTGGACGGCACAGGTCGACGGGAAGGGCCGCGTGCTCTACGCGCCGGACATCTACAGCCGTGACAGCGCGTTGCTGGCGGGCCTTGACCAGGCGCATTGATTCTCAGCGGCTGGCGCGTTTCCAGAAAAAACGCGCCAGCCACGCATCCACACTCAATTTGCCGGCCCCGGCAAACACCAGCGGCACCAGCGCAGCCAGGTAAATCGCCGGCAGCTTGAAGTTGCCGAAGCCCTTGTTGGTGATCGCGTAGCCCTGCGCCAGTTCGCTCAACGACGACCAGTCTGCCGGCCAGTGCACGGCGGCGGTGGCGACGACCGTCACCACGATCAGCGAAATGGCCGAGATCCGCGTGCCGAGTCCGATCAGGATCGCCAGCGCGCAGATCAGTTCGGCCCACATCGACAGTTCCCAGTTCAGCGTCGCCGGCAAGTGATCGAAGGGAAACGGGAAACGGTCCTGAATGTCTTCAAACCAGTTCTGGCCGTTGAATTTCTCCAGGCCCGATTCGAAAAACTCCCAGGCGATGAACAGGCGCAGGGTCAGCGGCGCCAGCCATTGGCCTGCGCGATCAAGATTCAGGTGCAGGCCTTTGACGGCCGTCGAGAGAGCAGTGGTCATGGGATGGCTCCGTTCAATCAAGGGAAAACGGGGCACCGGCGTGCCCCGTGAAGAGGGTTATTCGCCGGCACCGCACTTGCCTTCGCCGCATTTGCCTTCCGAGGTTTTTTCCGGGGTGTCGGCCTGGGCCTGGGCCTGGGTCTGGCTGTAGCCGTGATCCAGTTGCTTGACGCTGAACGCCTCGGAAGCCGAAGCGGCGTTGGACAGGGCCAGGCCACCGGCAAGCAGCAGGCCGAGCGTCAGGGAGGTTTTCGAGAGTTTGGTCATGGTGAATCTCCGATACGAAATGTGAGTTCAAAGGCTTGATCGGGGCTGCCGATCGACAGGTTCATTTGAACGTCGGGCTGTATCGGTGATGTGTCGCGAACGGGGGGATTTGTGCTCGTGGTGTGTCCGTCGCCGCGTCGTATACAGTGCGATACACAAACGCGGTGTGATTCGGCTGGCGGGCGCAGCGTCTAGCCACGGTGTCCCCGCAATCCCATGGGGCGAGACTTCGAGACCCGGCATGCAAGCGCTGTTGAACGAGATCCTTGACGCTGTCCGGCCCCTGATCGGGCAGGGCAAGGTGGCTGACTACATTCCAGCCCTCGGCACCGTGCCGCCCGATCAACTGGGCATCGCGGTGTACGGCAACGACGGCGAGATGTATTGCGCCGGCGATGCCGAGACACTGTTCTCGGTACAGAGTATTTCCAAGGTGTTCAGCCTGGTGCAGGCCATCGAACACTCCGGCGAGGCGATCTGGGAGCGACTGGGCCACGAGCCGTCCGGCCAGCCGTTCAACTCGCTGGTGCAGCTGGAATTCGAACGCGGCCGTCCGCGCAATCCGTTCATCAACGCCGGGGCGCTGGTGATCTGCGACATCAACCAGTCACGTTTTGCTGCACCGGCCTTGTCGATGCGCGATTTCGTGCGACGGTTGTCGGGCAATCCGCAGGTGATGGTCGACGGCAAAGTGGCCGAGTCTGAATACCAGCACCGCGCACGCAACGCGGCGATGGCCTACCTGATGCAATCCTTCGGCAACTTCCACAACGACGTCGAAGCGGTGCTGCGCAGCTACTTCAGCCACTGCGCATTGCGCATGAGCTGCATCGACCTGGCCCGGGCGTTCTGCTTCCTTGCCAACGACGGCTATTGCAAGCACAGCGGCGAACAGATCCTCACCCGTCGCCAGACCCAGCAAGTCAACTCGATCATGGCCACCAGCGGCCTGTACGACGAGGCCGGCAACTTCGCCTACCGTGTCGGTTTGCCGGGCAAGAGCGGTGTCGGTGGCGGCATCGTTGCCGTAGTGCCGGGGCAATTCACGGTGTGCGTGTGGTCGCCTGAACTCAACGCAGCGGGCAACTCGCTGGCGGGCATGGCGGCGCTGGAAATGCTCAGTTCGCGGATTGGCTGGTCGGTGTTCTGAGCCTGTGTTGCTTTGAGGGTGGGCAAGCTATACATTTTCCGGCCGCCCTCAATATGGTGAATCCGCTCCATGTCTCTCGCGCTCGAACGTCTCGTCGCTGGCACGCCCATCCCTTTCGCCGGTAACCGCGTCACTGTGGTCAGCCCCGAACTGGCCGAGCGTTTCCGACCCGGCGACCACCTGTTGGTGGAGCAGGTGAGTGGCGAGTTGTTGCTGATTCCGGTGGTGGATCAGCAGGCGGCTTCGGTGGCGATCGAGCGTGCAGCGGCGGCGTTTACTGCGTTGTCTGCTGTGTCGGATGAAGCCATCAGCCGTTTCTTCGATCTGTTTGCCCAACGCCTGGAAAACCCGGACGCCTGGGCGCTGATCGAAACCGCCAACCTCGCTGACATCGAACGGGCCAAGGCACGCGGTCGTTCGACCACCCGTTTGCTCGCCGACGAGCGCATGCGCCGCGACATGATCGCCGGCCTGCGCGCCTGGCGTGATGCGCCGGCCACGCGCGGCAAGGTTATCAGCAGCGTCGAACACGACGGCTGGAAGGTCGAGCAAGTGGTGTCGCCGCTGGGCATCGTCGCGTTTGTGTTCGAAGGCCGGCCGAACGTCTTCGCCGACGCCGCTGGTGTATTGCGCACCGGCAATACCGCCGTGCTGCGCATTGGCAGCGATGCGTTGGGCACCGCGCAAGCTATCGTCACTCACGCCTTGAACCCGGCGCTGGCCGATGCCGGGCTGCCGGCGGGTGCGGTGTCGCTGGTCGAGAGCGTCAACCACGCCGCCGGTTGGGCGATGTTCGCCGACCGGCGTCTGTCGCTGGCGGTGGCCCGTGGTTCGGGCCGTGCGGTCAGCCAGTTGGGTAGCATCGCCCAGCAGGCCGGCACCGCCGTCAGCCTGCACGGCACCGGTGGCGCGTGGCTGATCGCCGATCGCGATGCCGACGCCAAACGCTTCGCCGCTGTGGTACGTAACTCGCTGGATCGCAAGGTCTGCAACACCCTCAACGTCTGCCTGATCCAGCGCGAGCGTGCCGCTGAACTGGTGCCGTTGTTCCTCGATGCCTTGCAGCAGGCCGGCACCGCGCGCGGTCAGGGCTGCAAATTGCACATCGTCGAAGGCAGCGAAAGCTACCTGCCGAGCGACTGGCAGAACGCGACGGTCGAGGTCTATCGCGCCGAGGGTTACCAGACCGAAGCCCTGGCCGAGCCATTGCCGGAAGCGCAACTGGGCCGCGAGTGGGAATGGGAAGAAACCCCGGAAACCAGCCTGATGATCGTCGACGATCTGGATCAGGCCATCGCACTGTTCAACCGTTACAGCCCGCAGTTCACGGTGTCGCTGATCAGCGAAGACGCGGCGGTTCAGGAGCGTTTCTACAGCGCGGTCAACGCGCCGTTCGTGGGCAACGGGATTACCCGTTGGGTCGACGGCCAGTACGCGCTGAACAAGCCGGAACTGGGGCTTTCGAACTGGGAGAGCGGACGGTTGTTCGCCCGCAGCGCGATTCTTTCCGGAGACGGTGTGTTCACCGTGCGCAGCCGCATGACCCAGGTCGATCTGGGCGTAAAACGCTAAAACCAAAACGCCGCGCCTGTCGCAATGACAGGCGCGGCGTTGTTGTTTCACTTGGCGGTGGCGGCGGATTCGATCAGGCTGGCCACGGTTTTCGGATTCGACACCATCACCACATGGGACGCGCCTTTGACCACCACGGTCTTTTGGGCGTGCGCCCGTTCGGCCATGAACGCCATGGCTTGTGGCGGGATGTTCTTGTCCTTGTCGCCGTACACGAACCACGACGGAATCGTTTTCCATGCGGGCTCGCTGGCTGCCTCGTTCAGCGCGGCCTCGGTGACCGGGCGCTGGGTGGCGGCCATCAGTTTTGCGTCGGCGTTTGGAACATCGGCGGCGAACTGGTCATGGAACTTGTCCTGCTGGATGTACAGATCCTTGCCGCCATCCTTCAGGGTAACGGGCGGCGCGAGGGTCGGACCGAGGGTGCTGCCGGGGAATTTGCCGGCCAGTCCGGCCACGGTTTCACCCGCTTCGGGCGCCAGTGCCGCGACATACACCAGCGCCTTGACGTTGGCGTTGCCGTACGCGGCTTCACTGATCACCGGCCCGCCATAGGAGTGGCCGACCAGCACCACAGGCGACTTGATTCCGGCCAGCACGTCGGCGACTGATTGCGCATCGCCCTTGAGCGTACGCAGCGGGTTGGCCGCCGCGATCACCGGATAACCGTCCTTTTCCAGAATCTTCACCACACCGTTCCAGCTGCTGGAGTCGGCGAAGGCACCGTGCACCAGCACCACGGTGGGTTTCTCGGCGGCCATCGCCGAGGTGGCGCCGGCCATGGCGGCGGCGAGGGCCAGTCCTGCAAACAGCTTGTTCATTGAATGTTCCTTGTGTCGGGAGGAGGGATGCAGCGTCAGGGCTATTCAAGGTGCCCGCTGTATCGCTGATGTGTCCGCCTCCCGGTGCGGGTGCATGGAACTGTGTCTGGCAGGGCGCTGGCTACACGCTGATACAAAGCAAACGCCCCGGCAGGTGCGGGGCGTTCGGTTCAGGCGGCATCGACCGTTTGGCCATACACCGCGCACGTCGACGGTTGCTCGGCCAGCGAGACGAAGGTGCGGCGGTCGGCGCTCAAGGCATCGATGGAACCGGTCTCGATGTCGTACACCCAGCCGTGCAGGTTCAGCAGGCCTTTCTCCTGGGCCAGACGCACGCTCGGGTGGGTCTGAATGTTCGCCAGTTGGGCGATCACGTTCTCGCGCACCATCGAACTCAGCTTGGCGGCGTCATTGGCGTGTGGCCGCGATTCGTTGACCACTTTCGCCGACTCGGCATGTTGCAGCCAGCCGCTGACGGCGGGCAGATGATCCATGCATTTGCACTGGGCGATGGCGGTCATGGCGCCGCAATCGGAGTGGCCGCAGATCACGATGTCGGTCACGCCAAGCACGGCCACCGCGTATTCCACCGTCGCCGAAACCCCACCCGGGTGCGGGCTGTAGGACGGCACGATATTGCCGGCGTTGCGGATCACGAACAGTTCGCCGGGTTCTTGTTGGGTCAGCAGTTCCGGAATTACGCGGCTGTCGGAGCAAGTGATGAACAAGGTGCCCGGGGTCTGGGTAGTCGCCAGGTATTTGAACAGTTCAGTGCGTTGCGGAAAGGCTTCGCTCTGGAACTTCAGGAATCCTTCGATCAGGTTTTTCATGGTGTGTCCTCTCAGTTGGAGCAGCCAGTGCCGAACTCGCTGTATTGAAGAATGTGTTTTGCGCCGTGACTGTCGAGGTAGGTCATCTCGACCGGCACTACGCCGCAGACGTCGGCGACCGGGGTGATGCTCACGACCTGCGCGATGTCCAGTTGCATGCCGTAGCGGTAGGCGACAGCTTCTTCACTGGCCTGTGCTTGAGCGCAAAGGCCGGCGAGCAGGGCCAGGGACAACAGAATTTTTTGCATGGGGCAGCCTCCAGACGGATGTGGTGACGACTTGGCAATTCAGGTTTGGGCGGGCCCGCACGCGGGGTGCGGGCTCGGGATGGATCAGAACGGACGCAGCGGGAGGAACTTGCCGTCGAGGGTGACCACGGCGCGGGAGCCGCCTTCAGGGTCTTCGACTTTCTTGATGTCGAGCTTGAAGTTGATCGCGCTGATGATGCCGTCGCCGAATTGTTCGTGAACCAGTGCCTTCAGGGTGGTGCCGTAGATCTGGATCATTTCGTGGAAGCGGTAGATGGTCGGGTCGGTCGGCACACCATCGAGGCTGCCGCGCAGCGGGATGATTTGCAGGGCGGCGACGTCTTCGGCGCTCAGCTCAAGCTTGTCGCCAACGACTTCCGCGGCGGCTTTTGGCAGCGGGTGTTGGCCGAGGAGGGCGGCGGTGACGTAGGCCAGGCTCAGGCCGGTGCCGTCGGCCAGGTCCTGCCACGACAGGTTTTTCTGTGCCTTGGCATCCAGGGCGCGAGTGGTCAGGGCGATGCGGCTGTCGTTGTAGGCTTGAGATTGCATGGTGTTTCTCCTTTCGGGGTTGGCTTGCTGTGTGGGGTTCATCTTCTGCCGATTGATCCATAGCGTCCAAGACCGATATACAATGCAAGGCATAAGCACTGCCTATAGATGGAGAGCCCCATGCTGCTGCGACATTTGCGTTACCTGCTGGCCGTGGCCGATCACGGCGGTTTCACCCGGGCGGCCGAGGCGCTGCACGTGTCGCAGCCGACCCTGTCGCAGCAGATCCGCCAGTTGGAGGAAAGCCTCGGCGTGGATCTGTTTGATCGCACCTCACGTTCCGTAAAGCCCACTGACGCTGGTCAGGCCTATATCGAGTGCGCGCGGCGGGTGCTGGTGGAACTGGAGGCGGGCAAGCGCGCGTTGCATGACGTGAAGGATCTGTCCCGAGGCTCGCTGCGCCTGGCCATGACCCCGACCTTCATGGCGTATCTGGTGGGGCCGTTGGTGCGCGATTACGTGGCGCGGTATCCGGGGATTCACCTGGAGATTTTCGAGTTGTCGATGGATGACATCGAGGCCGGGCTGGCGGATGACTCGCTGGATATCGCGATTGCTTTCACACCGGTGCGCAACACGGACATTGAATGCATTCCGGCGTTTGTCGAGACGCTGGGCGTGATGGTCGGGCGTGAACATCCGTTGCATGACAGTGCTGCAGTGCTGACGCCGGATGACATTGCGCAGCTGGATTTCGCTCTGTTGGCGCCGGACTTCATCACGCGGCTGTCGATTGACGAGTATTTCCGCCAGCATGGCATTACGCCCAAGGTGCAGATCGAGGTGAACTCGGTAAGTACATTGCTGGAAGTAATCCGGCATGCGCCGATTGCGACCATGCTGCCGGAGGCGATTGCGACGGAGGATCGGGCGTTGCGCCGGTTGCGGGTCGAGAGTGAGGCGCCGCAGCGGGGGGCGGCGTTGTTGCGGCGCAAGAACAATTATCACAGTGCGGCGGCGGTGGCGTTCATGGAGATGGTGTTGGAAAACCGTTCATGAACATTGCGGGTGATCAATAAAAAAGGGCCTGCTCCTTATCGGAAGCAGGCCCTTTTGTTTATTGAAGTTAGAACTCAGTAGAACCGATCAATCACCCGAACTTCGTTGTTGTTCTGCATCGAGTCCCACGCCTGTTTCAGCGTTTGCAGAACATTACCGATGAAGTCCTTGTCGGCCGCGGCTTTCTTGCCGACATAGCCGTGGCCGCGGCGGTACATCTTCAGGCGGGCCAGCAGGTTCTGGTTGTTCCGGTCGAACTCGTCTTCACCAGCATGGGGCGACAGGCAGTCGATATGCACCTGCCCCGACTTGCTGATCCACAGAATATGGCTGTCGTGGCTGTCTTTTTGCGCAGCGAACATACGAGCCAGTTCTTCGATAGTTGGTTGATTGTTCAGATTCATGATTTTGCCCCTTGACCAGTCTGGTGATCTTTCAAAGTTGATTCGCTAATACAGGTAGCCCATCGGTTAGTTGATCCCTGGCACCGAAACCAGGACGTCAGCGGTCGCCCGTGTGAAGTACGGGGTCATGCATCTGTTGCATGTAGTCGTGTTGAATAACTGCTACGCAATAGCGTCACAACGAGGAGAAGCAGCGAAAACCGGGAGGCTCCTTGACGACGTTTTCAGGGTCGACCACAAGCGTCTTGAGAATTTTCGCCAGCGCTTCTCGTCCTTGTACTGGACGTTCAGGCCAGGTCAGCTTCTTCAATCTGCCTTGTGGGCAGCGTGTATCCGGAAAAAACAGCTCGGCGGTCAGACGAGCTTGCTCAAGCGTGTTGCCAGTGCTCCCGATCGGGGAGACGTCTGCATCATGCAAAAGCAAAACGACGCCGTCAACGGTTTTGTAGTGATTATTTTTGGTCACTACATATTGTCGGACAAAGTCATTCTGGAATGAGAAAAGAGCCGTTCAGGCAGCGTGGGAAGGGCTGCGCAGGCAGTAGAACGTGCAGGGATAACCGTCTACGGTTTTCTGCTGGCGAGTGAAGTCGCCGCCGCTCACCTCAGGGATGACCCTGGCCCAGAACCGCTGCGCAGGCAGGTTGGCGTCGACATGGAAAATTTGCCATTGACCAGGCAGATGGCTCAAGAGGGCAGAGGCGACAAACTGCGCGACGCCTTGGCCACGCCAGCGCCGGCTGACGAAGAAATAGCCGATGTTGTAATCGGCGCCTTCGATGAGAAGGTGGTCATCGACGGTCACGAACCCCGCCAGTTCGCCGTCGACGTGAATCAGGAATGGCCGGGTTGCCGGTTGGCGCCAGTAATCGTCCTTCAACTGGATCGGGAAGAAACCATGCCCGCCCAGCTTCAGCGGCAGCCATTCGCTGAAGTCGTAGGTGTAGAACTGCATCAGGTTTTCGAGGGTGTCCAGTTCGTCGCGCCGGGCGACGCGCAGTTCGATGACAGACATGTCGCTGGCTCCTGACCATCACTGCAGAAACAGTAGCGCGCAGCGGGCTATTTGGCTGCCGGTTTCGTCGTACGTTTGCTGGTGCCGGTGGTTTTGCGCCGAGTGGTCTTGCGCTTGTTCTTCCACGGTGCAGCGGCTTTGCCGGCAGGGGGCGGGCCGCTGATGGTCAGGCTCAGGCCGGCACAACGGGTCACTTGCTTGCTCATCCACGCGGCCTGTTTGGTGACGAACTCTTCCAGACTCATCTCGCCGCTTTGCACCATGTCCAACGCTTGTTCCCAAATCGCCGTGGTGCCGGGGTCGGCAATCGCTCGCGGCACCGCGTCGATCAGGCTGAACGCGGCGGGCGTGGCGGCGAGGGCCTTGCCGTTTTTCACCAGATAACCACGATCCAGCAGGCCTTGAATGATCGAAGCGCGGGTGGCTTCGGTGCCGATGCCGGTGGTGTCCTTGAGTTTTTGCTTGAGCAGAGGGTCTTCCACCAGTTTGGCGACGTTTTTCATCGCCTTGATCAGATCGCCTTCGGTGTAGGGCTTGGGTGGCTGCGTCCACAAGTCTTTGAGCTTCACGTCAGCGATAGCGCACTCGGCGCCCTGGGTCAGCGTCGGCAGGGTTTGCGGGGCAGGGGCTTCACGACCCTTGGCCGGGGCCAGTGCTTCCGGTAGTGCGCGTTTCCATCCCGGCTCGATGATCTGCTTGCCGACGGCACGCAAGGCTTCACCGGCGCAATCGAAATCGGCCTGAGTGCGGTCGTATTCATGATTGGGCAGGAACTGCGCCAGATACCGCGCACGAATCAGCGTGTAGACCGCGCGGTGCTTGCCGGTCAGGCGTTCGAGATTCTTCGCGGCGGCGGTGGGAATGATGCCGTGGTGGGCACTGACCTTGGCGTCGTTCCAGGCGCGGGAGCGGCGCTGTGGCTCCAGATGTTCGCGCAAGGCGTCGAGGCTCGGGTCGGCTTGGCGCAGCGCCGCGAGAATCCCCGGCGCCTCGCTGTGCTGGCTCACGGGCAGGTAGCCGCAATCGCTGCGCGGGTAGGTGATGACTTTGTAGGTTTCGTAGAGGGCCTGGGCAATGTCGAGGGTTTCCTGGGCGCCGAGGCCGAGCTTCTTCGAGCAGACTTCCTGCAAGGTGCCGAGATCGAAGGGCAGGGGCGCCACTTCGCGCATGCGCTCGGTGCGCAGCTTGACCACCCGGGCGCTGGCGGCGCTGCTGATTGCGGCGGCCGCTTGTTGGGCGAGAGCCTGATTGAGGCAGCGATCCTGATCGTCACAGGCATCGTTCGGCGCGCGCCATTGCGCCGTGAACGCCGTGCCGTTGTGCAGCAGTTGCACATCGATGGCCCAGTACGCCACCGGCACGAAGTCAGCGATGCTGCGGTCGCGATCCACCACCAGCCGCAGGGTCGGCGTCTGCACCCGGCCCACCGGCAACACGCCTTGATAGCCGGATTGCCGGCCAAGCAGGGTGAACAGGCGACTCATGTTCATCCCGATCAGCCAGTCTGCTCGTGAGCGCCCCAATGCCGAGTGATAGAGGCTGAAGGTTTCAGCGCCCGGCTTCAGAGCCGCCAAAGCCTTGCGGATCGATGCTTCGTCCAGTGCCGACAGCCACAAGCGGCGGATCGGCCCGCGATAGCGGCAATGTTCCACCAGTTCCCGGGCGATCATCTCGCCTTCGCGGTCGGCGTCGGTGGCGATGATCAGTTCGCTGGCCTCGCCGAGCAGGCGTTTGACTGCCTTGTACTGGCTGGCAGTGCGCGGCTTGACGGTCATTTTCCACTTGTCCGGGATGATCGGCAGGTCCGCCAGCACCCAGCGCTTGTAGCGTGCGTCGTAGGCGTCCGGCGGGGCGGTTTCCAGCAAGTGGCCGATGCACCAGGTCACCGTGACGTCCGTTCCCAGCCAGCAGCCGTCGCCTCGGCGCCTGGCGCCCAGCACGGCCGCAATATCCTTGGCTTGGGAAGGTTTTTCACAGAGGTACAGCCGCATAACCACCGTCGTCGATCATTGCCCGAAGAGGCGCACAGAATGGCCTGACTCGGGCGAAGGGGCAACTTTTATCTGTATGGATATACAGATAAAAGGATTGCCGGTCATGACAGCCGTCGCCGGGGCAATCGGGGACGCTATCGAGAAATTGATTAGCGCCCCCCTTGGCGGCTGTGGCAGGTTCAATCTGCCTCAACAGGGCGAGTGACAGGACGATCTCGCCAGAAGATCGCCGTTTTTCTGTCTGACACTGACCATTTAGAAACAAGGACGTACACCATGTCTCAACCTTCCTCTCAGGCCAGCAGCGCCTTCACTGCGGTCGACACCTTCAGCCACCTGTATGACCGTGGCACCGGGACCGTCAACGGCAAACCGTCGTTCACTGCCGACCAGGCCGCCGACGAAATCCTGCGCAAGGGCATGTCGTGGCAAGACAAGAACGCTGACGGCAAGATTGATCTGACCTACACGTTCCTGACCGACAAACCGTCGAACTACAACCCGAAACTCGGCAACTTCAGCGAGTTCAGCGCTCAGCAGAAAGACCAGGCCATCCTGTCGATGCAATCGTGGTCGGACGTGGCCAAAGTCACCTTCACCGAGGGCAAGGGTGGCGACGGTCACATGACCTTCGGCAACTACGACGTCAGCACCGGCGGCGCGGCGTTTGCCTACCTGCCGCAGGGCAGCAGCTACGACGGTCAGTCGTGGTATCTGATCAACGATAAGTACCAGGTCAACAAGACCCCGGACACCAATAACTACGGGCGCCAGACCCTGACCCACGAAATCGGCCACACCCTAGGCCTGTCGCACCCGGGCGCCTACAACGCCGGCAATGGCAACCCGACCTACGGCGACGCCAAGTACGCCGAAGACACCCGTGGCTACAGCCTGATGAGCTACTGGAGCGAAGCCAACACCGACCAGAACTTCAGCAAGGACGGCAGCGGCGCCTACGCCTCCGCACCGTTGCTGGACGACATCGTCGCCGTGCAGAAACTCTACGGTGCCAACCTGGAAACCCGTGCCGACGACACCGTGTACGGCTTCAACTCCAACGCCGACCGCGACTACTACAGCGCTACTTCGGACACCTCCAAAGTGGTGTTCTCGGTGTGGGACGGCGGCGGCAACGACACCCTGGACTTCTCCGGCTTCAGCCAGAACCAGAAGATCAACCTCAACGAAGGTTCGTTCTCCGACGTTGGCGGCCTGGTGGGCAACGTCTCCATCGCGTATGGCGTGACCGTTGAAAACGCGGTGGGCGGCTCGGGCAATGACCTGCTGATCGGCAACGCGGCGGCCAACGACCTGATTGGCGGTGCCGGCAACGACATCATCTACGGCGGTGGCGGTGGTGATTCGCTGTGGGGCGGTGAAGGCGCAGACACCTTCGTGTTCGGCGCTGCCAGCGATTCGACCATGACCGCGCCGGACTGGATCATGGATTTCACCAGTGGCCTGGACAAGATCGACCTGTCGGGCATCGCCGGTTTTGCCACGGGGGCGGCCACGCTGAACTTCGTCAGCGGCTTTACCGGGCACGCGGGCGACGCGATCCTCACTTACTTCGAACAGACCAACCAGACCAGCCTGATGATCGACCTGACGGGCCAGGGCTCGGTGGACTTCGCAGTGGGTGTAGTGGGGCAGGCCGTGGCGACCGATATCGTCGCCTGATCTGAAAACGGAAAATCTGAAACCGGAAAACCGCAGCCTTCGCCGGCTGCGGTTTTTTTATGGGCGGAAAACCGTTCGGCTGCGAACCCGACGAGATCCGGCGGCATGGGTTATACCTGAAGCGCTCCCTTCGCTGCTGTCAGGAGAAACCGATGAAAACCTCCGGTCCCAGTCCCGTCATCACCATCGCCGAGCAGCCAGGCTGCCTGCTGGTGAAGTTCCATGGCATACAAGTCGCCGCCTCCGCCCGAGCATTGGTGCTGCTCGAGGCCAACTACCCGCCGGTCTACTACATCCCCCGCGAAGACATCGACGAAAAATACTTCGCCCGCACCGACCACACGAGTTATTGCCCGTACAAGGGCGACGCCAATTATTTCAGTCTGCAAGTGCCCGGGCATGAGGGGGCGAACGCGGTGTGGACGTACGAACATCCGAAGATTTCGGTCAGCCAGATCAAGGATTACGTTGCGTTCTATCCCGATCAGGTGAAGTTTGAATTGCTGGAGGCGGAGGTCTGAGATTCAGTGCGGTGGCGAGGGTGCGAAACCCTCGCCACACTGATCAAGGATCAGTTCTTGTCCAGATCGATATTCTTCGTCTCACGCAGACAGATCATCCCCACCACCAGGCTCACCCCGGTAATCAGCACCGGGTACCACAGCCCGTAGAAAATATCCCCGGTGTACACCACCAGCGCAAACGACACGGTCGGCAGGAAACCGCCGAACCAGCCGTTGCCGATGTGGTACGGCAAGGACATCGAGGTGTAGCGGATGCGGGTCGGGAACAGTTCGACCATCAGCGCCGCGAGCGGGCCGTAACACATGGCGGAGATGATGATCAGGGCGACGATCAGGGCCACGATCATCGGCTTGTTGATCTGTTGCAGGTCAGCCTGTTGCGGGTAGCCGGCGAGGGTGATCGCGCCGCGCAGTGATGCCTCGTCGAAGCCATCGAGTTTGACATCGCCGACGCTCACTTGCACCGCGCTGCCCGCCGGGGCGGCGACGCTGGAGTAGGGCAGGCCTTGCTTGACCAGGAAGGTCTTGACCTTGTCGCACGGGCTGTCGAATTTGGCCTTGCCCACCGGGTCGAACTGGAAGGTGCAGGTGGCCGGATCCGCCACAACGGTGATCGGCGCCTGCTGGCTGGCGTGGTCGATGGCCGGGTTGGCGTAGTGGGCCAGGGATTTGAAGATCGGGAAGTACAGCGCCGTCGCCAGCAGCAGGCCAAGCATCAGCACCGGTTTACGTCCGACCTTGTCCGACAGCCAGCCGAAAATGATGAAGAACGGCGCGCCGATCACCACGCTGATGATCAGCAGACTGTTGGCCACCGCCGGGTCCATTTTCAGGAACTGGGTGAGGAAGAACAGTACGTAGAACTGTGCGGCGTAGAAGGTCACCGCTTGCCCGGCGTTGATGCTGAACAGGGCGATCAGCACGACTTTGAGGTTTTCCCATTTACCGAAGGATTCGCGGATCGGCGCCTTGCTGGCCTTGCCTTCCTCTTTCATCTTCAGATAGGCCGGCGACTCGTGCAGGCTCAGGCGAATCCAGGTGGAAATGCCCAGCAGCACGATCGACAGCAGAAACGGAATGCGCCAGCCCCAGACTTCGAACTGATCGCCGGTGAAGTAGCGGCACCCGAGCACCACCAGCAGCGACAGCAGCAGACCGAGGGTCGCGGTGGATTGAATCCAGCTGGTGTGGAAACCGCGTTTGCCGATGGGCGCGTGTTCTGCCACGTAAGTCGCGGCGCCGCCGTACTCACCGCCGAGGGCCAGGCCCTGAAGCATGCGCAGCCCCACGAGAATGATCGGCGCGGCGATGCCGATGCTGGCGTAGGTCGGCAGCAGGCCCACCGCGAACGTCGCCACGCCCATCAGAATGATGGTCGCCAGGAAAGTGTATTTGCGCCCGATCATGTCCCCCAACCGACCGAACACCAGCGCCCCGAACGGCCGCACGATGAAGCCTGCGGCAAACGCCATCAACGCGAAGATGAATGCCGTGGTGTCGTTGACCCCGGCAAAGAACTGCTTGCTGATCACCGCCGCCAGGGCGCCGTAGAGAAAGAAGTCATACCACTCGAACACCGTCCCCAGGGACGAGGCGAAGATGACCTTTCGGGTATCGGGGCTGGCGTCCGCGCTGCGCACGGCGTCCAGAGACTGAACGTGTTCTGACATATCGGTATCCCTCACAGTGATTGTTTTTGTTGTTCCACTGTCGGCGCCGACCTCGTGGGCTGGCGCCGCTATTCCTTTGGTCAAGAGAGTGCGGGCAATGCTTTTTCTTCGGCGGGAAAACTCCGGGCGGTTGGGTTGAGGATCAGCTGTGCCGCTTTTTCGGCAATCATCAGCGTAGGCGAACAGGTGTTGCCCGAGGTAATGCGCGGCATGATCGACGCATCGGCAATCCGCAGACCGGGCACACCGTGCACGCGCAATTGCGCATCGACCACCGCGTTCGCGTCATTGCCCATGCGACAGGTGCCGACCGGGTGAAAAATCGTCGTGCCGATCTTCGCCGCCGCCTCGTGCAGTTGTTCTTCGGTTTGCAGGCTGGCGCCGGGCAGGTATTCCACCGGGTTGAAGGCTTGCAGGGCCGGGGCGCTGACGATGCGCCGGGTCAGGCGAATCGCATCGGCGGCCACGCGCAGGTCTTCGGGATGGCTCAGGTAATTGGGCTGGATCAGCGGCGCTTCCTGAGGATCGGCGGAGCGGATCTCGACCCGTCCCCGGCTCTGCGGCCGTAAATCACACACCGACGCGGTGAACGCGGGGAAGCTGTGCAACGGCTCGCCAAAACGCTCCAGCGACAGCGGCTGCACGTGGTATTCGAGATTGGCCGAGGTCTGTTCCGGCCCCGAGCGGGCAAACGCGCCCAACTGACTCGGCGCCATCGACAACGGCCCGCTGCGGTCATACAGATAGCGCAGGCCCATGCCCATCTTGCCCCACACGCTGCCGGCGATCTGGTTGAGGGTGCGAGCGTTCTCCAGTTTGTAGATCAGCCGCAGTTGCAGGTGATCCTGCAGGTTGCCGCCGACGCCCGGCAGTTCATGCACCACGCCGATCCCGAGCTTTTCCAGCAGCGGACGCGGCCCGATTCCGGAGCGTTGCAGAATGCTCGGCGAGCCCACGGAACCTGCGCACAACACGATCTCCTTGCGCGCCTTGAAGCGCTTTTCTTGACCCTGCCAACGTGCGCTGACCCTTGCGGCGCGACCGTCCTCGAACAGCACGCGATCCACCTCTACGTCGGTCAACACCGTGAGATTGGCCCGATCGCGAATCGGCTTCAGAAACGCCTTCGCCGCATTCCAGCGCACCCCGGCTTTCTGATTGACCTGAAAGTAACCGCAACCCTCGTTGTCGCCCTGGTTGAAGTCATCGATGCTGGCGATGCCGCTCTGTTCGGCAGCGCTGCGAAACGCATCGAGAATCGGCCATGACAAGCGCTGGCGTTCGACCCGCCATTCACCCTGGTCACCATGAAAGTCCGCCGCGCCAGCAAAGTGGTTTTCGCTCTGTTTGAACAGCGGCAGCACGTCATTCCAGGCCCAGCCAGGATTGCCCTCGGCGGCCCAGCCGTCGTAGTCGCTGGCCTGGCCGCGCATGTAGATCATGCCGTTGATCGACGAACAGCCACCCAGCACCTTGCCGCGCGGATAACTCAGCGCGCGGCCGTTAAGGCCTGGTTGTTCTTCAGTCTTGAAGCACCAGTCGGTGCGGGGGTTGCCGATGCAGAACAGGTAACCCACGGGGATGTGAATCCACGGATAGTTGTCGCGCCCGCCGGCCTCCAGCAGCAACACGCGCTGCTGCGGATCGGCCGACAGCCGATTGGCCAGCAAACACCCGGCCGGCCCGGCACCGACCACGATGTAATCGAATTCATCGAGGGAAGTCTGCATTCCCTGACCTCACTTATTGTTTTTGTTGTCAGTCATCCTAGTTGTTAGCTTTCGTCAAAAGAATGTTAGTTTTTGCGCAGCCGCTGTGCGTTTTCAAACAGCGCTTTCTGACGATAGCCGACAAGGACAAGCCATGTTCGACTGGAACGACCTGCGGTTCTTTCTCGAGTTGCAACGCAGCGGCCGCTTGCTCACGGCCGCCCGCCGCTTGAACACCACGCACGCCACCGTTGCCCGGCATATCGAGGCCATCGAAAAAAGCCTTGGCACCGCGCTGTTCGTCCAGCATGCCCAAGGCTACGAAATGACCCCGGCGGGGGAGGCGCTACTCAAACACGCCGAAGCCATGGAAAACGTCGCGCTGCTGGCTCAGGAAGAAATCACCCAGTCCACCGCGCCGCTGGGCAAGATCCGTGTCGGTGTCACCGAAGGCTTGGGTATCATGTTTCTGGCCAGTCGCATGATCGGGCTTTTCGAGCGTTATCCGGGGCTGGAAGTGGAACTGGTGGCGGTGCCGCGTTTCGTCAGCATCCTCAACCGCGAGGCGGAAATCAGTATTCACCTGGAACGGCCAGCGGCGGACATGCTCGTCACCCGCAAACTCACTGATTATCGGCTCGCGCTCTATGCAAGTCGCGCTTATCTCGACAATGCGCCGCCGCTGCGCAGTCGCGAGGATCTTGGCCGGCATGCGTGGATCGGCTATGTCGACGATCTGCTGTTCAGTCAGGAACTGATGTTTCTCAACAGCTTCTGCCGCAATCCGCGCGTGGTGTTTCACAGCACCAGCGTCATCGCCCAGCAGCAGGCGGCACGTTCGGGGCTGGGGATTGCGGTGCTGCCTTGTTATATGGCGGCGTCGGATCCGGATTTGGTAGCGCTGTTGCCGGATGAGAGTATCGAGCGCAGTTACTGGATCAGTACGCGGCGGGAGTTGCACAAGTCGGTGCGGTTGCGGGTGGTTTGGGATTATGTGGTGGGGTTGTGTGAGGCGGAGCAAGCGCTCCTTCGATAATCTCTCCCGGTCCATGGCAGCGTCTATAGTTGAATGGTGGCGATGTGATGCCGCCCCCGATGAATCAACTGCGCGAGAGATCGGTCATGGATATTCTGATTTCGTTTATAGGTGTCGTACTTGGATTGAGCATTGCTACAGAGCGGGTCGTTGAAATCGTGAAAGGATTCATACCCGGTCTGAATCAAGTGAACGATGATCCCAAGGCAGAGGGAAGGCGCCGGTCCTATCTGCAAATACTTGCCGTCGTAGGCGGGGTCATCACAGCGTTCCTTTCCCGTGGAGCCATACCGGGCGACTTCGTCTTTCTCAAGTCTGATCTCGGCGTGGTGTGTCTGGGACTGTTGGCCAGTGGCGGGTCAGGTTTTTGGAATGCTGTCCTGATGTATGTCACTCAGGCCAAGGAACTGAAGAAAGTCGAGGTCAAAAAGGCTCAGGAGAGTCCTGCGGTCCCGCCTGTCTGAGAACGAGCGGCGCCCATCGCCTTGGCGGTGGGCGTGGTGCAACTAAGTTCTAGGGCGACAGGTCATTCAAGTTGCAGAGGTTGAGTCATCTCGCAGAACCTCGACTACGAAGACGCTTCCCGTGGCCACTCACCTCGATCGCCGCAATAACCTGTCCCTCGACAGCCTGAATTTCTTCCTCGCCGACGTGCGTGACGGGCTCGGTCCCTATCTGGCGATTTATCTGCTGGCGGTTCACCACTGGGAGCCGGCGAGTATCGGTCTGGTCATGACCATCGCCGGGATCGCCGCGCTCATCACGCAAACCCCGGCAGGCGCGCTGGTCGACAGCACACGCTTGAAGCGGGCGCTGATAGCGATTGCCGCACTGGTGGTCACCGTTAGCTGTCTGCTGCTGCCATTTGTGACGTCGTTTACCCTGGTGGCCGTGACGCAAGCCATCAGTGCCGTTGCCGCTTCAATCTTCGCCCCCGCCATCTGCGCGATCACCCTCGGCATTACTGGACCTCGCGCCTTCACGCGAAGAACCGGGCGCAACGAAACCTTCAACCACGCCGGCAACGCCTGCGCCGCACTGCTGGCCGGTTTGTCTGCGTACCTGTTCGGCCCGGTTGCCGTATTTTATCTGATGGCGGTCATGGCGCTGGCCAGCGTGATTGCCGTCTCGTTCGTATCGGCCGATGCCATTGATCACGATCTCGCCCGAGGTCTTTCACCCAGCGAAACGGGGCAGGGCAAGCAGCCTTCGGGGCTTTCCGTGTTGCTCACCAACAGACCGCTGCTGATGTTCGCGATTTGCTGTGCGCTGTTTCATCTGGCGAACGCGGCGATGTTGCCGCTGGTGAGTCAGAAACTGGCGCAAGCCAATCTGCAGATGGCCACGCCGCTCACCTCGGCCTGCATCGTGGCGGCGCAAATGGTGATGGTGCCGGTCGCGTTGCTGGTGGGCGCAAAGGCCGATCTGTGGGGGCGCAAGCCGTTGCTGTTGGCGGGGTTTCTGATCCTGCCGTTACGTGGGGGGTTGTATGTGCTGTCGAACGATCCGTGGTGGCTGGTTTCAGTGCAGTTACTCGATGGCGTCGGCGCGGGGATTTTCGGCGCGCTGTTTCCGGTGGTGGTAAAAGACCTGACGCTGGGAACCGGGCATTTCAATGTCAGCCTCGGGGCGATTTCGACGGTGTTCGGTCTGGGCGCGGCGTTGAGCAATAGCCTGGCGGGAATTGTGGTTCAGGAGGCGGGGTACAGCGCTGCGTTTTTGACATTGGCGGCGGTGGCGATGGCGGCGCTGGTGCTGCTTTGGGTGGCGGTGCCGGAGACAGTGCAGCGGTCTGGTGTTGAATCAACCCGGCAGCCGAGTGCCGTCGTACCCTGATCTCTGATCCGGGTTCAATTTCTCAAAAAAACGGCCGATGGAGTTCGCATACTTTCAACGGACAGACTCCATGAACAAGGCTGTTGCTTTATTGGCTCTGGTGACCCTCGTCGCAGGTTGTAAAACCACCTCGCCAACACCCCAGGAACAGAGCTTGGCCGGCATGCGATGCCGGATATTCGCCACGACAAAAGACATCTCCAGAGACTGGGTCGAATACATCCGCGAGGCCAGCGACAACGGCAATCTTCAATGCCGGATCGCGCTCGGCGTTCTGTATGAATTTGGCCGTGGGCTGCCGCAAGACATGGGCAAGGCCAGAGCCCTTTATGAGTCCGTTGCTGCCCACGATGCCGCCGGCTACGAACAACTTGCGCGGATGGCGGAAGAGGGCAGCGGTCAAGTGGCAGACGCTAGTGAAGCGCGACGGTTGTATCAGCGAGTGCAACCTGGCAGTGCGTACAGTGATGCCCGGCTGGCGCGCTTGATGGAGGAGGGCAAAGGTGGCCCACAGGATCTGTCCGGTGCAATGACGCACTACCTGAGTGCCAGCCGATATATCGGCGACACCTCATGGGAAGGCGTTCAGCGAGTTCGTGCTCAAGGTCTGGCCATGACGGCCGAGCAGGTCGAGCGCTACAACACAATTTGGTATGAGAGTACCGGCAACAGCCTCTCCGGAACGGTGGGCGACATGGAGTTTGCCCTTAAGAAACAGAGCAAACCTGGTTCCGCCAGTAAACCCGTCACGCTGGAAATCAAAGGCAAACCCGGCTCGCTGGTGCCCGAAATCATATTGGTCGAGAGTTCGGGAAACGCCGCTGTCGATCAAGCCGTGCTCGAGGCCTTTGGCAATTACCGCTTCCCCGCCGAGCCGATAATGAAGGCTGGACAAGAGTCCTGGTCATCAAAACTTTCCGTCAGGGCAGGTTTGAACTGAGACAACCAGGTGCACTTGCCGGGCCAGCGTTTGGCGTCCAATCTATCGCTCGACGACAAGGAGCGTTATCCGACACTCCGTCGTGATCTCAGGGAGCTTGCAGCATGAGCGAAGACGCAAAAGTGAAAGGCCCGGCATCCTACTTTCCCTCGATTGAAAAAAAGTACGGCCAGCCCATCGATCACTGGCTGAAGCTTCTCGCCAGTATCACCGACAAAAAACACATGGAACTGGTCGCCTGGCTCAAGACCGAACACGGCATGGGCCACGGGCATGCGAACGCGCTGGTCGCCCATCATCTGGCAAGCGGCAAAAAGTGAGGGCAGGGCAGCCATGAACTTGAACCACAGGCCGGTGAAGGCTGACGACGTCAAAACCATTTGCAGTTTTCCGCAGGGCGTTCAGGAGTTGTATTTCATGTTCCCGAAGGCGGAATTTCCGTTGACGGAAGCGCAGATGAACGCTGCGATCAGTCAGCGCTTCGACTCCACGGTGGTCGAGGCGGAGGGCGAGATTGTCGGGTTCGCCAACTTCTATCGCGCCGAGCGCCAGGGCATTTGCTGCATCGGCAATGTGATTGTGGCACCGAGTGCCCGGGGCAAAGGCGTGGCCCGGTTTATCGTCGAGACCATGACTGAACTGGCCTTCGAGCGCTGGGAGGCCAAAGAGGTGCAGCTGTCCTGTTTCAATGAAAATACGGCGGGATTGCTGCTGTATCCGACGCTGGGGTTTGTGCCGTTTGATATCGAGGAGCGCGCCGCGCCGAATGGCGGTCGGACGGCGTTGATTCACATGCGGCGCAGTAGAGTCCCTGTCTGATGCATGTCTCTTGTTGCGAGGGGGCTGTCGGTTCGCTGGCCCCTTTTTCAAGTGCATTTTCGAACACTGTTTACCCATCGGTTTGACCGCACAGAATGTGCTAACTACGCTGCCTTTGAAGGAAGTCTCATCTCGCACGACAAGGAGTGTCGGTTATGCGCGCAGCCGTTCGTTCGCCCTTTTTCCTGACGTTTTTCGCCTCCCTCGCATTCAGCGCAGTGGCTGCCCAGCCACCGCTCGACCCGCTGGAAACCCTGAACCGCATCAACCGCAACTACAACACCCTCAAGGATGCGTGCCAGGAGCCTGACACCGGCGCCGCTCGCGGGCATTACTACTGCAGCGGTGTGACCTTGCGCATGGTCAACGACGGGCCGTTCAATCCGTGGGACTACAGCCCTTACGCGATCAAGATCGGTGCGACGTCCTACTCGTGGATTCGCAAGGATCTGAGCACGCGCATCCTCATTCACCCGGCCGGTTTCATCCTGCGCAATCCCACCGATGCAGCGGCGCTGCAACTGCCGGTCAAGGAGCAAGGCTTCACCTGCATCTACGCTTTCGATGGCGGCACCGGGCCCGAACGCAAGTGGTATGGCTGCGGCTTTTTCGACAGTCGTGAACCGCCGCGCGCCGCCCAACCACCGATGAACAACAAGAACGCTGCGCTGGCTTATGGCACCTGCGCGGAGGCCGGAGTGAACACTGCCGAGCAGTGGACCAACAAATACACCGGGCTGATGAAAGGGCCGATCCAGTACGGCCAGTGTTCCTGGAACGCGGAGAAGCCCAGCGACTGGAATGCGATGATCCGTGTCCACGAATCGCGGGTGAACACCACCAACAAAGACCCCTTTGCCTTCAGCGCACAGGTCAACGAATTCATGTTGAAGAATGCCTCGGCCACCAACGATGGCAGCGAAAACATGAAGTACATCGACGCCTTCATCTACAACGTCAACAGCACCCAGAACTTCGCCACTCGCGGCGATCAGGCGCCACCCAAGCCGGAAGACGGCCTGAACAGTGCGCGCAATTTCCAGAAGAAACTTCAGGCCCAGGGTTACAGCGTGCCGATCCTGCGGCTGGATTTCACCAAGCCGCCGGAGCAGCGCTTCAGTTATGTCGCGGCGGATCAGGCGATTGATCTGACGACCGCCGGCAACGGCCAGCCTGCACCGGTGACGTCTCGCTACATTGCGTCGGCCAATTGGGTCGAGCGCCACGACCCCGGCACCGGCAAGAACGAATGGACGCTCAACGTCACGCCGACCGCTCAGGGCAAGGCGATTCAGGCAAGCGACCAGGAGGCGTTGTACAAGGAATTGTTCGCGCTGCGCGGGGCCGACAGTCAGTGGCGCGACAACGAAAAAACACCCGGCAGCATGCGTCAGCAACTCAGTTGTCTGGTGCAGAACTACCCGGGCAAGACCGAGTGGAATCTGGAACCGTTCCGCCCCGTCGTCACCCCTCAGGAAGCCGCCAAGGCCGGTTGCAACCCGCTGCCGGTCAAGGCACCGCAGTACATCGCTTCCGCCGACTGGGTCAAACGCTACGACCCGGGCACCCGTCAGGACGAATGGACCTTGAGCGTCGTGCCGACAGCCGCCGGGCGCGCCTTGCCCAATGAGCAGATCGATGCCCTGTACCAGCAGTTGTTCGCCCTCAGAGGTGCCGATGGCAACTGGCGCGACAACGAGAAATCCGCCGGCAGCATGCGCCAGCAATTGAACTGCGTACTGGTGAATTACCGCGCCAAGACACCGTGGAATCTTGAGCCGTTCCGGCCTGCGCTTTCGGACGCCGAGACCCGGGCGGCGGGGTGCAATCCGGTTACGCGCTAAGCCCCGCCGGGTACCGGACGTCATTGAACAGGGAAGACGAGAAGAACAATCAGGGAGAAACACGTCATGAAAGAACGCTGGAGCAGGATCGTCCCACTACTTGCGGTTCCGTTGTTTCTGCACGCGACGTCGGCCAACGCCGAGTCCTGCGAAGACACGCTGAAACGCGTTGAAAGCTTGTACAACAACACTACCGCCAGTTGTGGCAAAGACCCGGCGTCGGACTGTTCGGGTTTGCTGATTCGCGGCACTCACCGTGCCGATCCGGCAAAAGGACAGAAGTGGGATGTCTGGAACCCCAGCCCCAAAGCGGTCGAGCTGGGCACGTTTGCCGCGTCCTACATGCGGGCCGATGGCATCAGCTACGAAGACCCCGGCATGAGCACCCAGAACGGCTACATCATCACCCCGGTCGACATGGTGCGTGACCCGGAAAATCCGGTGCACGTTTACTGCGCGTTTCCCAACGATGCCTGGACCGATTTTCGCGACGACCGTGGCTGCGGCAACAACAAGAACACCAGTCAGACCGAGGCAGTCTGCCAGTCCATGGCCCCGCCGATCACCAACGTCAACGCCTGGGTCGCGCACTTCACCAAGTTCAACAACGACCGCAAGCAGGACCAGTTGCAATGCGGTTTCAACATGCGCAACCCGATGAGCAGCCAGGATCGGGTCAACGCGTTCCAGAACTTCATGGGCGCCCGACGCGTCATCAACACCCGTGAATTCCAGACCCAGACCGAGTTGCGCCTGGGCAATCCGAAGACTGATGAGTTGCCGATCCTGGCCTTTTTCTACAGCGATTCACGGGGTCTGAACGACGCCCTGGCCAACCAGCGCGACTACAAAGCCAAGACCGGCAAGGACCGCAACATCGTCAAGATAGACTTCCCAAAAACGCCGACCAGCAAGGCTACGTTCTCGTGCATCCAGACCGCGGCGCCACCGGCCCAACAGTTCTGCGACAAGTACATCGAATCCAGCACCTGGGCCCAACGCGACGACCCGAAACTCGGGCCGAAGACCTGGTCACTGCAAGTCGTGCCGACTGCTTGTGGGCGTGCGATCAAGGATGACCAGACCGACCGGATGTTTGCCGAGCTGTACAACAAACACAAAGACGACGAGCAATGGCGGATGTACAGCGTCAATGGCGGGTCATTGCGTCGGCAGCTGGTTTGTCACTTGGCCGCATCGTTCGATGGCAAGCCTGTGAGGAACAAGCCAGAGTGGAACCTTGAGCCTGCGCGGCCGTATGTGGATCAGGCGACGGCGGTGGCTCAGCGGTGTAATCCTTACTGAGGTTGTTGAGTGGTGGAGCCCTGTCTGCCGGTGCCTTGGGTATTGGCAGGCAGGGTTGTGAGCAGCCGTCTCTTGCTCATCAGGTCAGAGGTAGAACCTATCGACTGTTCAATCCAGGCCTTGGAGACCGGGCATCAGGAATACACAGAGCCCGGCGGCAGTTCTATGCCACACAGAGCGCGATAACAAACCCCCGTTCCATAGGCCAGGCCTGTATTTTGGGCCTGAGCTTTAAGCACGAACGTTCGCAGCGTGCCAACAAGCCGAAGTGCTCGACGCCTGAGTAACATCGGTTGTATGGGGCGGGGCTCTTGTCTTGGGTACTGAATGGTACCGAGATACTCCTGCCAGCTTTTCGGTCGCTGATTCAGTTCCATTTCGAGATTATTCAGAATCTCCAGAACCTCATCTAACTCATGGTTCCTGAGGTGGAACTGTGCATGCAATGATGTAATGCCTATCTTTGCATCCCGTTGAGCATATTGCTCAAAAGCAGGCGCTATGAGGGAAAAATATCCCCTCGAATGAAAGTGACCAGACCTGAAAACAATTCGCTCCAGTGGGTTCAACGTACGCAAACGCTCTCCTTCTTTTGAGGTGCATACGCCAATTACGTGATACATGGTGCTTTACCTGACGGGTGGGTTTGTGTTGCGTTTCAGTCGCGATGATGTTTTGTGTAGATGTCTCTTGTGAAACCGAAAGCGGCTACTGACGAGCTACCGCTTTCGGCCAGAAGCGGATGTAACAGAGCTTGTGTAGTATCTGCCTCTCTTTCGACCTGTATGAGGTGCCCGATGTCTAGCCGACACTCCCCATCCCCTACAAGAGCTGTCCTAGACCTGCAAAACGCACGTTCGCTTTTGGGAAAGCGGCTGGGTGCGCTGCTGCACGACCAGTACTATTTCAACGACGAGAAAGATCTGGGAGACATAGGTTCTCTAGAGTGGCGTTTTGGCGAGCGAGAACTTCTATCCATGTATCTCTTGAGTGATGGCGAGAGAGTAGGCGCGGACTTGTTGCCTTCTGATACGCCGGCTTCCTTCGAGATAGAGCCGAACGTGACATGCTCCTGGAAAAGGGAAAACCTGCTTGCAGGTTTATCAGCAACCCACCTTGAGAACACAAAAATTTGCGCAGTTGAGGGAATTCTTGACTCTTTCAACGGGCAAGAGCCTTGGCTAGCCGGATTCAGGATTACGTTCGAGACCGGTGACTCATTGATCTACCTTAACCAGGGCGACGATGCCGTAGTATTGATTAATGCGCTACCGCCAGTAAGTGTAGGCCTCGAAACCCGCTTCGTTACCTCAATTTAATTACAGCTATGAGTCGGATGCAGCCCTTCACGACAGACAGAGATCGGCCAAAAGCGGCTGCTTTCGACCCCAATCGGACGTTCGAATTAATCCGCGTTCAGTCCTTGGTGCCAGAGCTTATGAAATCGTGTCCCAATAGAAATGAATGTACTCGTCGTCATACTCTGCGAACAGTGAAACGATGAAGTCCGTCTTCATTGAGTACATCAACAACGCTCCGACAAAACCTGTCGGCTCATGCAGCGGTTGCTTGAGCGGTGCAATCAAATCAATCGTCCGGTCCGCAATCATCTGATTGAAAACAGCTTCCGAGATTTCCTCAAACTTAGCGTCGGATACGTGCTGTGGGAAATGGCTGTCATTTTCAGGTTGGCAATCTAAGTACTCTGCTTGGAGCCAGAATTTTAGTCCGTTTTCACCATGCCGTTTGGGTGCGCGAGTTATCCTGATGGTCTCCTGCGACTCAGGATATCGAAAGGCGTCGTTTGGATAGGTGACATAGTAGAGACCGCGACAAACACTTTGTGCAGCCCTACAAATCTGCTGTTCCCTTGAAAGTTGATCAAAGTCGCTTCTGTCGAACATGTAAATACCTGAGGTTTACTTCGTGCAATTGGGCTATAGCGCGCGATAGTAGCAAAATAGTCTTGCTGATTTTTTCAGGAGGCGTCCGCTTATGGCCGGAAGCAGTCTATCGGCAACGACTGCTTTTGGCTGCGGATTCAACCGGCTGAAGTCTGACCACCTCACTCAGATATGCAACCAGGCCAGCGAACCCAACATGACACCCACACCCGCCGCCCCAAACGAGACGCGCCTGAGCCATTCCTTGCGTGTCAGCAAGGTGATGGCCGCCAGTGAAATGGAGATTTGAATCGCGGTCATGGCCTGGGCCCAGCGGTGATGCTGATGTAGCACCTGCTCAGACTTCTCGTCCCACTCTCTTGCCTGTTGCTCGAGAGTTTCCGCCTTTTTGCGGGCTTCCTCTTTCTGCTCCGCGTAGCGCCGCGCCTCGGCAACATAGTGAGCGGAATCCAGCCCCGGAAGATGGCTGGCCAGCTCCGACAGGTTCTGCCGGCTGGACTTGGCCTGGTAGTAGTTCCACTCGTTGGCCGCTTCGGTCTTCTGGATGGCCGCGTTGTTTTTGTCCATGGCGGCCTCGCTCTCCGTCGAACCGGCCTGATAACTCATCAGGGCGCCGACCGTCGCCATGATCGCCGTCATGACCGCAATCTTGCTGGCAAAGCGATCGCCTTTTGCGTGGGCATGATGGGTGGTGTGTTCAACGTGTTGCTCGTGAGGACTGGGGACTTCGAACTCTTCAGGCATGACGGTCGGACTTGGATTGATGAAGGAATTTGCGCGGATTATGCAGGGTGGCCGGTTTTTTAGACACAGGGGGCTGGCGGTGTCTGGATGAAAGCGGACGAGCTGATTTACGTATTCCTGTCGGACTGCGAAACAGTCTCTTTTGTCAGACATTAAACGCGAAACACGTGGCCTGTTTATGCGAGGTCTCTTGTCACATCCCGATGCCCACAACGCCTTGCGCCACGCCCTACACCTAAGACAGAATCCGCCGGCTTGTGCGTCTGGCGCTCCCTCCGTAACTTGATTCCCGTCACTGCCCATCAGTGATCGGGTCTGCAAGCCCGCCGGAAAACCAGTCGCACAGCCCTGCCAAAAGGACGCTCGTTTGTGTCCGCTCAATGGCGGCTTTGTGCGGGAGACCTTCGGGTCTGCCGGGTGCCTGGTTTCCCGGTCTTGCAGACCCGCACTTGGCTGCCACCCATCATCTGCAAGTGATGCTGGTAGCTCCTAATCAAAATCAGGAGTTTCACCATGATCAAACCAACACCGAATCCACCAGAAACCGATCCAGTCTCACCCTACCAATTCCCCGATTCCCGAACCCTGAACGAAGCCGCCGAACGCGCCCTCGACCATTACCTGACCCCGCAACAACGCATCATGGGCAGCCACACCACACACGACCCCATGTTCCTGGCCAACCCCGCCTACAACAACGAATCCCTGTTGGCCAACGCCAGCGAATCCCTCGATTCCGCCAGCGAAATGCTCAGCAACTTCGCCGCCACCCTTGAGCCTGCACATCGCAAGACTGCTCTGGGCATCGCACAGGTGGTCATGGTAGCGGGGCTGGCCGTGAATCAGGCGCTGGATAAAGTAGAGCTGAAAGCGTAGAGGCTGCCCTTAAGTAAAAAGGGAGCAGATTCATTACCTGAATCTGCTCCCTTTTTTTGTTCGATGAGCTCAACCGTTGGCGTCTGCTCTCTTTTCCGCCGTCACGATGCAAGCCTTGTAGAAATTGGAATGGAAATCGCTGATCGCTTTCTGCTGCAAACTCTCGCTTGAGTACTGAGGAATTTCGTACGCCTCGCGAATCAGCGTCTTGAACAACTCACCCACATACTCGCTCTGCTTGCCTGCCGCTTCGGCCAGTTCCCACACCGAATCCATGGGCACGCCTTGCTGCCTGCTTTTCATGACCTGTTTGGCCGAGTTTTCTATTCGTTGGCACTCTTCGAGCTCTTCCTGCGGCACAGGGGAGGCATGAGCGGAAAGACTGATGGTGAAGGTTATCGCTGCTGCAGCAAGAGATCGTTTGTGCACGAGGTGTCGTCCGTGATTTTGAGGCTGAACCTTATCATTCATGGCGTGGCGCCACCATTGCAGGCAAGGGGGAGAGGGCAGAAATTAAAAAGTCGGAGCCCTAGCTCTGAAAGCTTCAAAAAACGAAAAATAAATCTGTCCCTATATCCGTCCGCGATATCCGCGAGCCAGTTTCTGAATTGCGGTCTACGCTCGATATACCAGATAAATAAGGGTGCCGAGAATGGCAGCTAAAATACCAGAGGTGCTTTACGTTACGGAGAGAGAGTTTAATAGGCAGGTTCTATTTGTTTCTAATCTTTTGGGACGGACGCAGCTAGAAATGGTGATTTGGCTTTATCCAGAGTCAAGCGTGGATCGCGTGGCTGGACTTGATGCAAGCTCTCCCTCCGCCGTCAATGCTATACCGGTCACCACTTATCCCAATCATGTTGTCGGAAGATGTACCCGGCGGATTCAAATAACCGATGATTTAATTGAAAATATTTGTCGTGATGAAAGATATCTTGCTGCCGAGTGCGACAGCTTTTGCATTTATTTTCCCGGAAGGGCTGAGTGGGTCGCGAGCGTTATATTGCACGAAGGAGTTATTTTGATTAGGGATAGTTCTCTACTCTTTAATCTGCGGAGTCTTGATTTCAATGCTTCGCCGCAGGCACCTTCTTGGTGGTGAAACGTTGCTTGCCTCGAATCGTGTAGTACAGATATCCTTCGACCGGCTCTTGTCCGTCGCAATAGTTAGAAAACGGCGATGGAGCTGCCTGTCAGCTACTTACGGCGCGCCCGTGGATAACTTCAATAACTGAGAAAATTGGCAAATGGTGATGTTTATATCTTCCATGGTTTCCCCATTCCACTCTTCGATGGTTTCCAACTCGGCTTCCAATGCAGCGATTCGCTCTTCGATCTCCGCTCTTTCTGCAGACCCACATTGAGCGGCAATTGCCTCCCATCTTTCCTGGGGAATATTCTGTTGAATGCATAGCCCTTCACTAGCCTGCCTGATCAGTGCCGATAATGTACTCATGGAGTTGCGTCGCTGGAAATGTCAGTCATGTTGCCCATATAACTACCACGCAGTCTGTTTTGAGTTTCATAACGTGAGGATGTTAACGGCAGCAGTCCCCAACCGCTCCCCATTAATCGTTACATGCACCGCATGCTCCCCCGCATAATGCTTCCTCGTAGTGAAATCCTTAATCACTTGCCTGCGCGCCACAACCTCGCTCCCAAACCCCGCCAACACCAACGTCTTCAACTTGAAAACCTTGGCCGAAGTCCCGCCATTCGCCTTCACGTAGTCAATCGCATAATCAATCACCAACCGTTGTTCCACCGGCACCAACGACCGCACGGTGAATGACAAAGTGATCGTCTCTCCGAGCCGCACAACCGCCGGTTCAACCTTCACATCCAGCAACTCAACCTCAGCCTTCGCCCCTGCACCAATAACAGTGAGCGCCCGCAAATCCCCCTGTTTGATCAGACTCCGCAGTGCATGCTTCGCAATCCACGCCGTGTGCCTGTTCTCCAGTGCCCATCCCTCAACCGTATCCAGCACCCACTCCGGATGTTCCTTGGTTACGTCATTCAAATGATTCGCCACAGACTTGCGCACATACAAACTCTCATCCGCCTTCAGCCGATCAAGAATTCCGGCGGCGAGGCGCGGGTCGGCCTGCACCGGTTCCAGGCGAAACGACCACGGCAGGCGAGGGCGGCTGCCTTCGCTGGCGAGGCGGCGGACATGGTGATTTTCGTCTCTTGCCCAGTCGTGTATCAGTTCCAGCGAGCGCTCCAGGTCACTGCGCAGGAAGTGGCGGATGGCGAATTCGGAGGAGCCGAAGGTGGTGAAGTACTTCAGGGCCTCCATCGAGGTGTCGAACGCGTGCGTGCCGTAGCTTGCGACGTAGTGCGGCAGGCTCATGCTGACGAAGCCGCTGTTCAGGCGCGGGGCGAGTTCACGTAGTACGGCGAGGGAATCTTCGTAGTCCAGTGGCAGCACGGCGTGCAGGCTTTCGCTGACGCGGGCCATGCGTTGCATGACGGAGAGGTCGGCGAGGCCGTCGTTGGCGTGCTTGAGAAATGCCTTGGCCTGGAACGCCGGGTACACGGTGCTCATTTCTGTGGCGATGTGTTGCAGGCGTTCGGCGTTGAAGATTTCTTTCAGGGCCGGGGCGGCGGTTTCGGTTGTGCTCATGGTCAGGTCATCGGGGTGCTGATGAACGCTTGGAGGCCTTCGGCGTACGCGGTGTATTGGGCGATGCGCGGGAATCGTCCGGCGTCGATCTGGTCGGGGACGACGAAGTTGGTGAAGCTCCAGGCGACGGCAAGGGTGATGCCTTCCTGCTGGAGGGGGCCGTCGGTGGGCAGTGGGTGTTTTTGCAGTTCGTGTTCCAGCGCGGTGAATGCTGCGGCGAGTTGGCCTTCGACGCGTTCGACCCATGGCTGATATTGAATGTCGGCCGGGCGCAGGTTGCGTTCGTAGTAGAGCTGCACGGCTTTTTCGCAGGCGGCGAGTCCGAGGCCGATCAGGCGCAGGGCTTTTACCCGTTGGGTCAGGTTGGTGGGCAGCAGGGTTTTGCCGGACAGGGCTTCGAGGTAATCGAGGATCAGCGTCGAGTCGATCAGTACCTGGCCGTCGTCGAGCACCAGGGTCGGCGCCTTGACCACCGGGTTGATCTGCTGGAAGCGCTCGAAGTGGCGAAACACCGACACCGGGTCGTGTTCCAGTTCGATCCCGAGGCACTTGGCGGAAATCGCCACGCGGCGCACGTAGGGTGAGTCGAGCATTCCTATCAGTTTCATGTGCAACTCCTTGGGGCAGATCACGGCCATTCGATGGATGTCGAATTTAGCGGGAAAGCTTGTCGGCTGACTACTGGGTAACTCGGCCGTTGAGGTTTTTCATTGTTGAAACAGAATCTGTAACAACCATGAAACACCCGAAAATAAAGGCTTTCGAGGACCTTGCCAGTGGTTCTGTCGTATCTATAGTCAAAGTGCCAGCACCGACCAGGGATGGAAAAGTTAAGCGAGTTCAGGCCCTCTGACTCAGTACTCGTTTGTATTACTCCCTTGCAGTCCATGACCCCTAGATCGTTGAGGTGCCGACGCCCGCGCGCCAGTAAAAGTTAGCGGCGTAGGTCACATAAGAAGGGCACGAGGGTTTTGTCATGAATACGCTTTATCGATTGACGATAGGGATTTTGTGTATGGCTTCAGTGGGGTGCAGTAACCGTCCGGAAAGAGGTGCGGTGGTGCAGCAGTGGTCGGCCAACACGGAACAATTGAATTTCAAACCGATTTTTCCGCCGCGAGGTAACTTTGAAGTTGGCGATTTTTACGTGGTTCGGGCAGCGAAAGCCGGCGCCAAGATGAAAACCGTCGATTACTACATGGGCTCGGTCTGGTTTGACCGGATGCGGCTCGATGATGAGTTGAGGAAAGCTGCGCCCTACATCACCGCAGCTAAAACACCGGCTGACAAGTCAGGTCTTGTAGCGACAACGAGCGTACCGGATCTTTATTTGCCAAACAGCTCAGTGAAAATAAACGCGTTGGTGGCGTTTCCCGGTTTTACCTTTGCCTCCCTGGCAGAAAGCGATATCGGATTGGGAGTCAGCAACAGTTCGATCGGTGCACTGTTTGGTGGCGCCCGCAAGTCATCGTATTCGGTTGCCTACTCGGTCCCCGTGGCGGAAACCTACGGAGTGCTTTATGGGGATGCTCATGTAGCGGCAGATAGGTACCTGAGCAAGTACACCAATATCCAGCGCGAAAAACTGCAGGAAGCGGTAGTTTCGTTGAAAAACGACACCAAGGCTGATGACAAGAACGACACCACTTCGGTGCTCGTGCTGGTGACACAAGTTTATTTGGCGCGCTCATTGGATGTCGTGATTTCTTCGACCGAAAGTAATGGCGCTCAGTTTTCCGCGGTAACGCGGGCGCTGACGGATCTGGATGAGCGCAAGACAGCCATTGAAACTCAGCTTCGAGCATTGAAGCCGGCTGCCAAAGGTGAGTCTGCTGCAGACGGAAAGGGCGCAGATGCGAAGGCAGGCGATACAGCCAAAGCCGACGCCGCGAAGGCGGCTGCGTCAGACAAGGCCGTAGCGCAGAAGCCTGAGGTAGTGCCCGCCACGAATCAGGCGTTGATCAGACAGAAGGAGGCGGAACTGGCACAGGTCAATGCCGATATCCGCAAGCGAGTGGAGTCCGTAACTCCGGCAATGCCAGGTGTGACTGGCTCCGTGGTGAAGTCTTCTGCGTCAGGTCTGACATTGCGGCAGGTGTTTGATGCACCGGTCGCCATTGGTTATTCCGGCATCAACATTGATATCGACAAATTGGTTGCGACGGGAAAAGTCAGTGAAGCACCGAACATCGATACATTCCCGCTGAAAATGCAAATCAAGATCCCTCTCGAATAATTTTGGAGATCCTGTCACCGACCAGCCTGGGCGGGTCGGTGATGGGGAGAACCTCAGCATTGAGCCCTGCGAGTGAAAGGGTAAAAAATGCGACAAAGCGCCGCTCATCCGCCGTTTGTCTTCTATATGCATCCGCTCGACTGAATTTCTTGCTATAAACGCACTCCGATGACCGCCGTGAGGCCTGTGTCAGAGCACTTTCCGGGCTTTGTCGGACAAATTCCCTGTATTTACAGTTGCTGAGGCCTCAAACGGGCCTTAGACTGCCGCCCCTTCGTAAATTGAGTGCCGGGTGGCGTTTGCAATAAACGATGCCTTTCCGATGACCGCAGGCGGTTCGCCGGAACGCTCCCTAATTCGCCTTAATGCACGTTTTTTTATAGAGATATCAATGACAAAGGACAAGTTGCTGGCCATGCCGGCAGATGACTACATGAATGCCGAGCAACACGCTTTCTTCAGCGAGCTGTTGCAGAACATGAAAGTCGAAACCCATGAGCGCATTGAGCAGAACCGTATTGCCATCGAGAGCCTGGACACCCCGGCTGACCCGGCGGACGCCGCCTCGGTGGAAGAAGAGCGCACCTGGCTGGTAAACGCGATCGATCGCGACCAGCGCATGCTGCCGCAACTGGAACAAGCCCTTGAGCGTATCAAGGAAGACAGCTTTGGCTGGTGCGACGACAGCGGCGAGCCGATTGGCCTGAAACGCCTGCTGATCAGCCCGACCACCAAGTACTGCATCGAAGCTCAAGAGCGTCACGAGCAGATCGACAAGCACCAGCGTCAGGCCTGATTCCTGAGGCGACCCCTTCAGTGTGGGTCGTCGCGAAAAGATCGCAGCCTTCTGCAGCTTTTATTTAAAGCGGCAGAAGGCTGCGATCTTTGCTTTTTCTCGTCTGCCGGAAATCCCCGCACCGTTCCATTGACCTGCCACAGACCCACGACTAACGGACCATGGATAATGGCCTTGTAGTGGCGTTTAATGCAGCCACAACAATGAGAACAAGTGTGGGGTAACGAAATGACGAGAGATGGATCTCTGGTTGCGGCTCTGCCTGCACCAGTTGTTTTGCCGAAGAATCGCTGGTTGACGCCGACCCTGCAAAGCATTGCCCTGATGCTGTTGCTGGCCGGGATGACTCTGGGCGAATGGCCGTTATACGTGGGCATGCCGCTGGCGGTACTGATCGTCTGGCTGCCGCGCCTGCGCTCCCGAGCGGTCCCCGATGCGCAACCGGTCGATAGCAGCAATGCGATGTCCGAGCTGACTCGCGACCTTTCCTACACCACCAGTCATAACGCGCTGTCAGCCGCCGGCGTGGCGTTTTCCGTCAAGGAACTGGCCGGCAAGCTGCAATCGCAACTCGACGCTGCCGCGCAGATCGTCAACAACGCCGAAGTGATGATCGCCACCGAACAAGCCACTTCCCAACTCAGCCGCGAAGCATTGGGCGCCGCCAGTGAAGCTCACCACAGCAGCGCAGCGGGGCGGACCGAACTGGTCGATTCCATTTCGCGAATGCATCAACTCAGTCAGCGCGCCAATGCCAGTCGTGAACTTATCGAAGCCTTGAGTCAGCGCAGCGACGACATTCAGCGCGTGACTCTGGTGATTCAGTCCATTGCCAGTCAGACCAACTTACTGGCATTGAACGCCGCCATCGAAGCGGCCCGGGCCGGCGAGCATGGGCGCGGCTTTGCGGTGGTGGCGGATGAGGTGCGCGGTCTGGCGGCTCGTACGGCGACGGCCACCGGTGAAGTGGGCGAGATGGTCGCCGACATCCAGCAACGCACGGCGCAGGTGGTGGAGCAGATCCGCCAGCTCTCCGACGATTTGCACACCGGTGTCGAGCAGGTCGAACACACCGGCCAGCACCTGGAAAACATCGCGCGACTGGCTGCCGGGGTGGAAACTCAGGTCGGTGAAATCGCCCGCGGTGCCGAGACCAATCGCGAGCAACTCGACAGCCTGTTCACCGCCATCGAGCAGATGCGCAGCGACCTGGCGATCAGCGATCAGCAGACCCGACGCCTGGCCGAGGCGGCGGTGCAGATGGAGGGGCAGGCGGAAACCATCAGCGAGCGCCTGGCCGAAGTCGGTCTGGATGACTATCACCAGCGCATCTACGACCTGGCCCGTGAGGGTGCGGGGCAGATTGCCGCGCGTTTCGAGGCCGATGTCGAACAGGGCCGGATCAGTCTCGAAGACTTGTTCGACCGCCAGTACCAGCCGATCCCGAACACTCAGCCTGCCAAGTTCCAGACTCGTTTCGACCGCTACACCGATCAGGTGCTGCCGGCGATTCAGGAGCCACTGTTGCCGCGTCATGAAGGTCTGGTGTTCGCCATCGCCTGCACGCAGCAAGGTTATGTACCGACCCACAACCAGGCGTTCAGCCAGCCGCTGACCGGCGATGTGCAGGTCGATACCGTGCACAACCGCACCAAGCGCAAGTTTGCCGATCGCACCGGTATTCGCTGTGGCAGCCATCAGCAACCGGTGCTGTTGCAGACATACACTCGCGATACCGGCGAGCTGATGCACGACTTGTCGGTGCCGATCATGGTCAAGGGGCGGCACTGGGGTGGGTTGCGCCTTGGCTACAAACCAGAGAACCCGCGGTGAGGCATTGTTGCCGGAACTGCAATTAAGCTGTGCACGAGCGTTGCTTTTTCCTCTTGATCGAAATCATTAACATGCCTGCATAGTTAGGTTGCTAATGAATTCGGGAGGTCAGCATGCAATGCAGAGTCGATGTCGCGGTGATGATCGGCAGCGGTGTTCCGGCCGGGCTGCGTGCGATGGGGCAAAGCGTCTGCTGGGTGGTGTTGCTCAACGGTGAGCGGCGGGGCACGGCGTTCGCCAGTCGTGGCGAGGCGGAGGAGTGCAGGGCCGCGTGGCTTGCGCAGTTGGGCGCCGAATCCGCTGACAGCCTGCACTGATTACGCTTAATGGCCGTGTGCTGCCCGCGACTCCAGCGAGCGGGCGAGGGCACAGGCTGCGTTGTGATCCTCACGGAAACCTCTGACGCGACCTGTCGACTTTTCCCTGATATGGAAAAAGGCGTTGCCGGCCGGGATCACCTGGAACAGTGGCTCCCGGCCACATCGTTCCGGTGCGTAGTCAGTCCCCAGGCTTGGGCCATTCAAGACAAAGGGTGGTTCGTGGGCCACGGCAAAGTGGGTCAAAGTGCACATATGAAGTCCTTTTCAAGGATTGACCCGCATTTACAGACGGTTGCGGGTAGTCGCGAGCAGCGTCGCTGCTCTAGAATCGCCAACACCTGTTGACGGCATGACGTTATCTAAAGCAATTTTTTGCGTGCGATATGTCGGAAAAGTGCTTTTCTTGGTGAGTTTTTTCCCTAAAGTTCGTAGTCAGTTTTCTCTGGCCGACCGTGAGGCGTTTTCCTTCAACATTTGGAGAACGTCTTTGCAGGTTTCGCGAGTGGCATTCCAGTAGTCTTGTGAACCTCGCGTTGAATGAGCACTTGGCTCGTTCAGGCTTTTATTCGAGTCATTGCGCAACACCATCGGCCTGGCCGTTTTTACTGTCGTGCGCGTTTTTCGCGTGCGGCACTCTTTCAAGTGTGGGGATGTTTCTTTGGCAGTCAGTAACCTCGATATGCATGCTTTGTTCGTGCTGGGTGATTTGCGGGCAAAGCTGGTCAAGCAGTTTCAATCGCGTTTTGTTTACATCACCGAGCAAAACGCCGAAGGCATTTACGTTGCCGAAATCGACACCGAAAGCGCATTGGTGGTCGACGACAAGCCCGGCCTCAAGCTCAAGGTCGGCGACCATTTCAGCGCTTCGGTATTGCCCAGCCGTGAAGGCGGCAAGATGGACATCCGTTTTCGCGAGATCAAAATGACCGTGTACGGCCTGGGCGACTATGCCTTCGTCACCACGGCCGATGGCCATGCCATTGTGTTCAAGGAAGGCCATAGCGCAGTCACTGTGTTCGCCGCCAATGAGCAGTTGCAGGAAGGCCTGACCAAAACCCTCAAAGCCGTCACCGCCAAGGCCGCCAAGTGGCGCAAGGGCGAACTGGTGACCTTCAAGGCCAGCGAGTGACGGGCGTGAGTCGCGCCGATTTCCATTTGCAGAACCTCGACAGCGCCCGCGATGAAGCCCGGCGCCTGTTCGATGCAAAGGCCGAATTGAAGGGCGCCTGGCTCGGTTGGGTCGCCTCGCAGATCTACGCTTTGCAGCCTGCTGAATACGCCAGCATGGTCAGACGCGAGCTTCAACGCTTGAAGGAAATGTCTGAAAAGTAGCCTTGTCCGTGTCATGCCCCTGAAAAAGCAGGAACCTCGTCTACAGTCAGTTGACTGAGTATTCAGAGGCCCCAGGCCTTCCTGCTATTGCTGTGAACAGCACGAGGTGCAAAAGCATGAACGGATTTCGACGGTTGCTGGCCGCTTTCATGGCCACATTCGGCTTGATGGCTGCGGTACCGACGGTCAATGCGGCGCAGACCCTGATTCACTTCGCCGACCTGAACTGGGAAAGTGGCAGCCTGATCACCGATGTCCTGCGGATCATCGTCGAGAAGGGTTATGGCCTGCCGACGGATACGTTGCCAGGCACCACCATTACCCTGGAAACCGCGCTGGCCAACAATGACATTCAGGTCATCGGCGAGGAGTGGGCCGGGCGCAGTCCGGTGTGGGTCAAGGCCGAGGCCGAAGGCAAGGTCGCCAGCCTGGGCGACACGGTCAAAGGCGCCACCGAAGGCTGGTGGGTGCCGGAATACGTGATCAAGGGCGATACCGCCAAAGGCATCAAACCACTGGCGCCGGACCTGCGCAGCGTCAGCGATCTGAAGAAGTACAAGGACGTGTTCAAGGACCCGGAAACCCCGAGCAAGGGGCGGTTCCTCAACAGCCCGATCGGCTGGACGTCGGAAGTGGTGAACAAGCAGAAGCTCACGGCTTATGGGCTGCAGGATGACTTCACCAATTTCCGCAGCGGCTCCGGTGCGGCGCTGGATGCCGAAATCAGTTCGTCGATCCGCCGGGGCAAACCGGTACTGTTCTATTACTGGTCGCCGACGCCGTTGCTCGGCAAGTTCAAACTGGTGCAACTGGAAGAGCCACCGTTCGACGCCGAAGCCTGGAAGACCCTGACGGACGCCGACAATCCCAACCCGAAACCGACCCGTTCGTTGGCCTCGAAACTGTCGATCGGGGTGTCTGCACCGTTTCAGAAGCAATACCCGCAGATCGCGGCGTTTTTCAGCAAGGTCGATTTTCCGATCGGCGATTTGAACAAGGCACTGGCCGATATGAGCGAGAAACACACCCCGCCACGGGAAGCGGCGGAGGCGTTCATGAAGGCCCATCCGGATGTGTGGCAAGCCTGGTTGCCGAAGGATGTGGCGGACAAGGTGCAGGCAGGATTGTAGCGGGGCGGCGAGGGAGCTTGCTCCCTCGCCGGGGTGAGTCAGAACCGGGTCTGCACCGCCAGTTCAAAGGTGCGCGGTGTGCCCAGGTAGTAAGCCGGCGACACATGGGCGAATTCGGCATACACCTCGTTCGTCAGGTTACGCACGCGGCCGGTGACGGTGGTGTGAGTATCGACCTTGTAGCTGAGGAAACTCCCGAACAACGTGTACGACGGTACGGTCATGGTGTTGGCATTATCCGCATACACCGAGGCCACATACCGCGCATCAACCCCGCCTTGCCACTGTGGCGAAAAGTCATAGGTCAGCCACAGATTGCCGACCCGATCCGGCACATTGGTCGGCGTGTTGCCCTTGCGTGATACCACCACGCCGGCGGCGTTCTTCTCGTTGAACTCATCGTATTGCGCATCGACCCAGGCAAAATTGCCCTCGGCTAGCAGCTTGTCAGTGATCCGCAGTGAGCTGGCAATCTCGATGCCTTTGGATGTCTGCTGGCCGACCGGAATGCTGTTGGTCGGGTCCAGTGGATCGGTGACGGCAAAGTCTTTGCGCTCGATGGTGTAAGCCGCGACTGTCGCGGAACCGCGACCGTTCAGATAGTCGAACTTGCTGCCGATTTCCCATTGCTTGCCCGTTGAAACATCGAAGTCCTGAGTACCACCGGGTTGCTCGGCGGCGGTGCTGTATTGCACATAAACGTTGGCTGATGGAATGAACTGGTAGGTCAGGCCGACGCGCCCGGTGACCGGTTCCCAACTGCGCTTGAGGTGGCGCGGGTTGCTCGCCGTTACCGTGCGATGGTTGGTGACGTCCAGGTCGATGTCGTCGTAGCGAAGGCCGGTGAGCAACGAGAGTTTGTCAGTCAGTGCCAGGCGGTTTTCGGCGAACAACGCCTTGGTGGTGACCTCGTTGGTCTTGTCGCTGACAAACCCAGGTTTCGTGCCCGGAATGTCATAGAAATGCCCCGGGCGATAATTGTTCGGGTCCACGGTGCTCGCGCCTTTGACGTTGAGCGGCGAGTTGGTGGTCTGGTTGACCTTGTACTCGAAGCCGCCGGACCAGGTGGTGTCGAGGCCGAACAGCGTGTTGTCGTGGCGCAGTTCGAACTGATTGCCGTCCTGCTCACCCTGATGCCGCACCTGATAGGCCGTGGAGCGGTTCACGGCGCTGTTGTCGGCGTTGTACTGGTAGGTTTCGAGGTTGCGGTAATCACGCTGGCTGTCGAGGTGATAGAGCGTGTTGCGCAGGGTGGTGCTGTCATTGATCCGGTAATCGATGATCGAGCGCACCCAGATCGTCCGTTGCTCGTAGCGGCCGTCCTCGACGTTGTAGTTGTTAAAGCGGTTGTGCCGGTCGATCTTCAACTCGCCGGCCTTGGGGTTGAGTACCGGGGTGCCCCAGTACGGGCTGTCTTCGTGTTCGTCCTGGTATTCCAGGGCCAGGGTGTGCGACAGGTTCGGCGTCAGGTCGCTGAGCAGCGAGAACGCCATGCTCCAGGCGTCGCGCTCCTGACGATCGATGTAGCCGTTGCTGGTGTTGTGGCTGACGTCGAGTCGCGCGTAATGCTGCACGTCGGCGCCGGGCTGGCTCAGGGCGTGGTTGAGGCCGAACGCGGTTTCGGTGGTGTCATAGGTGCCGTAGCTGACCCGGCCTTCGGCGGCTTGCTCGTCGCGAGTGGCCAGTTTGGTCACGTAGTTCAGCGAACCACCAACCGAGCCTGCACCGTTGATCAGCGACGACGGGCCGCCGACCAGTTCCACCCGGTCATAGATCCACGAATCCACCGGTCGCGCCAGCCCGCCGGAGACATTGATGCCGTTGAACATCTGGGTGATCTGGCTGCTGGTAAAACCGCGATAGGAGACGAATCCGCCAAAGCCTGGCGGTGCACTGGCGTTCACCCCAGGCAAGGTGTTGGCCGCGTCCTGAAAGTTTTGCGAGCCGTGGCGCTCGATGTCGTTGCGGTTGGCGATGGCTACCGAGGCCGGGGTGTCGCGTACGCTCAAGCCGAGGCGCGAGGCCATGCCGCTGGACTGGTCGAGGCTCAGTCCCGGTTCGGCGGCGGACTCGCCGTCAATGGTGATCGGCGCCAGATCCACGGTGGATTGTGCCCAGGCGTTGACGGACAGGCAGCCGCACAGGCTCGCCAGCAAGGTAAGTTGTTTCATCGATTGAATCCTGAATGCTTGTCTAGGAGTCAGCGCACAGGCGAACGCCGCGCATTGGCGCAGTGGGCTGACAAATCAAAAAGGCAAAGACACTCAGGCGAGCGGCGGGGCGCGGGGGTTGGCCGAAGGCCAGGTGAAGCGAGCAGGGAGGTCGGCGCTGACAATGACCGGCAGCGGCGGGCTGTGTTGTTCCGGCAGGATCGCCAGGGTCAGGCTGGAGTTGAACGCCGGGCCCATGCCGCCGGTGGAGCACAGCGGACAGCCAAAGGCTTTGGCCAGGGTCGGCAGTTTTTCTTCGGAAGGATTGGACGCGAGTGGCGCCTGGGTGCTCGGGTCGACGGCGCAGAACTGGCCACCAATACCGTTGAGCTGCATCCCGACCATTTGTCCGTGACCGATGCTGCAGGCGAACACGTTGAACAGGACGCAGCAATAGAGCATCCAGGCCAGCAGTGAGCGATCGGAACGGGTGAATTTCATGGGGCGGCACTTTACCGCACCGCTGACCGGTCGTGCACATGTAAAAATGCCGACTAGGATGTTTTGTTCAAGTCCCTTGAAAGGATTCTCGACCATGACCTTTGTGTTGGCTCAATGGCTGGTGACGATATTTGCGGCGATCAGTCTGATGCATGTGTATTGGGCGATGGGTGGAGAGTGGGCGGCTGTGGCGGTGGTGCCGCAGGTTCCGGTGGATAACGGCGGACTGACGCTCAGGCCGGCGTTCAATCCGTCAGGCTGGATCACGTTGGCGGTGGCGGCAGCCCTGCTACTGATTGCCGCACTGGTGTGCATGAGGGTGGGCTGGTGGTTTTCGCCGGTGCATCACTGGGCGTTGCAGTGGGTGATCAGCGCGATTGCGCTGCTGATGTTTGCAAGGGCGATTGGCGATTCGGAACTGGTGGGCTTTTTCAAGGAAGTGAAGGGTTCGCGGTTTGCCCGGCTCGACACTTGGATTTACTCACCGTTGTGTCTGATTCTGGGAGCCGGGCTGTTGGCTGTTGCCTGGATCTAGCTGCCGCTCTCGGTGCGTCGGCTGCTCACCTCGGCCGGCACATCGTCCCCGGCCATGCGCTTGCGGAACAACGCCGCACGCGCCAGCAGCAAGGTGGTCACCGGCACGGTGATCGACAGCAAGATCGGGATCAGCCACGCGTGCAGCACCGGCCCGGACTTGAGCGCGGAAAAGCAGATGATCGACGCCAGCGCCACGCACCACGCGCCGAGGGTCGAGGCCAGCGCCGGCGGGTGCATGCGCTGGAAGTAATCCTTCATCCGCAACAGCCCGGCTGCACCGATCAGGGCAAACACGCCGCTGAGTACCAGCAGGATCGCCACCGGGATTTCCACCCACAGAGACAATTCAGCGTTCATTCGATCACCTCGCCACGCAGCAGGAATTTCGCCAGGGCAAACGAGCCGACGAAGCCGAACAGCGCGATCAGCAGCGCCGCTTCGAAATAGGTGTCACTGGAGTAACGAATTCCCAGCGTCAGCATCATCAGCATGGCGACGATGTACAGGTAGTCCAGCGCCAGTACCCGGTCCTGTGCCGACGGCCCTTTGAACAGGCGAATCAGCGTCAGTACCATCGCCAGCGAGAACAGGAACAGCGTCAGCAGAATCGCATTCGACAGCAGTGGGCTCATTCGAAAATCTCCATCAACGGCCGCTCGTAAGTGACCTTGAAGTGCTGGATGAATTGCGCCTCGTCATCCAGATCCCAGACGTGCAGCAACAGAATGCTGCGATCCAGCGCCAGTTCCGACCACACCGTGCCGGGCACGACCGTACAGATCATCGACAGCGCCGCCAGACCGTTGGCATCGCGCAGATCCAGTGGCACCTTGATGAAGCGTGAGCGAGGCGGGCGGCGACCGGCGTTGAGCACGCCCCAGGCCACCGCCAGATTGGAGATGATCACGTCACGCCCGACCAGCAGGAACAGGCGCAGAATTGCACCGGGCCGGCGGATGTGGATCTGTTGCGGGCGCAGTTTGCGCATCATCAGCGGAGCGCAGAAGCCCAGTACGGCACCGAGAAGGAGATTGCCGGGGCTGATCGACAGGTTCAGCACCAGCCACAACAGCCACAGCGCAAGCGACAGCCATGGCGCAGGAAACAGACGCTTCATGGTTGTACCTCCAGCAGCGCAGCCTTGGCTTCCGGGCTTGGCACGGCGCGCGTACCAAGCACCGCCATCACGTATTGCTGCGGGTTGTTCAGGGCGTCTGCGGCAGCCTGGGTGTAACGCAGCAGCGGCTCAGCCTTGAAGGTCAGGGCGATGCTCAGGCCGAGCAGCAGGAAAATCGGCACGCATTCGAGTTTGCGCAGCACCGGCGACGGGCGCTCTTCCGGCGACCAGAAACGCTGGATACCCAATCGCGAGAAAGCCATCAACGAGCCGAGGCCGGTGAGGATCAGCAATGCCAGCAACGTCCAGGCAGCAGTTGAGATCGGTTCGCCAGTGCCGAGCCCCAACGGGTTGAGCAATGCGCCGATCAGGCTCAGCTTGCCAATGAACCCCGACAGCGGCGGCATGCCGATGATCAACAGCGCACACGCAATGAAACTCAAGCCGAGGAAGGCCATGGTCCACGGAATTACCTGGCCGACGACGGCTTTCTGGTCATCGTCGAGGTTGATGCCCTTGACCGGTCGTTGCCATTCCTGCGGACGCGGCAGCAACTCGTTTTCGTCTTCGAGCGGTATTTCGATGGCGGTGCGCGAACGTTCGATCAGTTCCGCCAGCAGGAACAGTGCGCTGAGTGCCAGAGTCGAGCTGACCAGATAGAACAGCGCCGCGCCGATCAGGTTCGGCTGGGCGAAACCCACCGCCGACAGGAGAATCCCCGCCGACACCAGAATGCTCAGGCTGGCCATGCGCTCCAGGCGTTGCGCGGCGATGATCGCCACGCCCGCGCAGAGCATGGTCGCCATGCCGCCGTAGATCAGCCAGTCGCCGCCGAAGTAGGCCGAGGCGCCGGCCTGCCCGGAGAACAGCAGTGTCCACAGGCGCAGCAAGGTGTAGACGCCGACCTTGGTCATGATCGCGAACATCGCCGCCACCGGCGCACTGGCCGAGGAATAGGCCGGCACCAGCCAGAAGTTCAGCGGCCACATCCCGGCCTTGGCCAGGAACGCCACCGCCAGAATCGCCGCGCCGGCATGCAGCAAGCCACGATCGGCCTCCGGCACCAGCGGAATCTTCATTGCGAGGTCGGCCATGTTCAGCGTGCCGGTGACACCGTAGATCAGCGCCGCGCCAATCAGGAACAGCGACGAGGCCAGCAGGTTGATCGAAATGTAATGCAGCCCCGACGACACCCGTGCCCGGCCCGAGCCGTGGAGCAGCAAACCGTAGGAGGCCGCGAGCAGCACTTCGAAGAACACGAACAGGTTGAACAGATCTGCAGTCAGGAACGCGCCGTACAGGCCCATCAACTGAATCTGGAACAGCGCGTGGAAGCTTGAGCCTGCGCCATCCCAGCGCGCCATGGCGAACAGCAGGGCGCTGACGCCGATGATGCCGGTCAGCACCAGCATCAAGGCCGACAGCCGATCCACAACCAGCACGATGCCGAATGGCACCTGCCAGTTACCCGGCAGGTAGACGCCGATGGAGCCGGGTACGCCGGTGGTCTGGGTCCATTGCAGCAACAGCACGGAAATGCCCAGGCCCAGCAGGCTGGAGAACAGGTTGATCTTGGCCTTCAGCGGTCGGTGTTTCTCGCCGAGCATCAACATGATGGCGGCGGTCAGCAGCGGCAGCAGAATCGGCGCAGCGATCAGGTGAGTCATCGCCGTCATTCCTTGGGCTCCCGACCGTCCACATGGTCGGTGCCGGTCAGGCCCCGTGAAGCGAGCAGCACCACCAGAAACAGCGCGGTCATGGCGAAGCTGATGACGATCGCCGTCAGCACCAGCGCCTGAGGCAGCGGGTCGGTGTAATTGAGCAGATCCTGCGGCACGCCATCCTTGATGTTCGGTTCCTTGCCGATGAACAGGCTACCCATGCTGAAGATGAACAGGTTGACGCCGTAGGACAGCAGGCACAGGCCCATGACCACCTGGAACGTCCGCGGGCGCAGGATCAGCCAGACGCCGGAGGCAGCGAGCACTCCGATGGCGATTGCGATGACTTCTTCCATCAGACGGCTCCTTTGATGGCAGCGGTTTTATGACCCCGGACCGATTGGTGGGCGAGTGCGGTAAGGATCAACAACGTCGAACCCACCACCACCGCATACACGCCGATGTCGAAGAACAGGGCGCTGGCGATATGGATGTCACCCAGCACCGGCACGCTGAAATGCCAGGTGTGCGTGGTGAGGAACGGATAACCCGCCAGCATCGCGCCAAGACCGGTGACCGTGGCGAACAGCAACCCGGTGCCCATCCAGCGCAGCGGTCGCAGGCTCATTTGCGCCTCGACCCACTGGGTGCCGGCGACCATGTATTGCAGGATGAACGCCACCGACATCACCAGGCCGGCGACGAACCCGCCGCCCGGTTGGTTGTGGCCGCGCAGGAACAGGTAGAACGACACCACCAATGCAATCGGCAGCAACAGGCGAACCAGCACCGCCGGCACCATCATGAAGCCGAGTGCGGTGTCGCTGGCCGAACGCGGGTTGACCAGATCGGTGACCACGTCCGGCGCCAGCAGGCGTTGCTGGGCTGGCAGTTGCAGGCTTTCTTTCGGTGGGCGGAAGCGTCGCAGCAGGGCGAATACGGTCAGCGCCACGGCCACCAGTACGGTGATTTCCCCGAGGGTGTCGAAGCCACGAAAGTCCACCAGCATCACGTTGACCACGTTGCTGCCGCCACCTTCAGGCAGGGCGTGGCTCAGGTAGAACGAGGAAATGTCGTTCGGGGTCTGGCGGGTCAGCATCGCGTAGGACAGCAGTGCCATGCCGCCGCCGACGGCAATCGACAGCAGCAAGTCGCGCAGACGCCGCACACGGGCCTTGCGCAGGCTGCTCGGCAGCGGCGAAACCTCTTCGATCCGTCGTGGCAGCCAGCGCAGGCCCAGCAGGATCAGCACCGTGGTCACCACTTCGACCACCAGTTGTGTCAGGGCCAGATCCGGTGCCGAGAACCAGACGAAGGTCACGCAAGTCATCAGGCCGCAGACACTGACCATGGTCAGGGCGGCGAGACGGTGATACTTGGCCTGCCACGCGGCGCCGAGGGCGCAGGCGATTGCCAGCAGCCACAGGGTCACGAACACGATGGAGCCGGGGATCTTCGGCCGGTCACCCCAGCTCAGGCTGCTGTGCAGCATCGGGATCAGCCCGGCGAGCACTGCCGCCAATACCATCAGGAACAACTGCGTTTGCAGGCGTTTGGTGCCGATTCGCCGCTCCAGACGTCGGGCCAGGCGCATCATCGCCACCAGGCTGCGTTCGAACAGGCGCTTGCCATTGAAGCGGCCCACCAGCGGCGGGAACTTGAAACGGCCACGCTTGAGCTGATTACGCAGCAGCAGGTAGACCACGATGCCGCCGGACATGGCGATCAGACTCATGATCATCGGTGCATTGAGACCGTGCCAGATCGCCAGACTGTATTCCGGCAGCACGCCACCGACCACCGGCAACGCCGCGGCGGCCAGCAACGGGCCGACCACTTGAGCCGGGAAAATCCCTACCAGCAAACAGGTGAACACCAGCAACTCAACCGGTGCACGCATCCAGCGCGGCGGCTCGTGCGGGGTGTGCGGCAGATCGGTGGCGGTCGGGCCGAAGAACACGTCGACGGTAAAGCGCAGCGAGTACGCAACGCTGAACGTACCGGCGATGGTCGCCACGATGGGCAGCGCGGCTTCAACCCACGCCGTGGCATTGATGAACACGGTTTCGGCGAAGAACATTTCTTTCGACAGGAAACCGTTGAGCAACGGCACGCCGGCCATGGACGCACTGGCGACCATCGCCAGGGTGGCGGTGAACGGAATCAGTTTGAACAGGCCGTTGAGCTTGCGGATGTCGCGGGTGCCACTTTCGTGGTCGATGATCCCGGCGGCCATGAACAGCGAAGCCTTGAAAGTCGCGTGGTTGAGAATGTGGAACACCGCCGCGACCGCTGCCAGCGGACTGTTCAGGCCCAGCAGCAAAGTGATCAGGCCGAGGTGGCTGATGGTCGAGTAGGCCAGCAGCCCCTTGAGGTCGTTCTGGAACATCGCGCAGTACGCGCCGAGCAACAGCGTGGCGGCGCCGGCACCGCTGACGATGTAGAACCATTCTTCGCTGCCGGACAGCGACGGCCATAACCGCGCGAGCAGGAAGACCCCGGCCTTGACCATGGTCGCCGAGTGCAGATAGGCCGAAACCGGTGTCGGCGCCGCCATCGCGTGGGGCAGCCAGAAGTGGAAGGGGAACTGGGCGCTTTTGCTGAGGGCGCCGATAAGAATGAGGGGAAGCAGGATAGGGTAGAGGGCATGTGCGCGAATCTGATCGCCGGCGGCCAGGACCTTGTCCAGGTCATAGCTGCCGCCCACATGGCCGAGGATCATGACCCCCGCCAGCAGGCACAATCCGCCGGCACCGGTAACCATCAGCGCCATATAGGCGCCGCGCCGGGCGTCGTGGCGGTGGTGCCAATAGCCGATCAACAGGAACGAAAAGAGGCTGGTCAGCTCCCAGAAAAACACGATCTGGATCAGGTTGCCCGAGATCACCAGCCCGAGCATGGCGCCCATGAACGCCAGAAAGAACGCGAAGAAACGCGGCACCGGGTCATCCGGCGACATGTAATAACGGGCATACAAGGAAACGAGGGTGCCGATGCCCAGCACCAGCATCGAGAACAGCCAGGCGAAGCCGTCCATGCGCAGGACGAAGTTCAGGCCCAGGCTGGGCAGCCACATGAACTCTTCACGGATCACGCCGCCATGGGCGATTTGCGGGAACAGCAAGGCGACCTGGACAGTACCGATCAAAGCGACCAGGCCTGCCAACAGGGATTCGGCGTTACGTGCGTTGTGCGGCAGCACGGCTGCCAGACAGCTGCCCACAAAAGGCAGAAGCAGTAGAACTATCAGGGACATAGGCTTCTAATCTGCGGAAGTTTGTGAAGCATCATACGTGCCAGCTCCCGGATCGCCAAACGCGAGGATGTCTCTGAATCCTACAAAGTAGCCGCAAATTGTTTGGTTCACATTGTTTCAGGGAGGGGAAATGCGCGAACCCACGCTTTAGCGTGGGTTCGATCAGTGCTCGGTTTCGCGGCTCAGCTCTTCTTCGAGGTCCGACGTGGTTTTGCCCTTGGTCTTCAACTCACTGACGATCACCGCCGCAACAATCAACCCGGCGCCCACCAACGCAATCGCCGGCAGACGCTCCCCCGCAATCCGACCGGCGATCCCGGCCCAGACCGGCTCACCTGCATAGATCAGGGTCGCACGAGTCGGCGAAACGCTTTTCTGCGCCCAGTTCATCGCCACCTGAATCGCCGCGCTCATCGCGCCCAATCCCAGGGCCGTACTCAGCAGCAGCCAGGAGAAGCCCGGAAGCGCTTCACCGGTCGGCACCACCATCAAAAACGCCAGCGCCGAGGTCACCGCCAGTTGCACCACCGTTACCCGGCGCACATCGACCTGGCCCGCATAAGTGCTGATCAGGATGATCTCCGCCGCTATGGCGATGGCGCTGATCAGCGTGGCGATTTCACCGGGACTGAAATTCAACGAAGCGCCGGACGGCCCCGACAGCAGCATCAACCCGGTAAACGCCAGCATGATCCCGATGCTCGGCATCAAGCCGGGACGACGACCGAGTACCAACCATTGCAGCAGCGGCACAAACGGCACGTACAACGCGGTGATGAACGCCGATTGACTGCTGGGGATGGTCTGCAAGCCAACGGTCTGCAAGCCATAGCCGAGCATGATCGCCACGCCGATGAACGCGCCGGCCTTGAGTTCGAACAAGGTCAGCTCACGCAGGTGTTTCCACGAAAACAGCGCGACGATGCTCGCCGCTGCGGCAAAGCGCAGGCCAACGAAAAACATCGGCCCGCTGACGGTCATCGCGTGCTGGACCAGCAAAAAGGTGCCACCCCAAAGCATGGTGATCAGCACCAGCACGCACTCGGCTTTGCTGAACCGGGAAAACCGCAGGGGAGTTTGGGGGGAGTTGGCTGACGTCATGACCTTGCGCACTTTTGAAGAGGCGACGCACAATGCGCCAAATGTTGCGCAGTATACTGCCCAACCCCAGCCAGTGAGCAATATAGTGCACAAAGATTCTGTACAACGGGCTTCGGTCCTGCAACACGTCAGCCAGAACGTCCGACGCCTGCGCCACGCCGCCGACATGAGCCAGACAGCGCTGGCGGAAAAATCCGGGGTCAGCCGGCGCATGCTGGTCGCGATCGAGGCCGGCGAAAAAAACGTCAGCCTGACCACCCTCGATCGTGTCGCCGAAGCCCTCGAAGTGGCGTTCAGCGATTTGATCCAGGCCCCGGACAACCGCGATCCGGGCCGTATCAACGAACTCGCCTGGGCCGGCAGCATTCCCGGCAGCAAAGCCGTTTTACTGTCCAAGGCCAACGCCACCCGCGCGGTGGAACAGTGGGAATGGTGCCTGCAACCGGGCGAGGTCTATCCCTCGCAACCGGACGCCGAGGGCTGGAGCGAGCAGATTTTCGTCTTTGAAGGCTGCCTGACCCTGATGCTCGGCGACCAGCCGCAGCACATCGCCGCCGGTGAGTTTTTCATGTTCGCCAGCAACCAGCCGCACACCTATCGCAATGACGGGGAAGTCGCGGCGCGCTTCGTGCGTAATGTGGTGATTTGACTGTTGCAGGGCCGACAGCGGATAAACAGTTTGCTCTATTCTTCGTGCAGACTGCTTTAGGTTGTTATCTTAATCTATTGATAAATAACGAAAATATATTCAGGCATGACTCCTGCTAAGGGTTCTGGATCCTCATCCGGAAACCACGGAGTCGCCTCACATGACCACCTCAAATCACACCTCCAAATGCCTCCTGAAAATCGGGAGTGCCGTCTGATGCCCCGTGAAATCCGCCTCAACGCCTTCGACATGAACTGCGTCGGCCACCAGTCGCCGGGCCTGTGGGCGCACCCTCGGGATCGTTCCTGGCAGTACAAGGATCTGGAGTACTGGACCGATCTGGCGAAAATCCTCGAACGCGGCAAGTTCGACGGGCTGTTCATCGCCGACGTGCTGGGCATCTACGACGTGTACAACGGCAACGGCGAGGCGGCGATCCGGCAGGCGGCACAGGTGCCGGTTAATGACCCGTTGCAACTGATCCCGCCGATGGCGCTGGTGACCGAGCACCTGGGTTTCGGCCTGACTGCTTCGTTGTCCTTCGAACATCCATATCCATTCGCCCGACGCCTCTCGACCCTTGATCACCTGACCAAGGGCCGCGCCGGCTGGAACATCGTCACGTCCTATCTGGAGAGCGGTGCGAAGAACATCGGTCAGCAAGCCCAGACTGAACACGACGCGCGCTACGACTTCGCCGAAGAATATCTGGAGGTCTGCTACAAGCTCTGGGAAGGCAGTTGGGAAGAGGGCGCGATTCTGCGGGATCGCGAACGGCGGATCTTCAGTGACCCGAGCAAGATCCACGAGATCCGCCACCACGGGAAACACTTCCAGGTGCCAGGCATTCACCTCTGCGAACCGTCGCCGCAGCGCACGCCTGTTCTCTATCAGGCGGGCGCTTCCAGCCGGGGCAAGCAGTTTGCCGCCGAGCATGCCGAGTGCGTTTTCGTCGCTGCGCCGTCGAAAGTGCTGCTCAAAAAAACCGTGGCCGACATTCGTCGCCGCGCCGCCGAGGCCGGACGCGATCCGTCGAAGATCCTGATCTTCAATCTGCAAACCGTGATCCTCGGCGAGACCGACGCCAAGGCCAAAGCCAAGTTCGAAGAATACAAATCCTGGGTCAGCTACGAAGGCGCGATGGCGTTGATTTCTGGCTGGACCGGCATCGACTTCAGCCGCTTCAAACCGGACGAACCGCTCAAGCATGTGCACACCAATGCCATTCAGTCGGCGGTCGAGGCGTTTTCCACGGCGGATCCGAACAAGGTCTGGACCCCGAACGAACTGGCCGATTGGGTCGGCATCGGCGGTTTCGGCCCGTTGTTCGTCGGCAGCCCGGAAACGGTGGCGGACCTGTTGCAGGAATGGGTCGATGAAACCGACGTCGACGGCTTCAACCTGGCCTACGCACTGACCCACGAAACCTTCATCGACGCCGTGGAATTGCTGGTGCCGGAGTTGCAGAAACGCGGTGTTTACAAGACCGAATACACGCCGGGCACGTTGCGCGAAAAGCTGTTTGGCGAAGGACCGAGATTGCCGCAGATCCATCCGGGCAGCGGTTATCGAAACCTGGGCGAGCTGCATCGGCAGGAGAAAAAGGTCGCGTCTGTCTAGACTCGCTCGCAGCGTCTGCACGACACTGACTTGAGCAAACCCTCTGCAGCGAGAATGGCATGACTCAAACCGATACGACCGCCATCCGTCACGCCGACATCCTGATTGTCGGCGGCGGCCTCAGTGGCGCGATGCTGGCGGTGCAATTGCTGCACCTGCCGGGGCGGCGACGGATTCTGGTGATCGAGCCCCGGGCCGAACTGGGCCGGGGCGAAGCGTACAGTGCGGTGGAGCTGGGCCACACGCTCAACGGCAATGCCGCGCGGATGAGCGTCGACCCGGACAATGCCGATGACTTGACCCAATGGCTGACCAATCATATTGCCAGCGGCGGCTGGCCTGAATCCGATCAGCAACATGTACCGGTCAGCGAACTGTTTCCACCCCGGGGCCTGTTCGGCGTCTATGTGCAGCAGCGTCTGGCCGAAGCGCAGCAGGTGGGCGCGCAGCATGGTTCGACGGTCGAGCACGTGCGCGCAGAGGTGATTGATGTACAGGCTTCAGTTGATTCGGTGCAGCTCACCTTGAGCGACGGCCAGCGACTGCAAGGCGCTTTTGCGGTGCTCGCCACCGGCATGTTCCCCGCCGCCCGTACGCCGCAAAAGCAGTCCAGCGGCCTCAATGCCGCCGCGCTCGACCCGTGGGATCTGGGCGCCATGCGCCAGCTCGATCCGCAATCCACGGTGTTGATCATCGGCTCCGGCCTGACCATGGTCGATGCCGTGGTCTCGCTGGAGCAGGCCGGGCATCGCGGGCCGATCGAAGTGTTTTCCCGGCACGGACTGTTGCCCCATGTGCGTCGACAGCCGCCGGCGTGGGTGGACTTTCTCGCCGAGGATCACAGCCTCCGCACGCCACGCCAGTTGCTGCGCGAATTGCGCCGGCATTGCCAGGTCGCCATCGCCCAAGGCATCGACTGGCAGGCGCCGCTGGATACGGTGCGCGCGCACATCGGTCGGCTGTGGAGCCAGGCGAGCGATGCGCAGCGCCGGCAATTCGTGCGGCATGTGCGGCCGTGGTGGGAGAGCCATCACCATCGTTCGCCGCCGCTGAGTGCGGAGCTGGTCGAGCGTCTGCACCGCGAAGGGCGCCTGCGTATTCACGCCGCGTCCTATAAAGGTCTTGAGCCGGTGTCGGGCGGAGGTGTTGGCATTCGCGTCCGTCGTCGGGGCGAGAGTGAAACGCGCGTGGTGCAAGGCGCGGCGCTGATCAATTCCAGTGGTATCGAGTATGACTGGCGCCGGGTCGACCGGCCCTTGCCTCAGCAGTTGCTGGCCCGTGGGCTGGTGCAACCGGGGCCATTGGCGCTGGGGATTGCGGCGGCGGTGGACGGCGCGGTGCTGGATGCTCAGGGGAAAGTGTCACAAAGACTGTTCGCGATGGGCCCGCCACTCAGAGGGATGTGGTGGGAAAGTACCGCAGTGACCGATGTCGCGTCGCAGGCCAAGGCGTTGGCGGCGCGGCTGGTGGCTCAATAGTCGTAACCGTACTCGGAGGCGTTCTGCGCAACGTAGAGCGTCTGCTCCAGGCTGCCCGTGGCTTCGCTGCCAAGGCCGACGGTGTCGACGTTCAATGTGCCGGACTGGCCGACACTGGTCATGGCTACGACGTGCCCGTTGCCGTGGGCGTTGGCAATCGCTGAGGTGGCGCCGATCAGCGCGACGATGAACCCGAGGGCAATGAAGTCTTTCATGGGTGCACCAGAAAGTGGGAAGAAGATGACCGCCACTTTATGACCACCGGCGCCAGAAGAAAAAACACCTTTTCAGATAGTTGTTATCAAAGGCGTTGATGCGTGATCAGCGCGGCAGGGTGTTGCTCAGCCAGCGCTGGCGCATTTTCTCCAGGCGGCCGTCGGCGCGCAGCGTATCCAGTGCCTGTTGCCAGCGTGCGACCTGTTTGGGGTCGGTCTGTCGGGAGAACGCGATGTAGGTGTCCTGCTTCATCAACGGCAACTGGTACTGCAAACGCCCCGGTTCCATGCCTTGCTCGCGGGCGAGGGCGGCGCTGGACAAGGTGTCGGACACCACAAAGTCGGTCCGCCCGAGACTGAACAGACGCATCATCTGTTCCGGGGTTTCCACGCCGTAAAGGTTGGTCAGGTCCTGTTCCTGCAAATAGCTGTAGACCAGCCATTTGCGTGGCACGGTGATCCGGCCCAGGTGATCGGCTTCACGCAGGCTGCGTACCGGTGGGTGAAAATTGTCGTGGGCATACAGCGCGGTTTCGACTTCGATCAACGGCCCGACCCATTGGTAGCTGTCGTCGCGTGCGTCGGTGCGCAGGACAGTAAATACGCCGGTGTCCGGGGTATCGCTGGCCATGCGCAGGGCGCGCAGCAGCGGCACTTGCTGCAAGTGAATGCGATCGCCGGTCTGCGCGGCCAGGGCCTGCACCACATCCACGCCGAAGCCCACCAGTTGATCGCCCTGAAGGAAATGCAGCGGAGGATGATTGTCGGTGAGCAGTTGCAGATCTGCCGCATTGGCCGTCAGGGCCAGAAAAGACAGCAGGCAGGCGGCAAAACGTTTCATGGATCGTCCCTGAACAAATCAATCGCCCAGCTTAGTACGCCCACATGACGGCTGTCGTGGGGAATCAGCGGGGCTTTTGTGTCAGAGAGCAGGGCGGTTTGGTAGTGCCAGCGAGTTGTACGGACATAGAGTGTCAGAATTCGGCAGTGTACAACCGGCCAGCCTGCGCCAGACCGGTTGCACGGTTACTGCGGACTTAACTTCGTACGTCGTTCACCAACACACTGACCAGATGACTGCGCTGGAACGGTCCAGACAGGCTGCCCTCGCCAGTGACCACCACCTGTACGTTGTATGAACCCGCCACTGGCGTGTCGATCAACGTGGTCAGAGGGAGATTGTTGGCGGTCTTGAGGTGCACCACACCTTGCTGGTGAGCGAGGATGTCCTGCTCGGGCAGCAATCGTTGGCGCAAGGCCGCGAGGCGGGCGTTGGCCGACGGTACGCCGCGGGCCAGGTCTGCCGGGTCAGGTTGCACCGAGCCAAGTTGAGCATCGTATTTGACCAGCGCATCTGCAAGGCTGATGGTCGGTCGCTGCACGATAGCGTGGGCGCGCACATTGCTGAGGATTTCACCGCCTGCATCCAGATGGATGTTCAGTGGTAAAGGCTGACCGACGCTGTGCAAGGTGGGCAGGTCAATGCTCAGTTCCAGGCTTGCTGCGCTCCGGAGGGACTGCGAGAAATATTGCAATGCGCCGCCGGTGCAGTTGATCAACTGCCCGCCTCCGGCGAACTCGAGCTGGACGTACCACTGCCCTGGTGCCGGGTTGTCGACGTTGTAGATGACGAAACCGTCGCCGATGATCGTCGGGTTCAGCGCACTGGTGGAGCCGGACGGGTCGACCAGCGTGACCGACAACTGATTGCCCGAAGGACTGCCTCGGGTGTAGCTGATCTCGGTGTTCGACCACACCGCCGACATTTGGGCACCCCCTGGTCGTTGTGAGACGACGGCGGGGATCAACCGGTAATCGTTCTGCTGGATGTCATTGAGTTCGTTGACCAGCAAAGCGGCCGAGGCGGTGTCCGAACGAATCTGGTTGTAGACCTTCATCATGTCCGCCGCGCGCGGCGCATAGAAGAACTGGCCGCCCGTGCGCGAAGCGATCTGTTTCAGCAATTGCTGATCCGAGTTGGCCCCCATGGCGCAAGCCATCACCCGGTAACCCGGCAAAACGTCCAATGGCGGAGGTCCGTCGTTCTGGTAACCATCAGTCAGCAATATACAAGCGCGGGGCTCGCCGGCCGCGTCAAGAAAATTGCGACTCTGCTGCAAGCCCCTGCCGATGGCGGTGGAGTTGCCATTGAACGACAGTCCGCCCACTGCATCCGAGGCGTTCTTGGTCACGGTCAATGCCTGATCGACCGTGGCCAGACTGTTGTTGTTTGGATAGACATTGCGTGCGTTGGTGTCATAGGCCACCACCGCCACCTTGTCGCCCGGCTTGAGCAGGCGCAAGAACGCGCGGGTGTCGATGACCGTTTGCGCTACATACCCGGAGCCGGTCATGCTGGCCGAAGTATCGACTATTGGAACCACTGAAACGTTGGTCATGTTGTGTGCTCCCTGCTCATGCTTCATCGACTGTCGAGCGATCGAACCGCACCGCCAGTCGTCCATGGGTGGCTGTCGTGTTGAACACTGCTCGTCCCTGGTCATCAATCGTCGCTCGCGCCACCGGGACGCCATCCGACAGCAACTCCAGAGCGATGCCTTTGGCCGATTCGCCCGATGCCAGATTTACCGTAATGGTGATGGACATGTCTGACTCCTTGTCAGTTCTGCTGATCGATGAAGGTGCTTTCGCCATTGGCCACGCTGCCCACCAGAGTTGGCGCCTTGCCCTCGAACTGACGGAAGACGTTGCGGGCGGTGGACTTGCCGCTGGTGTCCAGCGGAACGGTGACGGACGGGTGGTAGCTACCTTCGAGGGTGACGAACGCCGACCACGGCCCGGTGTACGACTCGTTCAGGCCATTGGTGAAGCTGTAGGCATAGCGCACCGCGTTACCGTCGACCCAGTTCGGTGGGCTGGGCGTATGGCTCTGCCAGCCGTTTGCCTGAATGGTGGGAGCTTGAGTCGGCGGGTTCAGGTAGCCGGCCGGTGGTTTGGGGTGGTAGTCGTTGGTCAGCAGCGCCAACGTGGTTGATCCCCACCAGTTGTCAGTCCAGTTGCGGTCGTTGAGATTGTTGATGTCCTGGCGACGCAGCACCGTATTGTTCTGTGCCACGAACAGCGCAGAGTAGTTGGCGGTGCTCAGATGGTTCTGCACCTGTTTCAGGTCGGGCACATAGAGCAACGCCTGGTACTGGCCCTCGCTCGGTGCACTCCCATTCATATAGGTTTCGAAGATTTCGTCCACCGAGGTCTGCACGACCGTATTGACATTGTTGCGGTTGGCGACATCAACCGTATCGAAGTAGCGCTTGTCGCCATAGGCGTGCCAGTTTTCATCCATTGCATTGAAAACGTTGAGACCGAACTTGCAGTCTTCATCGTGCATGGAGCGAGACAGCAGTGAGCCGATATCGCTGGGCGTAACCTTTTCATACAACTGCTTGCGCGGCGTGCGCAGATGACCGCCAGAGAACAGGTCGGAAAGGAAGTGGTCGGCAAAGGCGTTCATTGCGTAGGCCAGTTCCAGATCCTTGCGCTGCTTTGTGCCATGAGCCTTCACTGCCTGATTGAGGGCCGCAGCGTGGCCGGCCTTGTAGGCCAGCACGGCCCAGTCGCCGAAGTGATCCCAGTTGGTCGCGGCCAGCTTCAGGTAGCGGCCCATGGGAATCCACGGCGGGATAAGGTAGCCGCCGCCAGTGATCCGATTCCATTTTTTCGACAGGTCGTCGTCGAGTTTGTCGTATGCAACATGGGGCTGAACCCCGTCCAGAATCGCTTGATTGGCTGCTTTGATTTCTTCCTGCATCACCGCCAGGATTTCGCCTGCCTCGGCCTTGGATGCCGGCAGGGTTGCCAGCGAGTCGAACGCTGCCGAGAAGCGCTTGATGCGGTCGCCGGCCGTGGCACCATCGGAAATCGGCTTGTCCGGGATACCGTAGAAATCTCCGCCGAGGGCGACAACCTGACCATAGGTGAGTTGCAGGCCATTGGGCAGGTGCAATGGCACGGACCAGGCAGGCGAGCCGGAGTCGCTTCCGGAAAAGTACAACGTCACGCTGTCTCCGATCGCTGTATGTTCACCGCCTTCAAAGAATTCGCTCGGCCCCCCCTTGACTGGCGTAGAGAGCCGCTGCTGCGGGTCGGCCATCTTGTGATACTTGAGCGTGTGTTCGCCCAGTGCTACCAGGTCCAGCACAGTGCCATCGCCTGGAATGGCGATGCCCTCCTCACTGAACAGAAGGTCCAGCAATTCGCCGATTCTGCCACCGGAAGCATTTCCGGGATCCTTTGGTTTATTGGCTTCGGTCATTTCCAGTCTCCATTATGACTGAGGAAAAACTCTGGACGTGCAGGCACGACTGCGCCGAACAATGCGCCGGGTCCAGGCAGGAACATTCAAGGTTTCAAAAAGGTACGGCTACGTAATCGCCGCGGACTACCAGACGACATCGCGACAGTGGGGTAGGCGGAACTGACGCCGGTTGGCGCAGCGCATACGAAAGACATCCGTGAATCCGGACATGAGGTTGCCTCCATGGCAATGCAGCACGGTGCTGGCTGCACGTGGATCATAGTCACGGCCAATAGGCTGTCAAACCTGCCGAGTGACAAATGGCCACCACTCGTCGGAGGCCGTTTTTACGATGGAATGTCTGCAGGCAGGAGGCGTTGAAGCGTGAGAGTTGTGCCTGAAGCCTTGCGCTTCAGGCACGTACATCTTCGAGTCAGGAAACCACGCGATAGCACGGTACGTACGCCGCGCCGCCCGGCAGTTTCATCCGGTGCTGGGCGACGAAGGCTTTGAGCAGCAGGTCCAGCGGTTGCATGATCGCGGCGTCGCCACGGATCTGATACGGGCCGTGTTCCTCGATCAGGCGAATGCCCTTGTCCTTGACGTTGCCGGCGACGATTCCGGAGAACGCGCGGCGCAGGTTGGCTGCCAGTTCATGCGGAGGCTGGTCGCGGTGCAGCTTGAGGTTGGCCATGTTTTCGTGGGTCGGGTCGAACGGACGCTGGAAGCCTTCGTCGATCTTCAGCAGCCAGTTGAAGTGGAACGCGTCGTTGCGTTCGCGGCGGAACTGTTTCACGGCTTTGAGGCCCGCGGTCATCTGGCGCGCCACTTCGGCCGGGTCGTCGATGATGATTTCGTAGTGCTGTTTCGCTGCCTCGCCGAGGGTGGCGGTGACGAAAGCGTCGAGTTGCTCCAGGTACGGCGCGGCATGTTTCGGCCCGGTCAGGATCACCGGGAACGGCAGGCCGGCGTTGTCCGGGTGCATCAGGATGCCCAGCAGGTACAGGAACTCTTCGGCAGTGCCGGCGCCGCCCGGGAAGATGATGATGCCGTGGCCGACGCGGACGAAGGCTTCTAGGCGCTTTTCGATGTCCGGCAGGATCACCAGCTCATTGACGATCGGGTTCGGCGCTTCGGCGGCGATGATGCCCGGTTCGGTCAGGCCCAGATAGCGGCCACCGTGGATGCGTTGTTTGGCATGGGCGATGGTCGCGCCTTTCATCGGGCCTTTCATCACGCCCGGGCCGCAGCCGGTGCAGATGTCGAGGCTGCGCAGGCCCAGTTCGTGGCCGACTTTCTTGGTGTATTTGTATTCTTCGGTGTTGATCGAGTGGCCGCCCCAGCACACGACGATCTTCGGCTCGACGCCCGGACGCAGGGTGCGCGCGTTGCGCAGCAGGTGGAAGACGTAGTCGCTGATGCCCTGGGAGGTGCTGAGGTCGATGCTCAGGGCATCGAGTTCGTTCTCGGTGTAGACGATGTCGCGCAGGGCGCTGAACAGCATTTCCCGGGTACTGGCGATCATTTCGCCGTCGACGAAGGCATCGGCCGGGGCGTTCAGCAGTTCCAGGCGCACGCCGCGATCCTGCTGGTGGATGCGGATTTCGAAGTCCTTGTAGGCTTCCAGAATGGTTTTCGCGTTGTCGACATGGGCGCCGGTGTTGAGGATTGCCAGGGCGCACTGGCGGAAGAGGGTGTAGGTGCTGCCGGTTCCGGCCTGGCTCAGTTGCTGAACTTCACGTTGGGAAAGGGTTTCCAGGCTGCCTTTTGGGCTGACCGAGGCATTGATTACGTGTCGTTGGGTCATGCAGTGATCCTTAAAACGATGTCATTGCCGGCCTGGCCAATGGCATCCGAATAGTGTGTATCCATGAATGAAGATGGCACGATCTGCGTGGTATCGCCATGTCCCCGTTGGACGCTGAAAAGATGAAAAGGAGCTCCAGCATAGCTAAATCCGCCTCAGAGGCGATAATGCGCCGGCCTCTTTTTATTTCAAGCCATGGAAGCCTGTCACGATGTTCGAGATTCAACCGATCGATGCCATCACTTATCGCCAGCAGACCCGGCGCAGCACGCTGATTATCGCGGTGCTGTTCCTGGTGCTGGCGATGGCGTTTTCGACCGTGGCGGTGGCGCTGTTCGGCGAGCCGGGCGGGGATAACCTGCGGTTCAATGTCGGCGGGGTGTTCGGCGCATTTCTGTTGACGGCAGCGTTGTTGCGCGGGCGTTTCTGGCATCAGACCTGGATGGCCCCGGCGGTATATGGCTGGCGGCTCAAGCGCAGTCTGATGAGCGTCACCAACGTCATGCATCAGGTGACGGCGTCGGTGGAGAAGGGGGATCCGACGGCGATGAAAGTACTGCGTTTCTATCACCTTGGCCTGACCCAGATGCATGAACTGGACGGCAACTCCAGCGATCATGCGCAATTGCATCGGGAAGTCGAGGCGCACAAGGCTCGGATGGAGGCGCTGGGTCTGGACACCGATCAGACGCGCCTCGATCCGGCCTGGCTGGAAACCTTGAAGTCGCGTTAGAACGGAATGCGGGCGGCGCGACGCAGTTTCCACTGACGGATCAGACGCCCGTATACCAGCAGGTTGATCGCCAGCACCACGCTGCCCAGCGCTAGTTGAATCTGCGGGGTCAGCCCCGCCGGGTAGATGATCGGCCAGACGTAATGCTCGATGAAACCACCGGCATACTCGGTCTGCCCGGCGGCGTGGCGCATCAGGTTTTCCCAGTAAGTCAGCGGGCAGGTCAGGTGCAACACCTCGACCATCACGCCCCAGGTTGCGGCCGGCAGATGCAGCCAGGCCACGCGGTGCCACTTGAGCACCAACAGCCCGCCAAACAGCACGAACAGAATGAACGATAGGTGAAACAGCACCAGCCCGTCGGCGGCAATTCGATACAGCATGTCGTCTCCCTGACGAAGATGTGAGTGGCTGCAATGGTACGCCGGTCGGCGGCGCGCGGCTGAGAGATTTCTGGCAACTGCGCAAGATTGTTCAAGCCATGAAAAGGCGTTTACTGGCAGAGTCCGGGGTCTTGTCTCACGGTTGAAGAGCGTTATGTCTGACTCATTAATGCCGCGCAGTGCCTTTCTTCGCGGAGCCGCGGCGATCATGCCGTTATCCCTGGCGACCGCGCCGTGGGGGCTGCTGGCCGGCTCCATGGCGATCGAAGCCAACCTCACGCCGCTGCAAGGGCAGGGCCTGTCGACCATCGTGTTTGCCGGCGCTGCGCAACTGGTGGCAATCGGCATGCTCAAGGGCGGAGCCGGGATTTTCTCGATTCTGCTGACCACGCTGCTGCTGACGTCGCAGCATTTGCTTTACGGCATGAGCATGCGCCATGTGATTTCGCCGTTGCCGGGTCGCTGGCGCATCGGCCTGGGCTTTTTGCTCACCGATGAACTGTTTGCCCTGACCAGCCAGCACGACCGTCAGCAGTTCAATCGCTGGTATGCCCTCGGCGTCGGCCTGACGTTCTATATCGCCTGGAACCTCTTCACCCTGGCCGGCATCGTGCTCGGCAGCAGCATTCCGGGGCTTGAGCATCTGGGGCTGGACTTCTCGATTGCCGCGACCTTCATCGCCCTGATCACCCCGGTGGTGCGCAACGTGCCGACCGTGGTTTGCGTGGCGGTGTCGCTGTTCTGCTCGGTGCTGTTCAGTTATTGGCAGTGGGGTTCGGCGCTGGTGCTGTCGGGACTGGCGGGAATGACCGCAGGGTTTATCTGCAACAAGCTGTATCGGGAGCGCACATGATCGTCTGGGCAGTGATTTTCGGCATGGGGATTCTGGTATTTCTCAACCGCTACGTATTTCTCGAACCGCGCTTGCCGGTGCGTTTGAGCAGTAACGCACGGCAATTTCTGGGTTTCGCCGTACCGGGGATGTTGACCGCGATTTGCGGGCCGATCGTGTTCATGCCGGATAAACAGTTGAATCTGCAGTGGGATAATCCCTATTTGCTGAGTTCTTTAGTCGCCATCGGACTAGTGATCTACACGCGTAATACGTTGCTTAGCATGCTATTGAGTATGGCGTTCTTCTTTCTGTTGCGCTGGTGGTTGTAAGTTGCCTGTCTGAATCTGTTCTACGCTGTAAGGATGACTGACGACTTATGGCAGCGAGGTGAACATGGCAACCGAGCAGAAACGTCCCGAAGAAGATGAAGAACCGAGCGAAGAAGAGATCGAGCGGGAGAAACACAAGGAGCAGACCTGGAAACATGACGACAGCCGCGAGTTGTCCGATCGGGACCAGGAACGCCCGCTCAAACCTTGAGCGCTACTACGAAAAAGCCCCGCGATTGCGGGGCTTTTTCGTTTCATCAAAGATCGTCCAGCTGTGTGAAATCGGGGTGTGAAGCCCGATAGCCCAAGGTCTTGTCGATCCAGGCATTCAGCTCGTTGACCATCACCGGCGGGTGGCAGGGATAGTGTTGGAGAGTGGTGCGCAGGATGCGGTCGATCTCGGGTACGTCACGCAGGTTTCGAGTCTTTATGTAGTGGGCGATAAAACAGTCGAGTTGAAAGCGTTCTGTCATGGACAGATAAATACACTCCAGGCCGTTGGCCTGTTTGATTGCAAAATCGTCGCGCAACTTAGTTCTCTGCAAGGCTTGTAAGTTTGTAGGGTATTCCCGGTTTGTTGACTCTTTGGTCAACTGGTATGCCAATAGGAAATGCGGCGCGCATGCTATCTGTAGTGTTACTAAATGTATGTATGACGATTGAAATGTCAGACAGGCGGTTGGTTTTAATCAAACGATTGATTCAATGATTGTTTCGAGATTGAAACACTGACTGTAACGAACGGTTTTCACTTGCACTGTGGCATCAATCTGATTCGCACCTTCCGACTATTTGATAGACGTGTCACCCCGGACAATATTTAGACCGCCACTTCAATCAATTCCGCGCCCTGATTGCGTGAGTTGCCGACAGCTTTGCCGACTTTGTGCCATTCGAAGGCCTCGCTGCCCAACCCTTCGAACAGCAACATTTGCTCGGCGCGCTCCACGGGCGTGGCGGGATCGAGCCATTCCCGCGCCCCCTCGGCGGACAACACGATGGGCCGGCGATCATGCAGATCGAGCAGGCCGCCTTCGCTGTCGGCGGTGATGATCACGAAACCGTCGTCTTCCCTCGATTGCGCATCGGGTGCCGGAAACTGGCCGATGGCGGCGCAGAAAACCGGTTGATGATCGACCCGATGGATCAGCCAGGGTTGGCGGCTCTTGTCCGGCCCGTCGACCCACTCGAACCAGTTGTCGACCGGCACGATCAGGCGGTGACGCCAGATCGCCCGAAAGAACGGGCCGTGGACGACTTTTTCGACCCGTGCATTGATCGGCGCAGCGCGATCCCTGGCCCAGTGCGGGCGCCAGCCCCAGCGCAGGTTATCAGCGTACAAGCGTTGTTCGTGTTGATGAAGAATGGCCAGCGCAGTGGTGGGCGCCGCGTTGTAGTGTGCCAGCGGTGCATCGCCGACGTGATTGATCAGCGCATCGGGAATGCTCAGCACCGCAACGAAATCGTGGATGCCGCGGTACTGCGAAAGTCTTCCGCACATCGGCCGAACCTCCGGCGAACACTGCCTGAAGGTTCAGCTTAGTTGTGCGGATCAGTCCTTGCTGCCCTGACCGGTGAAGGTGTCGCGCCAGGCCAGCCAACGGCGCTCGAGCGCGGCGAGCAGGCCATCGCTGAGTTTGCCCAGCAGCGCCAAAACGATGATCGCCGCCAGCACGATGTCCGGGCGCGAGGTTTCACGCCCGTCGCTTAACAGGTAACCGAGGCCCTTGGTCGCTGCGATCAGTTCGGCCGCCACCAGAAACATCCACGCCAGGCTCATGCCACTGCGCAGTCCGGTGAACAGGCCGGGCAGGGCGGCGGGCAGCAGAATCCGATGCACCAGTTGCAGGCGACTGAAGCCATAGATGTGTCCGACTTCCACCAGTTTGCGGTCGATATTGCGGATCGCCGCGACCACATTGACATACACCGGGAAGAACGCGCCGATGGCGATCAGGACGATTTTCGAGGTCTCGTCGATGCCCAGCCACAACAGCAACAGCGGGACCCAGGCCAGACTGGGAATTGAACGCAAGGCGGCGAAGGTCGGCTCAAGGTACGCCTCGGCCTCACGGCTCAGACCAACCCACGCGGCAAACACCAGCGCCAGACTTGCGCCGATGGCAAACCCGATCAGCACGCGGATCAGACTGGCACCGATGTGTTTCCACAAGGCGCCTTCGGCCAGATCAGTCAGGGTCAGGGCGACTTCGCTCGGCGCAGGCATCTGATAGGACGGCAGCCAGCCGACGCGCACGATGATCTCCAGGGCGATCACGATCAACAGCGGCAGGGCCAGCCCTTTGAGGCGCCGCCGCCAAAGCGGATTCAACGGCAGGGTTTGTCGGCGCGGCAGCGGCGCGGCCAGGCGGGCGGGCAGGTCATTGCTCATGGACGGTTCTCCGCTCACGACAAATCCGCGACGGGCGCGGATTCGTTGTGAGCCTGATCGGTTACTGGGCGGCGGCGACTTGCTGGAAACCGGTGTCGATCAGTTGATCGATCACCTGATCGACATTTACCCCACGACGCACCAGTTCTTCGGAGACCAGAATCGGCGCCGCGGCTTTCGAGGCGAGCACGTCCTTGGCGGTGAGTTGCGGGCTGCTCAGGTCGGTGCGCGACAGTTGCAGCTTGGCCACATCCAGCGGCAGGCCGGATTCGCTGGCGAGCAGTTGGGCCAGTTCGTCCGGGTTTTTCACCGACCACTCGCGGGCCTGCTCATAGGCCTTGATCACGGTGTCGATGGTTTGCGGGTGTTCCTTGGCGTACTGCTCGGTGACGCTGACCACGCCGTAGCTGTTGAAGTCGCGATTGCGGTACAGCAGGCGTGAACCGGCCTGCACCTGACTGGCGGCCATGTGCGGATCGAGGCCGGCCCAGGCGTCGACATCACCTTTCTCCAAAGCGGTGCGGCCGTCTGGGTGTTGCAGGTGCACCAGTTCCACATCGTCCTTTTTCAGCCCGGCCTGTTGCAGGCTGCGCAGGGTGAACAGGTACGGATCGGTGCCTTTGGTGGCGGCGATTTTCTTGCCCTTGAGGTCGGCGACGGTCTGGTACGGCGAATCCTTGCGCACCACCAGCGCGGTCCACTCCGCGCGGCTGTAAACGTACACCGATTTGATCGGGCTGCCATTGGCACGGCTCAGCACCGCCGCGAGGCTGGCCGACGAGGCGAAGTCCACGCCACCGCTGTTGAGGTATTCCAGCGAGCGGTTGCTGCCCTGGCTCAGCACCCAACTGACTTTGCTCTGGGGCAGGGCTTTTTCCAGATAACCCAAATGTTTCAGCGCCAGGCTGACGGGGGAGTAATAGGCATAGTCCAGATGCACTTCAGCGGGTGGCGTTTCGGCGGCGTGGACGAGAGGTTGCAGACTCAGGGCTACTGCGCAGGCCGCGAGCAGCGTTTTGACTCGGGAAAACGGTAATAGGGATTTCATGGGCACGCTCCGGCAAGGCAAAGATTCTTATGTCCAAAAAAGATATTTTTATCGAATGCTTCCTGCATGAATGGAATATTGCAGGCTCTGTGCCATATGCCCTGAACCCCGTGTTTATGGGGTTTTGAGAGGGTTTGTGCGTTTTGAACTGTTGCAGGGAAAACACTGTGCCGCGCCACTGTTGCCAGACAAACAGCGCTCATCGACAGTGCTGAGCTTATGCGCTAATCGAATTTCAAATCCGATTTGTAAGAGCGTTATGGTCTATAAAAATCCCCTTTGCAGGACTCGCCATGAAGCTCTCCCGTTTCCTACGTGCTGCGTTGACCAGCGCCGTGATCGCATCGCCTCTGACCTACGCGGCCGAACCTGTGGTCCTGCACGTCGGTGACCAGAACTACTACAACATCCGCGCCTCGGTAGAAGCGTCCGGCGTCTTGAAGGACGCGCCTTACACCGTCGACTGGAAACACTTCCAGGCTGCCGCCCCGCTGGCTGAAGCGTTGCAGACCGGCTCGCTGGACCTGGGCTTTCTCGGCGACTCGGGTTTTCTGTTCCTCGCCGCGAAACAGGCGCCGGTGAAACTGATCGGCGTGTCGCGGCAGAACCCGGACACCATCGCGCTGCTGGTGCCCAAGGATTCGCCGGTGAAATCCATCGAGGATCTGAAAGGCAAGAAAGTCGCCTACTGGCCGGGTGCCTGGAGCCAGCAGTTGACCCTGCGAGCGCTGGAGCAGGGCGGCCTGCCGGAGAACTACGTCGACTTCGTCAAACTGATGCCGATCGATGCCGCTGCCGCGTTGCCACAGGGTAGCATCGATGCCTTTCCGGTGTGGGAACCGTACATTTCCCAGCAGATCGTGTTTTCCGGTGCGCGACCGATTCTGACCGCGAAAAACCTGATGCCGGGTTTGAGCGCCATCGCGGCTTCCGCGCCATCCATCGACAGCAAGCGCGAGGCGATCGCCGATTTTCTCGGGCGCCTGAAACTGGCCCGGGCCTGGGTCGACAGCCATACCGACGAATACGCGGATCTATGGGCGAAGAAGGCCAATCTCGATCAAGAAGTGTCGCGGCACTGGTTGCGCCAGGCGCACATGACCGTCGGTCCGGTGGATCAGCAAGCGGCTGCCGACCTGCAAGGCACCGCGGATTTCCTGTTCAAGGTCAAGGCGCTGCCGGCTCCCCTGGCCACGGCAGGCATCATCGATACCTCGTTCCAGCAGGCACTGGCGCGCTGAGCGAGCGCCGGAACCAAACCCTGTTATCTTTATCCAACCTCGGCCCATTTCGGTGGGCCGCAGGGAGGCAGTAGCGGCGAGGGAGTTTTGCCAATCGACAACGTGACCGCGACGGTCGGGCTCAAGGCAAAACATGAAACACTGGTTCAAGCTTTTCTGCGCTGTGACCCTCATCACCGGGCTGGCCGGTTGCATTGCTGCTCCCATCGAAATGACCGCGCAAACCCGATCACGGCTGGATGCGCAGGCACCGGTCAGGTTTCTGCTGACCTTTGATGACGGCCCCAGTGCTTCGAGTTTCTACAACCCCACCGAAACCGTGCTCGACAGCCTGAAAGACAACCCGTTGCAGCCCAACATCAAAGCCGTGTTTTTCGTCCAGACCCGTGCGCCGAGGGCCGGCAACAGCGAGATCGGCCGGCGGATCATGCATCGCGAACACGATGAAGGGCACATTCTGGGTTTTCACACCGCCACTCACTGGCACACCAACCACCGATCGCTCGATCCACAGGAACTCGAAACCTCACTGACCAACGGCACGGCGGACATCGCCGCGATCACCGGCGCGCCACCGGTGCTGTTGCGCCCGCCATTCTGGAATTACGACAAGCGTACGTTTGCGGCCTATCAGTTACACGGCCTGCATGTATTGCTTACGGATCTGAGCGCCAACGACGGCAAGATCTGGGGCTTCAATGGCAGCCCCAGACGCCGCGCCAACATGTTGCGTCAGCTGTCGGAAGTGCGTGAGCGGATCGCCCTCGGCGAGCTGCCGACGGTGGACGGGGTGATCCCGGTGGTGGTGACGTTCCATGACCTCAACCGCTACACAGCGCGGCATGCCCGCGAGTATCTGCAAATCCTGCTCGACAGTGCCGCTGCCACAGGGGTGCGTCTGGCCGATAAACCGTTCTACGACGACCACGCGCAACTGGAGAAAGCAGCGCTGGCGCGAACGGTTCAGAAAAGCTCGGATCCGGTGCGTCTGCCGGGGGTCTGGAACTGGATCTGGGGCCGCGACGCCAACTGATCGGTGTCGCGCGAAAGATGTGAAGCGGTTGGCATTTTCTGCGGCCGGACGCTCGCGCAAGGTCGAAAAAGCTCATCTATGCTCAATCGATCGACCGATCCATCGCCTGCGAGGCGTCCGCCCATGCTTGCCATTGCCGACATTTGCCGCATCGTCGAATCCGGCTTTTCGCCCCTTTACTGTGACTGCACGGAAACGGGGCAGGGCTTGTTGCAGATCAAGGTTTACGAACCGGACAGCGGGCGTGTCGATTTGCTGCTCAACGGCGTGTCGCCGGAGCATCTGGTCACCATTCGTGACATCTCCAACTTCATCGGTGAGTTGCGCACTGAAATGAGTGCCGGGCGCCGGGCGTTCGCCGGTTGACTCAGAGCCGGCGCTGAAAGGCACGGACGATTTGCAGGGTCGCCTCACTGATGCTCAGGTTCTGCACCGCGTCCAGCGGATGCCAGATGCAATCGATGATCTCGTTCTGTGGCCGTACTTCATCAATATTCAGCACCGACGCCTCGTAGACGTGGTGGCGCGTGCTACCAGCCTCCAGCTCCATCAGATACAGCATGCCATCGGCGAGCAGGCCGGTTTCTTCCTCAAGTTCTCGCGTCGCGGCGTCGGCCCTGGTCTCCCCGGGCTCGACCTTGCCCCCCGGCAAATTCCAGCGGCATCGGGGTTTGCGCACCAGGAGAATGTGTCGATCCTGCTCGCAGATGATGGTTGCACGTACTTTCATTTGTTACCCGATTACCGGTTGTCATAAATCGGACATGAAAATGCAATATTCAAGCCGTGCCGTGGTTTAGACGCGCTCGTAATGTCTGAGTGGTCGAAAGGCGCAAAAGTGCCAGACACTTGACGCCGACGTGGGGCGACGTCTGGTCGGCACACGGCGTTGTACCCGGTGTAAGGTAAAAACGTGCAGTTGGACTATCGATAGTCGACAGGAGGTGCCTATGAGCATGGCGATACTGAACAGAATGCACATGAACGGCTACGACGTACTCAGTGTGAACAACGGCCCGTGGCGGGTCTGCACGCAGGGTGATCGACTGGCGTCTTTCGCCAGCCGGGAGGAGGCACTGGCGTATGCTGCTGCACTTCCGGGTTACAAGAGCCGCACGCACGGCCGCAAGACAGGCTGAAGGCCTGCAATGAAAAAGCCCCGGATTGTCCGGGGCTTTTCGTTGTGGGGTGTCAGTGGACTTTCGTTCGGCTGATGGCGCGGGCCTTCACTTCCCTGGCATAGAGTTGCAAACGTTCTTCATCGCTTTGCAGCACCTCGCAGGACCTGAGCACGGTTTGCGCATCCGCTTCGTTGCCGGATTTGCGCAACTGCTCGGCAATGCGCTTGAGGTCGACGGCCGACCATCTCAGATCCGACGCCACGCTTTGCAGGTCACGTTGAAGTTCGTGTTCGTATTCATTGAGCCGCATGATCACCTCCGGAACATTCTCGGTAGAAAATAGTAGCCGCATTTTCCGGGAGCAGGGCAAGTGGTTCTGGTCAGTGAGCTGAACGGGCGTGAACAAGTCGCCGTTGGTCGGAGCAATTGACTGCTGCGGCGCCGCAGAACCCGGTTTTCGGGGTCAAAGCATTGCGCCACGATGGATGTTCGAACAGTTAAAAGGTAAATTCGCCTTTTTTAAAATGAAGGATTCAATATGCGGATGTTGATCGGGGGCCTGCTGATGGCAGCGTTGGCCGGTTGCTCATTGCCGGCCTCTCTGGTACCGGGCGAACCGAACTTCAGCAAGGTCAGTGGCAAGGCTCCCAAGGACTACGCCGCGTGTGTGTTGCCGCTGTGGCAGCAGGACATTCCCAAGACTTCGCAGGTCGCGATTTCCAACGGTTACCGGATCAAGGCGCCGAGTATCGTCACCGCCGACGAGATTCTCGATATCGTCAAGTACAAGGACGGCAGCCGCGTTTCGCTGTACCAGGGGCCGCCGTGGGCCAAGTCTGGCTCGTTGCGCAAATCGGTGCGTGATTGCCTCTGAGGGCAGAATGGCCGAAATGAAAAAAGCAGAAACCGTGTGACCGGTTTCTGCTTTTTTTTCGCCTGCCTGCCGGAATGGCTCAGTCGGTGATGTCGGTGAGCGGGATGCCCGAGCCGCCGGTCTTCTTGTCACGACGATCCTGCATCCAGTTTTCCACCTGGCTGTTGAACTCTGCCGGTGCCTTGCGCCCGACCTTTCTGGCGATATCGAGAATGGTCTGCTGGGCGAGGGCCTCTTCCATGCGCTTTTGCGCAACCATCATCGCCCCATGAATCGAGCACGTTCCGTCCAAGGCCCATTCCGGGGGCGAGCCGTCGAACAGCGCGCAGCGCCCACGGATGTCGCGGCATTCGAAAATGTTCTTCGGGCCATCGATGGCGTTGACGATATCGAGCAGGGTGATCTCATCCGCCGGGCGCGCCAGCGTAAAGCCGCCGCGTACGCCGCCGGTCGCCACCACCAGTTTGCCCTTGGCCAGTTTGGTGAAGATCTTCGCCAGGTAATCCAGCGGCACCCCTTGCAAGTCCGCCAGGTCGCGCACGCTCGCTTCGCGACTGTCACCGCCGCTGCCCACCAGAAACGCCAGGCAATGGATGCCGTACTCGACGCCCGCACTGTAAAGCGACATAGCTATCTCCGACTGTAATTGTCGCAGATGTTAGCAGGGTAATTCGTGGCGGACAAATCTGATGAGCGCCTGACTCGTTGCCTTAAAGCCCTTGGATTCTCTGTGTCTGGCGATTTTTAGGGTTTTTGTGTCGTCAGAAGAGGCCCTGTTAGCTATCGACAATTTCGATTCGAATGATCGGATAATCTGACTTGTTGGATATAACGGCGACCAATACAGTCGCCGTTATCCGGTGAGCAACGTTCAGCGCTTGCAGAAGCCACAAGCGTGCCGACTCCCGATAAACGTGAATTCTTGACCTCTTTCTACGACTTGGCTTCGGGCCTGGAGACAACAATGAAACAGCACATTCTGGTAATCGGCGCAGGTTTCGGTGGCATGTGGACGGCATTGAGCGCCACGCGTCTGGTGGACATTCACAATCGAGACAACATCGATGTAACCGTACTGGCGCCGCAGGCGGAACTGCGTGTGCGTCCGCGTTTCTACGAGCCGAATGCCCACACACTGGCCGCGCCGCTGGGCGATCTGTTCGACGCGGTGGGTGTCAACTTCATCAAGGGCGCCGCGAACGCCATCGACGTGAACGCCAAGACCGTGGGCTACACCGATGCCAACGGCACCCCTCAGGTTTTTCACTACGACAAACTGGTGCTGGCTTCCGGCAGTGGCCTGGCTCTACCGGACACCCCGGGCGTAGCAGAACACGCCTTTGACGTTGACCAGATCGAGGCGGCGATTCGCCTGGAAAACCACCTCAAGTCGCTGGCCGATCAGCCTGCCAGCCCGGCGCGCAACACCGTAGTGGTCGCCGGCGGCGGTTTCACCGGGATCGAAACCGCCACAGAAATGCCGGCGCGTCTGCGGGAAGTGCTGGGCGAGCAGGCAGACGTTCAAGTGATCATCGTCGACCGTGGGCAGAAAGTCGGCGCGGCCATGGGCGAGGCCATCAGCGTGTCGATTGCCGAAGCGAGCACAGAGCTAGGCGTCGAATGGCGACTGGGTGTGTCGGTGCTGTCGGTTGATGAAAACGGCGTGACCCTGTCGGACGGCCAGCGCATCGAGGCAAAAACCGTGGTCTGGACCACCGGCGTGCGTGCCAGTTCCCTGACCGAGCAGATTCCAGCCGAGCGTGACCGTCAGGGTCGCCTGCATGTTGATGCACACCTGAAAGTCATCGGTCAGGACGACATCTTCGCCACCGGCGACGTGGCTTATGCGGCCACCGACGATATCGGCAACTTCGCCTTGATGACCTGCCAGCATGCGATTTCCCTCGGCCGACATGCCGGCAACAACGTCGCGGCGCAGATTCTGGGTGTCGAGCCAACGCCTTACAGCCAGCCGAAATACGTGACCTGCCTCGACCTCGGCGCCTGGGGCGCGGTGTACACCGAGGGCTGGGATCGTCAGGTGAAACTGGTCAAGGAGGAGGGCAAGTCGCTCAAGACCCAGATCAACACCCAGTGGATTTACCCGCCGGCCGCTGACCGTGCCATCGCGCTGGCGGCTGCGGATCCGATGATTCCTGTCGTCGCGTAATCCGCGCAGTCCGAAAAGTCCCGCTCCCGAGCGGGATTTTTTTGCCACCACTAAAGGCTATGACTAAAAGTCATTGCCCCATGATTTTTTATGGTTACGGGTGCCCCGATACCCGGTGTTAAAAAATCGCAAACACAGCTCATCAATAACAACCAGAGAGCGTTTGCAGCCATGTCCCGATTCTTCCTTCGCGTCTCCCCGTGTCCGTTATTGATCCCGTTGGCCATTCGGTCCGCGTGAGCTGTCGATCACCCCAAAAAATCCCTCTGCATCGCAAAGAGTAATGACTGATGAAAGAACTCGACCTGTACATCGGTGAAGGTTTCGAAGGCCCGGGCGTGAACGCCGCGCACATCAACATCCTGATCGGCCCGCGCAACGGTCCGGCGGGGCAGGCGTTTGCCAACAGCCTGGCGTCGCCGAGCCAGGGTCATTGCCCGTTCATGGTGATCGCCCAGCCGAACATTCCGGTCAAGCCGATGACCCTGTACGTCAACAAGGCTGCCATCGGCAGCGACCTACACGGCAACGCAACCTGGGGCGCTTCCCAGGCCGGCATCGCCAAGGCTGTGCTCGAAGCGTTGCTCGACGGCACGCTGCCGCCGGAAGCCGAAGACGAATGGGCGATCGTCACCGCCAACTGGGTCAACCCGGCCTGCGATGACCTCGATGCGGTCTACCTGAACAACTACAACGCCTGCCGCACCGCGATCCGCGCCGCCCTGACCGGCAAGCCGGAAACCGCGCAGCTCAAGGATGTGGTCAATCACATCAGCAACCCTTTCTACACGCCAAAAGCCTGAGGTCCGCGCCATGCAATACATCCGTTTGGGCAACTCCGGCCTGCAAGTCTCCCGCCTGTGCCTGGGCACCATGAACATGGGCACCCCGGACTGGAAACCGTGGATCTTCAATGAAAAACAAAGCGAGCCGATCGTCGCCCACGCCCTGAACAACGGCGTGAATTTCATCGACCTGGCGGACTTCTATTCCGCCGGTGTCGGCGAGGAAGTGGTGGGGCGCATCGTCAAGCGTCTGGCCCGTCGCGAAGACCTGGTGATCACCACCAAGGTCGGCTACGGCACCCGCAACGCGATCAATGCCAGTGGCCATTCGCGCAAGCACATCATGGACAGCATCGATGCCTCGCTGAAGCGTCTGGACATGGATTACGTCGACGTGTTCATGCTGCATTACTTCGATGTGAACACCCCGGTCGAAGAAACCATGGGCGCACTGAACGACATCGTGCGTTCCGGCAAGGCGCGTTACATCGGCGTCTCGACCATGCTCACCGGTCAACTCGCGAAGATTCTCATGGCCTGCGAGCGCAACGGTTGGGTCAAGCCGATCAACATGCAGCTGCAACTGAACTGCGCCTACCGCGAAGAAGAGCGCGAGATGATTCCGTTCTGCCGCGATCAGGGCATCGGTGTGTCGGTGTTCAGTCCGCTGGCCCGTGGCCTGTTGACCGGTGATGTGCAATCGACCCGCAACCAGACCGACTTCTTCACCCAGCAGATGTACAGCGACGAAGCCTCGTTCGAGATCGCTCATTCGGTGCAGCGCGTGGCCCGTGCCCGTGGCGTGTCGAACGCGCAGATCGCCCAGGCCTGGGTGGCCAATCATCCGGGCGTGGACTGCATGCTGGTCGGCGCCGACACCACCGCACAGTTCGACAGCGCACTGGCGGCATTGGAAACCAAGCTCGACACCGAAGAGCTGCACGAACTGGAGCGCAACTACACCCCGTGCGACGTGATCAATGACTACACCGCCGGCAAACGCATCCTGCGCACGGCGCGTCCGGGGCATGAACGCTTCACGTTGCAGGGAGCGGTGGCATGAGCGGGTTGATTCGTCACGGCAACTTCATCGACGGCCAGTGGGGTTCGGGCGGCGCCACTTATCCGGTACGCAACCCGGCCAATGGCGAGTTGATCACCGACGTGCAGAAGGCCGGTGCCGAGGAAACCAACCTCGCCATCGAAGCGGCCAATCGTGCCTTGCCGGCCTGGCGCAAACTCACTGCCAAGGAACGCAGCCAGCGCCTGAAACGCTGGAGCGATCTGATGCTCGCCAACCAGCAGGAACTGGCGACCTTGCTCAGCCGCGAGCAGGGCAAACCGCTGGCCGAAGCCAAGGGCGAAGTGGTCTATGCCGCGAGTTTTCTCGAATGGTTCGGTGAAGAGGCCAAGCGTGCCTACGGTGATGTGATCCCGAGCCACAAGGCCGATGCGCGGATCATCGTGACCAAGGAAGCCATTGGCGTGGTCGCGGCAATCACCCCGTGGAACTTCCCGCTGGCGATGGTTACCCGCAAGGTCGGCCCCGCGCTGGCGGCGGGTTGCACGATGATTCTCAAGCCTTCGGAAGAAACGCCGTTGTCGGCATTTGCCCTGGCGGTACTGGCCGAGCAGGCCGGGATTCCGGCGGGCGTGTTCAACATCGTCTCCGGCGACGCGGTGGCCATCGGCGGGGCGCTGCAAGCATCCAGTGTGGTGCGCAAGCTGTCGTTCACCGGCTCGACCCGCACCGGCAAACTGCTGATGCGCCAGGCCGCCGACACGCTGAAAAAGGTCTCGCTGGAACTGGGCGGCAATGCGCCGTTCATTGTCTTCGACGATGCCGACATCGATGCGGCCGTCAAAGGCGCGATGGCCTCGAAATTCCGCAACACCGGGCAGACCTGCGTGTGCGTCAACCGCTTCTTCATTCAGGACGGTGTCTACGAGGCCTTCACCGGCAAACTCGCCGAAGCCGTGGCGGCGATGCGCGTGGGCAGTGCGCTGGACGGTGACACCGAGCAAGGCCCGCTGATCAACACCGCTGCGCTGGCCAAGGTCGAAGCCCACGTCAGTGATGCGTTGGAGAAGGGCGCCACGCTGTTGTGCGGCGGTCGTCGTCATGCCCTCGGCGGCACATTCTACGAGCCGACCATCCTCACCGAAGCCAGCGGCGACATGCTCATCGCTCAGGACGAGACCTTCGGCCCGGTGGCCGCATGTTTCCGCTTCAAGGACGAAGCCGAAGTGCTGGCGCGGGCCAACGACACGCCATTCGGTCTGTCGGCGTACTTCTACAGTCGCGACATCGGTCGTGTCTGGCGCATGGCCGAAGGGCTGGAAGCCGGGATGGTCGGCATCAACGAAGGAATCATCTCCACGGAGGTGGCGCCGTTCGGTGGTATCAAGGAATCGGGCCTTGGGCGTGAAGGTTCGAAGTACGGTCTGGATGACTATCTGGAGATCAAATACCTGTTGATGGGCGGTCTCTAGACCTCCCCGAAACCTGTGGGAGTTCGCTCCCGCAGGTTTCTCCCAGAGCTTTCCGTTTCTCCGTCAATAACAACAATTGGAGACGAACATGTCCGCTCAACCCGTAAAGATCGATGACCTGCCCATCGGGCGCTTCCACCTCAAGATCGCCGGCCTGACCTTCGGCGCGCACTTCACCGACGGCTACATCCTTGGCCTGATTGGCATCGCGTTCACCTTGCTCAGCCCGCAGATGCACCTTGATGCGTTCTGGCAGGGCCTGATCGGTGCGTCGGCGCTGATCGGGCTGTTTCTCGGCAGTCTGTTTTTCGGCTGGATCTCGGACAAGGTCGGCCGGCAGAAAATCTTCCTGGTCAGCTTCGTGCTGATCACCATTGCCTCGGTGATGCAGTTCTACGTTGAAACCGCCATGAGCCTGTTCCTGTGTCGGGTGCTGATCGGCATTGGCCTGGGCGGAGACTTCAGCGTCGGCCACGCGATGCTCGCCGAGTTCGCGCCGAAGAAGCATCGCGGTGTGCTGCTGGGTTCGTTCAGCGTGATCTGGACCTTCGGCTACGTCGCGGCGACCTTCGTTGGCACCGCCATGCTCAGCCTCGGTGATGACGCCTGGCGCTGGATGCTGGCGTCGTCGGCGATCCCCGCCGCGTTGATTCTGATCGCGCGGATCGGCACGCCGGAGTCGCCGCGCTGGCTGGTCAATCAGGGGCGCATCGCCGAGGCGCGGGCGATCGTCAAAAAACACCTGGGCGACAACGTCGAGCTGGACGAGAGCCAATCCACGGAAACCCGCTCGGGCTACGCGGTGCTGTTCAGCCGTGAATACCGCAAGCGCACGGCGTTCAACTGCCTGTTCTTCGTCTGCATCGTCATGCCGTACTTCGCCATCTACACCTTCCTGCCGTCGATCCTGCAGAAGATGGGCCTGGCCGAAGGCTTCGGCACCGAGCTGATGCTCAACATGCTGCTGATCCTTGGTGCCTTGATTGGTATCTGGTGCACGATCAAATTCACTCGACGCGGGTTCCTGATCAACTCGTTCATCATTCTGGCGGTGGCGTTGTTTCTGCTGGCGGTGTTGCCGGGCAGTGCAGCGTGGCTGATGGTGCTGGTGTTCGGTTTGTTCACGTTGGTGTTGTCGGCGGTCAGCAACCTGGTGGGCGTGTTCCCGGCGGAGAGCTTCCCGACGGAAGTGCGCGCCAGCGGAATTGGTCTGGCGACGGCGGTGAGTCGTTTGGGTTCGGCGATCAGTACGTTCCTGCTGCCGGTGAGTGTGGCGGGGATCGGTTTGAGCCCGACCATGGGGATTCTTGCGGCGATTCTGGGGATTGGCGCGTTGCTGTCTTGGGCGTGGGCGCCGGAGACCAAGTCGTTGACGTTGAGTCAGGCGTGCAAGGCGCAGAGTCCGGTGGAAGTCGCGGTAGGGACGGTCGGGAAAGTCGCTACCCCCGTCTGATGAGTGCAGGTCAGGGGTTGCTGACAACCCCTAGCCACTCGGTAAACAGCTTCACCTTCGACAACCCCTGCTTGTCATTCGCCACATCCAGCCAATACCCATAAGGGCCGATCACCTCAATCGGGGTGATCGGCAGCAGGCTGCCGTTGGCCAGTTCCTTTTCGATCATCTGCCGGTCGATCACTGCCAGACCGCCGCCGGCCAGCGCGGTGTGGATTACCTGGTCCAGGGTGCTGAATTCCAGCCCTTGCCCGGCATCGATGTCATCCCGGCCCATGGCCGCCAGCCAGTTCTCCCAGACCTTCAAGCGCTTGCCGTCGTGCAGGATGTGCAGCAATGGATATTCCCGCAGATCCGGCGGCTGATCGCCGTTGAACAGCTCCGGGCTGGCCACTGCGATGTGCCGTTCCATCACCAGCAATTGGCTGACGCAGTGGGGCGCCGCCGCGAGGCCGAAGCGGATGTGGCAATCGACTTCCGTGAGGCTGTCGTGGCCGATCTGGTTGGTGACGCTGAGGTTGATGTCCGGGTAGCGCTGACAGAACGCGCGCAGGTGTGGCGACAGCCAGCGCGTGGCCCAGGTCGGCGGTGCGAGCACTTTCAAGCGTTGGCGCAGATTCGGCACACGCACCGCTTGCAAGGCGCGTTCGATGTGGTCGAAAGCCTCGGCCAGATGCGGGGAAAGATTGCTGCCGGCTTCGGTCAGCGACAGCCCTTGAGGCGTGCGCACGAACAGCGCCACGCCGAGGTAGTCTTCAAGCTGTTTGATCTGGCGACTGACCGCGCCCTGGGTGACATTCAGCCCGATGGCGGCCTGGCTGAAACTGCGATGACGGGCGACTTCTTCGAACACACGCAGGGTGTTGAGCGAGGGCAGTTGACGCATGGAGGCGGGACTCCGGATCGGGCGGTTTTTGTTGTTTTGGGGTGAGGGCTATCTGACTATCGAGGCGGTGCGGATGCAAGGTGAATTCGCAACGGGCAGGCAAAAAAAATCGCAGCCCGGGCTGCGATTTTTTCGAACGTCAGAAGTAATACCCGACGTTCACATATAACTGGTTCTCCCACTGATCCAGCCCGCCCGCGCCAAGGCTCTGGGTGTAGCTGCTGCCTCCGATGTACGGATCGTTTTTGCCGAACAGCCATTCGGTCGCGACCCACAACTTGCTGACCGAGAACGAGGTGCCGAGGATCATCCGCTCGGAGGTTTTGAAGCCGCTGGCGGACTTGTCGAAGGCGCTGTAGTTGGCGTAGAGCTTGATCCCGCTGATCTGGTCAAACAGGTATTTGCCGCCCACGTCGTAACTCAGGTCGGCCACGTACAGATTGCCGCGACTGGCGACGTTGTAAGTGCCGTCGTAACCACCAAGGGTCACCACTTCATCGCTGCCGGGGTTGCGCGGCGACATCTGCTGCCGCGCCGCCTGCAACTGCACACCCCACGGGCCGTTCTTGCCCATGTAGTGCACGGCCACGGCGTTGCGTCGGCCGTCATTGTTGGTGTCCTTGTTCTCGATGCTCGAGGTCAGGCCGGAGATCCCGACCTCGGATTTCCACGGCCCCAGATCCAGCGACCTGGCCACCCGCAGCACCACGGTGTTGCGTTCCTGGTTGTTGCTGCCGTCGGCCACGTAGCTGTCGGCTTCGGACACCACGCTCGAGTACGTCACGCCTTTGCTGGTGCCTTTGCCTTGCCAGGCCGGACGCAGGTAGTAACCGGCCTGGAGGTTCCAGTCGCCGCTTTGCTGGATGTATTTGGTGCCGATCTGTTGCACGTCTTCCAGGCCGATGACGTTGCCCAGGGTTTCGTAGAAGGTGCTGCCGAAGTAAGGCTGCAAGCCGAACGGCACGGTGTTCAGGCCCACTTGCACCTGCTGGTCGGGATTGAACTTGTAGCCGACCCACGCGAACTTGGCGAAGCGGATATCACCGTAGTTCTTGGTGTACTGGTACGGGTAGGAGCGACCGTAGAAGCGGTATTGCGCTTCACCGATCCAGGTGTCGGAGTTGTACTTGGCGCTGAGGAACACCGTGTCGAGGCCGAACTTCTGGATATCGCGATCCGGGTCCACGTCCCAGCGGGCACGAATGGCGCCGCCAAGGTCGAGATTGTCGGTGACTTGTACCGCCATGGCCGGGGCGGCAAAGCTGCAGAACAGGGCGATGGAAGTTGTGCGCAGGCGCAAAGAGGCTGGGAAGGGCATGGAGCGGCTCTCGATTGTTTTTATTAGAGATGCCGCGCAGTTTTGCCATCTGCGGGGTGTTGAACAAACGATAAAAACGGTGGGGAAACCTGCATCGAATGCATGTTACTCAGAAAATCCTGTAGGACAATTCGCCAATGTCGTGGGATGCTTTGCGCCTTGTCAGTGGTTTTCGAGTGCCTTGTATGAAACGCAAAATGCCCGGCCTGAATGCACTCAAAGCATTCGAAGTGGCCGGCAGCACCGGCAGCTTCACCCGCGCCGCCGAGTTGCTCAACGTCACCCAGAGCGCGGTCAGCCGTCAGGTGCGGCAACTGGAAGAGCAGCTCGGCGAGAGTCTGCTGGAACGCCGTCATCACCATCTCGAACTGACTGGTGCCGGCAAGATTCTGCTGCGGGCGTTGCACCAGTCGTTCGACAAGATCGAGCTGACCGTGCGCAGCATCCAGCAGAAAACCCACGCCAACCGCTTGCACATCAATGCGCCACCCACCTTCACCAGCCGCTGGTTGATGCCGCGTCTGGGGCGCCTGCGCGAGCAGCATCCGGAGCTGGAGCTGAGCATCACCACCCGCTTGCAGGACAGTCTCGCGGAAACCAGCACCCTCGATTGCGCGATCCGTTTTGGCGACGGCGAGTGGGACGGGCTCGACAGTTCACTGCTGATTCAGGAACGGCACATCGCGGTGTGCGCGCCGACCCTGTATGCGCGGGAGGGCGGCGATCAGGGCATCGACCTCAATCGCCTGACGCTGCTGCATGTGCTGGCCCGGGAGGATCAGCGTTACCTGACCTGGAAACACTGGCTCGACGCGGCGCGCATCACGGGTGTCGATACCCAGGGCGGTTATGAATTCGACCTGTTGGACCTGGCGATTCAAGCGGCGGTCGATGGTCTGGGAATCACCATTGCCGACTGGCACATGGTCGCCTCTGAGCTGGCCAGCGGGCAGTTGACCCAGGTGCACAACGTGCATGTGGAAGGCCACCAGTCCTACTGGCTGGTGACCCGCCCGGAACAGACGCAGATGCCGCAATTGCAGGCGTTCAGTCAGTGGTTGCAGGAAGAGATCTGGCTGGCGCAGCGCCAGCTTGAGCCCTCGAAGGCGATTTTCTGAGTAACGTGCCTTTTTCGAATGTTTGATTGCCGGATAAATCGTTTGTTGAACCCGCTGTCGATGACAAGACTGGCGGCATCGATAAAAACAAACGATGGGCGATGCACATGCGAGTCGAGCGAAATTTTGTTAACGGCCACTTCATCGAGCCGGCCAGCGCGGCGCTGATCGCGGTCTACAACCCGGCCACCGAAGCGTTGATCGGCCAGGTGTCGGCCGCCACTGCCGAAGAAGCCACGGCAGCAGTCGATGCCGCCGCCAAGGCGCAGAAGACCTGGGGCAAACTCACCAGCATCGAACGCGCCGAGCACCTGCGAGCGTTCGCGGCAGCCCTTGAAGATCGCGCCGAAGCCATCGGCGGCGCCCTGGCTGCCGAGTCCGGCAAAAGCCTGAGCGACGCCAGCAACGAAGCCCGTTATGCCGCGCAGATCACCCGTTACCACGCCGAATGGGCGCGCCGTATCGAAGGCGAGATCATTCCCAGCGACAGCCCCGACGAAAACCTGTTTCTGCACCGCGAGCCGATTGGCGTCGTCGCGTGCCTGATTCCGTTCAACTACCCGGTCTACACCCTGTTGCGCAAAATCGCTCCGGCGCTGATTGCCGGCAACACTGTGGTGGTGCGCCCGAGCAACAACACCCCGACCTCGGCATTCGAAATCGCTAAAGCCGTGGAGCAATCGGGCATGCCGGCCGGGGTGATCAACATCCTGACCATGGATCACGCCACCGCTGCAGCCGTTTGCACGCATAAAGCCGTGGGCCTGATCACTCTGACCGGCAGCGTCAACGCCGGGCGCATCGTCCTCGACTACTGCAAGACCAACATCGCCAAGCCGTCGCTGGAACTGGGCGGCAAGACCCCGGCAATCATCGAAGCCGACGCCGATCTTGAAGCGGCCGCGAGCGCAATCATCGCCTCCAAGACCACCCATTGCGGCCAGTTGTGCACGGCGGTGGAACGGGTCTACGTGCAGGAAAGCGTTCACGACCGTTTCCTCGCGCTGCTCAAAACCAAGATCGCCGCCGTGAAGTTCGGCGACCGCGCCACGGACGCCAGCCTGATGGGCCCGCTGGTCAACGCCAGTTCGCAGAAGAACATCCACGCCATGGTCGAGCGCGCCATTGCCGACGGCGCCGTCCTCGAAAGCGGCGGTGTGCTGCCGGAAGGCCCGGGGCATTTCTACCCGCCAACGCTGCTCAGCGGCTGCCGTCAGGACATGGAAATCGTCCAGGAAGAAATCTTCGGCCCGGTGCTGCCGGTGCTCAAGTACCGCGACATCGACGAAGCGCTGGCCATGGCCAACGACCACCAGTTCGGCCTGTCGTCGGTGCTGTACACCGAGAACTACCGCACCGCGCAGAAAGTCGCCAACGCCATCGAGGCCGGCGAGTTGTACGTCAACCGCACCCCGGCCGATCCGTACCAGGGCTACCACGCCGGCTGGAAACGCTCGGGCCTGGGCGGCGATGACGGCAAGCACGGCATGCTCGAATTCACCCAGACCCGACTCGTGGTCATGAAGTACTGATCCACCGCATCACGCCTCACGCTACACCTATAAAAACAATTATCAGGGGCGCCCGGAGCACGGGTCGCCCGAGGTCACTTCAATGTCCAAGCATGCATCCTCTGCTGCCGCTGTTCAGGGTTCCAACTCGGCTTCGAAAAGCCAGAGCGACAAGGGAAGTCGCTATTTCCAACTGATGTTGCTGGTGCTCGCCGCCGGTGCGATCTACCCGATTCTGTACCTGCGCCAGGTCTACCAGACCACCATGCTCGAGGTGTTCCAGATCAACCACAGCGAGCTGGGTTATCTGTACTCGATGCTTGGCACGATTTTCCTGCTCAGCTACTTGCCGAGCGGCTGGCTGGCCGACCGTATCGCGCCGCGTTTCCTGATCTTCTTCTCGCTAGTGGCAACCGGCGTGCTGGGGCTGTGGTACTCGACGGCGCCGTCGATGACCGGGCTGATGATCATCTTCGGTTGCTGGGGTCTGACCACCGGCCTGACATTCTGGGCCTCGGTGCTCAAGCGCGTGAAGATGATTGCCCATCACACCGAACAGGGTCGTTTCTTCGGCATTCTCGATGGCGGTCGCGGACTGGTCGAAGCATTGCTGGCAACCGTTGCGCTGGGGCTGTTCGCCTACGCCACCGAAACCCGTGGCGAGTCCACCGCCGAAGGTTTCAAGCACGTGGTTTACCTCTACGCCTTCACCTGTATTGCCATCGGTTGTGTGCTGGTGCTGATCAAGGACCCGAAGTCGATGGAGGACACGCCGCCAGTGGAGAAGGGCAAGTTCAACCTGCTCACTGACCTGGCAACTTTGGTGAAGATCCCTGAACTGTGGCTGGTCACCGCGATCGTGTTCTGCGGTTATCACATCTTCTGGGCCACCTACAGCTTCTCGGACTACCTGCAAGGCAGCGGCCTGACCGCCGTGATGGCCGGCACCATCACCACCATCAAGCTGTGGATGCGCCCGATCGGCGGCATCGGTGGCGGCTGGCTGGGAGACAAGTTTTCGAACATCTCGGTGCTGATTGTCGCGCTGTTGCTGGCGAGTCTGGCGATTGTCGGGTTGATCGTGTTCCCGGCGCTCAACAGCATGGGGCTGCTGATCGCGACAGTGATTTTCATCGGCCTGATGACCTACGCGATTCGCGGTCTGTACTGGGCGATCCTCGACAGTTGCAACATTCCGCTGCGCATCACCGGGCTGGCCATCGGCATCGTCTCGGTAGTCGGTTACATGCCGGATGCTTTTATCCCGTTGATCAACGGCTACCTCACTGAGCATTTCCCCGGCGCCCTAGGCTACAAGCTGTATTTCGGCTACATCGCCGCAATCGGTCTGATCGGCACCCTGGCTGCCGTGACCCTGCGTGCCCGGATCAACAAAAAATCTTCGAACAAGACAGGTGCCTGAGATGAAAATCGTCGCCCTTGAAACCCATATCGTCGCCGTACCCCCACCGCACATCGGCGGCATGTACTGGCTGTTCGTCAAGCTCAAGACCGACTGCGGCATCGAAGGCGTCGGCGAGATCTACGCCGCAACTTTCGGCCCCAAAGCCATGCTGCCGATCATCGAAGACGTGTTCGAGCGCTACCTGCTGAATCAGGATCCGCACCACATCGAGCGCTTCTTCCGTCAGGCCTATTCGAGCGGTTTCACCCAGCGTCCCGACCTGACCATGATGGGCGTGGTCAGCGGTCTGGAAATGGCTTGCTGGGACATCATTGGCAAGGCCGCGAACAAACCGGTCTACGAACTGCTCGGTGGCAAGGTCCATGAACGCCTGCGTTCCTACACCTACCTGTACCCGGTCAACAGCCGTGGCGAGTACGACTACGACGACCCGGACCTGGCGGCAGAGTGCGCCATCGACAACATGAACAAGGGCTTCACCGCTGTGAAGTTCGACCCGGCCGGGCCGTACACCGCGTACTCCGGGCACCAGATTTCGCTGGAAGTGCTGGAACGCTGCGAAACCTTCTGCCGCAAGATCCGCGAAGCGGTGGGCAACAAGTGCGATTTGCTGTTCGGCACTCACGGGCAAATGGTGCCGTCTTCGGCGATTCGTCTGGCCAAGCGCCTGGAGAAATACGACCCGCTGTGGTTCGAAGAGCCGGTGCCGCCGGGCCAGGAAGAGGCCATGGCGCAAGTCGCGGCCAAGACCAGCATTCCGATTGCCACCGGTGAGCGCCTGACCACCAAGTACGAGTTCTTCAAGCTGTTGCAGGCCGGCGGTGCGTCGATTCTGCAGATGAACGTGGCGCGCTGCGGCGGCCTGCTCGAAGGCAAGAAGATCGCCAGCATGGCCGAGGCCTATTACGCGCAAATCGCCCCGCATCTGTACAACGGGCCGATCGGTGCAGCGGCAAGTTTCCAGCTCGCGGCCTGCACACCGAATTTCCTGATCCAGGAAAGCATCGAGACCTGGGGCGGCTTCCACGCCGAGGTCCTGAAAAAGCCGTTGCAGTGGGAGGACGGTTACATCATTCCATCCACCGAGCCGGGCCTGGGCGTGGAGCTGAACATGGACGTGGTGCGCAAGCATTCGCCGTACACCGGTGAGCGCCTGCACCTGCAAATGGCCCCGACCCCGGCCGACGTCAAAGACACATCGCCGGCCAAGGGCTGACGGGATTTCCCCGCCCGGCAACGGGCGGGTTCGATAAAAAGACTTACGCGGTAACCGTGCATGACATACGACTACATCATCGCTGGCGCAGGCGCCGCTGGCTGCGTCCTGGCCAATCGGCTCTCGGCCTCGGGCCAACACACGGTGCTGCTGCTGGAGGCGGGCGGCAAGGACAGTTCCCTGTGGTTCAAGATCCCGGTCGGCTTCGCCAAAATGTATTACAACCCGACCTTCAACTGGATGTACTACAGCCAGCCGCAGAAGCAGTTGGGCAATCGCGAAATCTATGCCCCGCGCGGCAAGGTCCAGGGCGGGTCGGGCTCGATCAACGCGATGATCTACGTGCGCGGTCAGGCCCATGATTTCAACGACTGGGCGGCCAACGGCAACGACGGCTGGGGTTTCAAGGACGTGCTGCCGTATTTCCGCAAACTGGAAAACCATCCGCTGGGCGACAGCGAATACCACGGCGGCAGCGGCCCGATCAGCATCACCCCGATGGCTGGCCAGACCCACCCGATCTGCGACGTGTTCCTCAAGGGCTGCGATGAGCTTGGTTACCCGCGCAGTGACGATTTCAACGGGCCGAAATTCGAAGGTGCGGGTATCTATGACGTCAACACTCGCAACGGTCAACGCAGCTCCAGCAGCTTCGCCCATTTGCACCCGGCGCTGAGCCGGCCGAACCTGACGGTCGAGCATTACGCGTTGGTCGATCGTGTCCTGTTCGATGAAAGTCAGCAGCGCGCCACCGGTATTTCCATCACCCAGCATGGCGTGGTGCGTACTTTCACGGCGCGCAAGGAAGTGATCCTGTGCGCCGGTGCAGTCGATACGCCGAAGATCCTGCAACTGTCCGGCGTGGCGGATCGCGCCTTGCTGGCGAAACATCAGATTCCGGTGGTGAAACACCTGCCGGCGGTGGGGCAGAACCTGCAGGATCACCTGTGCGTCAGCTACTACTACAAGGCCAATATCCCGACCCTGAACGATGAGCTGAGCTCGCTGTTCGGCCAGTTCAAACTCGGCGTGAAGTACCTGTTGACCCGCAAGGGCGCGCTGGCGATGAGCGTCAATCAGGCTGGCGGATTCTTCCGTGGCAACTCGGAACAGGGCCATCCGAACCTGCAGCTGTATTTCAACCCGCTGTCGTACCAGATTCCGAAAAACAACAAGGCCAGCCTCAAGCCCGAGCCGTATTCAGGTTTCCTGCTGTGCTTCAACCCGTGTCGCCCGACCAGTCGCGGGCACATCACGATTGCCTCGAAGAATCCCCGTGATGCGGCATTGATCGACCCGAATTACCTGAGCACGCAAAAGGACATCGACGAGGTGATCCAGGGCAGTCGCCTGATGCGCAAGATCATGGGCGCTCCGTCATTGAGGGGCATCACGGTCGATGAAGTTTTGCCGGGGCCGGCGGTGGAAACCGACGAGCAGATGCTGCAGTACTTCCGTGACAACTGCGGCTCGATCTATCACCTGTGCGGCTCCTGCGCGATGGGCGCGGACGAGCAGAGTTCGGTGGTCGACAAGCGCCTCAAGGTGCACGGCCTCGAGGGGTTGCGGATTGTCGATGCGTCGATCTTCCCCAACGTGACATCGGGCAACACCCATGCGGCGGTGCTGATGGTGGCGGAGAAGGGCGCGGATCTGATTCTGCAGGATGCGTAATGCCCGGTGACAGTTGATCGCAAGCCTCTTTCCAGCATGCACTAGGCTTTGAATGCCGGCCCATTACGGGCCGGCATCATCTCAGAGCGTCTGCACCAGCCAATCCCGAAACGCCTTCAACGACGCCAATGATTCATTACGCGCCGGGTACACCAGGTAATAGCTGCGCCGGCTGCTGATCGGTTCGCCCAGTTGCAGCAGTTCGCCGTTGTGCAATTCATCCTCCACCAGAATCCTCGGCACCAGTCCGATGCCGATATTGGCGCGCACGGCCTGGATCAAGTGCGAGGTCATCTCGAAGCTCGGCCCGATGCGCATGCTGCGATGGGGCAGGGCGTGATGGCTGAACCACTCGGACCACGCCTGAGCGTTGCTGCTGACATTGAGAAGAAGCTGCCCGGCGATATCCTTGTTGGCCGCGAGACGTTCGGCGTCGGACAATTGCGCACTGGCGATCACCACCAGTTCTTCGGTGTGCAGGCGGTGGGCGGTCAGCCCCGGCCAGTCACCGCCGCCGACACAAATCGCCGCGTCGATTTCGCTGGTGTCGAAGTCGATGGCCTCGATCCGCGAGTGCAGGTGCACGGTCATGCCCGGGTGCGCCGTGTAGAAATCCTTCAGGCGCGGCAGCAGCCATTTCGAGCCGAAAGTCGGCAAGGTCGCCAGGCGCAGGCTGTGAATCCCCGAGCCAAACGCCATGGCCTGCAACGTCGCGCTGCGGATCTGCCCGAGGGCTTCGGACAGTTCGCGCTGATACATGCGCCCGACGTCGGTAAGGATCACCCGCCGGCCTTCACGGCTGAACAGGCGCATGCCGAGCATCTTTTCCAGAATCTGCACCTGACGGCTGACCGCGCTCTGGGTCAGCGACAGTTCGTGGGCGGCGCGGGTGTAGCTTTCATGGCGTGCGGCGGCTTCAAACGCCAGCAGCAACGACATCGAGGGGGTGAGGGTTCGTGGATTCATTCGTTTTAGTCATGGATTGCGGGTCGAATTTACGGTTGTCCCGGCATCGCTCTGCAATGAACATAAGGCCTATGAGATGGCGGGAGCGTGACGCAATCATTCATTGCGCACAACTGTTCACCGCTACACGGCCCGTTTTTGACCGAGATCGCCCCCCCGATGATTGCCCAGCTGTCGCCTTCCACCGCGTTGAACACCGATTACCAACAGTTTCTCAAAGCCCTTGAAACCAACGGTTTTCGTGGCGAAATCAGCGCTGACTACGCCAGCCGCGTGGTGCTGGCCACCGACAACTCGATCTATCAGCGCTTGCCGCAAGCGGCGGTATTCCCTCGGGACGCCGATGACGTGGCGCTGCTGGCGCGTCTGATCGCCGAACCGGCTTACCAGAAAGTGGTGATCACCCCTCGTGGCGGTGGCACCGGTACCAACGGGCAATCGCTGACCGATGGCATCGTTGTCGACCTGTCGCGGCACATGAACCGCATTCTCGAAATCAACGTTGAACAGCGTTGGGTGCGGGTGCAGGCCGGTGTGGTGAAGGATCAACTCAACGCGGCACTGAAATCCGCCGGGCTGTTTTTCGCCCCGGAACTGTCGACGTCGAACCGCGCCACCGTCGGCGGCATGATCAACACCGACGCCAGCGGCCAGGGCAGTTGCACCTACGGCAAGACCCGTGACCATGTTCTGGAATTGCACATGGTCCTGCGCGGTGGCGAGCGATTGCACGGCCGTCCGCTGGAAGAAAGTGAGCTGGCGGCGGAATGCGCCCGTGAGGGGCGGGCCGGCGAGGTGTACCGCTGCGCGCGGCAGATCATCGATGAGCAGGGCGAACTGATCCGACAAACCTTCCCCGACCTCAACCGCTGCCTGACCGGCTACGACCTGGCGCACCTGCGCGAGGCCGACAACCGTTTCAACCTCAACAGCGTGCTGTGCGGTGCCGAAGGTTCGCTGGGGTTTGTGGTCGAGGCCAAGCTCAACGTGTTGCCGATCCCCAAGCACACGATGCTGGTGAACATCCGCTACGCCGGCTTCATGGATGCCTTGCGCGATGCCCGCGCGCTGATGGCGCTCAAGCCGCTGTCGATCGAAACCGTCGACTCCAAAGTGCTGTTGCTGGCGATGCAGGACATCGTCTGGCACGGCGTCGCCGAGTATTTCCCGGAAAGCGCCGAGCGGCCGACGCTGGGGATCAACCTGGTGGAGTTCTGCGGCGACGATCCCGAGGAACTGCAAGGCCGGGTCGAGGACTTTGTCCGCCACCTGGGCTCCGACGCCACAGTCGAGCGCTTGGGCCATACGCTGGCCGTCGGTCACGCGGCGGTGAACCGCGTTTATGGCATGCGCAAGCGTGCGGTGGGTTTGCTCGGCAACGTCGCCGGTGAAGCGCGGCCGCAGCCGTTTGTCGAAGACACCGCCGTGCCGCCGCAACACCTGGCCGAATACATCGCCGAACTGCGCGAACTGCTCGACAGCCACAATCTGCAATACGGCATGTTCGGCCACGTCGATGCCGGCGTGCTGCACGTGCGGCCGATTCTCGACATGAAAGACCCGCTACAAGCGGCACTGGTTCGACCGGTGTCCGACGGCGTCGCCGCGCTGACCCAGCGTTATGGCGGTCTGCTGTGGGGCGAGCACGGCAAGGGCCTGCGCTCGGAATACGCCCCGGCCTTTTTCGGTGAGCTGTACCCGGCGTTGCAAGCCTTGAAGGCGGCGTTCGATCCATTCAACCAGTTCAACCCGGGCAAGATTGCCACGCCGGATATTCCTGGCGCGGCACTGCTGAAGATCGACGAAGTGACCCTGCGCGGCGAACTGGACCGGCAGATCGACGAGAAAGTCTGGCAGGACTACGGCGCGGCCATGCACTGCAATGGCAACGGTGCCTGCTACAACTTCGATCCCGACGATGCGATGTGCCCGTCGTGGAAAGCCACCCGCCAGCGTGCGCAGTCGCCCAAGGGCCGCGCCTCGCTGATTCGCGAATGGCTGCGGTTGCAGGGCGAGGCCGGGGTGGATGTGTTGTCCGATGCCAGTCGTCGTCCGCCGTTTTTCAGCACATTGCTGCAGCGCTGGCGCAACAGCCGTGCGCAGGAAAAAGACTTCTCCCACGAGGTGTACGACGCCATGGCCGGCTGCCTGGCGTGCAAGTCCTGCGCGGGACAGTGCCCGGTGAAGGTCAACGTGCCGGATTTCCGTTCGCGGTTTCTCGAGCTGTACCACACGCGCTATCTACGTCCGGCGCGGGATTATCTGATTGCCTCGCTGGAATACACGATTCCGTACATGGCGCGGATTCCGTTTCTCTACAACGGTTTGATGGGGGCTTCGTTCAGTCGTCGCTTGATCGAGCGCCTTGGTGGCATGGTCGATGTGCCGTTGCTCAGCCGTTTCGATTTCCACGCGGCCATGCGTCGGTGGCAGGTCCAACCGGCGTCGGTCGAGGTGCTTTCGGCGCTGACTCAGGCGCAACGCGAACGCAGTGTGGTGCTGGTGCAGGACGCGTTCACCCGGTATTTCGAGGCGCCATTGCTGGCGGATCTGATCGAGCTGATTACGCGACTGGGGTATCAGGTTTATCTGGCGCCGTTCAGCGCCAACGGCAAGCCGCTGCATGTGCAGGGTTTCCTGTCGGCGTTCAACCGCGCGGCGTTGCGCAATGCCGGGCAATTGCGTGCTCTGGCCGAGATTGGCGTGCCGCTGGTGGGGCTGGACCCGGCGATGACTCTGGTTTATCGCCAGGAATACCTCAAGGTGCCGGGGATGGAGCAATGCCCCGAAGTGGCGCTGGTGCAGGAGTGGCTGCTGAAAGTCATGCCGCAACGGACGGATTCACAGAATGGCGAAAGCTTCCGCCTGCTCGCGCACTGCACCGAAAAAACCAACGCGCCCGCCGCAACCCGGCAATGGGAGCAAGTGTTCGAACGTGTCGGCTTGAAACTGACGACCCAGGCCACCGGATGCTGCGGGATGTCCGGCACCTACGGGCACGAAGCGCGCAATCGCGACACTTCGGCGGTGATTTACGAGCAGTCCTGGGCGAAGCAGATCGAGGCGCCGGCAGAGCGGGGCGAAGCACTGGCGACCGGCTATTCGTGCCGTAGCCAGGTCAAGCGTCAGGCCGACCGGGCGGTGCGTCATCCGTTGCAGGTGCTGCTTGAGCAACTGCGCACGGCTTGAGAACCGTTAGCAATTGAAGCGGCTTTTCATGTTATAAGGTAACGCAAATAGTCGGGCCGTTTGTACGCGGCCCGATCGAACTCTTCACTCGATTGCGAACCTTTCATGACCGTTGCTGCTCCTCGAAATGTCCCGCCGGTGACTGGCCGGCTGCTGTCTATTGATGCGCTACGCGGCCTGGTCATTCTGTTCATGTTGCTGGACCACGTGCGCGAAACCTTTCTGCTGCATCGTCAGGTCTCCGATCCGATGGACATCGCCAGCACCGAGCCGGCGCTGTTTTTCAGTCGCACTCTGGCGCATCTGTGCGCGCCGGTTTTCGTGCTGCTGACCGGATTGTCGGCATGGCTGTTCGGGGAAAAGTACGACGGCAAGGCTGATGTCAGTGCCTTTCTGTTCAAGCGTGGTCTGTTCCTGGTGGTGCTCGAATTCACCCTGGTGAATTTCGCCTGGACGTTCCAGCTGCCGCCGAGCGTGATCTACCTGCAGGTGATCTGGGCGATCGGCCTGAGCATGATCGCGCTGTCGCTGTTGGTCTGGCTGCCACGCTGGCTGTTGTTGACGTTGAGCCTGGCGATCATCGCCGGGCACAACCTGCTCGACGGTCTGCACTTTGCCATGGATTCGGCGCTGCACGTGCCTTGGGCAATCCTGCATGACCGGGGCTGGATCGAAGTCAGCGAGAGCTTGCGCTTGCGCACGTCGTACCCGCTGCTGCCGTGGATCGGTGTGATCGGTTTGGGTTACGCGCTGGGGCCATGGTTTGCCCGAATGGCCGATGCGGGTGTGCGCCAGCGGCGTTTGCTGATCGTTGGCATCGCCGGGCTGCTGGGTTTCGTGGCGCTGCGGCTGGTCAACGGTTACGGCGAGAAACCGTGGTCGCTCAATGACAGCAGCCTGCAAACCCTGATGAGTTTTTTCAACATCACCAAATACCCGCCGTCGCTGTTGTTCATCATGCTGACAGTGAGTGTCGGGCTGCTGCTGTTGCTGGTGTTCGAGCGTGCACAGGATCGACGCTGGATTCGCTGGCTGACGGTGTTCGGTTCGGCGCCGATGTTTTTCTATCTGCTGCACCTGTATGCGCTGAAGGTGCTGTACCTGATTGGCGTGGCATTGGTCGGGCTCAATCAGGGCAGTCATTTCGGTTTCTCGACGGTGGCAGCGGTGTGGCTGGCGGCGATGGTGCTGGCGGTCGGGTTGTTTCCGGCCGTGCGCTGGTTCTCCGCACTGAAGGCCCGGCGACGGGACATCGTCTGGTTGAAGTATCTGTAACTATCCCGTTTTGCCGTCGCGAACGTTGCGGGCAAAGTCGATGAAAGCCTTGAGCGGCGCCGGTACATGGCGCCGGCTCGGGTAATACAGATGCAGGCCGGGATAGTACGGGCACCAGTCCGCCAACACCTGCACCAGACGCCCGGCCGCGAGGTGCTCGCTGACCATGTCTTCGAACACATAGGCCAGCCCCAAACCTTGCAACGCCGGGCCGACCATCAGGCTGACATCGCCCAGCGTCAGCGGGCCGTTGACTTCGATTTCCTGTTCAATGCCACCACGTTCGAATTCCCAGCGGTACATCGAACCGCTCGGGAACCGATGGCGGATGCAGGGCAGGGCATGCAGGTCTTCCGGTTTCTGTGGCGCGGGATGCCGCTGGAAAAACGCCGGCGAGCCGACCACCACCGAACGCAGGTTCGGTCCGATGGGCAGCGACACCATGTCCGCCTCCAACCGGTTGCCGAAACGTACACCGGCATCGAATCCCGCAGCGACGATATCCAGCAGCGCATCGCTTTCGACCACCTCCAGACGAATGTCCGGGTAGGCCTGCAGGAACTCGCTGGCAATCGGCAGCAGCACCAGTTCACACGCCTGGCGCCCGGAGGTAATGCGCAGGTTGCCCGAGGGCTTGTCGCGAAAATGGTTGAGGTCTTCAAGCGCATCTTCGATATCGCGAAACGCCGGTTTCAACCGGGAGTAAAGGCGCTCACCGGCCTCGGTCAGGGCCACGCTGCGGGTGGTGCGATTGAACAGACGCACGCCGAGGCGGTTTTCCAGAGCGCGCAACGAGTGACTCAGCGCCGACGGTGTCAGGCCCAGATCCACCGCTGCACGACTGAAATTCAGATGCTGCGCGATGCTCAGAAAGATCGACAGATCCGCCGTGGACGGGTTTTTCATTGATGAGCGCCTTTCACAAAGTCATGTAATTTTGTTGGGATTATCACATCAGTAGCACGGCTTTAAAGTCGCATCAACTCATCGAGAAGGCCCGGCAATAACGCCTGGGTCACTGACAGGAGGAGTTGCTATGCGTACCTGGCTGATTACCGGAGCTTCCCGTGGTTTTGGCACCCTCATCGCAGAACATGCCCTGCGTGCCGGCGACGCCGTGATTGCCACCGCCCGCAAACCGCAAGACATTACCGACCGCCTCGGCGAGCACCCGAACCTGCTGGCGGTGCGCCTGGACGTCACCCGTGAAGAAGAGGCCCACCAAGCGGTGGCGGAAGGCATCAAGCGTTTTGGCCGCATTGATGTGCTGATCAACAATGCCGGCTTCGGCGTACTGGGCGCGGTGGAAGAAACCAGCGCCAGCGAAACCGAGCGCCTGTTCGCCACCAACGTCTTCGGCCTGCTCAACGTGACTCGCGCCGTGCTGCCGCACATGCGCGCCCAGCGTAGCGGGCGGGTCATCAACATCTCATCGATTGGCGGCTATCAGGCCTACATGGGCTGGGGTGTCTACGGCTCCACCAAGTTCGCGGTGGAAGGCATCAGCGAAGCGCTACGTCAGGAACTGGCGCCGCTGGGCATTCATGCCACGGTGGTCGAGCCGGGCTTCTTCCGCACTGATTTCCTCGATGAACAATCGCTGGTCAAGACCGCTCTGGTGCTGCCGGACTACGACGAAACCGTCGGCAAGATGCGCACCTTCGCCGAAGCCGCCAACCATGCGCAGCCGGGTGATCCGGTGAAGTTTGCCGAAGCCATGCTGGCGCTGGTCAATGCGCCGAACCCGCCGCAACGGCTGGCGCTGGGCAGCGACACCATCGCGCGGATCGAAGCGAAGAATCGATTGGTGGCGCAGGAACTGGCCGAGTGGAATGCGCTGGCGCTGTCCACGGACTTCAAGGACTGACACGCCGCCCGACTCAGCAATCGCAGGCTGCGCTCTGTTGATCGCAGCCTTATTTTTCTTTTCATTGGACGAAATCATGACAACCGTCTCCCAGCCCCATGGCGCGCGCGACAAACTGCTGATCCTCGCGGCCATTTGCCTGTCGGCACTGGTCCTTCCGTTAAGTTTTACCGGTGGCGCGGTGGCGACGCCGGCCATCGGCCGTGACTTGGGCGGCAGCCCGGTGGCGCTGACCTGGATCACCAATGCGTTCATGTTGTCGTTCGGCAGTCTGCTGATGGCGGCGGGGGCGTTGGCCGATGTCTATGGGCGCAAGCGCCTGTTCACGGGCGGCATGCTGCTATTTACCGCTGCGTCGATTGCCCAGAGCCTGGCGCCTTCGGTGTTCTGGCTGGATGTGTTGCGGGCGATTCAGGGCGTGGCCGGGGCTGCGGCGCTGGCCAGTGGTTCGGCAGCGCTGGCGCAGGAATTCGAAGGCCATGCGCGCACCCGTGCCTACAGCATGCTGGGCACCACGTTTGGCATCGGCCTGGCGTTCGGCCCATTGGTGGCCGGGGCGCTGATCGAGGCGTTCAACTGGCGTGCGATCTTTGTCTTCACCGCGCTGATCGGTGTGATTGCGATGGTCTTCGGTCTGCCGCGCATGCGTGAGACCCGCGACCCAGACGCCAGCGGTCTCGACTGGCCGGGCACCGTGACGTTCAGTTCGATGCTGGCGCTGTTCACGTTCGGTGTGATCCAGGCCCCCGAAAGCGGTTGGGGCAGTCCGTTGGTAGTGGGGCTGTTGGGCGCTTCGGCGTTATTACTGGCGCTGTTCGTCCTTATCGAAATGCGCGTGAAACGCCCGATGCTCGACCTGACCCTGTTCCGTTTTCCACGCTTCATCGGTGTGCAGATGCTGCCGATTGGCACCTGCTTTTGCTACATCGTGCTGGTGGTCATGCTGCCGCTGCGGTTTATCGGCGTCGAAGGCTTGAGTGAAATCGATGCCGGTCTGCTGTTGCTGGCGCTGTCGGCGCCGATGCTGGTGGTGCCGATGCTCGCGGCGTCCATGACCCGTTTTGTCTCGGCCGGCATTTTGTCGGGCGTGGGTTTCCTGATTGCTGCTGTAGGTCTGCATTGGCTGAGCCTGTATAACGTCGGCGAGCCAAAATTTGCGCTGGTGGTACCGATGGTGTTGATCGGGATTGGCGCAGGTTTGCCGTGGGGCTTGATGGACGGGCTGTCGGTCAGCGTGGTGCCGAAAGAACGCGCCGGCATGGCGGCCGGGATTTTCAACACGGTGCGGGTGGCGGGCGAGGGGATTGCACTGGCCAGCGTGGCGGCGATTCTTGCCTCGCTGCTGCATACCAATCTGCAGGCCGTGGCCGGTGGTGCAGACGCCGCGCTGATTGCCGAGACCGCGCACCGGGTGACCACTGGCGACATGGCTCACGCGATCAACACGATTCCAGGGTTGGCCAATGAACGTCTGGTGCAAGGTTACGCTTCGGCGTTCCAGTATCTGCTGCACATCCTGACGATCATCACGCTGGCGTCAGCGGCTGTGGTGCTGGGGCTGTTGAGCAAGGAACGGACGGTATCGGAGCCACAACAGGCGGCGGCTTGAAATGAAAAAGCCCGGAAGCGCAAAACGCTTCCGGGCTTTGTTCATTGGATCAGCGGCGATCCAGCCACACGGTTTGCGCATTGCAGAACTCGCGTACACCGAAGTGCGACAGCTCGCGGCCGAAACCGCTCTTCTTCACGCCGCCGAAGGTCACACGCGGATCACTGGCGGAGTAGCCGTTGATGAACACGCCACCGGTTTCCAGTTCGCTGGTCAGCTGCTGGGCCAGGGTGACGTTGGCGGTGTAGATCGTAGCGGTCAGACCGAACTCGCTGTCGTTGGCCAGGGCCACAGCGTGGGCGCAGTCGCGTGCGGTGATGATCGAGGCTACCGGGCCGAACAATTCCTGTTTGAACGAGGTCATGCGGTCGGTGACGTTGGCCAATACGGTCGGCTCGTAGTAGTTGCCCGGCCCTTGGGCCTTGCCGCCACCGAGCAGCAGGGTGGCGCCTTCTTCCAGGGTGTCGCGCACTTGCTGATCCAGTTCGTCGCGCAAATCGAAGCGGGCCATCGGGCCGATGTAGTTGTCGGCGGACAACGGATCGCCCATCTTCAACTGGCGGGTGGCTTCGACGAATTTGCGGGTGAATTCTTCAACCACGCCTTCTTCGATGATCAGGCGTTTGGCGGCGGCGCAGACCTGGCCGGAGTTCTGGTAACGACCAATCACTGCTGCTTGTACGGCTTCATCGATATCGGCGTCGTTGAGCACGATGAACGGATCGGAACCACCCAGTTCCAGTACGCATTTCTTCAGTGCAGCACCGGCCTGTGCGCCGATGGCCATGCCGGCGCGGACGCTGCCGGTCAGGGTCACGGCGGCAATGCGCGGGTCGGCGATGGCAGTGGACACGCCTTCCGGGGTGACGTTGATCACTTCAAACACGCCATCGGCAAAACCGGCGCGAATGAAGGCATCACGCAACAGATAGGCGCTGCCCATCACGTTCGGCGCATGCTTGAGCACGTAGGTGTTGCCGGCGATCAACGCCGGGACGGCGCCGCGCAGCACTTGCCAGATCGGGAAGTTCCACGGCATTACGGCGAGGATCGGCCCCAGCGGACGGTATTCGATGCGCGCCTTGCCGCCTTCGACCAGTGTTGCTTCGGCGTTGAGCATGGCCGGGCCGTGTTCGGCGTACCACTCGCAAAGCTTGGCGCATTTCTCGATTTCGCCACGGGCCTGGGCGATCGGCTTGCCCATTTCCTGGGTGATCATGGTCGCCATGGCTTCGCTGCTGTCACGCAGGGCGCCGGCCAGCGCGGTCAGGGCGCGGGAGCGATCCTGCAGCGGTTTGCGTTTCCACTTGCCGAAACCGAACGCGGCACGGGTCAGCGCGGCATCGAGGGCCTCGGCGGATTCGAAGGCGTAGTGACCGATCTGCTCGCCAGTGGCGGGGTTGATCGAGATGGCGTGGGTCTGGCTGGAAATCGGGCTCATGGCATCGTCCTGCGAGGTCAGTGGATGCGCTCAGAGTAGGGTGGCGTTTGATTTCTGGAAACTGAATAATAAAGAGCGTTTCTTTCACGATTGGAGAATGACTGTGGATCTGGTGCAACTGGAAATCTTCAAGGCCGTTGCCGAGCACGGCAGCATCAGCGCGGCGGCGGCGCAGATCCACCGCGTGCCGTCGAACCTGACGACGCGCATCAAGCAGTTGGAGGAGGATCTGGGCGTCGACTTGTTCATCCGCGAGAAAAGCCGCTTGCGCCTGTCGCCGGCCGGTTGGAGTTTTCTGGAGTATGCGCGGCGGATTCTCGACCTGGTGCAGGAAGCGCGCGCCACGGTGGCCGGCGAGGAACCGCAAGGCGCGTTTCCGCTGGGCTCGCTGGAAAGTACGGCGGCGGTACGGATTCCCGGTTTGCTGGCGACGTATAACCAGCAACACCCCAAGGTCGATCTGGACCTGTCGACCGGGCCGTCCGGGACGATGATCGACGGTGTCCTCTCCGGGCGCCTGGCGGCTGCATTTGTCGACGGCCCGGTCTTGCACCCGGCGCTGGAAGGCATCCCGGCGTTCGAAGAGGAAATGGTCATCATCTCGCCGCTTCATCACGGGCCGATCCAGCGCGCTGCGGACGTGAATGGCGAGAACATCTATGCCTTTCGCTCGAACTGCTCCTATCGCCATCACTTCGAAAAATGGTTCAGCACCGACGCTGCCGTACCCGGCAAGATCTTCGAAATGGAGTCCTATCACGGCATGCTCGCCTGCGTCAGTGCGGGCGCCGGTCTGGCTCTGATGCCGCGCAGCATGTTGCAGAGCATGCCCGGTTGCGCGACGGTGAGTGTGTGGCCGCTGGCGGCGGATTTTCGCTATCTGACGACGTGGCTGGTGTGGCGGCGGGGCACCGTGTCGCGCAGTCTGAGCATGTTCGTGCGCTTGCTTGAGGAGCGCGGCGTGGTGCGTGCAGAAGAGAATTGACACTTTGTGTCATGGTTGTATCTTAGGCGTCCTGTTTCGCAATATAAAAAACTATACAGCGCAAGCGATGCGCGATTAGCCAGAAGGAATCAGCGATGACCACAGCCCTGAGCGGCAAAGAAGCGGTAGGCGAACGTTTTGTGCTGGAGACGATGCGTCACGCCCAGCAGTTGACTTGGAAGGCCGTGGACGAGATCGCCAAGGTGATCAAGCCCGGTATGCGCGAATCGGAAGCCCATGCACGGGGCAAGGAAATTCTCGTCGAACTGGGCATGGACCGGATCTGGCATCCGCTGCTGATCCGCTTCGGTGCCAACACGCTGAAGACCTTCAAGGAACGCTCCGAAGGCGATCCGGTGCTGGGCGAGGAAGACATTTTCTTCATCGACATGGGCGTGGTCTGGGAAGGCCATGAAGGCGATGCCGGGGCGACGTTCGTCACCGGGTCCGATCCGCAAATGATCGCTTGCGCGGCGGCCTCCAAAGCACTCTTCGACAAGGTCGAGGCCTTTTGGCGTCAGGGCGTAACCGGTGTCGAGTTGTATCGCTACGCCACCGATCAGGCCGAGGCCATGGGCTGGAAACTGAACCTGGACATCAAGGGCCACCGGGTCAGTGATTTTCCCCATGCGATCTATCGGGGCGGCAATCTGGGGGATTTCGATCAGGCTCCGAATGCCGGTGTGTGGATTCTGGAAATCCAGATCGAGCACCCTGAACTTCCGTACGGCGCCTTCTATGAAGACCTGCTGATCTGATTCACTTTGGCGGTGCTAGAGTCAGGAGTCGATGTTCATTCAGGTGCAGCGCTGTAGTTGTAACTACATAGCGCTTGCTCAGATGATGCAGGCCGTTTCCTAACTCAAAAGTCAAAAAAAGGACGTCCATCATGAAAGTCAGTGCCCGCAACGTTTTTAAAGGTCAGGTCAGCCAGGTTCAGGAAGGCTCGGTCAACGCGGAAGTTGTCCTGACCCTGCCGGGCGGCGAGAAGCTGGTTGCTGTCGTGACCCTGGCCAGCCTCAAGAGCCTGGGCATCGCGGTGGGCAAAGAAGCCGTTGCGCTGGTCAAGGCGCCTTGGGTGATGCTGATGACCGAATCCGACGGCATTCGCCTGTCGGCCCGCAACTGCCTGCAAGGCAAGGTGCTGAGCGTGACCGATGGCGCCGTCAACGCTGAAGTAGTGATCGAGCTGGCCGGCGGTTCGAAGGTCTATTCGATCGTGACCCGCGACGCGGTGAACGAACTGGGCCTGGCCGCTGGCATCAGTGCGACGGCGGTGATCAAGGCTTCGCACATCATTCTGGGTGTGCCGGCCTGATTAAACACGCGACTCGATAAAAATGCCCGGTTCGGTGATTTGCCGAACCGGGCATTTTTTATTGGCCATCGATACTGCGGGGTAGGTCGAGTAGATTTCCGTCGCGCAACACCTCCGGCAACAACACATCCGGAAAACCCTGATACGCCACCGGCCGCAAAAAGCGCTCGATCGAGGTCATGCCGACCGAGGTAAAGCGACTGTCCGAAGTGGCCGGGAACGGCCCGCCGTGCACGGTGGCGAAAGTCACTTCCTGAGGATGGGCGAAGGCGTTGACCACGATGCGTCCGGTGCGACGTTCGAGGATCGGCAGCAGACGCCGAGCCAGGTCCAGATCGCGGTCTTCGAGGTGAATGGCCGCGCTCAGTTGGCCTTTGAACGACCGCGCGACCGCCAGCAATTCTTCCTCATCGTTGACCGTTACCAGCAACGCGGCCGGACCGAACACTTCATGGGCCAGCGCCGGTTCGCCGAGCAGGCGTTGACCGTCAACTTCCAGCAGCGCCGAGCGGCCTTCAAATTGGCCATCCGCTGGTGCGCCGACTGCCACCAGATTCGCACCAACGCTTTCCATCGCCACCAGCCCTTTGACGTATGAACCGTGAATCCCCGGGGTCAGCATCGTGCGTGCCGGTGCATCACTGATCCGTTTGATCATGGCGCTGCGCAATGCTTGCAGGCCATCGCCCTTGACCGCGATCAGGATCGACGGACACAGGCAGGCTTGCCCGACATTGACCAGCATCCGCTCGGCGAAACCATCACCGATTTCCGCGCCGCGTGCCGCCATTGCTGCGGGCAGGATGAAGGTCGGGTTGACGCTGGTCATTTCGGTGAACACCGGGATCGGGTCGGGACGCAACTGCGCGCGGCGATAGAGCGCCATGCCGCCCAGTTCCGAACCGGTGAAGGTCACCGCTTTGATCAGCGGGTGATCGACCAGCGCTTCACCGATGGCATTGCCGCCGCCGCGGACCATGGAGAAAACCCCTTCGTGCAAACCGTGTGCCTGTACGGCCTTGCGGATGGCGAGGGCCTGGATTTCCGAGGCGCCGGGGTGGGCGTTGTGGGCCTTGAGAATCACCGTCGCACCGGCCGCAAGCGCCGAGGCGGTGTCGCCGCCGGCCACCGAATAGGAGATCGGGAAGTTGCTGGCGCCGAAGATCGCCACCGGGCCTATCGCGATCTTTTGCAGCCGGTGATCCATCCGTGGCCGGGGCTGACGCTCAGGTTGCGCCGGGTCGATGGCCAGTTGCAGGAAGCGACCCTTGCGCACCACGTCGGCGAACTGGCGGAACTGGGTAGCGGCCTTGGCGGCTTCGCCTTCCAGTTGCGCTTGGGGCAAACCGGTTTCCAATGCGGCGCGGGCGGCCAGTTCCTCACGGACGGCGTCGAGGTTATCGGCGATGCTCTCCAGAAACGCCGCGCGTTCGGCCAGCGAGGTATGGCTGTAGCTGTCGAATGCCGCGTCGGCAAGGGTTGCAGCCTGATCGACCTGGGCCGCGCCGCCAAAGGCGAACTCTGGTTCGATCAGTTGATGGGTTGCCGGATTCAGCGCTTTCATCGTGCCCTCGGTGGCGGGGATGTCAGAGGCGCCGATCAGCAGGTGGCCGGTCAGACTCATTTCGACTCACCCTGTGTGTTGAGGCTGGCGATCAACTCGTCGGTGGTCGTGACGACATGGGCGAAGGTCGGGCCGTTCAGCTCATGGGCGGAATGCATCATCTCTGGTTTGAACGCCGCGGTCGCGTCGCGCACCAGCGTGACGTGGTAACCCAGTTCGCTGGCGTAGCGGGCGGTGGCTTCGATGCAGGTGTTGGCCAGCAAGCCGACGATGATCACGTGGGTGATGCTCTTCTGCTTGAGGCGAAAATCGAGGTCGGTGTTGGCAAAACCACTGGAGCCCCAATGCTCCTGAGCGACGATGTCGCCGTCCTTCGGCGCGAAATCCGGGTGCCATTCACCGCCCCATTCGCCACGGGCAAAGTGGTGCATGTGCATGATCTTTTGTTGGGTCGGGCTTGGGTGATCCCAGTTCTCGTAGTCGCCTTTGACCCAGCGGTGATGCGGTACGATGACCACCGGAATCTGCAGGCCACGCACGGCGCGGTCGAGTTTGCGCAGGTTGTCGAGCAGGCCGTTCTGGTCGGCGATCGGTTTGATCAGCGGAAAGATCTTGCCGCCGTCCGAGAGGAAATCGTTGTACGGATCGACCAGCAGGTAGGCGGTTCTGTCGAGTGGATAGAGAGGTTTCGACATGACGATGTACTCCGGCAATGAGAGTGATCGATGCTCAGGGCTTGTTCCCGCATCGTGTTGATATGATAATCATAGTAACTGTGAAAGAGGCAAGCCCTGATGGCTGTAAACGATAGTCTTCCCGATACGCTGTGCCCGATTTCCCGGGCCGAGGCGATCGTCGGCGACCGCTGGACGGTGCTGGTTTTGCGCGAGTTGTTCATGGGCAGCCATCGCTATGACGAGATTCAGGCCCAGACCGGCGGTACGCCGCAGATGGTAGCCGCTCGTCTGAAAAGCCTGGAGGCAGACGGACTGGTCGAGCGTCGCTTGTACAACGAGCGGCCGAAACGCTATGAGTACCACCTCACCGCGAAGGGCGAGGCGTTCTACCCAGTGGTGATCGCGTTGCGCGCCTGGGGAGAGACCTGGTGCAAGTCGCCGGAGGAGGGGCTGGCCGTGAACATGATCCACAAGCACTGCAACCACAGCGCCGGCCTCGGACCGCTGTGCGATCACTGCGGGGAACTGTTGCGGCGCGAGGATCTGATCAGCCAGCCGCAAGAGGCTTATGTCGCCGAGCGGCAAGCGCGGCGCGAGGCGTTCAAGGCGAAATAGGCGGTTCCAGCCAAAGCAAAAAAAGGCCCTCACAGTTGAGGGCCTTCGTGTATCAGCAAAGATCGGATGACTTACAGATTGCCCGCCAGCTTCCCGGTCATCAGTCGCCGACGATAAGCACTGTCACGACTGGCCAACCAGAAATACAGCGGCGACGTCACCAGCAACCCCACCAGCCAGGAAAGGTCCGCGCCGTTGATGTGCGCCGACACCGGGCCAACGTACAGCGGCGTGTTCATGAACGGAATCTGCACCGCGATCCCGATCGCATACGCCAGCAAGGCCTGCGGGTTGTAGCGGCCGTAGATGCCACCGTCGACCTGGAAGATCGAGGCGATGTCGTACTGGCCTTTGTGGATGGCGTAGAAGTCGATCAGGTTGATCGCGGTCCACGGCACCAACACCACCAGCAGCACCAGCACCATGTCGACGAAGTGCCCGATGAAGTCTGACGACGCGCCGACTGCAGCGAAGCAGCAGGCGAGCAGTACGATCAGCGAAATCACCGCGCGGCTCTTGGCGGTCGGAATCCAGCGATAGGCGAAAGTCTGTACCAACGTGATCAGCGACAGCACCGCGCCGTACAGGTTGAGCGCGTTATGGCTGATCACGCTGAGCAGGAACAGCACTAGCATCAGCGGGCCGATCGAGCCGGTGGCGAGTTTCACCGCGTCCATGGTGTCCATGCCCACCGGGGTTGCCAGCACGGCGACGGCACCGAAAATGAACGACAGGCTGGAGCCCAGTGCGGAACCGAGGTAAGTGGTCCAGAACGTCGCGGCCACCGGCACATTGGCTGGCAGATAGCGCGAGTAATCCGACACATACGGCGCAAACGCAATCTGCCACAACGCCGCCAGCGACACGGTGGCGAGCCAGCCCGAAAGGTTGAAACCGCCACGGGTGAGGAAGTCAGCCGTCTGCACGTGAGTCAGGATGTAGCCAAAGCCGACCACGATGCCGATCCCCAACACCCAGGTGCCGATGCGGTTGAGCACGTGGATGAAGCGGTAACCGATGATCCCGATGATCCCCGACCCCAGCGCGCCGATCACGATGCCGACCGGCACCGGAACGCTGTCGACCACGCCATGCAGGGACTTGCCAGCGAGCACGATGTTGGAGGCGAAGAAACCGATGTACATGACGCCGGCAATCAACACCACCAGCAGCGCGCCGAGGGAACCGAATTGCGCACGACTCTGGATCATCTGCGGAATGCCCATCTGTGGGCCTTGCGCCGAGTGCAGCGCCATAAGCACACCGCCGACCAGATGGCCGACCAGAATGGCGACGATGCCCCACACCAGATTCAGGTGAAACAGCTGCACGCCGAGTGCGCCGGTGACGATGGGCAGCGGCGCGATGTTGCCGCCGAACCAGAGGGTGAACAGATCCCGAACCTTTCCGTGGCGATCTTCGGGCGGCACATAGCCGATCGTGTGTTTTTCAATGAGCGGTGCGGACGTTGTTGCAGAGGTGGCCATGACGAACTCCAAGGCAAGGACGAGTACGTGGACGTACTTCAGTGAGCGCCGGCACGGACGGCGCATTTCTTGTTGGGGTCGATCATGGGCAAGGAAAGGGGAGAGATAAATTAGTAGTTTTGTTGCTTCAGGCGTTAAAAAAACGAGGTTCTCCGGTCAGCTGAAAGCGCTCTGTTTCGGGTGTTTCAGCGCCATGAGCGACAACGCAGCTGACCTCCATCGGAGCAGCTGTCTGTCGGTGAACCTGCGGCTTGGCTGCGGACTTGAATCCAGCAGCCAGACCGTTTTTTCAAAGGCGAATCGAAGCCAGCATCCGTTGCAGCATCTCATCGCAGGCCTTGAGCTGATCGCGGCTGACAAACTCGTCCGGCTTGTGACCCTGGTCCATGCTGCCGGGCCCGCACACCACCGTGGGAATCCCCACCGCGTCGAACAAGCCGCCTTCGGTCCCAAACGCAACAGTGCCGAAATCGTCCGAGCCACAGAACGTGGCGATCAATTCGGCAGCCTGGCTCCGGGCATCCGTCGCCAGTCCCGGATACGCCGACAGTTCGCTGAACCGGATATCGCTCTGCTCGCTGACGGCCCGCATGCGCGGCAGCATTTGCTGTTCGGCATAGGTCTTGAGTTGCTGCGCGACGATAACCGGATCCAGCGAGGGCAGGGCGCGGATTTCGAAATCAAAACGGCAATCGGCAGGGACGATGTTCAACGCCTTGCCGCCGCTGATCACGCCGGTTTGCACCGTTGAATACGGCGGGTCAAAGCGCGGGTCGAGGTGTTCATCCTTGAGCTGGCGGCCGATGCGTCCCAACTCGCCGATCAACTCGGCGGCGCATTCGATGGCATTGACCCCGAGTGGCGCGTAGGCCGAATGACAGGCGTGACCCTGGACATCGCAGCGCATCGCCAGTTTGCCCTTGTGCCCGAGCACCGGTTTGAGTTCGGTCGGCTCGCCGATGATGCACAGCAACGGTTTGACCGGACGTTGCTCCAGCACCTTGAGCAGCGAACGCACACCGAGGCAACCGACCTCTTCGTCGTAGGACAGCGCAATGTGTACCGGCATGCGCAGCGGTACTTTGACCAACGACGGCACCAACGCCAGCACGCAGGCGATGTAGCCCTTCATGTCCGCCGTGCCGCGACCGTACAACTTGCCGTCGCGCTCGCTGAGTTCGAACGGTGGCACGGTCCATGGCTGACCATCAGCAGGCACCACATCGGTGTGCCCCGACAACACAATCCCCGGCCGATCTGCCGGGCCAATGGTGGCGAACAGGTTGGCCTTGCTGCGGTCTTCGTTGTAGATCAGCTCGCATGGCACATCGAAACTTTCGAGGTAGCTACGCACGAAGTCGATCAATTGCAGGTTGGACTCACGGCTGGTGGTGTCGAACCCCACCAGCGTCTTGAGCAACGCGACGCTGTCGCTCATCGGTTGTCTCCGGCAACCCCATAGCCCGGCGCCTTGGCCGGATCCAGGGCACGGTCGATATAGTCCTGAAGCTGCGGGCAATAGGCGTCCCAGAGCTTTTGCAATTGACCGATCGGGTCTTCATCGGCCCAGTCCACCCGAAGGTTGACGATGGGCCAGGTCAACTCGCCGACCACGACCACGGCTGCCGAATGCACCGGACCTGCTTCACCGCCCAGGGCCTGGGCGGCGTGCAGGGCCTTGATCAGACGGTCGGCCAATTGGCCTTCGCCTTCTTCGAACGCGCTGACCATGGCTTCGATCACCGAGCGCCCGGCGAGCATGTTGCCCGCCGCTACGCACTGTTCGCCCGACACGGCGTTGTGCACGCCCAGGGTTTGTGCGCCGCTGAAATGCGCGGTCTGCCCGAGGTGGTTGATTGCCGTGATCTGCCGGTACTGACTGTAGCCGTTGCGGGTGAGCACCTTGTCCAGCGCTGCCTCGGGCGCCAGGCCTTGCTCCATCAAGGCGAGCACTTCCGGGCCGAGGGACGGCAGGGTGATGTTCTGGCTCGACACCGCGCCGACACCCGGCAACAGCCATGGACAACGGGCGCCGACGGCAATGCTGGAGGAACTGATGGCGATGCCGAACTGGCCGGTTTCGGGGCAGCGGGCGACGATGGAAAATGTCATGTGTGGCCTCCTTTCGCTAAGGTCGAATTACTCGGGAATCACCGCAACCACATCAATCTCCATCAGCCACTGCGGCTGGCCCAGCGCCGACACCACCAGCCCGGTGGAGATCGGGAAAACACCCTTCAGCCATTTGCCGACTTCCTGATACACCGGCTCGCGGTAGCGCGGGTCGATCAGGTAAGTGGTGGTCTTGACGATATGGCTCAGGTCGCTGCCGGCCTCTTCCAGCAGTTGCTTGACGTTGCGCATCGCCTGTTCGGTCTGCGCGCGCGGGTCGCCGAGGCCGATCAACTCGCCATCAAAATTGGTGCCGACCTGACCACGGACATACACGGTATTGCCGGCGCGCACGGCCTGGCACAGGTCGTTGTCCAGCGTCTGGTTCGGGTAAGTGTCCTTGGTGTTGAACATGCGAATGCGGGTGTGGGTTGGCTGACTCATGTGAAACTCCTGACGAATTCGGGCCCGGCGCGATGGGCGCCGGAGCGGTAATGGGGGATCAAGCGTCGACGGTGTCGACAGCGTTGCTATGCAGCACGGCTTCGCGTTGTTCGGCATCGCGATAGGCCAGGTATTTGCGCTGGGTGGCGATGTGATCGGCCACGTGCTTGGCGTCGTGCCACACGCCCCAGATGAACGACGAACCGCGTCGTGACTGCCATGGCAGCCCAAGGAAATACACACCCGATTCGCTGGACACACCGCGCTGATGTTGCGGCTTGCCGTTGTCGTCGAACGCCGCGACTTTCAGCCAGGAATAGTCCACGGCAAACCCGGTGGCCCAGATGATCGACGTGATGCCGGCGGCGGCGAGATCGAGATCGGCCAGCGGGTTCTTCACGCATTCAGGGTCTGGGTACGTCTCACGGGCCTCCGGTTCCAGCGGCAGATCGAGGCCGTTGCGTTCGATGTAGGCGTCGGCGGCATCCAGCAGCGCAAGGTAGTTCTCGTCGCCACGCTTGAGGTTGTCGCGCAGGTCCTGTTTGAAGGTCACCACGCCGTCGTTGAACGATTCGGTGACGCCGACCAGGGTCATACCGCGATGGGCCAGGCCACGGAAGTCGATGGTGCGGCCACCGTGGGCGCCGCTGACTGCGATGGTCACGTGCTCGCGGCCAGGTTTCATGGCGGCCTGATCCCACTCGCCGAGTACGCCGAGCCACCAGCAAAAATCGCGGTTGCGATAAGCGCGAGGAGGGCGGTCATGGGCGCCGACCGAGAGGAACACCTGCTTGCCCGAACGCTGCAATTCATCGGCGATCTGCACGCCCGACGAACCGGCACCGACCACCAGCACCGCACCGGCCGGCAGTTGTTGCGGGTTGCGATAGTCGGCCGAGTGAATCTGCAGCAGACGCTCATCCTTCGGCGCAATGGCCGGGATCACCGGACGCTGGAACGGGCCGGTGGCGGCGACGACGCGGGCCGCTTCGATCACACCCTCGGAAGTCTCGACGGTGAAGCCCGGGCGACCGACATTGCGCACCACGCTCTTCACATCGACGCCGGTGCGGATCGGCGCGTTGAATTTCTTCGCATAGGCCTCGAAGTAGTCGGCGACGCGTTCTTTGTGGGCGAAACCATCCGGATCGACGTCGTCGAATTCCATCCCTGGAAACCGGTCGTGCCACGCCGGACCGTTGGCCACCAGCGAGTCCCAGCGCCCGGTGCGCCAGCGTTCGGCAACCCGATTGCGCTCCAGCACCAGGTGCGGCACACCGAGTTTGCTCAGGTGTTCACTCATGGCCACACCCGCTTGACCGGCGCCGACAACAAGCGTGTCTGTTTTTATTATTTCAGTGGTCATCTCTGATCCCTTCTCACGAGGCCGTTGGATTCAGGCCGCTGTCGACCTGTTCTCTGTGCTTGGGATCAGACTAGGGAGGGGGTGGATATCGGTAAAATATTATTAAGCTGGGATGTGAAGATAAAAACGTGATGCAGAGGCCTGAAGCGCCCGTAAATGCTGGGCCTCGCCACGGCACCGGAATCCGGGACAACGAAAAAAAGGGCCGCCGACAGGGTAGTCGACGGCCCTTTGCAAGGCTTCAGTTGACTGCGGACTCAGCGGTCGAGAAACGCCAGCAGGTCTTCATTCAATTGCTGCGCATGGGTGACCGCAAAGCCGTGTGGCGCGCCTGCGTAGACTTTCAGCTCAGCGCCCTTGATCTGTGCAGCGGCCCGTTTGCCGGTGGTTTCGAATGGCACGATCTGATCACCGTCGCCGTGAATCACCAGCGTCGGCACATCGATTTTCGCCATGTCCGGGCGGAAGTCGGTTTCCGAGAACGCCGTGACGCAATCCACGGTGCCTTTGAGCGAGGCGAGCAGGGCGATGTTCAGGGTTTGCGTCAGCACGCCCTCGGAGACTTTCTGGCCCTGGTTCGTGCCGTAGAACGGGGCGTTGAAGTCAGCAATGAACTGCGCGCGGTCCTTCAGCAGGCCGGCCTTGATCCCGTCGAACACCGACGTGTCGACACCTTCGGCGAAGTCCGGTTTCTTGCCGAACAGCGGCGTCACCGCGCCCAGCAGCACCAGCCCGGCGACGCGCTCGCTGCCGTGGCGCGCAATGTAGCGGCTGACATCGCCGCCGCCCATGGAAAAACCGACCAGGGTCACGTCACGCAAGTCGAGGTGTTCGATCAACTGCGCGATGTCGTCGGCGAAGGTGTCGTAGTCATAGCCGGTCCATGGCTGCTCGGAACGACCGAAACCACGACGGTCGAACGCGATGGTGCGGTAGCCGCGGCTGCTCAGGTATTCCATCTGGTATTCCCACATGTCGGCGTCCAGCGGCCAACCGTGGCTGAACAGCACGGGCTTGCCGCTGCCCCAGTCCTTGAAATAGATTTCGGTGCCGTCTTGAGTCGTGAACGTGCTCATGGAAACTCCTTGGGTGTGGGCCTGCGTGGATGCCGTGATGGCAGCGTTCACTATCGCGGCAAAGTGCATCGGCCACTTGTACGCAGGTGCTAAGTTCGAGGCGCACGGCGTTATCGGTTTTGCAGCGCGGGTTGTAAGATGCAACCGCATTGAACCTGCCGATTTGCTGGAGACACCCGAAATGAAGCGCAAAAGCCTTGCCGGTAATGCCTGCCCGATCGCCCGGACACTGGACCTGATCGGCGACTGGTGGTCGTTGCTGATCATCCGCGATGCGCTGGAAGGCATTTGTCGTTTCGGCGATTTCGAGAAGAGCCTGGAGATTGCCAAGAACATGTTGAGTGTCCGGCTCAAAGGGCTGGTGGAGCGCGACATCCTGCGCTTGGTGCCGGCGTCCGATGGCAGCGCCTACAAGGAGTACGTGCTGACGGAAAAGGGTCGTGCGCTGCAAACCGTGATCGTTGCGCTGTCGCAGTGGGGCGGGGAACACCTGTACGCGCCTGGCGAACCGGGGTCGGTGATGGTCGATGCGCAGAAAGGGCAGCCGATCCGCAAGCTTGAGTTGCTGTCAGCCGATGGTCGGGTGCTGTCGCCGGAGGATGTGGCGACGAAACTGGCAGTTGAGCACTGAGGTGAAGTGAGTGGGGTCTGTCGGACGTTTCGTTTTTCGGAACGTTCTCTGATGCGGCGACCGGTTTTCCTTGGTTGATCTGCGAAACATCCTGCATCTCTGTCGGAGTCGGACGATTTCACAGATACCGTTCGTCGGCAACAATGGTTCGGTGAGTCCATAAATTGACGTCAGAATAGTGGCTCATTAACATCGCGCCACTATTTTGATATCAATTCCGTCTCGAGGGATCGAACATGTACTCACCCGCCCTTGGGGCGAGGTTGTGCCTGGCTTTGCTGTGCCTGTCTCCGCTTAACGCTGTACTCGCTGCACCCACCCCTGGTGAAACCGACCTGATCCGCGAACGCCAGGATCGCCTGCTCGACGAGCAGCGCCGTCGCCTCGAAGAACTCAAGGACCTGCCGGGCAAGGATGCCAAGCCAGTTCAACCGGCGGCGCCGACCGACACTCGCTGCTTCCCGATCAAAGACATCGAACTCAAAGGCGCCGACAGCCTGTCAGAGAGCGACAAGACGCGCCTGCTCAAGCCGTACATCGGCCAGTGCCTGGGTGTGCCACAGCTCAATGAGCTGCTCAAAGTCATCACCGAGCATTACATCGAGAAGGGGCTGGTTACCAGTCGCGCCTACTTGCCGCAGCAGGATTTGTCCGCCGGGCACCTGAAAGTGCTGGTGGTCGAGGGCAAGCTCGAAAGCCTGAAAGGTGCCGAGAACAGCAAGCTGTCGGAACGTGAACTGGCCATGGCTTTTCCCGGCAAGGCCGGCGAACTGATCAACCTGCGCGAGATCGAGCAGATGGTCGATCAGCTCAATCGTCTGCCGTCCAATCAGGCCAAGATGGAGCTCTCGCCGGGCAAGAATGTCGGTGGCAGTGACGTGCTGGTCAATAACACTGCGCAAAAGCCTTGGCGTGCCGGGCTGTCGCGCAGCAACAGCGGCCAGCGCAGTACCGGTGAGCAACAGTGGGGGACTACTTTCGACTGGGACAGCCCGCTGGGCCTGGCCGATCAGTTGAGCCTGCGCGGCGGTCACGATGCGATGAGCGATCATCAGCACACCTCCAACAACGCGATGCTCAACTACAACCTGCCGTGGGGCTGGTGGAACTTCAGCTACAGCTACAGCCAGAGCGAGTACCGCTCGCAAATCGCCGCCAACGGTTACAACTTCAAGCAGACCGGCGACAGTGAAAACCATCAGTTTCGCGCTGAGCGGGTGATCCACCGTGACTCGGTCAGCAAGACCTCTCTCAGCACCGGCCTGTCGTACCTGCGCAGCAACAACTTCATCGAAGACAGCAAGCTGCGCCTGAGCAGCAACCGCATCAGCGAAGCGCAGTTCGGCATCAACCACGGGCGGCGGATCGGCAGCGCGTTCGTCAACATCGACGCCGGGATGCAGCAAGGCATCGGTGCGTTCGATGCCCAGGGCAGCCACGACCCGGGCCCCGGCGAACCGGACGCGCGCTACCGCAAATACACCGCGACCCTGAGCTACCTGCAGCCGTTCAAGCTGTGGGGCGAATCGCTCAGTTTCAGCAGCCTGATGACCGGCCAGCGCAGCGAAGACGTGCTGTTCAGTTCGCAGCGCACCAGCCTCGGCGGGTTGTCGTCGATCCGTGGCTACAAGGATCAGTCGCTGTCCGGCGACAGCGGTGGCTACTGGCGCAACGATCTGCGTTGGGCGCGCCCGGTGACTGCCGAATGGCTGCGCCCGGTATTCGCCGAATACGGCACCAGCCTGGGCTACGACCAGGGCGTCATTCGCAATGATCGTTACAACGGTGACCAGCACGGGCGCATGTCGAGCAACTCGCTGGAGCTGTTCGCTCGTGGCGAGCACGTCGCGGCCAGCGTGACCTTCGCCCATTCCCTGGAACGACCGGCCGCGCTGACCGAGCGCGAAGCGCCGATCTATTTCCGCCTGGACTTCTTCATTTAATTTCCGCCTGCCCCGAGATACTGATATGGACATTCGCCACCTGACCTTTCTGGCCGGCCAACCTGCTGCGGCCGTAAAAAGCCGCGAACACTTCTGGGGCATGCCCAAACGCGGACTGGCATTCCTGCTGGCCAACGTCATGTTCTGGCAACCGATGTGGGCGCAGGCGGACGGGATTGTGGTGGCCAATCCCGGTACGAGTCTGGGGCAGGCAGGCAACGGCGTGCCGATCGTCAACATCGCCACGCCTGACGGCTCGGGGCTTTCACACAACCAGTTTCACGACTACAACGTCGGGGCACAGGGCGTCATCCTCAACAACGTGGCAGCTCAGACCGGGCAGACGCAACTGGGCGGGATCATCGTCGGCAACCCTCACCTGACCAATCGTGTGGCGGCGCAAACCATCCTTAACGAAGTGGTGGGCGGCAACCCGAGCCAGTTGCGCGGCTATACCGAAGTGGCGGGGCAGTCGGCGCGAGTCATAGTTGCCAACCCTTATGGCATCAGTTGCAACGGTTGCGGTTTCATCAACACCCCACGAGTGACCCTGACTACCGGTAAACCGGTGCTTGATGGTGCGGGTCGTCTGGATCGCTTTCAGGTTGATCAGGGCAGCGTCGCCATCGAAGGTACGGGGCTCAACGCCAGCAACGTCGACCGTTTCGAAATCATCACCCGCAGCGCAAAAATCAATGCCGAAATCCGGGCGCAGAACCTGACCATTGTTGCCGGTCGCAACGACGTCAACGCGCAAACTCTCAATGCCACGGCCCGTGCCGATGACGGCAGCACCAAACCGCAATTGGCCATCGACTCTTCGGCGCTTGGCGGGATGTATGCGGGGGCGATCAAACTGGTGGGCACGGAAGCCGGCGTGGGGGTGAAGCTGGCAGGCAACGTGGCGGCCAGCGGCGGTGATATCCAGATCGACAGCAACGGTCAACTGACCCTGGCGCAGGCCTCGGCCGCGAACATCATCAACATCACGGCGACCAGCCTCGACGCCCAGGGACCGGTTTATGCCGGCACGAACGTCAACGCTCAGACCCAGGGCAACCTGACCAACCGGCAGACTCTCGCAGCACGGGACAATATCAACCTCAATGCCGGCGGGCAGTTGACCAACAACGGCATCATCGAAGCCGGAGTCAACGCGGACAACACTCGCAATGCAGCAGGCAATGTCGCCATCAGCGCGCGCAGCATCGATAACGCCGGCAAAAGCGTGATTGCGAACCGCGATTTGACGGTCGCGGCGGCACAGACCCTGAACAATCAGGGCGGTACCTTGAGCGCGCAAAACACGCGCGTGACCGCAGGCATTCTTGATAACCAGAACAAAGGTCGCGTACTGAGCACGGGGGATCTGAGTCTCAACGCCAGCCAGGTACTCAACACCAACGGTCTGATCAAGAGTTCCGGGCGTCTGGATGCCAGCATCGGTCACCTGAATAACCGCAGCGGCGAACTGTCGAGCCTGCAAAGTGCGACATTGCGCATGGCAACGCTGGACAACGTTGCAGGGCTGGTAAATGCCGGAAAAGCCTTGAGCATTACCGCCACCGGCCAGATCAACAACCAGAGTGGCAAGTTGACCTCCCTCGACAACCTGACGCTCAAGGCTGGCCACATCGTCAACAGCGACAAGGGGCGGATCGCCAGCAATGGTGCGTTGTCGGTCAATGCAGCAAGCCTCGATCAACACGAAGGTGGACAACTCACCAGCGATACGTCGCTGGCGCTTGATCTCAACAACGGCGTCTTGAACAACCAGAAGGGTCTGATCAATGCACCGCTGCTGGTTCTGAAAAACCTGCAACAGGTCGACAACCGTGGCGGTGAAATCTCCAGCGCCCAGGCGTTTACGTTTGCTGCCGACAGCCTGGACAACAGCGATGGCAAACTGCTGAGCAATCAAACCCTGACCCTGCGCGTGCAGCAGGCATTGACCAATATCAAGGGGCTTATCGCTGCAGCCAGCATCGACGCCCGCGCGGGTAGCCTGAACAACAATGGCGCTACCTTCACCAGTCGTGCCGGCCTGGATCTGCGCGTTGACGGTCAGCTCGACAATCAGGACAAGGGGCTGATCAGCGCCACACAAACTCTCGCCATCAGCGCTGCCAACATCAACAACCAGAATGGCGGCTCGCTGCTCGGGAGTGCCATCGCCATCGATTTCAGCGGTGCGATGGGCGACCTCAACAACAGCAAAGGTCTGATTACGACCAAAGGCCGGTTGAGCATCAATCGTCTGCGGGACCTGAACAACCAGGGCGGCGAACTCTCCAGCGACCTGAGCTATACGCTTGCCGCACGCAATCTGGACAATAGTGATGGCAAGCTTTTCAGTCGTCAGCGACTGGATCTGAGCGCTGACAACACGCGCAATCTGAATGGTCTGATTTCCGGCTGGCAAAACCTGAGCCTGCTCGGTGGCAGTCTCGACAATCGCAATCACGGTACGTTGTCCAGTCGTGATGGCGATCTATTGGTCGATCTCACTGGCGATATCCGCAACAGCAACACCGGTGCACTGGCCAGCAAAGGCATCTTGAAGATCACCGCGGCCAACATCGATAACTCGGACAAAGGCGCGCTCTCGAGCGAGGGCGCGCAGTCTCTGACCGTCACCGGCACATTGAACAACGGGCAGGGTGGCCAGATCGACAGCGGCGCGGTTCTGGATATCAGCGCCAAACGTCTCGACAACACCCATGCGACCATCAACGCCAAGCAGGACATCCGTTTCACCGGCACAGACCTGGATAACACAGAAGGGGTTCTAGCCAGTGAAGCGGCTGTCAATCTCGACTTGCTGGGCGCTCTGACAAATATCAAAGGTCAATTGGCCGGCGCTGGTCCATTAGTGATCACACGTGCCGCGCAAATCAATAACCAGGGCGGCAAACTGGTCAGCCAGAAACTGCTCAGCCTGTTGACCGGCGACCTCGACAATCGCAATGGCGGCACCGTAGCTGCCAACGACAACCTGGTGCTCACCGCGCGCGGTGCTGTGCAAAACAGTGGTGGTCTGATTTACAGCGATGCCGCTGATCTGCAATTGACCGCTGCCAGCCTCGACAACGCCAAGGGCACCCTGCAAAGCGAAGGCTTACTCACCGCCAAGGTCGATGGCGCCATCGATAACCAGAGCGGTCGCTTCGTAGCCAAATCCGGCGATCTCGACGTCACCGCTGCCAGCCTCGACAGCCGGGGCGGTGTGCTGTCCAGCCTCAAAAGCGCCTTCACTGCGCAGGTCGGCGGCTTGTTGCGCAACGGACAGGGTGGGGTGATCCAGGCTCAGCGACTGACGCTCAAGGCCTTGGCCGGTCTCGACAACGAGGCTGGACGGATCGCTGCACAGAGCGGTGACGCGACTATCGATCTGGGCAACAACGGTAATTTCAATAACCGCAACGGCGTACTGGTTGCCAAGCAACGCGCCAGCGTCACCGGTAGGGATTTTGACAACAGCGGCAGTACCGGCGGCCAGGTGGCTGGACAACAAATCGATTTCAGCTTGAGCGGTGCCCTGAACAACCGCACAGGTATCATCGAAAGCGCCAGCACGCTGAGCGTGGGTGCTGCCAGTATCGATAACCAGACGGGCCAGCTGCGTGCACTCGGCAGCACCGGGAAAACCGCGTTCACCCTCGGCGGTCTGTTCGATAACCGCAACGGTACCGTAGAAAGCGCCAACAATGACCTCAGCCTCGGCGCGGGTGGATTGCTGAACGGTGGCGGTAACGTGTTGCATGTCGGTACCGGAATCTTCGACATTGCCACCGGACAGCTCGGCAGTGCTGGCGGCAGCTTCGTAACCCGCGGCGGACTGACACTGACAGCCGATGGCTGGACCAACAGCAGTCTGATCCAGGCCGATCGTCTGACGGTCAACATCAACAACCTCAACCAGACGGCGAGCGGGCAGTTGCTGGCGGTCAGCAAACTGACCGGGAGCGGTGGCAGCTGGAATAACGATGGGTTGATTGCCAGTGACGGCGCGCTGGACCTGACCTTGTGGGGCAATTATTCCGGGAGTGGTCGCACCAGCAGTCTGGGTGACTTGGCGCTCAAGGCCAATCAGCTGGATCTCAACGCCGGGACCAGCATTGCCGGTGGCGGCAACACCACCATCAATATCAATGGCGTGTTGAACAACCAAGGGCGTCTGACATCCAGCGGTGATCTGACCCTGGGCGCCGCCAACATCAATAACTACGGCACCATCGGTTCCGGCAAAGAGCTCACCCTGACCACCAGTGCCCTCCTGAACAGCGGGGGCCTGATCACCAGTGGCGGCGACATGCGTCTGCTGTTGGCCAGTTTCACCAACGCCTACGGTAATGTGTATGGCTTGAACAATGTGCATATCGGCCGTGATCGCGACAGTGGCAAGGCTGACTTGCTGGACAATCGTTCCGGCGAGATCTACGGCGCGCGAGACCTGACCATCAATGCCCTGACCGTGAATAACGTCAGGGACATTCTCGAATACACAGCGCATGAAAAAAACTCGGTGGTCATCACCCAGCTCGATTGCAATCTGATCCCGATTGCCGGGTGTGATTTTCGCAGTGGCGGTCGACGCAACGGGCATTGGGAGATTGCCGAGACCGATCGCCTGAAAGTCAGCAACAGCAGCGCGGCCGCGAGCCTGACCAGCGGTGGCAACATGTCGCTCAACGTCCAGGCTCTGAACAACAGCAGCAGTACCATTGCCGCCACCGGCAACATTTCGGTCAATGCCGGCACTATCACCAACAAGGGCGTGCAAGAGCAGGAGATCATCACCAAGCGTACCTACTGGAACTACGTTGACCAGATCTACGCCACCGAGCCCGCAGCCAAAGCATTCAACGAAAAGAACGGAGACACGCCGTCGCCTACTGTTGAGGCGGATCTGAGTCGCTTCATAAGCATGCTTGGCGGTGGCAAGCTCACCGAAAGCATCGTTACCGTCCCCGGATCCGGCAGTTCCTATGACGCTGTGATCCAGGCTGGTGGCAACATCACATTGAATGCGGCCCAGACCATCGACAACAGTGTGGTGCGTCCTTATTACAGCTACGTCGCGGCAGGCAAAACCAACACCGATACGGGCGCTGGCAGCGGCTACTCCACGGTGGTCAAGATCAACCCGCAACTGCCGCCGGATCTCGCCCAGCAGCAGGTCAGCTCGATCGACCTGCCAGGTTTCAGCTTGCCGACAGGCCAGAACGGCCTGTTCCGTCTGAGCACGGAAGGCAGCAGCAATCCGACCGCCACTGGCCCGCAGAGCTGGACGTTGAGCGGCGGCAAGGTCACCGCCGATCCATCGCCGACCCCGGTGACCATCAACCGGGTGCAAGGCCTGCCGAGCAACGCCGGCAAGTCTCAGCCGCACAAATACCTGATCGAAACCAACCCAGTGCTCACTGACCTCAAGCAGTTCATGAGCTCGGATTATCTGCTGAAGGGACTGGGCTACAGCGCAGACCAGAGTGCCAAGCGTCTGGGCGACGGCCTCTTTGAACAGAAACTGATTCAGCAAGCCGTGGTGGCCCGGACGGGGCAGCGTTTCATCGATGGGCAGAATTCCGATGAGGCGGTCTACAAGTACCTGATGGACAACGCCATCGCCAGCAAGAACACCTTGAACCTTAGCGTGGGCGTTACCCTCAGTGCACAGCAGGTCGCTGCGCTGACCCACGACATCGTCTGGCTCGAAGAGCGTGTAGTAAACGGCGAAAAAGTCCTGGTGCCGGTGCTGTACCTGGCCAACGCCAACAACCGCCTCGCGGCCAATGGTGCGTTGATCCAAGGCAACGATGTCACGTTGATCGCCGGTGAGAACCTGGAGAACTCCGGTACGTTGCGCGCGAGCCAGAACCTCGATGCAACCGCCAAAAAAGACCTGGTGAGCAGTGGTCTGGTCGAGGCCGGAAATGTCCTGAAGTTGACGGCCACCAATAATCTGACCAACAAGGCCGGGGGCATTATTGCCGGGCGCGACGTCACTCTGACCGCCGAACATGGCGATGTGATCAACGAGCGCACGGTTACCACCCACAAGAGCACTGACGGTCGCCTGAGCGAAGAAACCGACTTCGTCGACAACGCCTCGCGCATCGAAGCGGCGAATGCACTGGTGATCAGCGCAGGTCGTGACATCAACAACAGCGGCAGCGTATTGAAGAGTGGTGGCGATACCACGCTGACGGCCAGCCGCGATGTACACATCGACTCGACCGAACAGACCACTGACCGCAGCAATACCAACTATCAGTATTCGACGGTCAAGCAGCATGGCTCGGACGTCAACGTCGGCGGCACACTCAAGGTTACGGCCCAGCGTGACGTCAGCGTGGTGGCGAGTAATGTCGAGGCCAAAGGCAACGTTGACATCAATGCCAAAGGTGACCTGACGATCAGCTCAGCGGCTGACGAGTCCCATGCCACCGGCTGGAACAAGAAGTTCCGTGCGGAGGAGGATCACGTCGCCCAGCAATCGAGCGTGATCAAGGCTGGTGGAAGCCTGACGCTCAATGCCGACAAGGATCTCAACCTGATCGCCAGCCATGTCAAGTCGGGTGGCGAGGCCTTTGTCTATGCCGGCGACGACCTGAACCTGCTGACCGCTGATAACCTTGATCATTCGTTCTATACCAAGACGAAGAAGGGCGACTTCGGCAAGAAAAAATCCGTGATGACCGAGAGCGAACGCATTACATCGGTCAGCTCGAGTATCGAGTCGGGAAGCAAGCTGGTGATGTCTGCAGGTCAAGACATCAATGCACAAGGGGCAAAAGTCAAAGCCGATGGATCGTTGCTGGCCACTGCCGGCCATGACATCAATCTCGACGCAGCCGAGGACTATGCCAGCCAGGCCAGTGCCTCTTCGAAGAAGAACTGGAAATCCAGCAAATCCAATAGTGCCGAGGCCACTCAAACCCGCTTGAACAGCACCGAGTGGGTTGCCAAGAGCATGGAGCTCAAAGCCGACAACGACATTACGTTGAAGGCGGCCTCGTTGCGTGCAACGGATGAGATCAAGCTGACCGCCGCCAATGACGTGTTCATCGGCGCCGCCCAGGAAACACAAACCTCCAGCCAGTCGCAGAGCTCCAGCAAGACGGGGGCGACGATTACCGGGCTGCTGTCCAACACGCAGAAGTCGCAACAGGGTCAACAGACTTCCACCGAGAGCATCGGCAGCGATATCAGCGCCGGCAGCCTGCAGATCAAGAGCGGTCGGGACACGGTCGTTGAAGGCAGTACGCTGGTGGCCGACAAGAACATCGGTATCAACGCCGGACGCAATCTGGAAGTCATCAGCGCTGAAAACACCACGACCGCCAGTTCCTCTTCAGGCAGCAAGAAGGTGGGCGAGATCGGTTCCTGGTGGCAGGGCGCGACGGGGATCGTCAAGACCAAGGAATCGGATCAGAGCACCACGACTCGCCAGTCGGGCAGTCAGATCGCATCGCTTGGCGGCAACATCCTGCTGACGGCCGGGGATCATTACACCCAGACGGCCAGTCAACTGGTCGCGCCGGTGGGTGACATCGGGATCACGGCCAAGCACGTGGATATCGGCGAGGGCTATGACACGCTGAGTTCCACCAAAACCGCCAGCACCAATCGCACCGCCGTCGGTGGCACGGTGAGCATTCCGCTGGTGGATGCACTGCGTGGCATCCAGCAGATGGGCGAGGCCGCCGGGAAAACCACAGACGGGCGGATGCTTGCACTCGCTGCCGTGAATGCGGCCATGAGTGGCGACCAGGCGGTGGACGCGGCCAAGGCCCTGAAAGAAGACCCTCGGGTCGGAGTGAAGGTCAGCGTCAACCTCAGCAATAGCCAAAGCAAGATGAACAGCAGCCAGAGCGGCAGCAATGTCGTCGGCAGCGGTGTGATTGCGGGTGGCAACATCAACATCGTCGCCAAGGGCGCCGGTGCCGACAGCAACATCAATGTGGTCGGTAGTCGCATTGAAGGCGGTGGCGATGTTTCGCTGAACGCCGATGGCGCGATCAATCTTTTGTCCGCACAGAACACTGCTCATCAGGAAAGCACCAACAGCAACAGCGGCTGGAGCGCCGGTATCGGTTTCGGCTTCGGCGAGCAAAACGGTATTACCTTTGAACTGGCCGCCAACAAGGGCCGTGGCAGCAGCGACGGTGACGACGTCACGCACACCAACACCTCGGTCAAATCCGGCGGCACGCTGAACCTGAAAAGTGGTGGCGACACCAACATCAAGGGTGCTACCGCCAGCGGTGAAACGGTCAAGGTCAACGTGGGCGGCGATCTCAATATCGAGAGCCTGCAAGACACCAGTACCTACACCTCCAAGCAGTCAAGCGCCAACGTCGGCCTGAGTGTCTGCGTGCCTCCGTTCTGCGTCGGCAACAGCAGCGTCAGCGGCGGCATCTCCCAGCAGCACATGCACAGTGAATACGCCAGCGTCTCCGAGCAGTCGGGCATCAAGGCGGGCAATGGTGGTTTCCAGGTCGAGGTCAAGGGCAACACTGACCTCGTCGGGGCGATCATTGCCAGTACCGACAAAGCGGTGGCTGACGGCAAAAACACATTAAGCACCGGCACGCTGACCACGTCGGACGTCAAGAACAAGGCTGAGTACGATGCCAGCAGCATTAACCTGAGTGGCGGATATGGCAGCGACATGGGGCGTGACGCCAATGGCAATGCCAGCGCGACGGCCAACAGAGGCGGGCCAGTCGTCGCGAGCAAGGATGGCGTCAGCGCAACGACTCCTATTGCTCTGTTTGCCAGCGGAAACTCCAGCAGCACCACTTACAGTGGTATCAGCGGCGCTGCCGTCACCATCACTAACAGCACAAAGCAACAGGAGCTGACCGGGCAAACGGCCGAACAGGCCATCGCTGCGATCAACACCGATGTTTCCAGCGAGCGTGACGGCAGCAACAAGCTAAAGCCGATTTTCGATGCCAAGGAAATTGGTGTTGATTTCGAGATTGTCGGCAAATTCGTGCAGAACGTTTCGCAGTTCATCGAGAGCCGCGCGCGTGAAATTGATGACAAGAAGAAACAGGCTGAAGTCGAGTATGCGCTTTCCAAAAGCGAAACCGATCCAGCCAAGAAGCTGGAACATCACGAGAAATACCTGGTGCTCCAGAAGCAGGTACAAGAAATCGGCGACAACTGGGGCGCTGGTGGTACCTACCGACAGATTGCAACAGCTCTGGTCGCCGGGATCAGCGGTGGCGTCACCGGTAGCAGCTCGCAATTCGCACAAAACATGGTGGTCAACTACGTCCAGCAGCAGGGTTCGTCGTACATCGGCGACCTGGTGAAAAAAGGTCTGAAAGAGGGCAGTCCGGAACACGCCGCCTTGCATGCGATTCTCGGTTGCGCAGGCGCTGCCGCCAGCAATCAAAGCTGTTCGGCGGGTGCCTTGGGTGGTTCGGCGTCCAGTGTGCTGGCCGGCCTGTTTGCAGACTCCGACCCGAATGAAACCGCAATAGAACGTGAAGCCAAACGCAACATCATCACCAGTCTGGTGACCGGTATTGCGGCCATGAGCAATCCAAATGGCGCGGCGACCGCGAATAATGCAGCGACAGCCAACATCGACAACAACTGGCTGGCAACGCAGCAGTATGTCCAGGCCAAAAAGGAAATCGATGCAGAGCCCAACTTGGCCCTTAAGCTGGCGATCATCGCGAAGTGGGGACTCATTTCAGCACGACAGGATCTGCTGACAGCTTCCGGAGTCATGAAAGGCTTCACGGACGGCATGGCAGGCGCTGGACTGGGCGCTCTGGACAGTGCAGTGAATCTGCTGCGTGATCCGGTGGAAAGCTTCCACGCCATGAACGAGTTCCTCGCTTCTGATGAGGCGGTGAACATCCTTGGTAAAAGCGTCGCTGATGCCTTCAAATCGCAACTTTCGCAAATCCTTGAAGCAGCCACCGTGGGCGGCGACGAGAACGCGGAGAACGTTGGCCGGCAAATGGGTCAGGCCGTAGCGCTTATCGTCCAGCTCATGGCCGGTGGCGGCACCAGCTCCGCGAATGCGTCGCTGCAACTGTCGCGTATGGGTATCGACGTCTCGGTCAAGACCATCAAAGAAGTGGGATCGACGGTCAAGATTGACCATCTCAAGACGCAGATCACGAAGTTTTCGGAGAAGCTGCCGGATACGGATGTGCCGGTGTTGGATCCGCAGAAGCCGGTGGTGCCACCTAAGCCTGATGTCCTACCGAAGCCGGACGTTGAACCTCCGAAAACTGGCACCACGCCGCCGAAAGTGGACAATCCGATTACTCCGGAAAATCCGATCGACTCGGGGAAACTGGTTGTAGTCGACGATGGAATTCCGGCAACATCGTCGATTGCGAGAGAGGAACTCAGGCTCAAGCTTGCAATTGAAGAAGGTATTCCACGAACCTTGGATCAAGTGTGGGGTGCGTCACTGGATGATCTCGCTAAGGCGTATAGGATGGATGGCGCTAAAATAACGCCTAAGCCTCCAAGTTCCAATAGCTCGGGAAATGCTCAAATATTTATCGTTGAGGGGCATTCGTTAATAAAGGAAGTACAATTTAGTCCTGTTAGTTCTGAGTCGATACATAGTGGTCAGTACTATAAGTTTACTTTTGTGGATGGGAGCAAGGTTAAGGTTATTGACCCTGCTACCTATAAGGTTAAATATAAACTCAACTCTGAGGGGGTTTATCAGGCGGATCTTGAAAAAAAGACAGCGTTTTATAATTCATCTGGTCAAAGGTTGGTTTATAAGAACGACATATGGGTCTTGAAATGATTAAAGTGAACTGGTTTGCCCCCGTCGTCCCAGGTGTAGAACTGGCTGGTATTGAGTTGGGGGCAACGCGTGAGGAGTTTGAATCCATGCTCCTTGAGTGTTGTGTAGATCCGAAAGCGAGAGTGTATAAGTTTTCTGATACTCCATTGTTGGTTTTGGATGTTACAGAAAGTTCAGGTAAGACATTTTTTCGGTTTGATATTTTTGATTTGAATCTTACGGGCTGGAATTTGCAGTTTCCAGGTTCAGAGAAAGTGTTATCCGAGACTAGGGCGCTTGTGGTCGGTTTTTTGAATGGTAGGGTTTCCAGTGTCTCCGTATGGATGTTCGATTATTTCGGCTCGCTGGGAGACAAAAGACTAACTTACTCCTATCAGGGGAAAGTGGAGGGTAGGGGGCTTGGTTCGCGAGTTGATTGTGCAGCTACTTGTTTTGAGCTGGTTTATGATGAGGCTGAAGAATGGTTTTACGCTCGTACCGATAGAATAATTTTTGGTGGTGGAGGGGGAGGCAGTCTGGAAGATTCTGAAGATCAATTGATTCATATGATTATGATTTTTTAGAAAGTGATTTGGAGTGGGCGTCGGTTGTTTTGAAATGAAAAGCGGGCTGGGCGGAAATGACACATTTAATTAATTAAATGTGTCTCCTTTTGAGTTTTGGTTTTTTGACTGTTCTAATAATTCGGCGATCTACAGGTAATAAAATTGCCCCTTTTTTTAATCGAATGATTGACGCCAAAATAGTGGCCATCTAATATCGCGCCGATGTTTGATATCACCTCCGTCTCGTTGCGCTCATTAGGGAAGATTCACACGTGAACAAACCTGCACTCGTCACTTTGACCTTGGCGTTCGCGCTTTCAGGTTGCCATTCCAACGTTCGGGATTCTTCTCCCAGTCTGCTGAAGGACGGTGTCCAGCTGCACCAGAATACGGTGGCGGTCGATGCACAGCACGCCAAGGTTGTGATGAAAGCGTCGGGCTCGACGATTCCGGTTGAGTTTTCGATCCGTCGTGCAGACGATCCCGACCGCCGCATGGAAGAACTGGGAACCGTGGTGGATTCGGGGCGAGGCCAGGTGTTCGGCTGGATTGCCAAGCTCAACGAAGTGGGCAACAGCGCGGTAGCCAAACGCTTCCCGCAACTGGAAACCCAGGTCGATGCCGATAAGGGAATTGAAGTGTCGGGCTACGCAAATGGCCCTCGTACCGGGGTTCTCCATACCTGCGGGCCAGTGAGCAATTCGTTTACGCCAGAGCGTGGCAAAGCCTATCTGGTGGAGTTTGAGTTTGTGGGCGGCAGTTGCGAGCAGCACGTCTACGACGTTACTCAGCCCGAGCAGCGCATTCCTGTAAAGAGCTGACCTGCTGAATTCAGAGAGCCCATCAATGCGTGAGGAAGAATTTGCCTGTGAGTGATGTGAGTTATCCGCGTCTGAAGGTTTTCCTGGCTTTTCTTCTTTGCCCGTTGGCGCCGGGTTTTATCGCCGGCTTCTTCAAGACGATTGCGACCGTCGCCCATTTGGCCATGAACCCACGGTTGATGGGGGAGGTCGCAGGGGCGGAATTGATGTTGATGCCATTCCTCGGACCTGTTCTGGCTCAAGTGGTGTTTCTCGTGCCATTTCTGCTGTTTTCATTGGTGATCGCATCGATGAAAGTCAAAAGGACAAGTCGAGCCTGTTCCGTTATAGCGCTGTCGGGCGCGGTGCTGGCCACTTTATGGGTTACTCCGTTTATTGTCGCCGTTGTACGGGATGTAGAGAGTGCGAAGTTTTCCGATGAGATTTTCGGAATGGTCGTACTCTTTGTCACTTCAATGGCGACATGCTGGTTGACTGCCCGTTTCTTCCTGCCTGATCCGACAGAGCTGGAGACTGATATCCGCCAGGGCGGTTAGTGCTTCTTAAAGGAGTCCAAGGAATGAAGGTCAATCAAACAATTTTTGATGAGCTCTGGAACGGTGATAAAAACATTTGCTTCTTTGTTTGCTCAGGCAAGAGCTTTTGGGTCGTAGACGAAAAATACAACTTCACCCTTGATGCGGAAAAAGACTACCGTGCTTACCTGGACGCCGGGAGTATAAGCCGGGAGCAATATGAACTCGCTTGCAAGGCGTTCAGAGGGGGTATCCTTAAAATGACCGCGGATAACTTTCCCAAGCACCTCCACGACTCAAGCGAAAAAATTCTGTCTTCCCACGATCTGCAGGATTTTATCGGGGCAGATGCAGAGGTTTTTCAAAGGGTTGAGCATTACTACCAGACAGGCGAGGGCTTGACGCCTGATGTGTACAAGCGTGCCAATGTTATTAGCTCGCGCTTCCCAAGTTTTTATATCAATTTTGATCGGAAAATATTCATGCACATGGATGATGTGCGTGTTCATGAGGATCTGGTCGAGCCGGGCTGGACTGCAGAGAATGCTGATTTCAGCTTTCTGATTCCGGCGAGTGAGCGGTACTGGGTAGTAGCAGGGAACGATTACTGGAAACTCAGATTTGTATGAAAGGGTCCCTGTCACGCCCTCGCTGATATGTACATTTCTTGCCAAACGCAAAATTGAACGCCAGAAAAAAGAATGGGTTTTGGAAGCGTGGGCACAAAAACGCCCTGGATTATCAGGGCGTTTTTATTGGGCAGATACAATCAGCACAGTCGTTAACGAAACGCCGGCACCACATGCTTGATAAACAGCTCCAGCGACTTTTTCTTCTCCGCGTGCGGCAAGCTGTTATCACACCAGAAGCTGAACTCATCCACCCCCAGTTCCTGGTAGTACTTGATTCGCGGAATGATTTCCTCAGGCGTGCCGATCATCGCCGTCTTGTGCAGGCTCTCCAGTTCAAACTCTGGCCGTCCGGCGAACTTCTCTTCCGGGCTCGGGGCGAGGAATCCGTTGACCGGCACTTCCTTGTTGCCGAACCACGCATCGAAGGTGCGGTAGAAACGTGAAATAGCCTTCGCGCCAACTTTCCAGCCTTCCGGGTCATCCACTGAGTGCACGTGGGTGTGACGCAGCACCATCAATTGCGGACGCGGCACATCAGGGTTGTTGTCCAGCGCCGTCTGGAATTTGTTTTTCAGGTCGAGGACTTCTTCATCGCCCTTCATCAATGGCGTGACCATCACGTTACAACCGTTGGCCACAGCGAAGTTGTGCGAGTCCGGGTCGCGGGCGGCGATCCACATCGGCGGGTTGGGCTTCTGGATCGGTTTCGGCACGCTGGTGGAGGTGGGGAATTTCCAGATGTCGCCGTCGTGGGCGTAGTCGCCTTGCCACAGGGCACGGACCACCGGGACCATTTCCCGTAGAGCCTGGCCGCCACTGGAAGCAGGCATGCCGCCGGCCATACGATCGAACTCCACCTGATAAGCACCACGGGCCAGGCCGACTTCCATCCGGCCGTTGCTGATCACGTCGAGCAACGCGCATTCCCCGGCGACCCGCAGCGGGTGCCAGAACGGCGCGATGATGGTGCCGGCGCCCAGGTGAATCGTGGTGGTTTTGGCAGCGAGGTAGGCCAGCAGCGGCATCGGGCTCGGCGAGATGGTGTATTCCATGGCGTGGTGTTCGCCGATCCACACGGTGCTGAAACCGCCGGCCTCGGCCATCAACGTCAGTTCGGTCAGGTCTTCGAACAGTTGACGGTGGCTGACGCTTTCGTCCCAGCGCTCCATGTGTACGAACAGGGAAAATTTCATGACGCTACCTCGAATCTCTTGTGGTCGGCCGGTCGCTTGCAGGCCTGTTTAAGTGCAATCGTGCGGGTCAGGCAAAGGCGGGCAGAGCGCCCATCTTGCCGTGGCAATACACCAACGGGCCGGCGTCCTGCTGGGGGGCGATGAGGTTTTTCACCGCGCCGACCATGATCGCGTGATCGCCGCCTTCGTATTCGCGCCACAACTCACATTCGATGATAGCTGTCGCGTTGGCCAGAATCGGGTTGCCCAGTTCGCTCAGCGTCCACTCGATGCCCTGCGCCTTGTCCTTGCCTTTGCGGGCGAACGCGTAGGCTTCGCTCTGCTGGCCGCCAGACAGGACGTGAATGGCAAAGCGTTTGTTCTTGATCAGGACGGGGTAGGAATCGGAGCTGTAGTTGGGGCAGAACAGCACCAGGGCCGGGTCCATCGACAGCGAGCTGAAGGCGCTGGCGGTCAGGCCGACGATCTGGCCGTCGTCATCAAGCGTGGTGATGACGGTGACGCCGGACGGGAACGAGCCCATGACTTGTTTGTAGACGGCAGCATCGATCATTGGTCAATCCTCGAGTGCGGTGAAGCGTGTTTTTATGTGTTTGTGGGTCTGATGGTATACCGTAATACATCGATTGCAAGTGCTTTTTTGGTGAAACGATAAACGTGGTTCATCCGTCGGAAAGTCAGCATTTACGGGGCTTTTGTCTAGCTGTAAAGCCTGGCGATCAGGGAGGATGCCGGATCAGATGCTGTCGCAAACAGCGGATCAGTCTTGTGAAAATGTTGGAATACCATAATATGGTCTGCATCAGAGGGGCGGCCATGAAGCGCCCCCGGTTTGGCTTCATACAACGATAAGAACAGACCCAATCGAGTTCATGTATATGTCCCAGATGTCCCGGCAAGATCCGTTGATCGAGAATCACACGGTCGACTACGTTCCACTCGCGGAACGCCACGGGAAGGCCCGCGACCTTTTTACTCTTTGGTTCAGCACCAACATTGCACCACTGCCCATCGTCACCGGCGCCATGGTGGTTCAGGTGTTTCATCTCGACCTGTTCTGGGGGCTGCTGGCGATTGTGTCGGGGCACATGATTGGCGGGGTGGTGATCGCCCTTGCTTCGGCGCAAGGCCCTCGCATGGGCATTCCGCAGATGGTGCAGAGTCGTGGTCAGTTCGGGCGTTACGGTGCACTGCTGATCGTGTTCTTCGCGGCGATCATCTACATCGGTTTTTTCATTTCCAACATCGTGCTGGCCGGTAAGTCCATCGTCGGCATTGCGCCGTCGGTGCCGGCGCCGTTGAGCATCCTGATCGGCGCCCTCAGCGCCACGGCGATCGGCGTGATCGGCTACAACTTCATCCATACGCTCAATCGCATCGGCACCTGGGTGATGGGCAGCGCGCTGCTGGCCGGATTCATCTACATCTTTGCCCATGACTTGCCGGCAGACTTCTTCACCCGCGGCAGCTTCAACCTGTCCGGGTGGCTGGCGACGGTGTCTCTGGGGATCATCTGGCAGATCAGCTTCTCGCCGTACGTTTCTGACTATTCGCGTTACCTGCCGGCGGACATCGGCATCGCCAAGCCATTTATCGCAACTTATCTGGGCGCCACGCTGGGCACGATTCTGTCGTTCACATTCGGCGCGGTGGCAGTGTTGGCGACGCCGGAAGGCACCGAAGCGATGGCGGCGGTCAAGCAGTCCACGGGTTGGCTGGGGCCGATTCTGATGGTGCTGTTCCTGCTCAACATCATCAGCCACAACGCGCTGAATCTGTACGGCGCGGTGTTGTCGATCATCACCTCGATCCAGACCTTTGCCAGCCAATGGACGCCGAGTATCAAAGTGAGAGTGATGTTGTCGAGCGTGGTGCTGGCGGGCTGCTGCGTGGTGGCGTTGGGCGCGTCGGCGGATTTCATTTCCGAGTTCATCGGGCTGATTCTGGCGTTGCTGCTGGTGCTGGTGCCGTGGGCGTCGATCAACTTGATCGATTTCTATCTGATCAAGCGCGGCAGCTATGACATCGCCTCGATCTTCCGCGCCGATGGCGGTATCTACGGGCGCTTCAATCTGCACGCGATCATTGCCTATTTCATCGGCATCATCGTGCAGTTGCCGTTTGCCAATACCTCACTTTATGTCGGCCCTTACGCCAATCTGGTGGACGGCGCAGACCTGTCATGGTTGGTCGGCCTGATCGTGACCTGCCCGTTGTATTACTGTCTGGCGACGCGTGGACAGGCGCAGGAGAGCAGGGCGACGCGGTTGGGCTTTACCGACTGATCCTGTGAACGCTACTCAAACAATGCCCGGCCAATCGCCGGGCATTGTCGTTTCAGTATTCTGGCGGTCACGCAAATTGGCCATATCGATCCCCTTTTGGCCAACCGGCCACTGTGCTCCGACTACGCTGTCGGCAAGAATCGAAGCCATAACTAAACGCTGCACCTTCCTTGCCCTTGGCTGATCTGACAGCCGCTGCCGTGTACAGAACATAAAAACCATCGACTCACGCTGCATTCGGGGAAACACAATATGGTCACGATGAAACGCATTCTGGGCGCCACTGTGTGCGGGCTGACGCTGCTGGCAAGCGCCGTGCAAGCCGAACAGCGCGAACTGCGGGTGTACAACTGGGCGGATTACATTCTGCCAGCGGTGCCCAAGGATTTCGCCGCCAAAAGCAACATCAAAGTGACCTGGGACACCTTCGACACCAACGAATCCCTCGAAGCCAAGTTGCTGACCGGCAACTCCGGTTACGACCTGGTAGTGCCGTCGAACCAGTTCCTCGATACCCAGATCAAGGCCGGCGTGTTCCAGAAACTCGACAAGTCCAAGCTGCCGAACTGGAGTCACCAGGACCCGGCGCTGCTCAAGTTGCTCGACTCCAACGACCCCGGCAATCAGTACGGCGTGCCGTACATGGTCGGCACGGTGCTAATCGGTTTCAACCCGGCCAAGGTCAAGGCTGCACTTGGCGAGAATGCGCCCGTGGACAGTTGGGACCTGGTGTTCAAGCCCGAGAACATGGAAAAACTGAAATCCTGCGGCGTGGCGATGCTTGATTCGCCGTCGGAAATCCTGCCGCTGGCCCTGCATTACCTGGGCCTGGACCCGAACAGCCAGAACCCGGCCGACTATGAGAAAGCCAAGGACCTGATGCTCAAGGTTCGCCCTTACGTCACCTACTTCAACTCGGCCAAGTACATGACCGACATCGCCAACGGCGACATCTGCGTGGCCATCGGTTACTCCGGCAGCTTCTACCAGTTCGGCAACCGTGCCAAAGAGGCGGGTAACGGCGTGGTGGTCGACTGGCGCTTGCCGAAGGAAGGCGCGCCGATCTGGTTCGACACCTTCGCCATTCCGAAGAGCGCCAAAAACGTTGAAGAGGCCCACGAGTTCCTCAACACTTTGCTTGAACCGAAAGTCATCGCCTCGATCAGTGACTTCCTCGGCTATCCGAATGCCAACAAGGATTCGCTGCCGCTGATCAACAAGGAAATCACCGGCAACCCGAACCTGACGCCGACCAGCGAAGCGCTCAAGACGTTGTACGTGGTGCAGCCATTGCCGCAGAAGCTGGAGCGGGTGCGGACGCGGGTCTGGACCAGCATCAAGTCCGATAAGTGAATTCAAAGCCGAGGGAGCGAATCCTGTTCGCTCCCTCGGCTTTTATTTTGCCCGACTTTCCTCGGGCGGCTTGCCCTTCGTCAGGACCAGACTGAGCAACACCGACGCCAGAATCAGTCCGCCGACAATCGCCAGCGACCACTCCACCGGCATGTGAAACCACGGCATCGCCGTCATCTTCCCGCCGATGAACACCAGCACCAGTGCCAGTCCGTATTTGAGCAGATGAAAGCGGTCCGCCATGTCCGCCAGCAGAAAATACAGCGCCCGCAGGCCCATGATCGCGAAGATGTTCGACGTGAAAATGATGAACGGATCGGTCGTCACCGCGAAAATCGCCGGGATGCTGTCGACCGCGAACATCAAGTCGCTGGCCTCGATCAGCACCAGCACCAGAAACATCGGTGTGGCCCAGCGCACGCCGTTCTGCAACACGAAAAAACGTTCGCCGTGAAAGCCATTGGTGATCCGCAGATGCCCGCGTACCCAGCGCAGAAGCGGATTGTTATCGAGGTCCGGTTGCTGCTCGGCAAACACCAGCATCTTGATCCCGGTGATGATCAGGAACACGCCGAACACATACAGCAGCCACGTGAACTGAGAGACCAGCCACACCCCGGCAAAGATCATCGCCGCCCGCATCACGATCGCGCCGAGCACGCCGTACAACAGCACCCGCCGCTGCAACTCCGGCGGCACGGCGAAGTAGCCGAAGATCATCACGAAGACAAACATGTTATCGATCGACAGCGACTGCTCGATCAGATAGCCGGTGAGGAATTCCAGGGTCTTGCGCTGGGCGATTTCGGGCCCGAACTCGCCGTTCAGATACCACCAGAGCAATCCGGCGAAGGCCAGCGCCAGCATGCACCAGGCAATTACCCAGGATGAGGCTTCGCGCACCGAGACCCGATGCGCCTTGCGCCCGCCGAAGACAAACAGGTCAACAGCCAGCATGGCGAGGACAAAAACGATAAAGGCGACCCACATCCAGGGTTCGCCGATATTGATGGGGTGCATGTCGTTCTCCCTGTCTTTGTGTTTTTCGGGGTAGACGGGGCCATGCTAGTAGGAGAATTCCGACGAAGAAAAATCGTTTATTTCGTGGGCATTGTTCGTTAAAAGCGAAGTGTCGGACGACACGGGCAGCGCACGGGTAATACTTCATTCAACACTTCTTTGCTAACCTCGCTGTCGAGCCAGTCCATCACGCCAGGAGCGACGATCATCGACACGCCAGATCCTCAAGCCGTCTGCAGCCCGATCACCAGCGCTGCGATATTCATCGTGGCGACCCTCAACGCCGAAGCCGAGGCGGCCGAAAAAGTCCGCGGCTGGTGCGCCGATATCGCGGGTTTGACGCGCTCGGTCGGCAAGCGCGTTCCCTCGGGAAGCCTGTCCTGCGTCTGTGGTTTTTCTTCCAGCGCCTGGGATCGCCTGTTCGGCAGCCCACGACCGGCGTCCTTGCATGACTTTCGCGAATTCGGTGTAGAAGGGCGGCGCGCCGTCTCCACGCCTGGCGACTTGCTGCTGCATATTCGCGCCGATCAGATGGACCTGTGTTTTGAACTGGCGACGCAGCTGATGTCGGCGCTGGACGGTGCCGTGACGGTCACCGACGAGGTACAGGGATTCCGCTATTTCGACATGCGCAGCATCATCGGATTTGTCGACGGCACGGAAAATCCGGTCGGGCGCAAGGCCGAGCATTTCACCCTCGTAGGCGATGAAGATCAGGCGTTCAGCGGCGGCAGTTATGTGCTGGTGCAGAAGTATCTGCACAACATGAAGGCATGGAACGAATTGCCGGTCGAGGCGCAGGAACGGGTGATCGGGCGAACCAAACTGTCCGATATCGAGCTGGATGATTCGGTCAAGCCGAGCAACTCCCACAGCGCTTTGACGACCATCACCAAGGACGGCGAGGAAGTGAAGATCCTGCGTGACAACATGCCGTTCGGCCGGCCCGGCGCAGGTGAGTTCGGCACTTATTTCATTGGTTATGCGCGTTCGCCGGAACCGCTGGAGCAGATGCTGGAGAACATGTTTGTCGGCAAGCCACCCGGCAATTACGACCGGTTGCTGGACTTCAGCACGGCGGTCACGGGCAGTCTGTTCTTTGTGCCTTCGGCGGATTTGCTGGAAGAACTGGCAGAGCGTTAAAAAAAACGGCGGGATCAAATGATCCCGCCGTTTTGCATTTACTTGCCTGCCGCCAGGGCCGGCGTACGTGGCGGCACCAAGCGTTTCGAACCGGTCGCCTCGAACGCCGCTGCCAAGCGCAGCAGAGTCGAATCGTCATAGGCGCGACCAGCGAAGGTCAGCCCCACCGGCATGCCAATGTCAGCCATCACGCCCATCGGCACGGTGACGGTCGGTACGCCGAGGTGACGGATTGCGAGGTTGCCGTTGGCGACCCAGATGCCGTTGCTCCAGGCGATATCCGCCGAGGCCGGGTTGACGTCGGCGTCGGCCGGGCCCACGTCAGCGTTGGTCGGGAACAGCACCGCGTCTAGGCCGAGGCGATCCATCCAGTCTTCGAGGTCGAGCTTGCGGGTCTTCTCCAGACCGCACAGGCCGTCCGGCAGGGTTGGAATCTGATCCCACGGCGTGATGCCGCGCTCGGCCATGCGCACGTATTCGTCCATCCCGGCGGCGAGGTCGCCTTCACGGTTGGGCAGGGTACCCGGGTCGTGCGGGAAGATTTTCGGCCCGTCGACGTCCGCCAGTCGGTTGAGTTTCGGATCACCGTTGGCGCGCAGGAAATCATCGAACGCCCAGGCCGACAGGTCCCACAGTTCGTGGTGCATGAACTCTTTGGAGACGATGCCGCGATTGAACACGGTTGGCGCGCCCGGACGATCGCCTTCGCAGTTGGAGACCAGCGGGAAATCCACTTCGATCACTTCGGCGCCGGCCGCTTCGAGGGCCTGGCGTGCCTGTTTCCACAGATCGATCACCGAGGCGCGGGTGTTGATGCGTTGCCCGGTCGGCCCGCCGATGCCCGGTGCTTCGCTGGTGCCGGCTTCGGGGTCGGCGTTGATGTACATGCGCGGCACGCCCAAGCGTTTGCCGGCCAGCGCATCACTTTTCACTGCCAATTCCAGATAGGAAGCCGGGCGCACCGAGGCGACGCTCGGGATCGGCACCCAGGGTTGCAGACGCCACAGGTCGCCGCGGGTGTCGGTGTCTTCGGCGACAACTACGTCGAGGACTTCCAGCAGATCGGCCATGGTGCGGGCGTACGGCACCACCACGTCCATGGTCGGCGTCAGCGGCCAGTTGCCGCGCACCGAGATCACCCCGCGCGACGGCGTGTAGGCGCACAGGCCATTGTTCGAAGCAGGTCCGCGACCGCTCGACCAGGTTTCTTCGGCCAGGCCGAATGCCGAGAAGCTTGCAGCGGTGGCGGTGCCGGCACCGTTTGACGAGCCGGAAGCAAACGGCGCGGTCAGATAAGCGGCGTTATAAGGGCTTTCAGCGCGTCCATAGACGCCGCGTTGCATCCCGCCATTGGCCATCGGCGGCATGTTGGTCTTGCCCAGGCAGATCGCGCCGCCCGCACGCAGGCGCTCGATGGTGAACGCATCGCGCAGGGCCACCAGATCGGCGAACGCCGGGCTGCCGGACGCAGCGGTCAGGCCTTTGACCAGATAGCTGTCCTTGGCGGTGTAGGGGATGCCGTCCAGCGGACCAAGGGTTTCGCCTTTGGCACGACGGGCATCGGAGGCCTGCGCCTCTTTCAAGGCCTCGGGGTTACGCACAATCACTGCATTCAAGGCAGTGGCGGTGTCCGGGCCGTCAAAGGCGTCGATGCGCGCCAGATACGCCTGCACCAGTTCAACTGCGGTGGTCTGACCGGATTCGAGCGCCGCGCGCAGTTGGGCAATGGAGACTTCAGTGACTTCGATCATGCTGTTACCGCCGACAGGTTCGCTAAAGGGTTGTTGATCATTGTTATCGTTGAAAGATGTCAAAGATTCTTGATGGGCGAAACTCTACCCTGAAGTTAGCCGAATGGCATGTCTTAATTCGATAAATATCGACAAAAATCATCGAAAAAATTCTCCGGGCGTTTCGCCAAACTGTTGGCGAAAGGCTGCGATGAAGGCCGACGTCGAATCATAACCGCAAGCTAGAGCCACTTCCGTGACGCGTTCGCCACGTTCCAGCGGCGTCAGCGCGCCCAGCAGACGCAAGCGCTGGCGCCAGGCGCGAAAAGTCAGGCCGGTATCGCGCAGGAACAGCCGGCTCAGGGTTTTCTCGGTCACGCCGAACTTTTCGCTCCAGTGACTGAGTGTGGTCTGCTGTTCCGGATGTTGCTCGAGACTTTGATAGATCTGTCGCAAACGAAGGTCCTGGGGCAGTGGCAGCATCAGGTCGATTTGCGGGGCTTCGGCCAGTTGATCGAGGATCACCTGCGCCAAACGTCCGTGAGGGCCGCTCTGGTCATACTCGACAGGAATCTGACTGAAGGCCCGAATCAGCTCGCGCAAGAGATCACTGACGCCGAGCACATGACAACGCTCCAGCGCCCAGCTCGCCACGCTGCAATCGATGTACAGACTGCGCATTTCCGTGTGCGGCGAACTGAATACCCGATGCGGCACACCCGCCGGAATCCACACAGCGCGTTCCGGCGGCGCAACGAAACGGCCGGCGGCAGTCTGTACTTCGAGCACACCCTGAATCGCGTAAGACAACTGCACCCACGGATGACTGTGGCGGCGGGTCAGGGCACGATTGGGCAGCGATTCGGTGCGCCCGTACAACGGGCGCGGAAGGCTCTGTAGCCCGGGAATGCTGCGTCTGACGCTCTTGTCGTGTCCTTTTGGCGGCATCTTGAGGCTCTTCGGCGTTAGTCGGTAATTTCCAGTCACGTTAGAGTCGCTTCCACGTACTGGCAACCCCCGGATGAGCAAACCATGACGCGCCCACGATTCTTGCCCGACAACTTCACCCTGACCCTGATCGGCGTGGTGCTGCTCGCCAGCTTCCTGCCCGCCAGTGGTCAGGTCGCGGTCGGCTTCGGCTGGCTGACCAACATCGCGATTGCGCTGCTGTTTTTCCTGCACGGCGCCAAGCTTTCGCGCGAATCGATCATTGCCGGCGCCGGCCACTGGCGCCTGCATCTGTTGGTGTTCGGTCTGACCTTTGTCCTGTTTCCGCTGTTGGGGCTGGCGCTCAAACCGCTGCTGTCGCCGCTGGTGGGCGACAACCTGTACATGGGCATGCTCTACCTCTGCGCTCTGCCGGCCACGGTGCAGTCGGCGATTGCCTTCACGTCGCTGGCCCGGGGGAATATTCCGGCGGCGATCTGCAGTGCGGCGGCGTCCAGCCTGTTCGGGATCTTTCTTACGCCGTTGCTGGTGACGCTGTTGCTGAATGTGCATGGTGACGGCGGTTCGACCGTCGACGCGATCCTGAAAATCAGTGTGCAACTGCTGCTGCCGTTCATCGCCGGTCAGATCGCCCGCCGCTGGATCGGCGCCTGGGTCGGTCGCAACAAGAACTGGCTGAAATTCGTCGATCAGGGTTCGATTCTGCTGGTGGTCTACGGCGCGTTCAGCGAGGCGGTGAACGAAGGCATCTGGCATCAGATTCCGGTGATCGATCTGTTCGGTCTGGTGGTGGCCTGCTGCATTCTGCTGGGGCTGGTACTGCTGGCGTCGACGGTGCTGGGCAAACTGTTCGGGTTCAACCTGGAAGACCGCATCACCATCCTGTTCTGTGGTTCGAAGAAGAGCCTGGCCACTGGGGTGCCGATGGCGCAGGTGTTGTTCGCCGGCAGCACCATTGGTGTGTTGATCCTGCCGCTGATGCTGTTTCACCAGATTCAATTGATGGTCTGTGCGGTGTTGGCGCAGCGTTATGCTAAGCGGCAGGAGTCGGTGCAGGAGCTGATGGCGCAGGTCGATCCATGATTGGCGTCCCTCCACGAGAAACCGACCACCTGATACTCAGGCCCCCCCGATCCGATGATCTGCAAAGTCTGTACGCCATCTATGGCGATCCGCAGACAAACCAGTTCAACCCCGCCGGCCTTTGCGCGAAATCGGGCAGACACAAACGATGCTGGAAAAATGGCTGCTCCACTGGGAGCAGAAGGGCTACGGCCAATGGGCGATCGCGACTCTAGAGGTACCAAAGGATGTGATTGGTTTTGGAGGGCTGATTCGCGCCTTTATCCAGAACGCCCCTGCCACTGGAATGATGCTTCTAGTGGCGGGTGCGTTCTGTGTGTTTTTTCAGAAACTGAATTCGAAAGAGTCAGGGGTTTCTGGATTGTTGTCACGCTTCTTTTTTGCTTCCCAGGCGGCCAAGGTATTTTTTAGTTTTTCGGCGCAGGACTTGAATTCGTTGGTGAGTTCAGCGCGGGTTGCTTTTTCCAAGTCTATTCCTTTGCCAAGCGAAACATTTTTTGAGTAGCACTCGTAAATGTCGTAAATGTCTTCTTCACTGTAAAGTGTCAAATCTCCCGCATGTGCGGAAAAGAAAAGTGCCTTGATGTTCAGATCTCTCATTCGCAAAATGAGACCGTTGCTAAATAAGGCTCCTATCGTGCCCGCGTTTGAGTTGTCTGAGCTGATTAATTTGTCGACAAGCTTTTTCAAGTCGATATGTTGCTCCTGCTTTGTGATTTTTCCTTTTTCGTCACACACCAGCAAAGGATGCGAAGTCATTGTTTTAAGGAGTGTATATTCGGCGTCGTTGACTTCGTGATAGTCATCTTTATTGTTGTAGCAGTACTCTAGCGGTATGCCGATGTCTCTCAGTGCGCAGTCTATGATTCTTTGTTGTTCATTGAAGCTGTGCAGTTTTATTCCGTTGTGAGTTACTTTAACTTCGAGGATCAGAAGCGATGATTCAGATATTCTTTGAATGAGGTCGAAGCAGCTTGATTTATCCAGGTTCTTATATGATTGTCGTTTCGAGTGTGGTGTTGAAGGCGCTGGGAAGTTGTGATCTGTCTTGCTTTTTGTATAGCTGTTTAAGTGGCCAGCGAGGATGGTGGTGTAGTCCGTTTCGTCCAATGTTAGTTGTTCCATGATTCTCTCTGGTAGGCTTATTTAAGATGAGGTAATTGAGAGGCGGGATTTTATACAAGTTGTGGAGTCAATTACATCAAAAAGAGTTGGCGACGCACTTTTGGGCACCGCGGCACTATCGAAGAGGTCTTGAAAGAGTGTTGCGAGCGTAAGCAGAGTGATGTGCTAGTGCGGCGCAACCAGTGGTTGGCTGGTTGCGCCGATAGCGGTCATTGAGGACTGTTGAACTGATCTGAATAACTGCCGTTCATGAGGGCGGAAGCGACCTGGTCAGAGCCTACGCCAACGCGAGTGGACGCGAATCGACTGGCCCCCACTTTATCGCCGCCATCGGAGGCGAGGGCGCCCGCGCGGACGTGGTCGGAGCCGTCAGAGGCTACAGCGCCGGCACCGACATGGTCGGAACCGTCAGAAGCCACCGCGCCAGCGCCAACGTGATCGGAACCGTCAGAAGCCACCGCGCCAGCACCGACATGGTCGGAGCCGTCAGAGGCTACAGCGCCGGCACCGACATGGTCGGAACCGTCAGAAGCCACCGCGCCAGCGCCAACGTGATCGGAACCGTCAGAAGCCACCGCGCCAGCACCGACGTGATCGGAACCGTCGGAGGCCACAGCCCCAGCGCCAACGTGATCCGAACCATCTGAAGCTACTGCACCCGCGCCGACATGATCCGAACCATCCGAAGCAACCGCCCCGGCCTTGACATGATCCGCCCCATCAGACGCCAGCGCCTGAGCCTGCGCAGCCCAGACACTGGGCATCACCACAACCGATGCAGCGACCGCCAGGACGACGCCTGACCAAAGCTTGTGTTTCATGATTTTCTCCACGACCCATCAGCCACAAAGCATCCGAGCATTGCCCGTCATTGGATCCTCGACGGAAGGCTCGTTGGCCCGGGGTTAACCAGATTGGCGATTGGCACGGGCGCACCCCAGGGCGCACAGGTGTCGACGGTTTACATGAAATCCGGACAGCGAACTGAAAAGTATAGTTCGCGCTTGGTGGATGGCGGGGGGAAGGGGCGCGAAGGCGATAGTCGGTTACCTTCCTTGCAGGCCAGCGCTAGAAAACAATCAATCTAAAAACCGCGTAGCGCAAAGCAGCGTGTTTGCTAGGCTCAAGAATGTAGGCGAAGACGCAGACTGATGCGCAAGCGGATAGCGAGGAAGCGTTGGGCGCGTTCCGAAGGGTACACGGTTAGAAAGAACCCCGCGCTGGGTTCCAGCCCTTATGCCGTGTGAAGCAGCAGAGCACATTGCCTGTACTGTGAGAGTCCTGATAAACCTCGTAAGCCAGAGACCAGCACTGGCCGCCTACTCAAACACCAAAGCCCGCATCGTGCGGGCTTTGACGTTTTTGCGAGTTAGATACTGGCCAGCGCCTGCGCCAGATCCGCCCGCAGGTCTTCGATGTCCTCGACGCCCACCGACAGACGCACCAGGCTGTCACCGATGCCGAGCTTGGCACGGGTTTCGGCCGGGATGGTCGCGTGGGTCATGATCGCCGGGTGCTCGATCAGGCTTTCCACACCGCCGAGGCTTTCGGCCAGGGCGAAGATCTGCACGTTCTCCAGGAAGCGGCGTGCGCCTGCCAGATCACTGTTCAGATCCAGGGAAATCATCCCGCCGAAACCACGCATCTGACGCTTGGCCAGTTCGTGCTGGGGATGGGATTCCAGGCCCGGGTAGTAGACGCGTTTGACCTGCGGCTGTTGTTCCAGCCAGCGCGCCAGCTCCAGCGCGTTACTGCAATGACGCTCCATACGCAGCGCCAGCGTCTTCACACCGCGCAGGGTGAGGAACGCGTCGAACGGGCCGGAGATGGCACCGACGGCGTTCTGCAGAAAGCCCAGGCGCTCGGCCAGTGCTGGGTTGTCGCTCACCACCGCGATGCCGCCGATCACGTCGGAGTGACCGTTCAGGTATTTGGTGGTCGAGTGCAGCACGATGTCGAAACCCAGTTCCAGCGGACGCTGGATCCATGGGCTGGCGAAGGTGTTGTCGGCCACGCAGATGATGCCGCGGGCCTTGCAGATGCGCGCAATGGCGGCGAGGTCGGACAGGCTCAGCAGCGGGTTGGTTGGCGTCTCCACCATGACCATGCGCGTGTCGTCCTGCAGCGACGCTTCGAACGCCGACAGGTCGGCCAGGTCAACGTAGCTGAAACGATGCCCGGCACTGCGCTGGCGCACCTTGTCGAACAGGCGGAACGTGCCGCCGTACAGGTCATTGCCGGAGACGATGTGCGAGCCGGCGTCGATCAGTTCGAGCACGGTGGAAATCGTCGCCAGCCCGGAAGCGAAGGCGAAGGCCTGGGTGCCGCCTTCCAGATCCGCCACGCAACGCTCCAGCGCAAAACGCGTCGGGTTGTGCGAGCGGCCGTAGTCGAAACCCTTGTGCACGCCAGGGCTGTCTTGCAGGTACGTCGAGTTGGCGTAGATCGGCGGCATCAGCGCGCCGGTGGTTGGGTCCGGCGTTTGCCCTGCGTGGATCACGCGGGTGGCGAAGCCCTGAGGGCGGGCGTTCTTGTCGTGCTGACTCATGCGAGGGATCTCCGTAACTGATTGAGCATGTCGACGCGGGTGATCAGGCCGTGGAAGCCGGAAGCGTCGGCAATGATCGCCACCAGGCCGCTGCTGAGCACGGCTTCCAGTTCAGCCAGCGTGGCGCCGGGGGCGAGGGTTTGCAACTTGTCTGTCATCGCATGGGCGACGGGTTTGCTGAAGAGCGAGGCGTCTTCGTGTACGCGCACCAGAATGTCCGATTCGTCGATCACGCCGACCAATTGTTTGCCATCCACCAGCACCGGCAACTGCGAGACATCGGCCAGGCGCATGCGCTGGAACGCGGTCATCAGCGTGTCGTCCGGGCCGACGCTGACGACTTTGCCGTCTTCGAAACGTCGGGCAATCAGGTCGCGCAGATCGCCGTAGCGTTTGCGCTGCAACAGGCCCTGATCGGTCATCCATTGGTCGTTGTAGACCTTCGACAGGTAGCGAGTACCGGTGTCGCAGACGAAGCTGACCACACGTTTCGGCACGGTCTGCTCACGGCAGTAACGCAGCGCGGCGGCGAGCAGGGTGCCGGTGGACGAACCGCCGAGAATGCCTTCGGCTTTCAGCAACTGGCGGGCGTGATCGAAGCTTTCTTCGTCGCTGATCGAGTAGGCGCTACGCACGCTCGACAGGTCGGTGATCGACGGAATGAAGTCTTCGCCGATGCCTTCCACCGCCCACGAACCGGCGGTGCCGAGATGTTTGCTGCGGCTGTATTCAGCCATCACCGAACCGACCGGGTCGGCCAGGACCATTTCAAGATCCGGCTGCACGCGCTTGAAGAAGCGGGTCAGGCCGGTCAGCGTGCCGGCCGAGCCGACGCCGACCACGATGGCGTCCAGGTCATGCTCGGTCTGCGCCCAGATTTCCGGTGCAGTGCTGCATTCGTGGGCCAGCGGGTTGGCCGGGTTGTTGAACTGGTCGGCGAAGAAGGCGCCGGGAATGTCTTTCGCCAGACGGGCGGCGACGTCCTGGTAGTACTCGGGGTGACCCTTGCCGACATCGGAACGGGTGATGTGCACTTCGGCGCCCATGGCCTTGAGGTGCAGGACTTTCTCCGTGGACATCTTGTCCGGCACGACCAGCACGACGCGGTAGCCCTTGGCGCGGCCAACCAGTGCCAGGCCCAGGCCGGTGTTGCCGGCGGTGGCTTCAACGATCGTGCCACCGGGTTGCAGGCGACCGTCGCGTTCGGCGGCGTCAATCATCGCCAGGCCGATACGATCCTTGATCGATCCGCCGGGGTTCTGGGATTCAAGTTTGAGAAACAGGGTGCACAGGCCGGTATCGAAGCGGGTGACTTGTACCAGCGGAGTATTGCCGATCAGCCCAAGTACGGCAGGGCGTGATTCCTTTGACATTTCTTCACCTCTTTGTGGTGTTGATCGCGTTCCATTCGCGGGGGAAAAGCTCGCGTGCAACATAGGCGCAGACATCAACTGTCGCAACCTTTAGTCAGCGTGCAATTCAGCCATTTCGATCTAACGATAGAACGAAATCAGAGAGGGGAAGGGAGCGATTTACAGAGGTTTACACAGAGGCGTCATTGAGTATTCAAAGGGCGTCTTCAGCGTCACGGATGGCTTGATTCTGCAATGAAAATCCTGCAGCGAAAATCGTTCAGTGATTGCTCATCAGGCCGTGCAGAACGCCCAGTCGCAATCCCGGTTCGGACGGCACCATTTGCGCGATCCCGAACACCTTGAATGCCGCCAGCATGACCACCAGGCCGCCGGGCAGAATGCTCTGGCGATGGGGTTGCAGGCCGGCCAGTTTCAGCTGTTGAACATTGCTGACTTCCAGCAGGCGCAACGACAGCCGCAGCAGGCCGCCGTAGGTGATGCCGCTTTGGCCGTAATCGTTCAGGCGATTGGCCTTGAGCACCTTGGCGAGCATCCGCGCGGTGCCCGAAGAGCCGATCGTCTGCTGCCAGCCTTGGGCGCGATAGCGCCGGGCGACTTTTTCGAATTGCAGGATGGCCACCCGTTCGGCTTCTTGCAGGGCGCCGGCGGAAATCTCGCCATTGCGAAAGTAGCGCGCGCTCAAGGTGCCGCTGCCGATGGCAATGCTTTCGGTCAGCAGCGGCTGCGAGCCCTGGCCGAGAATCAGTTCGGTGGAGCCGCCGCCAATGTCGACCACCAGTCGCATGTCATCGGCGACCGGCAGGGTGTGGGCCACACCGGCGTAGACCAGGCGCGCTTCTTCATGCCCGGAAATCACATCGATGCGAAACCCCAGGTGCCGTTCCGCGCTGGCCAGGAACAACTGCGCGTTGTCTGCCTCGCGCACGGCGCTCGTAGCGACTGCTCGCACACGACCGGGCTCGAAACCGCGCAGCTTCTTGCCGAACCGCGCCAAGGCCTGCCAACCGCGATCCAGCGCCATTTCGTCCAATGCCCGGCCGTCGAAACCTTCGGCCAGCCGCACTGGCTCGCGCAAGGTTTTGACCTCCTGAATCATGAAGCCCTTTCTGCTGCGTACCGACTGGCCAATCATCATGCGAAACGCATTCGAGCCCAGGTCGATGGCAGCAAACAGCGAGGTGTCTTCTTTCATGGGAGTCCTTGCAAATCTTCCGTCGGGAGGCTCGGGACGGTTTGCGAGGATTCTGCCGTGGGTTCGATGACAACCTGATGACGCGGGCGGGGCGGTTCAATGAATTCATCGCTGTCATGACACTGTCATTATCGGCCGCCTATTCTTGCCCCCAATACATCGCGTGCTTTTCATGATTTTGGCTGCCAACTTTGGCAGCTTTTTTTTGCCTGCGATTTACTGGGCCAGCAAAGTTTGCAATCCGTGGCGGCGTACGATTAATATACGAACCATATACACTTCGTATCGGAAATTGCCATGGGCATTGTGAAGATTTCAGAGGACATGCACGAGAATCTGCGCATCTCCAGCAACGCACTCAGCCGCTCGATCAACGCGCAGGCCGAGCACTGGATGCGCATCGGCATGCTCGCCGAGCTCTATCCCGACCTTGATCACCACGCCATCTGCCGGTTGCTGATTCGCGCCGAGCAGGCGGGTGGTCTGGATCTGCAACAAATCTGTGCCCTGGCCGATGCCGCGCAGAACGTCCCGGTTCAAGAGGCAGCCAAGGCATGAGAAACCCGATCAAGATCAACACCCCGGCCGAAATCGCCCAGTCGCGCGAGGCCGGCAAACTGGCCGCCGAGGTTCTGGCGATGCTGGTGCCGCACGTCAAGGCTGGCGTCACCACCGATCAGCTCGACCGCTTGTGCAACGACTACATCGTCAACGTGCAGAAAGCGATTCCGGCCAATGTCGGTTATCACGGCTTCCCGAAAACCGTCTGCGCGTCGGTCAACGACGTGGTCTGCCATGGCATTCCATCGGGTCGGGTGCTGAAGGATGGCGATATCGTCAACCTCGACATCGCCGTCATCAAGGATGGCTGGTTCGGCGACACCAGCCGCATGTACGTGGTCGGCGAACCAACACCCAAGGCGCGGCACCTGATCAAGACCACTTACGACGCCATGTGCGCCGGCATCCGCATGGTGCGGCCGGGCGCGACGCTGGGCGACATCGGCCATGCGATTCAAAGCCTGGCGGAAAAGGAAGGGTTCAGCGTGGTGCGCGAGTATTGCGGGCACGGGATCGGCAAGGTCTATCACGATGAGCCGCAAGTGCTGCATTACGGTTATCCGGAGCAGGGCCTGAAGCTGAAGGCGGGCATGATCTTCACCATCGAGCCGATGCTCAATGCCGGCAAGCGCCATGTGAAGAGCCTGGCGGATGGCTGGACGGTGGTGACCAAGGATCAGTCATTGTCGGCGCAGTGGGAGCACATGGTGGCGGTGACGGAGGATGGGTTTGAGGTGTTGACGGTTTGGCCGGACCAGATCGAAGGCTACACGGCCATCGTTTAAAAAAATGGCCACCACAACCCGACGTTGTGGTGGCCAGCGAGTGACACGCAAATATCTGTTGAATCAGTGTGCGCCTGCGGCTTTGTTCAGATCGCTTTCGGCCCACTCGGTGTAGACGCATGCATCCGCCGTCGCCCAACGCACCTGCACCGGATCCCCGGCCTTCAACGGCATCCCTGCCGCCGACAATGCTTTCACGGTCATGGACGTGCCACCCGACGTGACCACACTGCACGTCTGGCTCTCACCCAGAAACAGCACTTCAACCACCTTCGCCGACACCTCATTCCAGCCAGCTACCAACGGCTCACTCGCCGCCTGCTGCACACTCAACGCCAAAGCCTTTTCCGGGCGCACCATCAGCAGCACATCCTGCCCGGTCTGCAATCCAGCGGTCAGTCGAATCGACAGCGACTGCCCTTCAAAACCTGCCACCCCGTTGCCCTGAGCCTTGAGCTTGAGGAAGTTCGAGTTGCCGAGGAACGACGCCACAAACGCATTCGGCGGATTCTGGTACAGGTCATAACCGCTGCCGAGCCCGACAATCTTGCCGTGACTGAAAATCGCGATGCGCTGGGACAGGCGCATGGCTTCTTCCTGGTCGTGGGTCACGTAGACGATGGTGATGCCGAGACGACGGTGCAACTGGCGCAGTTCATCCTGCAAGTCTTCGCGCAGTTTCTTGTCCAGCGCACCAAGAGGTTCGTCCATCAACAGAATGCGTGGCTCATAGACCAGAGCGCGAGCGATGGCGACCCGTTGCTGCTGGCCGCCGGACAATTGTGAAGGGCGGCGATGGGCGAACTGTTCGAGTTGCACCAGTTTCAGCATCGCATCGACACGTTTGTCGCGTTCGGCAGCCGCGAGTTTGCGGATCGCCAGCGGGAACGCGATGTTGTCGCGCACTGACAGATGCGGGAACAGCGAATAACGCTGGAACACCATGCCGATGTCGCGCTTGTGCGGCGGCACGTTGACCAGCGACTGGCCGTTGACCAGGATCTCGCCGCTGCTCGGGGTTTCGAAGCCGGCGAGCATCGACAGCGTGGTGCTTTTGCCCGAGCCGCTGGAGCCGAGGAAGGTCAGGAATTCGCCGTCCTTGATGTCCAGCGAGATGTTGTCCACGGCGGCGAAATCGCCGTAGTGCTTGTTCAGGTTGCGCAGGCTGACCAGGGGTTTGTCGTTCTGCTGGGATGCGTCTTTGATCACGGCACTCATGTCGTACTCCTGGCGCTCAGGCGCTGATTTCGTTGCGCCGACGCAGGGCGGCGGCGATCACCATGACCAATACCGACAGGCCGATCAGCAGCGTCGAGGCGACGGCGATCACGGGCGTCAGGTCCTGGCGCAGGGTGGTCCACATTTTCACGGGAAGGGTTTGCAGGGTCGGGCTGGCCATCATCACGCTGAGCACCACTTCGTCCCACGAAACCAGAAAGGCGAAGAGCGCGCCGGCCACCATCCCCGGACGAATCGCCGGAAAGGTCACCTTGAACACCGCTTGCAAGCGTGACGCACCGCAGATCACTGCCGCGTCCTCAATCGACTGATCGAACAGCTTCAGCGAGTTGATGATCGAGATGATGGTGAACGGCAGCGCGACGATCACATGGCTGACGACGAAGGCGAACATCGTCCCGGTATAACCGAGCTTGAGGAACAGCGCGTACACCGCCACGGCGATGATCACCAGCGGCACAATCATCGGCAGGGTGAACAGGCCGTAGAGCATTTCCCGACCGGGAAAGCGCCCGCGAACCAGCGCAAAGGCAGTCGGCAAACCGAGGGCGACGGCGCAGATCGTGGTCAGTACTGCAACCTTGAGGCTGGCCAGTGCTGCGCTCATCCAGTCGGCATTGGAGAAGAACTGGCCGTACCATTTCAGCGTCCAGCCCGGCGGCGGGAACACCAGCCACTGGGACGAGCCGAACGACAGCAGGACAATGAAGACGATCGGCAGCAGCAGAAACAGCGCGATCAGCCCGGTGGTGGCGTACAGGCCGAAGCGCATCCGGCGGCTCATGGCGTTGGGAGTCAGGAGCATGTCGGCTTACCTCGCGTTACTGGCGCCAACCGGGGATTCCGGCTGGAGCTTCAGGTAGAAGTAGAACAGCACCAGGGTGATGACGATCAGCAACGCGGCGCCGGCGCTGGCCAGACCCCAGTTGAGGAACGACTGCACCTGCTGAATGATGAACTCCGGCAGCATCATGTTCTGCGCCCCGCCCAGCAGCGCCGGGGTGACGTAGTAACCGAGCGACATCACGAACACCATCAACCCGCCGGACGCCAGGCCCGGCCGGCACAGCGGCAGGAACACCCGGAAGAAGTTGGTCCACGGGCTGGCGCCACAGATCGAACCGGCCTGCAGGATCATCGGGTCGATGGCCTGCATGGTCGCCTGCAACGGCAGCACGATGAACGGGATCATGATGTAGCTCATGCCGATCACCACGCCGGTCAGGTTGTGCACCATTTCCAGCGGCTGATCGATGATGCCCATGGCCATCAGGGCTTTATTGATGACGCCCGAGGCCTGCAACAGCACCAGCCACGAATAGGTGCGGGCAAGGAGGCTGGTCCACATCGACAACAGCACGATGTTGAGGATCCAGCGGCCCCAGCCCCGTGGCACCAGGGTGATTGCCCACGCCAGCGGGAAGCCCAGCAGCAGGCTGAACACGGTTACCAGTCCGGCCACCGAAAAGGTGTTGAACAGCACCCGGGCGTACGCCGAATTGGCGAACAGTTGCTCATAGTTGCCGAGGCCCGGCACGGGTTCCAGCACGCCGCGCAACAGCAGGCCAATCAACGGCGCGAGAAAGAACAGGCCGAGGAACAGCAGCGCCGGCGCGAGGTTGCCGGCGCCGCGCCAGCGTTGCTTGAGGGACGGGGCTGGCGCCATGGCACTCGCCTTTTTTCCGGCGGCCGACCCGGCAGCGCTGGCGGCGCTCCCGGTGGCAGTGGAGGGACGGGACGCGGTGGCCGCCATTTTCATTTGACCAGCCATTCGTTCCACCGTGTCGCGATGGCCTGGCCGTTTTTGGCCCAGTACGCGAAATCAAGAGTGATCTGATCCTTAGCGTAGGCAGTCGGCAGGTTCGGGGCCAGCGTCGAGTCCAGACGCGCCACGCTGTCGACGTTGACCGGGGCGTAGGCGGTCAGGTTGGAGAAGTCCGCTTGACCCTTCGCGCTGCTGGCGCTGGCCAGGAACTTCATCGCCGCGTCCTTGTTTTTCGAACCCTTTGGTACGACCAGGATGTCGGCCATGACCAGGTTCTGCTTCCAGCTCACGCCGACCGGTGCGCCGTCTTCTTGCAGGGCGTGAATCCGGCCGTTCCAGAACTGGCCCATGCTCGCTTCACCGGAGGCCAGCAGTTGCTGCGACTGCGCGCCGCCGCCCCACCAGACGATGTCTTTCTTGATGGTGTCGAGTTTCTTGAAGGCGCGATCCAGGTCCAGCGGGTAAAGCTTGTCGGACGGCACGCCGTCGGCGAGCAACGCCAGTTCAAGCACGCCGGGGCTTGGCCATTTGTACAGGGCGCGTTTGCCGGGGAAGGTCTTGGTGTCGAACAGCGCGCTCCAGTCCTGAGGCTTGTTGGCGCCGAGCTTGCCCTCGTTATAACCGAGGACGAAGGAGAAGAAGAACGAACCGACGCCGTAGTCGCTGACAAAACGCGGGTCGATCTTGTCGCGCTGGATCTGTTTGAAGTCGAGGGGTTCAAGCAGGCCTTCGGAGGCGGCGCGCAGGGCAAAGTCGGCTTCGACATCAACGACGTCCCATTGCACGTTGCCGCTCTCGACCATGGCTTTGAGTTTGCCGTAGTCGGTCGGACCGTCCTGCACAACGGTGATGCCGCTGGCCTTGCTGAATGGATCGGCCCAGGCCTGTTTCTGCGCATCCTGGGTGCTACCGCCCCAGCTGACAAAGTTCACACTCTCGGCGGCCATCGCGGCCTGACCGGTCACGCTCAGCAGTCCCGCAAGAAAAATCGCGGTTGCAGCTTTGTTCAACACCATTTTTACGCCCTCATTGTTGTGTTTTTGAGCGGGCTTGCGTTGTTGCCCGCCTGTCGGGAGCAGTAGCTGGACGGTTTTTCAGGTCGTCCGGTCTATGGAATATCATATTATGGTATTCCAAACATTGTGCAAGCACTTTGCCTTACCGGCTATCTGGCAAACGGGGTTATTCGGTGAACGGAATGCTCTCGACTACCTCAAGATCGTAGCCGGTCAAACCGGCGTATTTGAGCGGCGGGCCCAGGTGACGCAGCTTACCGACGCCCAGGTTCTGCAGAATCTGCGCCCCGGTTCCCACCTCGGAATAGATCCGCGATTGCGAACGACTGAACTGCCGTGGCGGCTGAGTCAGCTGCGGCACTCGCTCCAGCAACGCCTGCGACGACTCATGATTGGCCAGCACCACGACCACGCCATGCCCTTCGGCGGCGACACGTTGCAACGCTGCCCATAGCGTCCAGTTCGTTGGCCCGCTGTACTCGGCGCCGACCAGATCCCGTAGCGGATCGATCACATGCACGCGCACCAGCGTCGGTTCTTCGCGACGCAATTCGCCCATGACCATCGCCATGTGCACACCACCCTCGATGCGATCTTCGAAAGTGATCAAACGGAAGGTGCCATGCACCGTCGGCAACTCCCGCTCGCCGATGCGCTCGATGGTGTGTTCGGTGCTCAGGCGATAGTGGATCAGGTCGGCGATGGTGCCGATCTTGATCCCGTGCTTGCGCGCAAAAACTTCCAGATCCGGGCGGCGGGCCATGGTGCCGTCGTCGTTCATCACTTCGACGATTACCGACGCTGGCGTGAAACCGGCGAGGCGCGCCAGATCACAACCGGCCTCGGTATGGCCGGCACGGGTCAGCACGCCACCTTCCTTGGCGCGCAGCGGGAAGATATGGCCGGGCTGCACCAGGTCTTCTGCGCGAGCATTCGGCGCCACCGCAGCGGCCACCGTACAAGCGCGGTCGGCAGCGGAAATCCCGGTAGTCACGCCGACCGCCGCTTCGATGGAAACCGTGAACGCCGTGCTGAACACGCTGCCATTGCTCGGCACCATTTGCTCAAGTCCCAGGCGCTGGCAATGATCGTCGGTCAACGTCAGGCAAATCAGCCCCCGAGCCTCACGGGCCATGAAACTGATCGCCTCGGGCGTGCAACGATTAGCGGCCAGCAGCAGGTCGCCTTCGTTTTCCCGGTCTTCGTCATCGACCAGCAACACCATTTTGCCGAGGCGATAATCTTCGATGATTTCTTCGATGCTGTTGAAGGCCATGCTGGACTCTCGATGTGGATGAAATTCGTGGTATACCATAATACAAATTCAACTGAGAGGTCACTATGAAGGCGTACTGGATTGCTCACGTGGACATCACCGATCCCGATCACTACAGCCAATACACCCAGCGCGCGCCAAAAGCGTTCGCCGAGTTCGGCGCGAAGTTTTTAGCCAGAGGCGGGCGCAGCGAAGCGATGGAAGGGCGGACGACGCCTCAGCGCAGCGTGGTGATCGAGTTCGACAGCTACGAGCAGGCGGTGGCGTGCTATCGCTCGGCGGCGTATCAGGAAGCGAAAGGTTATCGCGAGGAATGGGCGAAGGCGGAAATCATCATCGTAGAAGGAATGGCGCCGTAAGCAGCACGATCAGCGCATGAAATGAATCTTGCCGCTGTCGTCATTGCCCATGTACATGCCATACACCCCGGCCTGGCGTTCCTCGATGTAGCGTTCGAGGATCTGCCGGATCGCCGGGTAGTAAATCTGGTCCCACGGAATGTCTTCGGGGGCGAAGAATTTGTAGTCGAGGGTTTCCGGGCCGTACTGGCCGGTGATCTCCAGCGCGAGGGCGCGGAAGATGATGTAGACCTCGCTGATCTTCGGCACGCTGAAGATCGAGTACGGCGAGACGATTTCCGCACGTACGCCGCTTTCTTCCCAGACTTCGCGCAGGGCTGCCTGTTCGGTGGTTTCGCCGCTTTCCATGAAACCGGCGGGCAAAGTCCAGGTGCCGGCGCGCGGGGGGATCGCCCGTTGGCACAAGAGGTATTTGCCGTCCTGCTCGATGATGCAGCCGGCGATGATCTTCGGGTTTACATAGTGGATGTAGCCGCAGCCGCGGCACATCAGGCGCTCGTGCGTATCGCCCGGCGGCACCTGCTGACCGAGGTCAGCGCCACCGCATTTCGGGCAAAAGCTCGGGCTGAACATGTCAGTGACCTATGCGCGGTTCTTTCAGCGGGATGGGCAGGGTGATCGGCGGCGTGCCTTTGAGTACGGTGCCGGTTTCTTCCTGTTTGCGCTTGAGATAATCGAGGGCCACCGCAGCGGCGGCGCGAACGTGATCGACGCACGCCTGATGCGCCGCCAGCGGATCGCCGCTCTTGATCGCCTCGACCATTTTTTCCATTTCCTGGTTGCTCGCGCCGCGACGGTTCTCCTGGGACACCGAGGTCGCCCGCAGGTAGCTGATGCGTGCCTGCAACTGGCGCAGCTGAGTGGCCGCGACATGGTTGCCGGAGCCTTCCAGCAGCACGTCGTAGAAACCCTGCACCGAGTCGATTACCTGTTGCAGTTCGCCGTCCTTGAGCGCCTTGCGGTTCTCGTCGAGGGCTTTTTCCAGGGCTTTGATGTCCTTGGCCTTGGCGCGCAGGGTGAACAACTGGACGATCAGGCCTTCGAGCACGCAGCGCAGTTCATAGATGTCGACCGCATCGGCGAGGGTGATGATTGCCACACGCGGGCCCTTGGCGTCGGCGAACTCCACCAGGCCCTCGGATTCCAGGTGACGCAAGGCTTCACGCACCGACGTACGGCTGACACCCAGGCGATCGCACAGATCGCGCTCCACCAGGCGATCGCCCGGCAGCAGCTGGAAGTTCATGATGGCGCTTCGCAGTTTATCCAGCACGATTTCGCGCAGGGTGACGGGGTTGCGATTGACCTTGAAGCTGTCGTCGAGTGGCAGGCGTTTCATGGGGTCCGCTCTTTAGTGTGGCTGTCCATGCCAGACGGGCATTCAAACAGCCGAGGGGTTAACTGGAGGCCTCGGCGTCGGCTTCGGCGAAGGCTTCACGGGCGAGCCGGAAACTGTCCACGGCTGCCGGGACGCCGCAATAAATACCGACCTGAAGCAGAATTTCGCGTATTTGCTCACGACTCAGGCCGTTACGCAAGGCGCCGCGCACATGCAGCTTGAGTTCATGCGGGCGGTTCAACGCGGAGATCATCGCCAGGTTGATCATGCTGCGCTCCTTGAGCGACAGACCCTCGCGTCCCCAGACATGGCCCCAGCAGTATTCGGTGACCATTTCCTGCAGCGGGCGGGTGAAGTCGTCGGCGTTCTCGATCGAGCGCTGCACGTAGGCTTCGCCGAGCACCTGGGTGCGGATCTTCAGGCCCTGCTCATATTTTTCGTGGCTCATGTGTCCTCCGCTCAACCCAGTGTCGGCAGGGCGCCGAGCTTGCCCTTGTGATAGATCATCGGCGTCACCGGTTGCGCCGGCAGGATCAGGTTCTTCACCGCGCCGACGATGATCGCGTGGTCGCCACCGTCGTATTCGCGCCACAACTCGCACTCGATGATCGCCGTGGCCTTGGCGAGGATCGGGTTACCGAGCTCGCTCAAATGCCAGTCGATGCCGTTGGCCTTGTCCTTGCCTTTGCCGGCGAAGGCGTAGGCCTCGGCGGTCTGGTCGGCGGACAGCAAATGGATCGCGAAACGCTTGCTGTCGCGCAGCACCGGGTAGGTGTCGGAAGCATAGTTGGGACAGAACAGCACCAGCGCCGGGTCAATCGACAGCGCACTGAAGGCGCTGGCGGTGATCCCGACGATGCCGCCATCCGGGTCGAGGGTGGTGACCACCGTGACCCCGGACGGAAACGAGCTCATGACGTCTTTGTAAATGCCGGGTTCGATCATGTCGCAGGACTCCTAGCGCATCACAAACGGATCAGGCATCGGTGCCTGAGAGAGGTTGATCCACACCGTTTTCAGTTCGGTGTAGGCCAGCACCGAATCGATGCCGCTTTCGCGTCCATAGCCACTGTTTTTGAAGCCGCCGATCGGTGCCATCGCCGACACCGCGCGGTAGGTGTTGACCCAGATGATCCCCGAGCGTACGTCCCGGGCGAGTCGATGGGCACGGCCCAGGTCGCGGGTCCATATGCCGGCGGCGAGGCCGAACTGCGAGTCGTTGGCAATCGCCAGCGCTTCGGCTTCGTCCTTGAAGCGGATGACCGAGGCCACCGGGCCGAACACTTCTTCCTGCATGATCTTCATCGAGTTACGGTCGCACTCGAACAGCGTCGGTTCGTAGAACCAGCCGTCGCCCACGCCACTCGGCCGCTTGCCGCCCAGTCGCAGACGCGCACCTTCGGCGATGGCGTCGGCCACCAGACCTTCCACCACGGCCAGTTGCTGCGCGGTGGCCATCGGGCCCATTTCGCTGCTGTCGTCCTGCGGGTTACCGATGCGGATGCGCCCGGCGCGTTCCACCAGTCGGCTGACGAACTCGTCGTAGATTTCGTCCTGTACCAGCAGTCGCGAACCGGATACACAGCTCTGGCCGGACGCCGCGTAGATCCCGGCAATCGCACCATTGATCGCACTGTCCAGATCAGCGTCGGCGAAGATGATGTTCGGTGACTTGCCGCCCAGTTCCAGCGACAGCTTGGCGAAGTTCTCGGCACTGCTGCGCACCACATGCCGGGCCGTGGCTGCGCCGCCGGTGAAGGCGATCTTGCGGATCAGCGGATGGCGGGTGAGGGCGGCGCCGGTGCTCGGGCCGTAACCGGTGACAACGTTGACCACGCCCGGTGGAATCCCGGCTTCGAGGGCCAGGCGCGCCAGTTCCAGAATGGTCGCCGAGGCATGCTCGGACGGTTTGATCACGATGGTGTTGCCCGCCGCCAGCGCCGGCGCCAGTTTGATCGCGGTCAGGTAAAGAGGGCTGTTCCACGGAATGATCGCGGCGACCACACCCATGGCTTCGTGCACGGTGTAGGCAAACAGGTCGGGCTTATCCAGCGGCAGGGTGCCGCCTTCAAGCTTGTCGGCAAGGCCCGCGGTGTAGTGGAAGAACTCCGGCAGATAACCGACCTGACCCCGGGTTTCGCGGATCAGTTTGCCGTTGTCGCGGCTTTCCAGCTGCGCCAGTTGTTCCTTGTTTTCAGCGATCAGGTCACCGAGACGACGCAACAGTTTGCCGCGCGCGGTGGCGGTCAGGCCACGCCACGCTGGGCTGTCGAAAGCGGTTTGCGCGGCTTGGACGGCGCGTTCGACGTCGGCTTCATCCGCGTCGGGCAGTTCGGCCCAGGGCTCGGCCAGCGCCGGGTTGAGGCTTTCGAAAGTCTTGCCGGAGAGGGCGTCGACCCATTCTCCTCCGATGCACATCTGGAAGCGTGCGAGTGTCATGCAACGATCCCCTTTATAGGGTTTTGTCGGGCGTGTGCGGTTTCGAGAAATTCCAGCAGCGTCTGGTTCACCAGCCGAGGCGACTCTACCGGCATCATATGCCGTTGCTCGGGCAGCACGGCAACCTTCGCGCCGGGAATGCGCGCGGCCAGTTGCTCGGCCATTTCCGGGGTCGATCCGGGGTCCAGCTCGCCGGTGGCGATCAGCGTCGGCGCCTGGATGCTGCCCAGGTCGTCGGCACGGTACATGTCCTGGGTGGCGAACAATTCGTAGGTGGTCAGGTAGCCCTGCGGGTCATTGCCGGCGAGGGTCTGGCGGATCGCGGCGATCTGCGCCGGATTGGCTGCCTGATATTCGCGGCTGAACCAGCGCGACAGCGCCGCTTCGGCATTCGCGTCCGGTCCATGTTCGGCGGCCTGCGCGGTGCGGGCGATGACCCCGGCGCGCTGCTCTTCGCTACGGTTGAACACACTGTTGAGCACCACCAGGCTTTTCAGGCGCTGCGGGTAATGCAGGGCAAAGGCCCGCGCCACCAGACCGCCCATGGAAAAGCCGATCACCGACGCCAGCGGCAATTGCAGGTGGTCGAGCAGCTCCAGCAACTGATCGGCATAACCGAGCAGGGCGGTGCCGCTGGCCGGTCGCGGGCTGGCGCCGTGCCCGAGCATGTCGTAGGCGATCACCCGGTATTGCGTGGCCAGGCCAACGATCTGGCCGCCCCACATTTCTTTGTTCAGGCCCACGCCGTGGATCAACACCACGGGGTGGCCCTGGCCGGTCGCCAGATAACTGGTGCCGGCCGGGGTGAGTTCAGCGGTATGCCGAATCATGGAGCGCTCCTGCAATGCCTTTTTATTGTGATTACTGGGCTTTTTCGGCGGCCAGTTCTTCCAGATCGATGTAGCGGTTGCCGATGCGCGGGTGCAGACGGCCACCGTCGGCGCAACCGAGTACCACGACGATTTCGTCGGTGCGCGGGGCATCTTCGATCTGCATTTCCAGGGTGATGTAGTGCGAGCGCAGGCCTTCGTCGTCCTTGTGCATCATCGGGATCTGGATCGAAGTGCCCGGACCGCCGCGCTTGTTGGTGAAGCTCAGGTAACTCTTGGCCTTGACCGCTTCGCGGTAGTGATTGCCGAAGCGCAGGGTGTGGATCACCGCCGAGGCGTGTTCGATCTCGCCGTCCGCACCGACCACTGCCGCTTTGCCGTAAGCCTCGATTTTCTCGGCGCCGCCGATGATGCCCACCAGACGCTCGACCATCATCGCGCCGAGGTCAGAGCAGTTTGCGCGGATCTGCGGCTTGAGGTCTTCGACAAAGCCATTGCCGACCCACGGGTTCTTCATCACGACGGCCAGGCCCACCATGGTCACCGGGGTGTCGGAAGCCTTGCCGCCTTCAATGAAGGTCTCTTCGACATAGCTGACGATCTTGCGAATTTCGAAACTCATGAGCTGCTCCGTAGGGGGATAAAGAGTGTCTGTGCGTCTGATGGTATACCATAATACCGATCGTGCAAGTCCCCCACGCAAGATTCCCGCCCATCAGTCGGACGAATGCCCGTGCATTCAGCCGCTGCTGTAATCCCTTTCGGTTAACAAAAGATAACGTTGCGCCGATTGTCAGACGTTTCGAATGCCCGATAGGATGAGCCAGCTTCCGAAGTGGCTCTGGATTGCGGGTTTCAGGACTATGCTTCTGACCAACCGTCGCTGGAGCACACTTGCGGCGCCCTTGAAGGCCGAATGGCCTAACAATAATAAATAGGGGAAGGTCTATGAGTCGTTGCCGCCCGCCGGCGTTTCGCAACACCGCGTTGCTGGCCACAGCACTCTCTCTGCTGGGCTTTGCCACCTTGTCGGCGCCCGTACTGGCCGCCGAAGCGCCAGCCGACGTGGTCTACGCCATCGAATCGGCCAAGGCCCCGAAAAGCCTGATGCTCGATGTCGTTCACGCCGGTTCACGGCTGGTGGCGGTCGGTGATCGCGGGCACATTCTCTACTCCGACGACCAGGGCAAGACCTGGACCCAGGCCAAGGTGCCAAGCCGCCAGTTGCTGACGGCCGTGTATTTCGTCGACGACAAACACGGCTGGGCCGTCGGCCATGACGCACAGATCCTCGCCAGCGAAGACGGCGGCCTGACCTGGACCAAACAGTTCGAAGACCTCAAGCGCGAATCGCCGCTGCTCGACCTCTGGTTCAAGGACGTCAACAACGGCCTGGCCGTGGGGGCCTACGGCGCATTGCTCGAGACCACCGACGGCGGCAAGAACTGGCAAGACGTCAGCGACCGCCTCGACAACCAGGATCAGTTTCACCTCAACGCCATCGCCGCCGTGAAAGACGCCGGGCTGTTCATCGTGGGTGAACAGGGCGCGATGTTCCGCTCCGCCGACTGGGGCCAGACCTGGGAAAAAATCGAAGGCCCGTATCAGGGCTCGCTGTTCGGTGTGATCGGCACCGCCCAGCCTTCCACGCTGCTGGCCTACGGGCTGCGCGGCAACCTCTACCGCTCCACTGATTTCGGCAGCACCTGGCAGCAAGTCGAACTCAAGGCGGCGCGCGGTGCGCTGGAATTCGGCCTGTCCGGCGCCACGCTCCTCGAAGACGGTTCGATCGTCATCGTCGGCAACGGCGGTACGGTGATCAGCAGCAGCGACAACGGCGAAACCTTCAGCGTGTTCAACCGCCCGGATCGCATCTCGCTGTCGTCGGTCACCGCCGCCGGCAACGGCAATCTGATCCTGAGCGGGCAGGGTGGCGTCCACACCACCACGCCCAACGGCACCGAGCTGGGCAAATGAGCCGAATCAATAATAAGAAGGCGGGGCTATGACTTCCTTGAGCACTCATCATCAGGACAAGGCGACCTTTCTCGAACGCCTGATCTTCAACAACCGCCCGGCAGTGATCGTGATCTGCCTGCTGGTCAGTATTTTCCTGTTCTGGCAGGCGACGCTGATCCGGCCGTCCACCAGTTTCGAAAAAATGATCCCGCTCAAGCATCCGTTCATCGAGAAGATGATGGAGCACCGCAACGATCTGACGAACCTGGGCAACACCGTGCGCATTTCGGTGGAGGCCAAGGACGGTGACATCTTCTCCAAGGAGTACATGGAGACCCTGCGCCAGATCAACGACGAGGTGTTCTACATCTCCGGCGTCGACCGTTCCGGCCTGAAGTCGCTGTGGAGCCCGAGCGTGCGCTGGACCGAGGTGACCGAGGAAGGCTTTGCCGGCGGTGAAGTGATCCCGCAGAGCTACGACGGTTCCCAGGACAGCCTCGACATGCTGCGCAACAACGTGCTCAAGTCGGGTCAGGTCGGGCGTCTGGTGGCCAACGACTTCAAGTCGAGCATCGTCGACATTCCGCTGCTGGAGTCCTACCCGGACCCGCAGGACCAGGGCAAGTTGCTGGCGCTGGACTACCGCCAGTTCTCCCATGAACTGGAAGACAAGATCCGCAACAAGTTCGAAGCGCAGAACCCCAACGTCAAGATCCACATCGTCGGTTTCGCCAAGAAGGTCGGTGACCTGATCGACGGTCTGGTGATGGTGGTGATGTTCTTCGGCGTCGCCTTCGTCATCACCCTGATTTTGCTGCTGTGGTTCACCAACTGCCTGCGCAGTACCGTGGCGGTGTTGAGCACCACGCTGGTGGCGGTGGTCTGGCAACTGGGGTTGATGCACTTCTTCGGTTTCGGCCTCGATCCGTATTCGATGCTGGTGCCGTTCCTGATCTTCGCCATCGGGATTTCCCACGGCGTGCAAAAGATCAACGGTATCGCCCTGCAATCGAGCGAGGCGGACAACGCCCTGACCGCCGCGCGGCGTACGTTCCGGCAACTGTTCCTGCCGGGGATGATCGCGATTCTCGCGGATGCGGTGGGCTTCATCACGCTGCTGATCATCGACATCGGCGTGATCCGTGAACTGGCCATCGGCGCGTCCATCGGCGTGGCGGTGATCGTGTTCACCAACCTGATTCTGCTACCGGTGGCGATTTCCTATGTCGGCATCAGCAAGCGTGCGGTGGCCAAGAGCAAGAAGGACGCTAACCGCGAACACCCGTTCTGGCGCCTGCTGTCGAACTTTGCCAGCCCGAAAGTCGCACCGGTGTCCATTGCGCTCGCTCTGATCGCCTTCGGTGGCGGCCTCTGGTACAGCCAGAACCTGAAGATCGGCGACCTCGACCAGGGCGCGCCGGAACTGCGTCCGGACTCGCGCTATAACAAGGACAACAACTTCATCATCAACAACTACTCCACCAGTTCCGACGTACTGGTGGTGATGGTCAAGACCAAGTCCGAAGGCTGTTCGCGCTACGAAGCCATGGCGCCGATCGATGAGCTGATGTGGAAAATGCAGAACACCGAGGGCGTGCAGTCGGCGATCTCGCTGGTGACCGTGTCCAAGCAGATGATCAAGGGCATGAACGAGGGCAACCTGAAATGGGAAACCCTGTCGCGCAACCCGGACGTGCTGAACAACTCCATCGCCCGTGCCGACGGCCTGTACAACAACAGTTGCTCGCTGGCGCCGGTGCTGGTGTTCCTCAACGATCACAAGGCTGAAACCCTGGATCGTGCGGTGCATGCGGTGCAGGAATTCGCCAAGGACAACAACAAAGAAGGTCTGGAATTCATCCTGGCGGCCGGTAACGCCGGGATTGAAGCGGCCACCAACGAAGTCATCAAACAGGCCGAACTGACCATCCTGGTGCTGGTGTACATCTGCGTGGCGGTGATGTGCATGATCACCTTCCGTTCTTGGGCGGCGACTCTGTGCATCGTGCTGCCGCTGGTATTGACCTCGGTACTTGGCAACGCGCTGATGGCGTTCATGGGCATCGGCGTGAAGGTTGCGACGCTGCCGGTGGTGGCGCTGGGCGTGGGAATCGGCGTGGACTACGGCATCTACATCTACAGCCGTCTGGAAAGTTTCCTGCGTGCCGGCCTGCCGTTGCAGGAAGCCTATTACCAGACCCTGAAATCCACCGGTAAAGCGGTGCTGTTCACCGGTCTGTGCCTGGCCATCGGTGTGTGCACCTGGATCTTCTCGGCGATCAAGTTCCAGGCCGACATGGGCCTGATGCTGACCTTCATGCTGCTGTGGAACATGTTCGGTGCGCTGTGGCTGTTGCCGGCACTGGCCAAGTTCCTGATCAAGCCGGAGAAACTGGCGGGGCAGAAGGGGAACTCGTTGTTTGCTCACTGATTGGGCCGCTGAAACGAAAAAGCCGCAACTTTAGGGTTGCGGCTTTTTTATGGGGCAAGCGGTCTCAAGTCTTAAGAAATTTCAGTACCAAGCACAACACTCAAAGCGCTCCGCGCATCATCCAGTTGCACCAACGTCGCATGCCGAGCCCCCAACGCATCCCGGTTCTCGATCGCCGTCAAAATCGCCTTATGCCGAGGCAACGCCAGTTCATGCAGATTCGGCCGCTGGTTCGAATGCTTCAACGCCTCGGCAATCGCCACCGACAGCATGTTGCACAGATTCGCCAGCAAGTCGTTATGGGTCGCATCGGCGATGCGGCTGTGGAAATCCAGATCCGGTTGCAGCAACGCTTCCGGCGTCGGCGCGGCTTCCATGCGCTGGTAGGCTTCGCCGATGGCGGCGATGTCGGCATCGGTGGCGTGTTGGGCGGCGAGGGCGGCAGCGGCCGGTTCAATGATGCTACGCACGCTGGTCAGCACATTGAAGAATTCATTTTGCGGGCTGCTTTGCATCAGCCAGTGCAATACGTCCGGGTCGAGCATGTGCCATTCGCGGCGCGGCTTGACCACGGTGCCGACGCGCGGCTTCGAGTACACCAGCCCTTTGGCCACCAACACCCGCGTGGCTTCGCGCAACACCGGCCGACTGACCGCGTACTCCTCGCAGAGCAAGGCTTCGGCGGGCAGTTTGTCGCAAGGCAAAAAGCGTCCGGAAACAATCTGCATGCCCAGTTCCTGGACGATGCGCGAGTGCATGCTTTTGCGGTCGGAAGGTTTGCGGTAATCCATGGGGCGCGGGGCGATCCTGAACGATGGAGATGCCGCGCATCATAGCAGGCACCACACAATCTTGAGGCAGATACAGCGCAAATGTGGGAGCGAGCTTGCTCCCACAGGAGGCATGGTGGTGTCAGTGCGAGTGGCGAGGGACCTCAGCACCTCGACAACCCACCAGGAAGTCAAAATCACACCCCTGATCCGCCTGCAGCACATGGTCGATGTACAACTGACGATAACCCCCCACCAACAACGGCTGCGGCGGTTGCAGATCCGCCATGCGTGCCGCCAGTTCAGCGTCCGGAATGTCCAAGTGCAAACGCCCGCTGGCGCAGTCCAGCTCGATCCAGTCGCCTTCTTTCACTGCCGCCAAAGGCCCGCCGGCCGCCGCTTCCGGGGCGACGTGCAACACGACGGTGCCGTACGCTGTGCCGCTCATGCGAGCGTCGGAGATGCGCACCATATCCGTCACGCCCTGGGCCAGCAGCTTGGCCGGCAAACCCATGTTGCCGACTTCGGCCATGCCCGGATAACCCTTCGGCCCGCAGTTTTTCATCACCAGAATCGAGTTCGCATCGACGTCCAGCTCCGGGTCGTTGATCCGTGCCTTGTACAGGTCGAAGTTCTCGAATACGACCGCGCGACCACGGTGTTGCATCAGTTCCGGTGTGGCGGCGGATGGCTTGAGCACTGCGCCCAGTGGCGCCAGATTGCCGCGCAACACACAGATGCCGCCGTCAGCGCGGATCGGATTGTCGAGGGTGCGGATCACTTCGTCTTCACCGTAGATCGGCGCGTCCTTGGTGTTCTCGCCGATGGATTTACCGTTGACGGTCAGCGCGTTCGGATTCGGAATCAGATTGGCTTCGCCGAGGCGGCGCAATACGGCCGGCAAACCCCCGGCGTAGTAGAACTCTTCCATCAGGAAACGCCCTGACGGTTGCAGGTCGACAATGGTCGGCATGCCGCGACCCATCCGGGTCCAGTCGTCCAGATCCAGCTCGACGCCAATGCGTCCGGCGATGGCTTTGAGGTGAATCACCGCGTTGGTCGAACCACCAATCGCCGCGTTGACCCGGATCGCGTTTTCGAAGGCTTCCTTGGTGAGGATCTTCGACAGCTTCAAGTCTTCACGAACCATCTCAACCGCGCGCATGCCGGACATGTGCGCCAGCACATAACGCCGCGCATCCACCGCCGGAATCGCCGCGTTGTGCGGCAGGGACGTGCCCAGTGCTTCGGCCATGCAGGCCATGGTCGAGGCTGTGCCCATGGTGTTGCAGGTGCCGGCCGAGCGGGACATGCCGCCCTCGGCCGCGAGGAAATCGTCAATCGTGATGGTGCCGGCCTTCACCTGTTCACTGAGCTGCCAGACCACCGTGCCGGAACCAATGTCCTTGCCCTTGTGCTTGCCATTGAGCATCGGCCCGCCGGTGACGACGATGGCCGGCACGTCGCAACTGGCCGCGCCCATCAGCAGGGCCGGGGTGGTCTTGTCGCAACCGGTCAGCAGCACCACGCCGTCAATCGGGTTGCCGCGAATCGCTTCCTCGACGTCCATGCTCGCCAGGTTGCGGGTGAGCATGGCGGTCGGGCGCAGGTTCGATTCGCCGTTGGAGAACACTGGGAATTCCACCGGGAATCCGCCGGCCTCGATCACACCGCGTTTGACGTGCTCCGCGATCTGGCGGAAGTGCGCGTTGCACGGGGTCAGTTCCGACCAGGTGTTGCAGATGCCGATGATCGGCTTGCCGTGGAACTGATGGTCGGCGATGCCCTGATTCTTCATCCAGCTGCGGTACATGAAGCCGTTCTTGTCGGCCGTGCCAAACCATTGGGCGGAGCGCAGGGTGGGTTGCTTATCAGACATGATCGATTCTCTTATTGTAAGACTATTTTTTGCAAGCTTCGGCTAAACATAAGCGCAAAATCGGCGCTTTGGAAGTGTTGTTGGGTAATTAGTATTACTATATAGTCGTTTTCGATGGAGGGATGGCCCTGGCGGTTTTCCGCGAGAGGCGTCCCCCGAGGTTCCATAAAAACAACAATCGGAGACCGATCTCATGAGCCAGGAACTGCGGCTTGTCCGGCGCATCACGCTGAAACTGATTCCCTTCCTGATCCTGCTGTACCTGATCGCCTATGTGGATCGCTCCGCCGTCGGCTTCGCCAAGCTGCACATGGGCGCCGACATCGGTATCGGCGATGCCGCCTACGGCCTCGGCGCCGGGCTGTTTTTCATTGGCTACTTTCTGTTGGAAATCCCCAGCAACCTGATGCTCGAACGCTTCGGTGCGCGGCGCTGGTTCGCGCGGATCATGATCACCTGGGGCGCGATCACCATCGGCATGGCGTTCGTTCAGGGCCCGCACAGTTTCTACGTGATGCGCTTTCTGCTCGGCGCGGCGGAGGCGGGGTTCTTTCCCGGCGTTCTGTACTACATCACCCAATGGTTCCCGGTGCGCCATCGCGGCAAGATCCTCGGGCTGTTCATCCTTTCCCAACCCATCGCGATGATGATCACCGGCCCCGTGTCCGGCGGCTTGCTGGGCATGGACGGCATTCTCGGTCTGCATGGCTGGCAGTGGCTGTTCATCGTCATCGGCACCCCGGCGATCCTGCTGACCTGGCCGGTGCTGCGCTGGCTGCCGGACGGCCCGCAGCAAGTGAAATGGATGGATCAGGCCGAGAAGGACTGGCTGACCGGCGAGCTGAAAAAGGATCTGCAGGAATACGGCCAGACCCGCCACGGCAATCCGCTGCATGCGCTCAAGGACAAACGCGTGTTGCTGCTGGCGCTGTTCTATCTGCCGGTGACCCTGAGCATTTATGGCCTTGGCCTGTGGCTGCCGACCCTGATCAAACAGTTCGGCGGCAGCGATCTGGTGACCGGTTTCGTGTCGTCGGTGCCATACATCTTCGGCATCGTCGGCCTGTTGATCGTGCCACGCAGTTCCGACCGCATGAATGATCGCTACGGGCATCTGGCGGTGCTCTATGTGCTGGGCGCCATCGGCCTGTTCCTCAGTGCCTGGCTTTCGTTGCCGGTGGCGCAATTGGCGGCGTTGTGTCTGGTGGCGTTCGCGCTGTTTTCCTGCACGGCGGTGTTCTGGACCTTGCCAGGGCGCTTCTTCGCCGGTGCCAGTGCGGCGGCGGGTATTGCCTTGATCAACTCGGTGGGCAACCTCGGCGGCTACATCGGCCCGTTCGTGATCGGCGCGTTGAAGGAATACACCGGCAACCTCGCTTCGGGCCTGTACTTCCTGTCCGGGGTGATGGTGTTCGGGCTGGTTCTGACGGGCATCGTCTATCGCTTGCTGGAGCGCAAACACGTATTGCCGGTTGATCAGTTCGCCGCCAGTGCTCGCGGTGCGACCCGCACCTGATATCGATCCAGGATTTGTCTTAACAGGAGAACATCATGCATCTGGTTCAATTCGAATTGAGTAACGGCGAGCGCCGCGTCGGGGTGGTCGAGGACGGTCTGGTGCGTGAAGTGCAGGATGCGCGCACGGTGCGCGATCTGGCACTGGCGGCGATCGAGGCTGGCGGCACGCTGGCGCAACAGGTGCAGACCCTCGGTCTCGGCATCAGCCACGATTACGCCGAGCTGTTGGCCAAGCTGCGCATCCTGCCGCCGCTGGATCACCCGGACCCAGCGCACCTGCTGGTCAGCGGCACCGGCCTCACGCACCTCGGTAGCGCGTCGGCCCGAGACAAGATGCACCAACAGGCCGGCGACGAAGCGGCGATGACCGACACCATGCGCATCTTCAAGTGGGGCGTGGAGGGTGGCAAACCGGCGGCGGGGCAGGCCGGGGTGCAACCGGAATGGTTCTACAAGGGTGACGGCAGCATCGTTGTGCGCCCCGGTCAGCCGTTCCCGCTACCGCCATTTGCCGAAGACGCCGGCGAGGAGCCTGAGATGGCCGGCCTCTACATCATCGGTCACGACGGCAAGCCGTATCGCCTCGGTTTCGCGGTGGGCAACGAGTTCTCCGATCACGTCATGGAGCGCAAGAACTACCTGTACCTGGCCCACTCGAAATTGCGCAGTTGCAGCTACGGCCCGGAGCTGCGCGTGGGTGAATTGCCGCAGCACCTGGCCGGTACCAGCCGCATCCTGCGCGACGGCGAAGTGCTGTGGCAGAACGAGTTCCTCAGCGGCGAGGCCAACATGTGCCACAGCCTGGCGAACCTTGAATACCACCACTTCAAGTACAGCCAGTTCCTGCATCCCGGTGACGTGCATATCCACTTTTTCGGCACGGCGACCCTGTCGTTCGCCGATGGCATCCGCACTCAGCCGGGCGATGTGTTCGAGATCAGCCAGGCCGAATTCGGCGCGCCGCTGGTCAATGGCATCGCCCCGGTTGAAGCCGTTTTCCAACCGGACAGCATCGGCACCCTTTAAGGAGATCCCATGACTCAGATTCTCGGTCACAACTACATCGGCGGGCGTCGCAGCGCGGCGGGCAACGTCAAGCTGCAAAGCGTCGACGCCACCTCGGGCGAAACACTGCCCCACGATTTCATTCAGGCTACGGAAGGGGAAGTGGATGCGGCCGCCAAAGCGGCTGCTGCTGCGTATCCCGCCTATCGCAGCCTGAGCGCCGAACGCCGCGCGCAGTTTCTCGATGCGATTGCCGATGAGCTGGATGCGCTGGGCGATGATTTCGTCGCCGTGGTTTGTCGCGAAACAGCGTTGCCTGCCGGGCGGATTCAGGGTGAACGCGGACGCACCAGTGGCCAGATGCGGCTGTTCGCCAAAGTGCTGCGACGCGGTGATTTTTACGGTGCGCGCATCGACCTGCCGCTGCCGGATCGTCAGCCGCTGCCGCGCCCCGATCTGCGTCAATACCGCATCGGCCTCGGGCCTGTGGCGGTGTTCGGTGCCAGTAACTTTCCGCTGGCATTCTCCACCGCAGGCGGCGACACCGCGTCGGCGCTGGCCGCCGGCTGCCCGGTGGTGTTCAAGGCTCACAGCGGCCACATGGCCACGGCCGAACTTGTGGCCGATGCGGTGATTCGGGCGGCAGAAAAAACCGCGATGCCGGCCGGTGTGTTCAACATGATCTACGGCGGCGGAGTCGGCGAGTGGCTGGTCAAGCATCCGGCGATTCAGGCCGTGGGCTTCACTGGTTCGCTGCGAGGTGGACGGGCACTGTGTGACATGGCCGCAGCGCGTGCGCAACCGATCCCGGTGTTCGCCGAGATGTCGAGCATCAACCCGGTAATCGTTCTGCCCCAGGCCCTGACAGTTCGTTCGGAAACTGTTGCCCGTGATCTGACCGCGTCGGTGGTGCAGGGCTGCGGTCAGTTCTGTACCAACCCGGGTTTGGTGATCGGCATTCGCTCGCCGCAGTTCACGGCATTCATTGAGCAGGTCGCGGCGTTGATCGGCGACCAACCGACGCAAACGATGCTCAATGCCGGCACCCTCGGCAGCTACGGCAAAGGTCTGGAAAAACTGTTGGCGCATGCCGGCATCGAGCATCTGGCCGGTAATCCGCAGCAGGGCAGTCAGGCGCGGCCGCAGCTGTTCAAGGCTGATGCCAGCCTGTTGATCGACGGCGATGAAGTGCTTCAGGAAGAAGTGTTCGGCCCGACCACAGTGATCGTTGAAGTGGCGGATCAGGCGCAACTGAGCGCGGCGCTGCACGGCCTGCATGGACAACTCACCGCGACGATCATCGGCGAGCCGGCGGACTTCGTGCAGTTCCCGGAACTGACGCCGTTGCTGGAACAGAAGGTCGGGCGGATCCTGCTCAACGGTTACCCGACCGGTGTCGAAGTGTGTGACTCGATGGTCCACGGCGGGCCGTATCCGGCGACGTCCGATGCTCGCGGCACCTCGGTCGGCACCCTGGCGATCGACCGTTTCCTACGCCCGGTGTGCTTCCAGAACTATCCCGACAGCCTGCTGCCGGAACCGCTGAAAAATGCCAACCCGCTGCGCATTCAGCGGCTGGTGGATGGCAAACCCTCGCGCGAGGCTCTCTAAGCCGGGCCGTCGGGCCTTGTGTGGGCAAGCTCCCCTAAGGCCCGGCGGTCACATTGAGCTATCATTGCCACTTTCCCCCTGAAAGACATGATTGCCATGACTGCCGTAACCGACACCCTTCTCAACGCCCTCGAACACTGCGGTATGGTCGAAATCGACGGCCTGCACGCCTTCGAATTCGCCCTCGATGAAGACGACAATCTGCACATCGAGTGCATCGATGGCCGAACGGCCAGGCATTGGGAGTTCACGCCGGCTCAGGTTGAAGCGGCGACGTTTGACCAGGACCTGCAGAGCTGGTTGATCGTCGGTTTTGCCAGCGACACCAAAACCGTCGGCGAACACCGTCTGATCTGCCTCGGCGATGTACTCAGCAGCGCCGACGACGAGGATGAAGCCGAATGAACATGCGTAAATTCTGGCCATTGTTGATTGCCGGCAGCGTCGGTGCGATGGGCCTTTCCAGCGCGTCAGCCGAGAGCTTCCAGTTGCTGGTCGGCTCCTACACCGCCGGCACCAGCCAGGGCCTCTACCGGATGAACTTCGACAGCGCCACCGGCCAGATCGATGCCAAGCCGCTGCAAGTGATCAAGAGCGAAAACCCGTCGTGGCTGACCCTGTCCAAGGATCAGCACCGGGTGTTCGTGGTCAATGAAAACGGCCCTGGCCAGAAAGACCCGGTCGGTCGCGTCAGCAGCTATTCCATCGATCCGAAAACTCATGCGCTGACCCTGATCAATCAGGTCCAGAGCCTGGGCAACGAGCCGACCCATTCGAGCCTCAGCGGCGACGCCAGCCATCTGTTCGTCAGCAACTATTCCGTGGTCGAAGATCCGGGCGGCACCCTCGCGGTGTTGCCGGTCGGCAGCGACGGCAAACTCAAACCGGTGGTGCAGATGAGCGCTCACCCGGCGAGTCGGGTCAACCCTGAACGTCAGGCCTCGAACCATGTGCACTCGACGATTTCCTCGCCGGACGGTCGTTATGTGTTCTCCAACGACCTGGGCGCAGACAAAGTCTTTGTCTACCAATTCGACCCGAAAGCCAATCCGGACCTGCCGCTGACCCCGGCGAAAACCGCTTCGGTGCAACTGCCAGCGGGTAGCGGGCCGCGTCATCTGCTGTTCAGCGCTGACGGCAAGCATGCCTGGCTGACCATGGAAATGAGCGCGCAGGTTGCGGTGTTCGACTACAACGACGGCGTGCTGACCCAGACGCAAATGGTCGACCTGGCGGCCGGCCAGCCGACCTCGGACAAAGCCGCTGCGGCGCTGCACGCGTCTGCCGATGGCAAATTCCTCTACGTCAGCAACCGTGGCACCGCCAATCAGCTGCTGGTGTTCGCCATCGACCCGGCCACCGGCCAGCTCAAGGAGCTGCAACGGCGTTCGGTGGAAGGCGATCACCCGCGCGAGTTCAGCCTCGATCCGAGCGGTAAATTCCTGCTGATCGCCAACCAGAAGAGCAACCAGATTGTTGTGGTTGAACGCGACGGCAAGACCGGTCTGCTCGGCAAAACCGTGCAAAAACTGCCGATGGACGCCCCGAGCGACCTCAAGTTTCTGCTGCGTCAATAAGCCGCAGGCCCCGGTCTACGGGGCCTGAAGCTTTGTATTAATCCTGCTGATAACAGGTAATGGTGCAAAGCATTTCAAGCGAGCGACCCTCGAGCGTTAAGTTTGCTTCACGGCCCAACCGGGCAAGCAAGCCAACCGAACACGAGGGTTACCGCCATGAACTTCAATCTCTTCTCGATCATCGCCGCTTCCGCCATCTCCGCCACCGTTGCTCTGCCAGCCAGCGCCAACGTTGAAATCAGCGACAAAAAATCCCACACCCAGAGCTACACCCAGAAATACCTGCAACAGAGCGCCAACTTCTACGCCGCCCTGGATCACAAAGCTCAACACTGAAATTTCCGTCACGTCCTGGAACTGCCCAAGGCTGCGATCCTTTGATCTTGTTTATCAAAAGCAAAATCAAAAGATCGCAGCCTTGGGCAGTTTTTTGCGTGCGCACCGACAGGTAATAGGTATTTTCAAACGGCGGGATAGACCGGCTAAATAATCAACGAAGCTGATGGTTACTATGCCAAACCCTGAGTGGTTACCCCGGCTTTTTTGATTGATTCTGTGGGCGTCGAAACATTGTCCACGGAGCACACATCATGGCCAGTTCAATCATCACTTCCGCCAAACGCGGCGCCTACCTGGCCATCGGTCTGTACCTGGTCATGGTGCTGTTCGTCAGCCTCTCGTCCCAATCGCAGCACAGCTTCGATACACCGATCCAGATCGCGCATCCCGGCGTCCAGTTCGAACTCCGCTCGCAAAGCGCAGCGGTGGATTCAGTTGAACTCGCGGGAGCCGTCGGAGCATGAAAGGCTACAGATTCTGGATCATCGCCGGTCTGGCGATCATGACCAACGGCACGTCTCTTCTGGGATTCGGTCAGGGCTCGGTCGGCGGTCTGGCCCGGGCCATAGAGGCCAACCACACCATCGCCCACAACATCGAACGCGCCAATGCGTTGGGGCTGCTGGCCGGCAATCCACCCGTGAAAACCTCGGCCGAGTTCTTCGGGCCGTTCGAGGTGGATTGCTCGGCGATAGGGATGTGCGAAGTGTTGGCGTAAGCGCTTACTTTTTCATGATGGCGGTGAACAGATCTGATTCCAGGAACCGCTGCAACCAACCCTGCAACCGCACGTAAGGTGTCTGAGCAAACCATTCGCGATCGACATGGGCGAACTGGCGAACGAAGGGCAGCAGCGCGATATCGGCCAGGCAAGGATGATCGCTCAACAAGTAGTCGCGGCCTTCGAGCAACTCATCCAGCTTCTGCAGGAACAACGCACCTTCGGCGCGATAAACCTCCATCGGTTGTTCCGGATAACGCTCGGCGTACTTGTAGCGATTCAGGTGCACCTTGAACACTTGATCGTTGGTTTCGATCAACTCGGCAATCCGTGAGTCCCCACCCAGCAACCAGCCCTGCGGATCGTTCTGCGCCAGTGCCCAGCGCATGATCTCCAGACTCTCATCGATTACCTGACCCTCCGCATCCAGCACCGGCACCGTGCCCTTGGGCGAGATCGCCAGCATCTCGGCCGGTTTGGCCTTGAGGCTGACTTCGACGATCTCCACCGGCACGCCCGAATAACGCAGGGCCATCCGCGCGCGCATCGCATACGGGCAGCGGCGGAACGAATACAGCGTGTTCATTTCACCTCCAGTGTGCTCAAACCATTGCCCTGGCGCTGTACCTGAATCTGCACCGGAATCCGCTCATGCATTTCCTGCACGTGGGAAATCACCGCGACCTTGCGGCCCTGCGCCTGCAAGCCGTCGAGGGCGTCCATCGCCAGTTGCAGGGATTCCGGATCGAGGCTGCCGAAGCCTTCGTCGATGAACAGCGATTCGATTTTCAGCGTGCTCGACGCCATCGAGGCCAGGCCCAGTGCAAGCGCCAGCGACACCAGGAAGGTTTCGCCGCCGGACAGCGAATGCACCGAACGCAGTTCGTCGCCCATTTCGGTGTCCATCACCAGCAGGCCGAGCATGCTGCCGCCACGTTTCAGGCGATAGCGCTTGACCAGTTGCCGCAGCTGCACGTTGGCGTGATGCACCAGCAGGTCGAGGTTGTAGGCCTGGGCGATCTTGCGGAAGGTGTCACCGGTGGCCGAGCCGATCAAGGCATTGAGTCGCGCCCAGCGCTGATACTCGGCATAGGCGTCGGCGATCTGCTGCGACAGCGCGGAATTGGCGTTTTGCCGGCGCTGATCTTCGACTTGCTCGGCACGCAGCTCGGCGCAGAGCTGTTCGCTCGCGCTGCACTGGTTCTGTACGTCGGCGAGGGCGACAGTGAGTTGTTCGGCTTCGAGGTTGCCGTTGTGCTGCGCCTGATGTTCGAGCAACTGGCGATCACGTTCCTGCAACAGCACTTTGGCGTGTTCCAGGGCTTTTTCGTTGCGCTGCAAACGCTCGCGCAACTCGCCGACCTGCGCGTCGTCGACCCGCAACAGATCTTCGAGGCCGCCGTCATCCAGTTCCGGATGGCGAGCACGCCAGTCGGCAATCTTGCCGGCCAGATCGCGCTCTTCGGTTTCCAGCGCCTGCCAACGCTCCTGCTGCGCTTTGAGTTCGGCGGCGATTTGCACGAGTTGCGTGTGCACGCCTTGCAGTGCCTGAGTCGTGGTGGATTTGGCGTTGCGTGCCTGTTCTACCGCCAGTTCAAGCTGCTGCTGCCAGTGTTCGGCGCAGTTGTGATCGCCCAGCAATTGCGTCAGTTTCTCTTGGCTGGCCTGTTGCTGAGCGGTCAGCGCGTTGAGTTGCTGTTCAGCGTTTTGCAGTTGCTGCACGCGGCTTTGCTGACGATCCTGTTCCTTCTCAAGCGTCTGCTGGCGTTGTTGTTGCTCAGCCAGTTCTTCCTTTTGCTGATCGACTTGCGCCAGTCGCTCGGCGATCTGCCGGTCAAGCTGCATGAAGGTCGCGGCCGGCTCGGCGCGCAGGGCTTCGTGAGTCTCGGAGGGCAGCAGCGTGGCGAAGGCTGCGAGCTCTTCGTCCAGACGCTGCCGGTCAGCGCTCAGCTCGCGCTGTTGATTGCTCAGGTGCTGCGCCGCTTGCTGGTGTGCGGTTTCGGCGTGACGCAATTGCTGGGTCAGGCGCGCCGCATCCTGTTGCAAGGTGAGCAGGGCCGCCTGACGCTGTTCGTCCTGGGTGATGCTCTGGTTCAGTTGATCGTTCTGGCGAGCGAGCCAGGCAGCGCGTTTGTCGCTGTCCTGATTCAGCAACTGAGCTGCCAGCGGATGAGCCTCGATGCTCGGCGTCAGCGTTTGCTGTTGTGCCGCCAGTTGTTCCTGCTGTTGCAGCAACTCTTTCTGTTGGGCAATCACACCACCGACGTTGGTACGCAGCTCGCTGAGTTTTTCCTTCAGTTGATCGACCGCTTGCTGCGCGCTGGCCTGCTCGCTTTCATCGTGACGACCGAGGCTTTGCAGCAGAGCTTCCGGCTGGTGATAGGGGTGTTCGTTGCTGCCGCAAACCGGGCACGGCTGGTCGTCCTGCAATTGCGCACGCAGCTCTTCGACACTGGCACTGCGGGCCAGGCGCTGGCGTTCGAGCAGTTCGCGGGTGACGTTAAGGGTTTGTTCGGCAACGGTCAGTTCGGATTTGGTTTTCACCCCGTCCTGGGTCAGGCGCTCGCGCTCCTGTTGCGCATCGAGCTGACGCTGTTGCAGCTCGGCACCACGTTTGTCCAGATCCTGCTGACTGGCCCAAAGGCGTGTCAGGTCTTCGACGGCGCGCAGTTGCTTGCGGTTGTCCTGCAACAGCGTGCCGAGGATGCCGATCTGCTCGGCGACGGCGTCCGGCTCGGCGCCGGCCTCCTTGAACAGCACTTCAAGCTGCTGCTTTTGCGTGGCCAGCTCTTCGGTGGCGCGGGCGGCGTTCTGTTCGAGATTCGCCAGTTCGCTCTCGCCCTTGTTCAACCGGTTGCCGATCAGCATCAGTTGCTGCAAGCGGTCGCGGTAGGCATTCCAGGCTTCGCTCAACGGTGCCAGATGAGCACTTTGCTCAAGATCGGTGGCAATACGTTGCAAGCGTTCGGCGACCATTTTCTGTTGGTCGAGCAGGGTCTGGATTGCGCTCTGGCCCTGAGTGCAGGCCTGTTCGGCGCTCTGCTTCGCTTCGGCGCCGGAGGCGACTTCCCTGGCGAGGCGGGCGAGGGTGCTTTGTTCATCGAAGGCCTGACGCAACAGCGGCGCGCTTTCGCTCTGTTGCGTCTGTGCCTGGGTCAGGGCGATTTGTGCGGCACTGAGGTCTTGCTCAAGTTGAGTCTGGCGTTCAGTCAGCTCGCCTTGTTGCTGGGTGTGTGCGCTGATTTGCGCCGCCAATGGCGTCAGTAGTGAATCGATCTCAGCCTTGCGGGCGAACTGATGCCGTTGCGGGGCGAGTTGTTCCAGACGTGTCAATCGCAGGCGTTCGCCGGCCAGCGTTTCGCGCTCGTGTTCGGCGCTCTGCAGTTGCTCGGCGGCCGCCTGCTGCGCGTCCTGCAACAGGTGCAGATCCTTGAGCCAGGTGTGTTGTTGCTCAAGCTGTTTGAGCTGGGCCTGCTGCAACTTCAGTTGCTGCTGGGCGGCGTTGAAGCGTTCGTCGAGTTCGGCGCGAGCCTCGGGCGGCAGCGGGGTCACGCCGGTGGCTTGATCCTGCAACTGTTTGTGGGCTTCGCGCGCCTCTTTGGTCTTGTCGAATGCGCGCCGGCCGAGGCGGGTGTAGAGCGCCGTATCGGTGAGTTTTTCCAGCAGTTCGCTGCGGTCGTTGTCATCGGCCTTGAGGAACGCACTGAACTCGCTCTGGGCCAGCAGCACGGCGCGGGTGAACTGTTCGAAATTCAGGCCCAGTGCTGCTTCGAGCTGAACCTTGTATTCGCCTTTCTGGCTGGCGAGCAGTTGATCCTGATCGATGTCGCGCAGGCTCTGACGGCTGGCCTGCAACTTGCCGCCGGCCTTTTCCCGGGCGCGGTTGGCTTCCCAGCGAGCGCGATAACGGCGGCCATCGACGCCGACAAAATCCACTTCGGCAAAACCTTCACCCGTGCCGCGCCGCAGCAGTGTGCGTGGGTCGCCAGTGGCGATTTCGCCGTCGGCGTCCGGCACCTTGGCGTCACGGCTGGTGTTGTTCAAACGCGGCACAGAGCCAAACAACGCCAGGCACAGGGCATCGAGCAAGGTACTTTTGCCGGCACCGGTCGGGCCGGTGATGGCGAACAGACCGGCGCTGGCCAGCGGTTCGGCGGTGAAGTCGATCTCGAACGGGCCGGCCAGCGAAGCAAGGTTCTTCAAACGAATGGCGAGAATCTTCATGGCTGCTCGCCCTCCATTTGTACGTCTTGCAGCAGTTCGGCGAAGTCCTTGAGGGTTTGCTCATCGACCTCGTTGCCGTAATTGTCGAGCCAGGCGCGGCTGAACAATTCCTGCGGGGTGAGTTGGTCCAGTTCGATCAGCGCGCTGCTGTCTTCTGTGCCGTCAGCGCCACGGTTGCCCGCGTACTCCGCCGCGATCCGCACCAGTCGCACGGCTTTGCCTTGCAGGGCGCTTTCGACTTGATGGCGCAAGTCTGGCTGTGGCTCATCGAGTCGGACTCGGACTTCCAGCCACGGCTGGCGCTGGGTTTCGGCCAGCAGGTCGATGTTCGGCAGGTCGGCCAGTTGCAGCAGGATTTCCGCCAACGGCGCAGGGCCGAGACGTTGCAGATTGACGGAGCGGGGAATCAGCATTGACTCGACGCTGACCAGGGTTTCGCCGTCCAGAACGACGTCGAGCACCTGATGCTGATAACTGATTTCCGAAAACGACAACGGGATCGGCGAGCCGCTGTAGCGAATCCGTTCTTCACCGTTGACCTTCTGCGGCTTGTGCAAATGACCGAGGGCGACATAGCTGATGCTCGACCCGAACAGGCTGGCCGGCAGGGCTTCGGCGTTGCCGATGATCAGACTGCGTTCGGAGTCTTCCGACACCGACCCACCGGCCATGTGCGCATGACTGATGGCGACCAGTGCCTGGCCCGACTGGCGCTTGGCGTTGGCCGCTTCGATCAGCCATTCATGCACCTGGCCAATACCGCGCAGATAGTTGTCACCCAGATGCGCGCCGGTCACTTCGGCAGGCCGCAGGAACGGCAGCGCGAGGCACCACGCGGCGATCTCGCCGGACGCATTCGGCAGCGGCAGCAACAAGCGTTCCGCATCGAGCTGGCCGTCGTCGAGCCACAATACCCGACCCAACGCATGGGTGCGCAAACGCCGCATCAAGGGCGCGGGCAACTCGATCCGCGAGCCGGAATCGTGGTTGCCGGCGATCATCACGATAGTCAGCAACGGCTGCTGCTCGTGGGCGCTGACGATGAAGTCGTAGAGGCGTTCCTGGGCTTTGACCGGCGGGTTCACCGTGTCGAAGATGTCGCCGGCGATCAGCAGCACGTCCGGCTGCACCAGCTTCAATTGGCGCAGCAGCCACTCGAGGAAGCATGCATGCTCGAAATCGCGCTCCTGGCCGTGCAGGTTTTGCCCAAGGTGCCAGTCGGAGGTGTGAAACAGACGCAAGGCAAACTCCGCAACAGAAATAGATGATGGCCGCGTGCAATGGAATGGCGGCTGGAAAGAGAGGGAGTTTACTGGCAAAAGGTCTGGAATGCAGAAAGGGCAGACAAATCGCAGACGCGGGCCGCTCAGACTTCAGCGGCCAACGTCTGCGATGTGTACAGCCTGCCTCGGGGTAGCGGGTTTCGTCGGGCGATTGTGCTTGAACGGTTATTTGCGCAGTAGCACGGCGCCTGCCAGCGAGGCCGCGAGGGCAAGCACGGCCCCCGCCAGAAATGCCATGGAATAGCCGCTGCTCAATGCCTCAAGCGGCGCCAGACCGCTCTCCACAAGATGGTCACGATGGTATGCGGCGAGGCTGCTGATGAAGGCCAGGCCTAACGCGCCTCCCATCATGAAGGATGTATTGACGATGCCCGAGGCGAGACCCGACTCGCTGGGGGGGGCATCGTTCATGGCGGCGACGAGGACCGGATTGAAAGCCATCCCTGCACCCAATCCGAGCAAGAGCATCCCAGGCAAGACGTCCATCAGAAAATCACCGTTGACCGGTGCTCGCGACAGCAGGAGCAGCCCTGCTGCGGCCAGAGCGAGACCCACTACCAACGGGGGCTTGATACCGTAGCGGATGATCAGTCGGGAGGACAGGCTCAACGAACACACGGCCATCACGAGGTTGGCGGGCAAAAACGCCAATCCTACTTCGAGCGGGCTATAGCCCAATACCTGCTGCAGGTACAGAGCGCAAAGAAAAAACCAGGCGAACATCGACGTTGCCCACAGCACGCCGATCAGATTGGCCGTGCTCAGGTTTCGCAGCCGGAACAGCCGTAGCGGCACCAGCGGTTCTTTCACGCGAGTCTCTATGACCAGGAACAGCACGAAGGACAAGGCCGCCAGCGCCAGTAACCCGAGGGTTTGCACAGATCCCCAGCCAACGTGATTGCCATTCATGATCGAATACACCGCCAGCATCAGTGCGGCGATGATGGTGATGGCGCCGCCGACATCGAGCGAAGCTCTGCTGATGTTTTCGGCTGGCGGCAGCAACCTCAGGGTTAAGCCAAGGACGATAACGCCCAAAGGCAGATTGACCAGGAAAATCGAGTGCCAGTCATAAGTGTTGGTCAGCACGCCGCCCAGTAATACGCCGATGCTGCCGCCGCCGGCACACACAAAGCTGTAGGCGCCGATGGCTTTCGCGCGCTCGATCGGGTCGGTGAACAAATGAATGATCAGTGACAGCGCCGTGGCTGTGACCAATGCACCACCGAGGCCCTGAAAACCCCGTGCCGCCACCAGTGTCCATTGCGTCGAGGCCATGCCGCAGGCCAGCGATGCCAGAGTGAAGACCGTGACCCCGGTAATAAACAGATTGCGCTGTCCGTACAAGTCGCCCAGACGACCGCCCAGCAACAGGAAACCGCCGAACGTCAGCAAGTACGCATTGACGATCCAGGCCAGCGAAACATCGCTGAAGCCCAGTTGCAATTTTATCGAGGGTAACGCGACGTTAACGATGGTGGTGTCGAGCACAATCATCAACGTGGCCAGGCAAATAATCATTAAGGCTTGCCAGCGTTTCTCGCGATAAGCCTCCTGCGCAAGGCTCAAGGGAAGTGAGCGAGTGCTTATATCATCCATAAAAAATATCCATGTAATAAGTTGCTTGAGTAAACGATCCCGGAAGTGCCGTATTTATGGGGCGAAGTAGGATTTCAGTGAAGGTTTTTTCACGCCGTCGGCACGATATTTAAACAGGTATCACGGGCGCAAAATGTGATTTCGCAGTGAATGTAGCCCAATATTTGATATTTGCAAGTCGGGTTGCTTCATTCGCTTTTGGTGATGTAGGCTCTTCGTCAATAGTTGATGGCAGTGCCGCAGTCGAGTATCAGTTGTTTGTCGTAACATATTGTATTTGTGTATGTTTTTAGAGTTTATGGACTGGGCGTTTAATTAAGCGCCGAAATAGTGGCCGGGAGGGCCGATATACAATGCACAGGCTCGCAAGTTGCTATGAAGAGCTTATATTCGAGCGCATCGAGAATAATCGGGCCGATCCCGGTTGCATGCTGTCATATGGCTTCTTGCTTCATGGCGATATAGTGGCAACTGTGTTGAGTGATGCACTGAGTACTTTGATGCGTCGCCATTATCCGGTGGCTTTGAGTACATTCGTGAGAAGAGCCTACGGTGTTCATGTTTATCCGGCTGCCATGCCGGAAAACGTCCTGGAATATGTAGAAAGTCCTCCCCTGAGTGATACGGGTGTTGTCTGCAATCTGGCCGCTTCGCTCCCGGACAACCGACTGTTTCGCTTCACGCTGACCCGGCATTCGGAGCATCTCCACCATCTGCGTTTGACGTTCAGCCATCTGATCTTCGATGGGCAGTGCTATCGGATATTTTGCACCCTGCTGTCCCGCCTTTACGGACAAACGCATGTGCAGTCCGAATCGGTCTCTGAGATTCAAAGTCCGCGCAGTCGTGCAGGTGAGGCGGTGCCCCCAGAGTCGGTCGACTCTCTGGCGTTCTGGAAAGATCGGCTGAGCCGGTATCCACTGGGTCAGGCACTGCCATTCCTCAAGGCGGGGCATCGCGGCGAATCGTCTTTTGTGACGGTGAAGCGCTCGCTGAACGGCCCGAACTATGCGGCGCTCCGGAACGTTGTCGTCGAATCTAACAGTACGTTGTTCAGGTTGATCGTGGCTGCGACGGCCATCACCGTTGCGCGTTACAGCAATGATCAGGATCTTGACGGGGTCAGCATTGCGCACACCCTCGACACTCGGCAAGAGCCCACAGTGCCAGGGTGCTTCACCAGCCTTGTGCCCCTGTGGATTCCCCATCATCCGGATTGGTCGCCTCGCCAGTACCTCAACCATGTGGATCAGGAGCGTCGAGCTGTCAGGCCGCATCAGCAACTGGCGCCGCAGCGGTTGTTGGGCCTGGCTGAGGAACGGCTCAACCGCAATCGTCCGGTCTTGAACGTTGTGGTCAATCAGTCAGAAGGGCTGTTGCCCAGTGTCTGCCCTGAGCTGGAAGCGCTCAGGGTCGAACTGGTTGAACGGCCGACCACCGGCGGGCCCTACGACCTGGCGGTGAATTTCCATCACGAGGCTGATGAACTGGCCCTCAGTGTCGATATGCCTCGCAGTCTTGCCACGCCAGCGCTGGTCAACGAGTGGGCCGATAATCTGCTGCAAGTGTTGAATCGATTTGTCAGTGATGGCGACACCGCGATCGATGCCATCGATTTCAGCCAGCCTCTGCGGCCGGCTGTCTGTGGTGATGTGCAGGCATTGACCGAGGCCGACAGCGTGGTCGCACGCTTTCAAGAGCAGGTGCAACGGCGTCCGGAAAAAATCGCCGTTCAGGCGCCGCAACAGGTGCTGACGTACGCACAAATGTTCGATCAGGCGCAGCATCTGGCCCGACAGATTCAGGCGCTCGTGCAGGAAGACTCCCTGCGGTACGGTATCGGTCTGATGCTGGGACGCTCTTCGTGGCTACCGGTGTCGATGCTTGCTGCACTGAATCTGCAGGTGCCGTTTATTCCGCTGGACAGCGCGTTGCCGGCACAGCGACTGGACGCCGTCCTCACGACAACGCGAATGGCCGTGGTGCTCAGTGACGGACAGGCCGATGTTGCCGGCCTGCGTGCCCGTCATCCAGACGTGCGGGTGATCGAGCTGCCTTGCACTGCCGCGATATCGCCACGTGACAGTCAGGAACCGCTGCGGCAAATGGGTTGTGATCAGGCCTACATTCTGTTCACTTCGGGTTCGACCGGTGTGCCCAAGGGGGTCGCCCCGACCCGAGACAATCTGGCGAATTTTCTCTTGGCCATGACGTTCGAGCCGGGGTTCTGTGAGGACGATCATTTCCTGGCATTGACGCCCATCAGTTTCGATATCTCGATTCTCGAACTGCTGTTGCCACTGGTCGTCGGCGCCACACTGGAAATTGTAGAGGATAAGGTCCGGCGCTCGGCACCCGCTCTCTCGCAGTACATCAATGAGTCTGCGGCCACGGTTGTCCAGGCCACGCCGGCGTCCTGGCGTTTGCTCAAGAATGCTCGCTGGTCCTGCCCCCGCCCGTTGACGATTGTCTGCGGCGGCGAAGCGCTGACGCCTGATATCGCTCGGTTCCTGCTGCGCGACAGGCACCTGTTGTACAACGTGTATGGCCCTACAGAGGCTACGATCTGGGCGTCTTGCGCACGAATTGACGATCCGCAGGTGATTCACCTCGGTCGCCCGCTACTGAACAATCGTTTCTACGTCGTTGACGAGCATTTACAAACCGTCGCCAGTGGCCAGGCCGGGGAGCTGCTGATCAGTGGCGCCAACGTCGCGCCAGGTTATTTGAATGTCGATAGCCAAAGCGCATTCATCGATGTACCCGGTATACAGGGCAAGGTCTACCGTACCGGGGACCGGGTCAGGCATTTCGGCGAGGGCCAGCTGACCTATTTGGGGCGTGCCGACAGTCAGCTCAAACTCAACGGCCATCGAATCGAAATTGAAGAAATCAATGTGCGTCTCGCCGCACTGCTCGGGCCGATGGAGGTGTTCACCGTCGTGCGCACGGGTACTGTTCCCCACTTATGCAGTTTTTATTGGTCGGGGCAGGGCGATGCCGTGGATGAGTCGAGCGTCCTGTCGGAACTGAAGAAAGCCCTGCCGCTTTACATGATTCCGTCTGCCTTGTTGCCCCTGGAAGCGATCCCGCTGACCTCGAGTGGCAAGGTCGATTTGCGCCGTCTGGCCAGCGAGCCGCTGATGCAACTGAGCGCCAAAGCCATTGGCGCGAGCACACCCTTGGCAACTCCGGAGCCCGCAGTTGTGGCGTTTGCGGACAGCGAGGCCAGTGTTCGCGCAATTATCCTGTCGTGTTTGGGGGTGGACGTTCATGACCGCCACTTACCTCTGGGCTGGCTGGGGTTGAACTCGATTTCCTACAATCTGCTGTCTCAGGCGCTGTCCGATGAGCTCGGCGTGCGCATTGCCCCGCATCGCTTCTATGCACTCAACACGCTGGCGGCCATCAGCGCAGAACTGTCGAATCGTTCGCCGCTCGACGCTGATGCCGACAGCCAGCAGGCGCAGGCGAAACCGCAACCGGACTCTTCGACGGAGCAGGACGGGCAGGTCGCGATCATCGGGTATTCCGTGCTGATGCCGGAAGATCTTGAAGCCCCCGCGTTCTGGCAGGCGTTGCTGGACAATCGAAACCTGATCTCCAGTACCTTGCGTCCCGGTTTCACCGCGCCTTTGCAGGGCGGCTTTCTGAAGAACATCAAGACGTTCGATGCCCGACTGTTTTCCATCTCGCCGCTGGAAGCCAATTACATGGATCCGCGTCAGCGACTGCTTTTGCAGACGACCTGGCGTACGCTCGAAGACGCCGGCTATGCGCCGCAAACCCTGGCCGGCACTCGAACCGGTTGCTACATTGCAGGCACGGGCGCCGACTACGCGACCCTGCAAGCGAAGTTTTCGACGCCATCCAACCCGTACACGCTGCCCGGCAACTCGTTGAGTATTCTGGCCAATCGCCTGTCGAGTTTCTTTGATTGGCGCGGTCCGTCGTTCACCCTTGATACCGCCTGCTCGGGTTCATTGAGTGCACTGGTCAAGGCGTGTCAGGATCTGGCTTCGGGCGTGTGCGACGTCGCTCTTGCGGGTGGTATCAACCTGATTGCCGATGAGCAGATTTCCCTGGGGCTGCAGGCCGGCAACTTCATGTCGCCACGCTTTCGTTGTGCCAGTTTCGATGAGTCTGCTGATGGCTACGTCCGTGCAGAAGGTGTCGGCTGCTTCTTGCTCAAACCCTTGCGTCAGGCGCAACAGGATGGCGATGCCATTCATGGCGTTATCCTGGCGCATGGCGAAAATCATGGCGGCCGGGCCAACTCCCTGACGGCACCCAACCCGGCCGCTCAAGCGGCACTGTTGACACGCGTCTACAGTCCTGCGCTTGCCGCGCAAGTCAGCTACATCGAGACCCACGGCACTGGCACGCTGCTGGGCGATCCTATCGAAATCGATGCGCTCAAGAGTGCGTGGCGCGAACTGTGTCCGAACCAGCCGCCGCAATCGGTCTGGCTAGGGGCGGTGAAATCCAATATCGGTCATCTGGAACCAGCCGCCGGAGCTGCCTCGCTGGCCAAAGTGCTGCTGGCCATGCAGCACGGCACGCTGACGGCAAACCATCATTTCAATCGTCTGAATCCACTGATCGATCTTGAGCAGTCACCGTTCTCGATCCTCAGTCAGACACGGCCATGGCCATCGCCGCAGGTTGCGGGTATCAGCTCTTTCGGTTTCGGGGGGGCCAATGCTCACCTGGTGGTCGGCCAGGCGCCTCGCCGTGAGCCTTGTGCCAATCTTCACGCCAGTTATCTGGTGACGTTGTCGGCGGCGAGCGACAAAGCCTTGCAAGCCATGCGGGAACAGCTCGGAGACTTTTTGTATCGCACGACGCAGTCCGATCCTTCGCTGCTTGGCCTGGAGCAGGTCGCTTACACATGCAATAACGGTCGTGCTCAGGCGGAGTACCGATTGGCTTGGGTGGCCAGCAGCCTTGCCGATCTGGTGCAGCAGATGGCACTGCCGTCGGCCTCATGGCGCGCCACCGCGCAAGCCAATGAGAACATTGCTGCCTCGCTGCCGGCAGATCTGCCTCGGCATGAAAGGTTGTCCGCCCTGCGTGAGTGCTTCTTGCAGGGTGAGACACTGGATTGGGCAAGCGTGCATCAGGGCGAAAGCGGCCAGCGGGTACACCTGCCGACGTATCGCTTCGACGAGCGCGAGTACTGGTTTGACCAGGTCCGACCTCAGCGTGCCGCACAGGGATCGCTCGGATGATGGGGGCGGGTATTTTTGCACCGTTCATTCAGCAGATTGGCAATCACAGAGCGACGCTCTGTGTGCCGCCTCATCATCCGTGTTTTTCCGATCATCAGGTGCGATCGTTGCCGGTGTTGCCCGGTGTGAGCTACCTGGAACTGGTCCTGAACACCGCGACGATGCTCTTTCCGCACTTCAGGGCAAACACGCTTGAGGACTGCCTGTGGCTCAGACCGTTTCTTGGCAACGTCGCGTCGCCTCGGCTCAATATCGAGTTCACGCCTGCCGGCAATCAGCGCCTGACATTTACTGTTGCTGACCAGGATCACACCTATGCCCTCGGCTGCCTTTGCAGCGAGACCGCCGTCACGCAAGTGCCTGCGCAGGGGCAGCGCATTCGCGAGCAACTGGTACTGAACTCAAGTCGCCATTTCGACCATCAGCAGGTGTACGCAGAGTTCAGTGGCATGGGCATCGATTACGGCCCGTTCTTCAAAAAGATCAGCCATGTGTGCATCCATGAACAACAGTCGCTGGCGTTGCTTTCAAGGCAGGCCGGCGCCGGGTTCTGTTTCAGTAATCTGCTGGACTGCGCGTTTCAATCGGGCATGGCGATTTCCATCGGTATCGAGCGGGGCAGCCTGATGCCGTTCTCGCTGGGCACGCTGGTACTGCATGCGCCCATCGACTTCAGTCACACGAATGAATACTGGGTCACTACCCAGAAACATACTGAGTTCCGAACCGATATCTGTGTGCTCAGCCATGACGGCAGACCACTGATTTCGGTTCGCGACCTGGGCGTCAAGCCGTCTCTTCTGTAAAGCGCAGATCATATTCATATGGAGGTGAAACATGAGCCAGCCCGTTCTTCCGTTCTCCCAGGTTGCATCATTGGTGTACGCACCGAAGTGGCAGTGTTCGAAGCTTCAGCTCGACACTCGCCCCTGCATCGAACGTGACATTCTGGTCGTGGTGCCAGCCGCACAGACCGCGACCTTCGATGCGCTCAAACAGTGGTTGCCCGAGGCGCAGTCGATATTGCTCACGGCTGAAAACGTCGAGCGGGCAGGGTGGATGGTCGAGAGCGGTGCGGTTTCGCGCATTGTCTTCATGTCGGTTACGCCCTGGCGCGACGGTATCGATGATCACGCGATAAAACTCTTTCTGCAGATGAACAAACGGTTGGCCGGTCTGGCGCATCTGCGGCTGGATATCATGACGGTCAAGTCGATCGTGTCACCGGCTGCCGAAGCACCGACCCATCCGGTTGACAGTGTCTACATAGGTCTGGGGCAAACGGCGGCCAAGGAATTCAGTGGCTGGGACGTGCGTTGTTTCTCCCTGGCGGCGTTCACTGCGGAGCATTTTCGGGCGGCGTTACAGGGGCACTTTCCGGTCGAGAGCGGGCAACCGGTCAGTCTTGATCACCAGCAATGGTGGACACCGACACTGGTCGCGCATCCGTTGACGCCGGTCGACTCGGCCAAGGGGTTCAAACAGGGAGGCACCTACCTGATATTCGGCGCCGCGGGTGGTCTGGGCAGCATGCTCGCCCACTACCTGGCCAGTCGTTATCAGGCTCGTCTGATTCTCGTCGGTCGTCGCGCCAACGCCGATGAGCTGCTCGCGAATCTGCGTCCCCTGGCCGCCAGTGTGGTGTATGAGCGGGTCGACCTGACTGATGCGGCCGCCGTCACGGCACTGTTGGCGCGTCACCCGCAAATAGACGGGATCATTCACTCGGCGCTGCTGCTCGATGATGCGGTGCTGAGCAACATGACCGAGCAGGCGTTAATGCGTGTGCTGGAGCCGAAGTTGCACGGCATGGTCAATTTGCTCAATGCGGTACGTGGTCGTGACTTCGATTTTGTCCTGCTGTTTTCCTCGATCCAGTCCTACATTGCCAACGCCGGCCAGGCCAACTACACCGCAGCCTGTGTCAGCAAGGACGCACTGGGGGGGCTGTTGCGCGATGTGCTGATGGTGAACACCAAAGTCATCAACTGGGGTTATTGGGGTTCAATCGGCATTGTGGCGTCGCCCCTTTATCGTGAGCGGATGCAAAAATTGCAGATCGGCTCGATCGAAGCGCCGGAGGGCCTGGCGATCATCGAAGCGTTGCTGCACAGTGCCGTGCCTCAGATCAGCGTGGTCAAAGCGTCAGCGCAAGCCTTGCAGCGGTTACGCATCACCCCTCATCCCGACGTCGCGACCGCGTCCCCGGCGAGCGATTCGCTTGCGCTGCTGACGGCCATCGTCCCGGCGTTTGACCCCCACAGCGAGGCTGTGCGGCGCAATATCGGCTTGTCCCTCGGGTTGCAAAACTACGCCCGAGCACGTCTGGCGCAGACCACCATTCCAGCGGTTACGGTGCCTCGGCACGCCAAACTGGTGGCCGCCATCAAAGCCATCGCGCCCAGTGACGGCCCCACGCGTGAACAATTGCTCAGTGAATTTCCGCAAAGTGCCGGGCATGTCACATTGCTTGACGCTTGCCTGGCGCGCTATCCACAAATACTCAGCGGCGAAATCGACCCTTTGACGGTGCTGTTTCCCGAAGGCAGCTTTGCGCTGGTCGAGCCGGTGTACCGTGACAATCCGCTGGCGGACTATTTCAACAATGTCGTGGCGCAGGTCGTCGACAGGTTTGTCCGGCAGCAAGCTCGTCCCTTGCAGTTGCTTGAAGTGGGCGCGGGTACGGGCAGTACCTGTCAGTTTGTACTTCCGGTGCTGCGCGGGAGCGAGGCTACTTACACGTTTACTGACCTCTCACATGCCTTTTTGAACAAGGCACGCGCACGCTTTTCCGACTACGGATTCGTACGGTACGAACTGTGCGATATCGCCCGGCCGCCCACCAACGACCAGCGCTATGACGTGATTATTGCGACGAACGTCATCCATGCGACTGCCGATCTTCCGGCGACGCTGGCCAACGTACGTGATCGGCTGGCGCCAGGCGGCATCTTTATTCTCAACGAAATTACCTCCTGCCAGGACTACGCCACACTGACGTTTGGCCTGACCGAAGGCTGGTGGTTGAGTGTTGATCCTTACCGGATTCCCAACAGCCCGCTGGTGGCTGCCGCGACCTGGCAGTCCTTGCTGCGCGAGGCCGGCTTCAGCGCAACGATGGGTCATGGCACCGAAGATCAGCAGGTGCTCGTTGCCAGACTGGAACCCGCCGGCGTGGCGTCTGCTCCGGTGGCCGGCGCCGCTCCGAGCGTTGACGTCGGCGGTGATTCGCGCACGAAGGTCGAGCGCTGGGTTCGTCGGGTGATTGCTGATGTGCTGCACGCCTACGAAGACGAAATCGATGTGAACCAGCCTTTCAACGAATACGGCGTCGATTCGTTGATTGCAATGGAGTTGCTCAAGCCCTTCAAGGAAAGCCTGGGTTACTTGCCGGCCACCGTGTTGTTCGAACATCCGACTATCTCGCGTCTGACAGAGCACTTTCTGACGGAGTTCGGTGAGCAGGTGCAGCGCGCGGCCGGCACCCCGCCGGATCCTGCCATTGGCACGGAGCAAGCGCCCGCTGTCGTCATGCCGACAGCACCCGCGCTGGCAGCCTCATCGCAACCGGCCAGGGCGTTCTTGCGCCAGGTGATCGCCCAGACAATGTTGATGGACCCCGACGAATTGGAAGACGCGGTGCCGTTCAAGGAATACGGCATTGATTCGATCATTTCTCTGGAGTTGCTCAAACCGTTGCGAGAGCGGTTTGGTTATTTGCCGGCGACATTGCTGTTCGAGTATCCGACAGTCGAGCGGTTGGCGACCTACCTTGAGCAACACTACCCCGATGCCGTCGTGCCGCAGGTAACGGTGCCTGCATCGATGACAACGGATGTGCCGGGCGAGCCGGTTCAGCCCGCTGCCTCGGGTGACGGCATGGACGCCGCGTTGCAGGCACGCGCCGATGACCTGGCGGTCGTCGGTGTGGCGGGGCAGTTTCCCGATGCCGACGATGTGCAGGAGTTCTGGGCGAATCTGCTGGCCGGGCGGCAATGCACCGCCACAGTTCCTGCGCAACGCTGGCCACTGAAAGGCTTCGAGAACCCACGCAGTCCGCTTGAAGGCGGGAGTTACACCTCGGCAGGCGGATTTGTGCGGGATGTTGATGCGTTCGACTATTCGTTTTTCGGTATCACCCCGCTCGAAGCTCAGCGCATGGATCCGCAGGAGCGCCTGTTTCTGCAGAACGCTTATCAGACGTTCGCCGATGCGGGTTATCGGCGCGCAGATCTCAAAGGCAGTGAGACTGGCGTTTTTGTCGGGGTGATGAATGGTGGTTATGCCTGGCATCGTCCTGAAGACCCGAAAGACCCGATGCCAACGTCGCTGTTCTGGTCAATTGCCAATCGTGTTTCCTACCTGTTCGATCTCAAGGGACCGAGCATGGCCATCGACACGGCCTGTTCGGCTTCGCTGACCGCGCTGCACCTGGCCTGCCAGGCTGTGCGCAATGGCGATTGCAGTCAGGCACTCGTCGGTGGGGTCAACTTGATCGTCAACCCGCGTCATTACGAGCAGCTCTGCAGCCTGCACATGCTTTCGCGCTCAGGCACCTGCAGCCCGTTCGGCTCAGAAGCGGATGGTTTCGTCGACGGTGAGGGCGTCTGCTCGATTCTGATCAAACCCTATGCCGAAGCGATCCACGCCAATGACCGTATCTATGGGGTGATCCGCGGTACTGCGATCAATGCCGGTGGCCAATCCAACGGATACTCGGCGCCCAATCCACAAGCGCAGTCGCGGGTCGTCGACAAGGCACTTGAACGTGCCGGGCTGACGGCGGCCGATATCGATTTTGTCGAAGCGCATGGCACCGGTACCGAGTTGGGTGATCCGATCGAGATCCGAGGTCTGAGCAGCGTGTTCAACGGACTCACACCGGGTTCGGTCGCCATCGGTTCGGTAAAGGGCAATGTCGGGCACCTGGAGTCGGCGGCGGGGATGACCGGCGTCATCAAGGTACTCAAACAATTGCAGGCTCGCACGTTGGCACCCTCGATCAACGCGCAGCAGATCAACCCACTGTTGAACCTCGCCAGCACGCCGTTTTATCTGGTTCAGCAACCCAAGGTCCTGTCAGCGAACGGCACCCTGTACGGTTCGGTCAGCTCGTTTGGCGCGGGCGGGGCGAATGCCCACGCGGTGTTGCAATCGGTGCCGGCACCGGTGACCCAACCCGCTGGCGAGGTGAACATCGCGCTGTTGTCGGCGCGTACCGAGGCGGGTTTGCAACGGCAAATCGATGCGCTGCACGACTGGCTGGAGCAACACGATCCGGCGCTCGGTGCGCTCAGCTACACCTTGTGTTGTGCACGGGAACACTTCGCCCACCGCGAAGGTTACGTGTTCTCCAGCAAGGCGCAGTTATTGAGCCTGCTGCGTGAAGACCTGCAGCAGCGTGCGTCGGCACATACCGCCCCGGTCGATCCCGCTTCGATTGCTGTGCCGGGCGATTCCGCGTCGTTGACGGCGGCGCAGGCGGCGGAACGGGTGCAGGCATTCAAGGCGGGCCAGGACATTGCGTGGTCGGCATTCTTTGCGCGGCGCGAGGTCATCTCGTTGCCCGGTTATCCGTTCGAGAAAACCCGGTCGTGGGTCAAGTCGAGTCAAAGTGCGTTCCATCATGCCAATGATCTGGTGCGTCAACATTCGATTCTCGGCACCGAAATCGCACCGGCGGCATGGGCGCTTGCACGTTGCCTGGAGAGTCGCCGCGACATGAGCCTGAAGGCCGTGACCTGGCGCAGTGTCATACGTGATCTGGATGATGTGCTGCTGGACATCAACGGCGAGCGCTTCGAGTTGCGCTCACTGGATCACGCACAGATTTACTGTGAAGGCCTGCTGCAACCGGCAGTCGAACCTTCACGGCTGAACTGGCCGGCTGCCGACACCTCGACGACCTTTCTGGAACACCAGCGGATTTACCGGCAGTTCACTGATCTGGGTTATTGCTACGGCGAAGATCTGCGGCCTCTGCGATGGGCAAAGGTAGGGTCGAGCAGTGCCAGGACATTGATTGATGTGGGGCGTGACTGGGGTTATCGGATCTCGCCGGCCCTGATCGACGGCGGCTTGCAAACCGCAATTTTGATCCCGCAATTGCAGGGGCTGGGTGCAAATGAACTGCTGGTGCCGTACCACTTGGGCGAGTTTCAGGTGTTGCGTATTCCGCAGCATGAAGCGGTGTTCTGTCATTGCGTGATGCGCCCGGCGCAGCCCGGTGATCGTTCGGTCACTTTCGATTTGCTGTTTAGCGATGGCCAGGGCAATCCACTGATTGTCATGCGCGAGTTGACGTCGGTGGTGGTGCATGAAAACGCGTTGAAAACCGTGCGTCCTGCCGGCGTCGAGCGTGATTTTTCGGCGGTTCACCGGCCGTCCCGGATCGTCGCCTTCGACCTCGATTAAGAGAGGAACGCTCATGTTGGTAGGTATGTTTCCCGGCCAGGGATCACAGTTTCCTGGTATGGGGCGAGAGTTATTCGCCCGCTATACGCTGCAATGCGAAATCGCCGACGAGATTCTCGGTTATTCGATCACTGCGCTGTGCAAGGGCGATGATGCCGCCCGGATGAACTCGACGGCCTATACCCAACCGGCGATTTTCTTCGTCAGTTGTCTGGCCTGGCTTGACCGTCAACAGCAGGGCGGCGACTTGCCGCAGTTACTGATCGGGCACAGCCTGGGCTTGTATGCCGCACTGTTCGGTGCCGGGGCTTTCGACCTGGCAACCGGCCTGCGCCTGGTGGCCAAGCGAGGCGAGTTGATGGCGGCGGTGCAGGGCGGGGCAATGGCGGCGATCATCGGCGACAACGTCGAGCGTTTGCCTGAGCTGCTGCTTGAACATCAGTTTCATCAAATTGATGTCGCCAACTACAACAGTCCGGTGCAGGCCGTGATCAGCGGCAAGGCCGAGGACATCGACGCGGCGTGCAAAGCGCTGGAACAGCATGACTTGCGATGTGTGCGCCTTCCCGTCAGCGGGGCGTTCCATTCCCGTTACATGGAGCCGGCCCGGTTGAACTATGTCGCGTTCCTGCAACAGCAGACGCTGGGTTCTCCCGGTGCACAGGTAGTTTCCAGCACCAGCGGCGAACGCCTCGGCCAGACGCATTTACTAGAAGAAATGGCCCTGCAACTGGTGCGTCCGGTGCGTTGGACCCAAAGCATTCGCGCCTTGTGTTCACGCTATGACGATATTGCCTTCGAGGAAATAGGACCGGGCCAGGTCTTGACCCGTTTGAACGCGCAATTGCTTGCGCACCACTGAACAGCGCTTGAAGACACGGATGAGGTCGATATGAAACGCGAAAGGATTGCGATTATTGGCGGCGGTGCCGCAGGTACGACGGCCGCCTGGCAGTTGCACACGCTACATGATGTCACTCTGTTCGAGGCCGGCCCGCGATTGGGAGGGCATGCCTATACCCACCATTTCAATGTCGGTGAGGACACGTTGCACGTCGACATGGGGGTCGAATATTTCAACGAACGCCTGGCCCCGAACCTGTTCGCGATGTTGCAGCAGTTGGGCATCGAGACCTACATCGCGCCCATGTCGTTTCGCGCAGCATTTCCCGGGGTCGACAATGCCTGGAGCAACCTGCACGGCCGCGGGCACCTGCGCGAGGAACTGGCTGATGAGATCGACCGCTTTCATCTGGACATGACCCAGGTGCTCAGCGACGGAGATCCGCGCTACAAGAAACTCAACATCGGACAGTTTCTCGCCGAGCGCAACTACTCCGAAACCTTTAAACAGCAGGCATTGCTGCCCCTGTTGACGACGTTTTCCGGATGCAACGCACCCTCGCTGGAATACACGCTCATGTACGTCGCGGTTTCGTTCAACATGAGCCTGTTGTCGTTTTTCACGCCGGGTGTCTGGCGCAAGGCCAAGGGCGGCATCGACGGCTATCTGCGCCTTCTGGGCGAGATATTGGGGGCGCGCGTACGCCTTGCCTGCCCGATACGGCAAGTACGCAAGGAGGCCGGTCGTGGCTGGCGGGTGGAGACAGAACAAGGCGACATTGAACATTTCGACAGTGTGATCTTTGCTACGCACGCCGATGTCACCCTCAAGTTGCTCGAAGCACCAAGTGCCGAACAACGGGACATTCTTTCGCGTTTTGACTATGTGCCGACTCGCAGTGTGCTGCACACCGATGAACAACTGCTGGTCGAAGGCGGGCGGGGTGAGTACTGCGAGTTTTCCCGACCTGCCGGTCTCGAGGGCGCGGATCATGGGCAGCTGACGCGTATCAACAATGCTCTGGCGCCCTATGCCCATGTGCGTGAGCCGGTGTTGGTGACATTCGACCCCAAACAGGCCATCTGCCCCGAACGGCAAGTGTGTGAACAGCACTGGAAATTGCCGAAGCTGCGTCCGGTCGACTTCTACCAGAAGTCGCGCTATCGCCGCATTCAGGGGCTGGGGAAACTCTGGTACTGCGGCACCGACACCTCACTGACCGGTCACGAAGGGGCGGTGGTGTCGGGGTTGGTCATTGCCCACCGGCTGGGTGCCGACCATCCCTTTGCCGACAATAATCTGGCCGCCATTCAGTTCAATGTCATCAAGGATCTGATGGGGGTGCACCGCCCCTCCGAGCGCTTCAAGGCGACACTGACCAACATGCTGTTCGCGGCCGCCAAGGGCACCTCGCTGCACAAGAGCCAGTCTCACAAATTCATCAAGGACGTCATCGTTTAAGCCGACTCAGCGGTTTCGCGAGCACATCATCTGACAGGGAGTTTCATTATGTTGATCCAGGCCGACAACGTCTGCGTGGTTATTTTCAATATGCAACTGGAAATGATTCCGTTGCTGCATGAAGGCACGCAAGTGCTGAACAACTGCTGCTGGCTCGCCGATGTGGCACAGACCCTCCAGGTGCCGACGCTGATTATCGAGCACAGCAAACTCGGCGCATCGTCCCAGGCATTGAAAGAGGTGGCGGGCAGCGCCTCTTATCTTGAAAAGACCTGGTTCGACTGCAGCTCGCATGACTCGATTGCCCATCCACTTGAGGCTGCCGGCAGGCGCCAGGTGGTGCTGGCCGGGGCGGAGTCGCATGTGTGCCTTCTGCAGTCGGCACTGGGCCTGCGCGAATCAGGTTATGAGGTCAGTGTGATGGCGGATGCGTGCAGTGCGCGCAATCTTTTCGACCACCAGCACGCGCTGGCCAATTTCGCGCAGGCAGGCATACGCGTGCTGACCCGGGAAATGTTCTTCTTCGAATGCATCCGTCACTCCACGCGGCCCGACTACATCGAGCTGGCAATGAAATATCTGGACGGGCGATACATCCGCTAAACGAACAGAAGGATTGCCAGCACACCGGCTTCGATGGTTACCGAGAGATTTTTTTATATGGATATTTTCAAGCGTCATTTCGTCCCGAAACCGATTGCTTCCGGGTCGGTTGCAGCGTTGCGCGGCAGTGTCCTGCTGACCGACAGCGATGAGTTCGCGCGCTGGGGCAGCACCGCTGGGCTGGCGGTCATTCAGACTGACATCGAACGCCTGGCCGCACCGGATGAACTGGAAAAACTCCTCTCACGCCTCGACGCTGGCCGTGCGCACACGGTTCTTTGCGCATTGTCCGGGGAGTGCCCGCCCGCCGTTGAGCAATACTCGGCAGTCAGCCAATGCACTCAGGTTTTTCTGGCGCTGCTCAAGGGTTTGATCAAGCAGTCCAGAGCCATCACGCTGGTCGGGCTGCGCCGTCACGATGCGCTGGCCGCGAGTGTGCTTGACGGTCTGGGGTTGTCGGCATGCCAGGAAACCACTCGCCTGCAATATACCTCTCTGATCGTTGAGGGCGCGTTGACCTCGACGTTGGCCCAAGCCATTGCCACAGTGTTGCAGCAGCCAGGTGTTCGCTACCGTTTCGACGGGCACACGCTGGCGTGTGAGCACCTTGAGCCGGTGGATTATCGACTTGCGGCGAGCGCTGAATCCGCCTTGCGCACCAACGCTTGCTACGTGGTCACGGGTGGCGGTGGCGGTGTCGGTCGGTTGTTGTGTCGATGGCTGTCTCGCGAGTACCGGGCCAAGGTCTGTGTGGTTGGCCGTTCGCCGGTGGATGACGAGCGACGCGCGATGCTTGTAGCACACGGAGTAACCTCTTATGTGCAGGCCGATGTAGCGGACCGCCAGTCACTGGCGGGCGCTCTGCAACATTTCAAGGATCGTTATGGCGCCATTGACGGGGTTTTTCACTTGGCGGGCACGACGGCTGATCGCCTGCTGATCAATAAAAATCCGGCTGATGTCGAGCGAGTGCTGTTACCCAAGATTGCCGGCAGTCTGAATCTTTGGGCACTGGACTCACTGATACAGCCAGGTTTTGTCTGTCACTTCAGTTCCCTCAGTGGACTGGTGGGTAATGTCGGTCAGGCTGACTACGCCGCTGCGAACGGTTTTATCGATGAGCTGACCGATTTTGTCAGTCGTCAGGCACCCGGCGGCCATGCGCGCTGGCAATCGATCAACTGGGGGTTGTGGGCTTCCGAAGGCATGCAAATGGCCGAAGGCAGCAGTGAGTTACTGCCCTTGTCGGACGAGCAGGGGCTGGCGGCATTGCGCGGCATTCTCGATCAGAGCGCGCCACGGCTGGTGGCCTTCGCTGGCAGTCGCGCCGTACTGGGCGCACTGAACCCATCAAATGACGGACAAACTGTCACCGACGCAGTGGCCGCCGCGCAGCTGCCGGCGCAAGCTCAGGTCAGTGAGTGGCTGGGTTCACTGGTTCATACCTTCAGTGGTTTGCGCGATGTTTCGCAGGACGCATCGCTGGTGGCGCTGGGGGTGACATCGTCCGCGCTGATCAGCATTGTCTCGGCGGTAGAGCAGCGGCTGAGCGCCACTGGCGTCGCAGTTTCCCTGAGCAAGGCGCTGATTTTCGATTACTCATCGATCGGCGCATTGACGGACTATTTGCTGGCTACCCAGCCCGGAGCGCTGGCCGCAGCGTTTACCAGTGAAAGGGTGCAGACATTGACGCCCGTACCCGCCGTTGAGGCGATTGCGTCCGTGCCTGGCGCACAGGCCAGCCTTGAGGCGCGCCTGACACAGTGGGTTCAAGAGCTGGTTCAGCGCTTCAGCGGCCTGTCCGATCCGGCAGTGGACGACAATCTGCTGGAGCGTGGCCTGGACTCGGTGACCAGTATCAATATCGCCACCGAACTGGCACGACGTCTGTCGAGCCAAACCCCGGTCAACATCAGCAAGACACTGTTGTTTGAATACTCAAGCATCGGCCAGATCGTACGTTTTCTCACAGAGCGCTTTGCGGTGCAGGTGGCTGCCGTGCTGGAGACTGCCGTGAGGCAAACGGCAGCAGAGATCAAGCCGGCTGACGTGACGGCGAAGGTGACGATCAATGCCGGGGTCGATGCTGCGTCCGATACCAGCGTTCACTATCGCCCTGACGATATTGCGATTATCGGCGTGGCAGGCGAGTTTCCCGGCGCGGACAATCTGGCCCAGTTGTGGGCGTTGCTGGAGTCCGGGTCGGAGGCGATCACTGTCATTCCCCCCGAGCGCTGGGACTGGCAGCGCGACTACTGCGCTGACCCCAAACAAGCGGGCACCAGCTATGGCCGTCATGGCGGGTTTCTGCGCCGGGCCAAACAGTTCGATCCAGGCTTCTTTTCCATCACGCCGATTGAGGCCGCGCGTCTGGATCCTCAGGAACGGCGGCTGCTGGAAATGGCCTACCATGCGCTGGAAGACGCCGGGCACTTTGCCTTTGCGCTGGAGAGCACGGGCGTCTTTACGGCGGCAATGTTCGGCCATTATCAAAACCTCAACGCTGCCAGTGCGGTGACGAGCAGTTCTTTCGCCTCGATCGCCAACCGCATTTCCTACACGTTCAATCTTCAAGGGCCGAGCCTGTGTGTCGATACCATGTGTTCGGGGTCGCTGACGGCCCTGCATCTGGCCATCAACAGTTTGCGCAGTGGCGAATGCACTCAGGCGTTGGTCGGTGCGGTCAATATCATGCCGCATCCGGGCAAGTTCAAATTGCTCTCGGCGGGGCGTTTCCTGAGTCCCAGTGGGCGCTGCCACAGTTTTGGTATTGAAGCCGACGGTTATGTGCCGGGCGAGGGCGCCATTGCCCTGATACTCAAACCGCTGGCCCACGCACAAGCCAATGACGACCGAATTCACGGCGTCATTCGTGCCAGTGCGCTGAATAGTGGCGGACGCTCCAGCGGTTTTACCGTGCCCTCGGCTAGAGCGCAGGAGCAAGTGATTCGTCAGGCGTTGAGCAAGTCGGGCGTGGAGGCCAACCAGATCGATTACGTGGAAGCCCACGGCACCGGCACTCGGCTGGGCGATCCCATCGAGATCAATGCGCTAAGCGCAGCCTATGGCACACGGCAAGGCGAGCGGCGCTGCATCGGTTCGATCAAGAGCAATATCGGGCACCTTGAATCGGCTGCCGGGTTGGCTGGACTGGTGAAAATCCTGTTGCAGTTCCAGCATCAGGTGCGGGTGCCGACGCTTAACTGTGAAATCGAAAATCCCTGGCTGAATCTCGCCGAGACAGACTTTCGCCTGCCGCGCACCCGCGAAGTCTGGAGCGCCCAGGCACCGCTGCTGGCCGGGCTGAGTTCGTTCGGTGCCGGGGGGAGCAATGCGCATGTCATCGTTCAGCAGTACATCGCGGCGCCACCCGCGCCGGAGCCGCACGCTGAGTATCTGTTGCCCGTTTCAGCGCGTACACCCTCGGCACTAAAGGCCCGGATCAACGACCTGCACGCCTGGCTCAAGGAGCACCCGCAAGCCAGCCTCGCGGCGATTGCCTATACCTTGGGCGTTGCGCGTGAACATTTTGGCCACCGTCACTGTTTTGTTGCCGAGAACCTGGCGAGCTTCAACCGACAGCTGGCGGATGTCGCGGCCGACAAGCCTGTTGCTGCTCAGTCGCAGTCCGTGTTGCAACCGCTTCAGGCGTCTTATCTGGCGGGTGGGACACTCAATTTCGCAGCGTTGCATGATCGCCGCAGGCTGGTGTCGTTGCCTCATTATCCGTTTGAAGAACAGTCGTACTGGGATGACCAACTCTTCATCCCGGGGCCGACGGTCACGGCTGTGCAGGCCTCTGGCCGCGAGCACACTGGCGCGCTGGAAAAAGTCTCGGAGCCTGTGTGTTTTCAAACCGTCTGGGAGCCGCAAGCGGTTCATCCATCGACCGGCGCGCAAGGGCAGGGCGTCATTGTTTTTTGCAGTCCGTCGCAAGCTCGTGCGTTGGTCGGGCAACCGCACACCGTGGTGGTGACGCCCGGCGACAGCCTGCACCTGGATGAGCACTTCGCCCAGGTGCGCAGTGATTCGATCGACGATTGTCGGCAAGTCCTGCAGCGCTACGCCTCGAGCGACAGGGTGCGGCGGCCATGGCTGATCAACCTGGTTCACAGTAGTGCCGAGGACATGCAAGCTGCATGGGCGGGCTGGCAGTTCACGCTGGCCAAGGCGATCAGTGCTGAAGGGGCGGGCTACCGGATGGCCTTTGTCCACGAAGAACGTCTGGATACCTGGCCGATGCCCGCCGCCGGTGCCGTGAACCGATTGTTTCGCGTGTTGCAGATGGAGCAGCCTGAATTCCAGTTGCTGTCGATGACCGTCGCTGCGCACGATTTTGAACGTGTCCCGGAACTGCTGGTGTCAGTGCGGGGGGAACTGGCCAATGCCGTCGATGGCTTCAATGCCACTCGGCATGGGGCCGGTGAGCGTTGGCAGTCCCGCGTTCGTGAAGTGCCATGGCCGGTGGCGGCCGGCAGCCGTTTTCGCCACCAGGGCGTCTACCTGATCACCGGCGGTCTGGGCCTTATCGGGCTGGCGGTCGCGGCGCGCTTGATCCAGCAGTTCGACGCCAGGGTTGTACTGGTCGGTCGCAGCCCCGCCGGGGACGTTGAGCGCGACAAGCTGGCCGGGTTGGCGGCACCGGCAAACGTTGAGTACATCAGCGCCGACATTAGCGATAGCGCTGCCGTGAATGATCTGGTCAGATCGGTCATTGCCAGGCACGGTGCGTTGCACGGCGTGTTGCATGCTGCCGGCATCACTCGCGACGGGCTGTTGCGCAATAAACAACTGGAAGATTTCCAGAAAGTGATTGCGGTGAAGCTCAACGGCACGCGTAATCTCGATCATGCGACTGCCGATGTAGCGCTGGACTTCTTCGTGTTGTTTTCCTCTGTGTCCGGGTTGTTCGGCAATGTCGGCCAGGCCGACTACGCCGTGGCCAATCATTATCTGGACCTGTTCGCTGGCGGCCGTCAGCGGCAAGTCGCGCAGGGGCATCGGCGTGGTTTGAGCCTGTCGGTGAACTGGCCTTTGTGGCTTGAGGAACACCGTGACGACGCGTCGGATCGCGCTGCCCTGGGTCGCTACCTGCAAGACAACTACGGCATGCAACCGTTGACCCCGGCCGTCGGCGTCGATCTGTTGGTGCGGCTGATTGATGGCGTGGACGCGAGCATGACGCAGATTGCTCCGTTCATGGGTGACAGCGAGAAGATCCGTCGCAGTATTGCTCCCGACCGACTGCACAGCCACTCGGCGCCGCAAGCCGGCGCAGCGACCAACGCTGAAACAACCCGTGAATCGGCAACGCCTGAGGCACTGAAGTTGCGGCTCAAGGTGCTGTTGAGTGCGTTGACCGGATTGCTCACCGCAAACATCGATGATCATTGCAGTTTTGGTGACCTGGGATTGAACTCGGTCATGTTGCAGCAACTGGCGCAAGACATTGAGGCGCAGTTCAACGTGCCGATGGCACCCAATACCCTGTTTACCTACAACTCGGTCGCGCAGTTGATCGAATACCTTCATGAGCGCGGTGCGCAGGCGACTGCGGTTTCGCCATCGGTGCCAGGGGTTCCGTCAGCTTCGGCAACGCTGACAATGCCGGCTGACGCTACAGATGCCCATGACCAGCGGATTGCGATCATCGGCATGGACGGCCGCTTGCCCGGCGGCGATGACATCGCCGGATTCTGGCAGGGACTGATCGCCAACCGCAGTGCAATCCAGGCAGTACGTCGCTGGCCAGACAAAGACTGTCACGCCGGAATCATTGCCGATATCGAGCATTTCGACGCGCGTTTTTTCGGTATATCGGCGCGTGAGGCAATGCTGATGGACCCGCAACACCGACTGTTTTTGCAAGCGTGCTACAACACGTTGCTCGATGCCGGTTACGCGCCGTCCTCGCTGAAGCGGGTGGGGGTTTTTGCGGGGGTCCAGTTCACGGATTACCAGACGTTGCTGCAGCGTTCGGGGCAAAGCTTTCACCCCTTTGCCGCCACCGGGAACGCCCACGCCATGTTGGCTAACCGGGTGTCCTACCTGTTCGATTTCGAAGGGCCGAGCCAATCGATCGATACGGCCTGTTCGAGTGCGTTGGTGGCGGTGAACCGCGCGGTCATGTCGCTGCAACGTGGGGAGTGCGATTACGCGCTGGCCGGTGCAGTCAGCTTGTTGATCGACAGCGACATGACCGAAGCGGCGCAGAGTATGGGCGTGCTCTCGCCAAACTTTCGTTGCGCCACTTTCGATAGCGAAGCCGATGGTTACGTACGTGCGGAGGGGGTTGGCAGTCTGTTGCTCAAGCGCCTGGCCGATGCTCGGCGCGACGGTGACAGCATCCATGCGGTGATTGAAGCCGCCGAGGAGAATCACGGCGGGCGGGGTCACTCACTGACGGCGCCGAACCCCAACGCACAAAAACGCTTGTTGCTGGCGGCCTATACCCCGGAGCTGGCGGCGCGCGTCAGTTACATCGAGACCCATGGCACGGGCACCCGCCTGGGCGATCCAGTGGAAATCGATGCCTTGAAGGGCGCCTGGCGCACGCTGGCGCCGGACCAGAAAAACACGGTGTTGCTCGGCTCGGTCAAGTCCAATGTCGGTCACCTGGAGCCCGCCGCTGCCATTGCATCCTTGTTCAAAGTGATTCTGGCCTTCAAGCACCGAATGCTGCCGGCCAATTTGCATCTGCGCACACTCAATCCCTACATCGACTTCGAGCATTCGCCATTCAAAGTGCTGGATCGCAATACGCCCTGGGAGGGGCAGGAACGCGTCGCCGGAATCAGTTCGTTCGGTTTCGGCGGCACCAATGCTCATGTGGTGCTGAGCGAACCGCCGGCCTCCACCACACCGCAGGCATCGAGCCATGAGGAACATCTGGTCGTCTTGTCTGCCCGCAGTCGCGACTCGTTGCTTGCCATGAAGGACGCCTTGCTGCGGCACCTTGAATCGCCCTTGGTTCAGTCCCGGGCTCTGGCCGACATTGCATTTACCCTGGGGGTCGGGCGTGAGCATTTTGAATACCGCCTGGCCTGGAACGTTCGTACCGTCGATGCGTTGCTGCAGGCTTTGCGCGCAGAACTGCCCCCGGATATTCGCCAGGTCGGACGCGACAGCCAAGGCGCCGACCTCGATCAGCAAGGGGCGGACCTGCGCGAACGCTATTTGCAGGGTGGGCAGGTGCCCTGGCAGACCCTGTATCCGCAGGCTGGTCGCCTGCATTTGCCGGGTTATGCCTTCGATACGCGCCAGTATTGGTTTGACGATGAAGTACAGGTTCAGCCGGGCAATCGCTGAAATCAAAGGAGCAGAACAATGCACACGGACGAAACGAACAACATGACAACGCAGATCAAACCGCCACCGGGCGAGAAAGTGGTGATTGTCGCGGCGGCCTGCCGTTTGCCCGGCAGCGAGTCCTTGTCGGCCTATTGGCAGAACCTGATGGTCGGCCGGCGTTGTGTTGCACCGGTCACGCGTTGGGAGTCTCTGCGCGGGGCGGCAGTTCATGGTGGCCTGCTGGAACAGGTGGACGCGTTCGATGCGGGTTTTTTTCGTATCTCGCCCAACGAGGCGCGTTGCATGGACCCGCAACAACGACTGTTGATGGAGACCGTGCAACATCTTCTGGATGACGGCGGCGTACCGCTGCAAACCTTGCGTGACTTGCAGTGCGGCGTGTTTTGCACCGGCCTGCCCGGTGACTACAAGTTTTTGCTGGCACAGGAGCCTGAAGCGGCGTTCAGCAGCCACAGCTTTCTGGGTAATGCGGCTTCGTCGCTGGCGGGAAGGGTGTCGTATTTCTACGATTTTCATGGCCCTTCGGTGACGCTGGATACTGCCTGTTCATCGTCACTGACAGCCTTGCAGATCGCCGTGGCCCAGTTGCGTGCCGGTGAATGCGAGGCTGCTCTGGTAGCGGGGGTTTCGGTGTTCGCCACCCCGGAGGTGTTCGAGTTTGCCCAACGCTCGAACATGTTGTCGATGAGCGGGCATTGCGATGCCTTCGGTGATCAGGCCGACGGTTTCGTTCCCTCTGAAGGTGTCGCGGCAATCATGTTGATGAACGCCGACAAGGCTAGCGAACTGGGTCTGGAGGTGCTGGCAAGCATCGAGGCGATCAGCCTCAACCACGACGGCATGAGTAACGGCATGATGGCGCCTAACAGCCAGGCACAAGCGGCGCTGATCGCCGGTTGTTACCAACGTTACGGCATCGATGTGGGACGTATCGGCTACGTCGAGGCTCACGGGACCGGTACACAGTTGGGGGATTCGATAGAAGTGGCCGGGCTGGTCAACGGCTTCCGCGCTCAGCAGCAACCTTATGACGCTTACCTGGGCGCTTCGAAAAGCGTCGTTGGCCACACACTGGTGTGCTCCGGACTGGCCAGCGTGATCAAGACGCTGATGATCTTTCGTCACGAGACTATTCCGGGCCAGTCTCTGGCGGGGTCCCTCAACAGCGCTTTGCAGCTTGATCGGTTCAAAGTCAGTGAACAGGCAGTGCCCTGGCCGTCCGACAAGGACTATGCCTGTGTCAGTGCATTCGGATTTACCGGCAGTAATGCTCATCTGGTGCTCGGCAAGCCTGTGCCGCGCCCGATTGACTCGCAGCACAGTGCCGGCCCTTGGGCGTTTTTGTTCAGCGCGCAATCTTCCGCCAGCCTGCAAGCGCGTGTTCGTCAGATGCTCAGCGTTGTCGACGGTCTGGCCGACGATCAAATGGCCGCGCTCAGTGTGGCGCTTGGTAAAGGAAGCCAAGTCTATCGTCTGCGTCTGGCTGTCACGGCTTCGACGCGTGCATCTTTGACGATGCGACTGCAGCAATGGCTGGCGACACCGGTAGAGCCACTCGACGTCGGTCGCTACAGGGGCGAAGCCTTGGGCGACCCGGTGCTCGAGGAGCGTTTGCAGCGTTGGTTGGCGGGCCACGATCTGGCGCTGTACAGCAACGCGCAAGCGGCTCGTTACCCACGCATCGAGCTGCCCGGTTATCCGTTTGATCGAAAATCCTACTGGGTCGGGACCGAGCTGATAGCCGCGCAGGCAGCCGTTGCCAGGCCGGATTCGCCACGAGGCAATGTTTTGCAGGCGCTGAAAAGTGATCTGGCGCGTTTGCTCGGATTCGATGAGGCCGACATTGATACCAACCGCTCGCTGCGCGATTACGGTGTCGATTCGATTTCGTTGATTGAGTTGTTGGGTCGAATGGGTGCCGGTGCCAGCCGGATGCAGCCTCACGACGTCTTCGATTTTCCATCCATTGCCGCGCTTGCCGAGGCCGTTGAGAGATTGCAAACCGAATCGACTGTCGCGCTCGGCAGGGACGTCGACAGGCCGATGGGTCGCACGCCGATGACCTGGACACAAACTGGACAAGGGCGGGCGATTTTACTGCTGCCACCGCTGAACATGAGCGCGCAGGCCTGGATGCAGCAAGTCAACGTCCTGACGCGCCAGGGTTTCGCCCTGCACATCCCGTCCTATCCCGGTCATCAGGGCACCCCGCTGGATGAAGGCCGGTTCAGTCTGGAAGGGCTGGTGCTGGAGATCGAGGCTTACATCAATCAACAACTTGGCGGCCGTGCGGTGCCGGTAGTGGGCTGGTCGTTGGGAGGCTGTCTCGCCCTGGCGCTTGGTCAACGCGCCCCGGCAATCGTCGAGTCAATGATCCTGATCAGCACCGCTGCACGTTTTGGCGATGATATTTTCGGCAAGACTATCGAATTGAATGCTGAGCTCAAAGCCCATGCCGACTACCTGGACATCTTGCTCGAACCTCGGCAAAACATTGCCGAGCAAGTGGGGGCCGGCGCATCGATGAGTACGCTGAGTCACTATTATCAGATGCTCGGAGCACTCGATTTCAGCGCGCAACTGCCGAGCATTGATGTGCGGACGTTGATCGTTCACGGTCAGCAGGATGTCGTGATCGACCGAACGGATGTGGAATTGCTGCAGCGTTTGCCGGATGCCCGCCTGGAAGTATTTGCCGATCAGGGGCATTTCATTCCGCTGACCGCTGCGCGACGTTTCAATGAGCTTCTGTTCGACTTTGTACAGGCTCGGCAACATTGAATAGTCGGACCCCAACCCGGCAGGAACCGGGGCCGTGCGTTCTGGGCGGTTTCCTCAGCGAAATCGAAGCGCTGGACCTGGGCATGGCGGCAGTCACGGCGGTGTCGGGGCGGTTTGATCTGCAGCGTTTCAATCGCGGTTTGTACGCCTGCGCGGGTATTGATTGTCCGCCAGCCATTGCCCGGGCGGTCACTGGCCGTCAGGCCGAATACCTGGCCGGACGTTGGTTGAGCCAGCATCTGTGGGCCAGGCGCAATCTCGCGCCGGTGCAGGTGGGTTCGGGGCCGCATCGTCAGCCGATATGGCCGAGCGGCTGGATCGGCTCCATCAGCCACACATCGTCTATTGCGGTCAGCTGTCTGGCTAGGACTTGCGAGGTCGGGTTGCTCGGTCTGGACTCGGAGCCGTGGCTGGCACCTGAGGTCGCCGACAGAATCAGCGCAACGATCGTCGACCGTCAGGAAGCCCGTTACCTTGCGACGCAGGGGACTTTCGAGCAGATGTTGACCCTGGCTTTTTCAGCCAAGGAAAGCCTGTTCAAGGCCCTGTTTCCGCAGGTTGGCCGGTATTTTGATTTCGATGCGGCGCGCCTCGTCGAGATACATTGGCCCACCGGGCACCTGGTGTTGAGGGTGACACAAGAGCTGTCGGCGTCGATCCGGGCCGGTATGCTCTTTGAAGGCCATTTTCAAATAGGGGCCGATGCCGTGTTTACGGTCATCGCCCATCCGCCGGGTGTTGTTGCGCATCATCAGGGAGCGGCGCGTTGCCCCTCGGGTCGATTATTCAAGGAAGCGTCATGACTCAACGGTTACTGCAACTTGATCAAGTGTCGTTCAACCTGCCCGACGGGCGCGTGCTGTTCGATCACTTGAACCACACCTTCAGTTCCAGGGCCACGGGCATCGTGGGTGCCAATGGGTGTGGCAAGTCCTTGCTCGGCCGGCTCCTCACGGGTGAACAACAGCCCACCAGTGGCATCGTTCGCCGTGAAGGGCCGGTGTACGCGGTGGCGCAATTACTTGAACCCGAGCGCTTTCCCACCGTCGCCGCGCTGGCCGGGGTCGCGCCGGTTCTGGCGGCGCTGGGGCGCATTGCCCAAGGCAGCGTCGATGACGCCGACTACGCACTGGCGTTCGACCAATGGGATTGTGCCACTCGCCTTGAGGCAGAGTTGCAGCAGATCGGCCTCGGTCATTTGGGTGCCGACTCTCGCACCGACACGCTCAGCGGTGGCGAGCGGCAGCGGGTGGCACTGATGGGCGCGTGGTTATCAAGGGCCGACTGGCTGATTCTGGATGAGCCCAGCAACCACTTGGACATCGATCAGCAGCACAAGCTCGCGCAGCAGATCGAGCGCTGGCCCAACGGGTTGATCCTGATCAGCCACGACCGCAGTCTTCTGGATCACGTCGACGAAATTGTCGAGCTTTCGCCCTTGGGGCTGGCGGTGTATGGCGGCAACTACAGTCATTACTCAGCGACGCGCGAGCAAGAACAGCAGGCGTTTCAGTCGGCATTGCAAGGCGAGCGGGCACAGGCCCGGCGTGAGCAACGTGAGATGGTCGTGCAGATGGAGCGTCAACAACGACGCAATGCTCGCGGCGACCGTCAGGCGCGTGACGGCAACCAGACCAAAATCATTACCAATGCGCAAAAGGAGCGCAGCGAAAACAGTCAGGGCAAGTTACGCCTCACTCAGCAGTTGGCCCGCGAACAACAACAGCAACGTATCGCCGAGGCCCGGGCGCGCTGTGCCCCGGAGATCCAGCGCATGATGTTGTCACCGGAATGCTCGGTGCCCAGAGGCAAACTGATTGTGCAGTTGATCAATGTCGTTCTGCCTTTCGGCCACACGGAGCCTGTCAATCTGACGCTGACGGGACCGATGCGCATGGCGATTCTGGGCGCCAACGGCAGCGGTAAATCGACCCTGTTGCAGGTCATCGCCGGGAAACTTGCCGCGCGTGCGGGGGAGGTTGTGCGCAGTTGTCATGTCGGCTGGCTGGATCAACATGCCGGACTGCAGCATCCCGAACGTACGGCGGTGCAATGGCTTTACGAAAGTAATCCGCAGCTGCCCGAAGCCGAAGCGCGGACGCGGTTGGCGCAGATGGGGATTGATGCGGATCGGGCGAAGGTCAAAACCTGTCAGTTGAGCGGCGGCGAGCGTCTGAAAATTGCCCTGGCCGCAGAGTTGTATGCGCTACGGCCACCACAATTGCTGTTGCTGGATGAGCCTGACAACCATCTGGACTTGCCCAGCAAAATCGCCCTCGAACAGATGCTTGATCAATACACCGGCGCGTTGATTGTCGTTTCCCACGACAGTGCTTTTTTACAGGCGATACATCTGGATGCCGAATTCTATCTCGGCAGCGAACCGGCTTATTTGGGGTAAAGCGGCGGCAAGCCGCTGTCACCCACCGGATCCTGTACCCGTTCAGCGGTTGGAATTGCGCGGATTGCCCGCCAAAGATCCTCACCCTGCCAATGCTGCCCGGTCTCGCTGTACAGCGCGCCGTTCAAACCGTCGAGCGCATCCGACAGCGGCACAAAACGCGCCGCCATATCCGCCAGGGTCTCCGGCTGCTGACGGGCCCACGCGTCGAGGGCCTGGCGGGTGGCGTGGGGGTCGTTGGCCTGGCTGGCGCGTTTGATGTCGTCGAGCAGGGTGCGCGGGCTCGGGCCGGTTTGCGCGGCGCGCAGGATCGCCGGTTGCCAGCGGGCACGCCACCACAGGCCGAAGCCGAGCAGGGTGGTACAGGCCAGAATCAGTGTGCTGAGTTTCCACCACCACAGCGCTTCACTGTCGGCGCCGCTGAGTGGTTGTGCGCTGCCCGCCGGGGTGTCGACTTGCAGGCTCGGGTTGTTCACCACTTGCAGAGTGCGCGCCGGCAGGCTGGTGTGTTCCAGGTGATCTTCGAAGGTGTTCCACCACACCACGTCCACGGTCGGCAGTTCGATCGAACCACTGCGACTCGGCACCAGCGCTTCGCGTTCTTCACGGCTGCCGATCAGACCGCGTTCGCTGCTCTGGTTGTTGAGCACCGGTTGATCCGGGTAGCGACGCAAGCCATTGGCCTCGGTGGCGGGCAGGGCGGGCAGTTGTGAGCTGGCGAGGCCTTCGACCTTGAGCGTCAGGCTGCGAGTCAGGGAATCGCCGACCTGCGTGTGATCCGGCTCCGGGTTCCAGCTCTCGCTCAGGCTCAGGCTGCGGGCCGGCAGCCATGGCGCATCGCTCGGATAAGTGATCGGTTTGGGTTTGACGGTCAGCGGGATTTCCGAGGACGCGACGCGCAGCAACTTGCCGGTTTTCGGCCCTTGGGCGGTGGGATCTTTTGCCGGCTGGGTGTCGACCAATGTGGCGCTGAAGGTCTGCGGGGTGATGGTCAGCAAACCACTGTGCTGCGGATAGATCGCATAGCGCATCTCGATCACGCCATGCCGAACACCGTTGATGTCTTTTTCGTAGGTGCGCGTGTCGCCCAGTTGCTCGATGCGCGCGTCGGCGATCTGCAACGGGGTCACGCTGCTGTCGTCGTACAGCGAAACCGAATGGTAGATGCGCAGGGTCAGGACGGCCTGGGCCTGCACGTAGACGCTGGACTGGTCGAGGCTGGACTCGATGAACACCGGGTCGAGCGCATTCTTTTCTTCGTGAACGTCGCTTTCGACCACCTGCACGGTGATCGGCTGGCTCTCGGTTTCGCCGAGTTTCAACGGCGGAATTTCCACGCTGCCGTTCTGTTTCGGCAACAGCGTGATGATCCAGCGGGTGGTGGCGCGGTTCTCGTTGTTGAGGGTGTTCAACTGGTTGACCTGGCGCGTGCCACGCACCTCGAACAACGGTTCCAGCGGGGTCAGATCAGGTTTGCCGAACTGCGTGACATCGTTGGATTCGAGGGTGAGTTCGACCGTCTCGCCGGAGTTCAGGCGACTGCGATCCACACTGGCCGTCAGCCCGGCCGCCTGGGCGGTGGCCGTGCAGATCAGCAGGGGCAGCAAGAGAGCGGTGAAACGGGTCATCGAGTGTTTTCCTGATCCTGATGTTGTTGCTGTTCGTACCAGAATTTGCGTCGCAGCAGTTCGCCCGGGTCATCCGGGATTTTGCCCAGCCACTGTTCCAGTGCCTGGCGTTGCTCGCCTTCGACGTTGTCTTCGCTGGGGCGCAGCGTCGGGCTGGTGTTCTGTTCTTCGTCCGGCGCGCTGTTGGGCACTTCGTTGGGGCCTGGCTGCGGCGGGGTGGTCGGTGGTGGTTCGCTGGCCGACTCCGCGGGCTGGGCTTCGCTTGGCGCATCATTCTTGACCGCCGGTGGCGGTGCAGTGGCGGGCGGTGGTTCGTCGCCCGGCACGTTCTGCTGCGTCGGTTGCTTCTCGGGCTCGGTCGGCGGCGGCGTGTTTTTCTGCTTGAGCAGGTTTTCCACCAGCGCCTTGTTGGTCAGCGCCGGACGCAAATCCGGCTGCAACTCCAGAGCCTGTTCGTAGGCATCGATCGCCGCTTCCAGCTCACCGCTTTTCGCCAATGCGTTGCCACGATTGTAGTGGGCGCGGGCATCGCTGCCTTCGGCGAAACGCTGGGCGGCGCCACTGTAGTCGCCAGCCTCGTACAACGCCAGCCCTTGCCACTGATGATCTTCGAAGTGTTTCGCCGCTTCGGCAGGACGCTTCTGCTTGAGCAGGTGCAAACCCTGTTGATCGGGGCGCAGCCACAGGTCTTCGAAATCAAAAGCGTAGCTCGGCTGTGGCAGGCAAAACAGCAGCGGCAGGCAGAACAACCAGCCACGCCGCCCGGCACACGCGGCAAGCAGCAACAGCGGCAACAGCAGCCAGTAACCCTGATCGGCCCAGGTATCGAGGCGCAGGGTCTGGCCGTCGTTGCGCAGGCTACGCGGGCCATTGAGCAGTCCAAGGCTGCCCAGATCCGACTCATCCAGCCGTGCGCTGTGGTACTCGCCGCCCACCGAATTGAGGAAGGCGCCGAGACCTGGGCTATCAAGTTGCGGCACGCGGATCGCACCTTGTGCGTCCTTGAGGAAACTGCCGTCTTCCTGAGCAATCGGCGCGCCCTCGGCGGTGCCGATACCAAGCATCAGCAGTTGCGCCGATTGCCCGCTCAACGCATGGCGAATGCCTTGGCGTTCCTCATCGGACAGCGAAGAGCCGATCAGCAGGATGCGTCCCTGACCCAGTGAGCCTTGCTCCAGCAAGGCCAGCGCCTTGCTCACAGCAAGATCGGCGCGATGACCGCTCTCTGGCATCAGCGACGGCTTGAGGGCGTCGAGCAGATTGCGGCTGGTCGCCAGGTCATCCGACAGCGGCACCAATGTATGAGCGCTGCCCGCGTAAACCACAATGGCGGTCTGCGCATCGCTGCGCGCCTTCAACAGATCGAACAGCTTGCGCCGGGCTTGCTCCAGACGCGTCGGCGGCGAGTCGGTGGCGAGCATTTCCGGGGTCAGCTCCAGCACAACTACTAGCGGATCCGCCGGTTTCTGGCTGGTCTGTTCGACGCGCTCCCAGCTCGGCCCGAGCAGCGCCAGGATCGTCAGCAACCACGCAACGCCCAACGCAACCCACGGCAGTTTGCTGTCGCGACCGCTGCCGCCACTGAGCAATGCGGCATGGAACGCTGGCGGCAGAATCATCTGCCAGCGCCCGGCGCGTTTCTGCCGGTGCCAGAGCTGCCAGATCAACCAGCCGAGCAGCGGCAACAACAGTAACCACCAGGGACGGAACCAGTGCGGCCAGAGGGCGATCATCGGCGCCTCCGCAGACGCAAACGCTTGAGGCGCGCGCGCCAGTCAGGCAGGGGGCTTTGCAGATACAGCTCCTTGGTGAACAGCCGTTGCAACGGGTTGTCCGGCCACAATTCACGGGTAACCAGCAACATGCTCAACAGCAACGCCAATGCCAGTGGCCATTGATACAACGCCTGGGCCGGGCGTGCCTGGGTCGGTTGCTGGGCCACGGGTTCCAGTTGGTCGAGGGTGCCCTTGATCGCTTGCAGTTCCTTACCGTCGCGGGCGCGGAAGTAGCGGCCGCCGGTAGCGTCGGCAATCGCCTTGAGTGCCGGCTCGTCGAGATCGAGGGTCGGATTGCCGCCGAGCAGTGCCGTGGCGCCACTTTCTTCGGGGTCGGCACCGATGCCGATCGGATAGATCTTCACGCCTTCGTTGGCGGCCAGTCGTGCGGCGGTCAGCGGATCGATTTCGCCGCCGTTGTTGGCGCCGTCGGTGACCAGAATCAGCACGCGGCTCTGCGCCGGGCGCATGCGCAGACGTTTCAGTGCCAGACCGATGGCGTCGCCAATGGCGGTGTTCTTGCCGGCGATGCCGATCCGCGCTTCGTCGAGCCACACGCGCACGGTGCGCCGGTCAAACGTCAGCGGTGCTTGCAGGTAAGCCTGGCTGCCGAACAGGATCAAACCGACCCGGTCGCCGTCGCGGCTTTCCAGAAAGTCACCGAGCAAATGCTGAACCAGCGACAGGCGACTGACGTCCTCGTCATTCCATTGCATGTCGGGGAAGTCCATCGAGCCGGACACGTCCACCGCCACCAGCAGGTCACGACCGCTCGCAGCAATCGGCAACGGTTCGCCCAGCCATTGCGGGCGGGCGGCAGCGATCAGCAGAAACAGCCACAACAACATGAACGGCGCTTGCTGGCGCCAGGCGGGCAGATTGGCGCGGGCACGGCGGCGTGCGAGGCCTTCCAGGTCACCGAGGAAACTCACCTTCAACGCCGGCTCGCCGCTGTCCGCGACCGGCAGCACAAGGCGCATCAGCCACGGCAGTGGCAACAGCACAAAGATCCACGGCCAGGCGAACTCAAACATGCTTGCGGATCCAGGTGTCGACGGCTTGCGTCAGACCGGCGATGGCCTTGTCGTCGAGTTTGCACTCGGGTTTGTAGGCGCCCTCGACCAACACCATCCAGCGGGTCAGGCCGGCCGCGGGGCAGCGGTTGTCGAGAAACGCCAGCCATTTGCGCCCGTTGAGAGTGTGACTCTGGCTGTAGGGATAGTGGTTGCGGCACAGGCGTTTGAGCAGGCCGTTGAGTTGTTGCAGCCACGCGCCGGCTGGGGCGCCGTCGTAAGGTTTGACCATTTGCGCCAGCTCGGCGAGCGCGGCGATGCGCACCGGATCGAGCGGCAGTTCAGCGCGCACGATGGGTTTCTTCTTGATCGGAATGAAACGGCGCAGACGCCACAGCACGACGCCGATCAGCGGCAGCAACAGAAGCAGCAGCCACCAGCCCGGCGCCGGCGGCCAGAAGGCAATCGGTGGCGGGGAAATCAGCGGTTGCAGTTGTTCGAGGCCGTTCATCGAACTTTCCCCGGGCGCTGCGGGTTGAGGAACTCGCGCATCTGCTCGACCATTTCGCTTTGGGTGCTCAATGGCATCAGCAACACCCGCAGTTTCTGCGCGAGCAGTTCCCAGCGGGCGATGCGTGCTTCAGCCTGGGCGCGATAGGTCTGGCGCAGGTCGAAGTTGAGGGTGTCGAGTTCCAGTTGCGCGCCGCGTTCAGCGAATCTCAGCAGCCCGGCAGCGGGCAGGGCGTGATCCAGTGGATCGGACAGCGGCAGCATCAGCAGGTCGCAATGACGCGACAGCAGGCTCAATTGCTGCTCGGCACTGTCGGTCAGTGCGCGCTCGTCACAGATCACGATCACCAGACTGCCAGGGCGCAGCACTTCACGAGCCCGGCGCAACGCCACGCCAAACGCATCGCGATCCGGCTCCCGCTCGCTGTGCAGCGACTGATTGACCTTCACCAGCCGGTTGAGCAGTTGCAGCAGGCTCTGCTTGCTGCGGCGCGGCTTGATTTCGTAATGCTCGTTGTCGCCGAACACCAGCCCGCCGACCCGGTCGTTGTGACCCAGCGCGGCCCAGCCGATCAGCGCTGCAGCCTGCGCTGCGAGCACCGACTTGAACATCAGTCCGGAGCCAAAGAACAGCCGTGTGCTTTGCTCGACCATGATGAAAATCGGCCGCTCGCGCTCTTCATGGAACAGCTTGGTGTGCGGCTCCTGAGTCCGCGCGGTCACGCGCCAGTCGATGGTGCGCACGTCGTCGCCGGCCTGATAGACCCGCACCTGATCGAAGTCCACGCCACGGCCACGAAATTTCGAGTGGTGCAGGCCGATCAGCGGGCTGCGCTGGCTCGGCGTGGAAAACAGCTGCACTTCGCGCACGCGGTGACGCATCTCGATCAGCTCGGCGAGGCTGACGCGAATACCCGGTTCGGACGGCAGAGAGGCGTTCATCGGGGTCAAGCGACGGCTACGACGTCGAGAATCCGTTGCACCACCCGATCCTGGTCGATGCCGGCGGCTTCGGCCTCGAACGACAGAATGATGCGGTGACGCAACACGTCGAACAGCACAGCCTGGATGTCTTCCGGACTGACGAAGTCGCGACCGGCCAGCCAGGCGTGGGCGCGGGCACAGCGGTCGAGGGCGATCGAGCCACGGGGGCTGGCGCCGTAGGCAATCCATTCGGCCATTTCCGGGTCGAACTTGGCCGGGTTGCGCGTGGCCATGACCAGTTGCACGAGGTATTCCTCCACGGCGTCCGCCATGTACAGACCGAGGATTTCCTTACGTGCGGCGAAGATCGCCTGCTGGCTGACCCGACGTTCGGGCTTGGTTTCGCCGTTCAGGGCTTCGCCCCGGGCCTGTTGCAGGATCCGGCGTTCGACGGCCGCGTCCGGAAAACCGATTTTTACGTGCATCAGGAACCGGTCGAGCTGCGCTTCGGGCAGCGGGTAGGTGCCTTCCTGCTCGATCGGGTTCTGCGTGGCCATCACCAGGAACAGCGGCGACAGCTCATAGGTGCTGCGCCCGACACTGACCTGACGTTCGGCCATCGCTTCAAGCAAGGCCGATTGGACCTTGGCCGGGGCACGGTTGATTTCGTCCGCCAGCACCAGGTTGTGGAAAATCGGGCCTTGCTGGAACACGAAACTGCCGGTTTCCGGGCGATAGATCTCGGTGCCGGTGATGTCGGCGGGCAGCAGGTCCGGGGTGAACTGAATGCGATGGAACTGGGCTTCGATGCCCTCGGCGAGCTCTTTGATCGCTTTGGTCTTGGCCAGACCCGGAGCGCCCTCGACCAGCATGTGGCCGTCGGCGAGCAGGGCGATGAGCAAGCGCTCGATGAGTTTTTCCTGGCCGAGAATCTGCGTTGAAAGAAAGGTTCGCAGCGCCAGCAGCGCTTCACGATGTTCCATCGATGACTGTTCCTGGAAAGGGTGGCCACAGGCGTTCGGATAACGCCAGGGCTGGGGGCGTTACTTTAATCCATCGCAGGGGGTGGCGACTAACGGCATTTTGCGCAAAGTGCGGGAAATGACCGGGGCAATTGTTGGAATTTTGTAGGGCGGGGGAGATGCGGTGTTCTTTGAGGCCCTTTCGCTTGCGAAAGGGCCGGCCCAGACGCCATCAAATCTGGCTGATAAAGGTGCCAGTACCGTCAAGAATGTTCTTCAGGGTTTCCTCGACCTCGGCCAGATCCACCATGTCCGGGTTGTAGGTGATTTCCAGCACATCATCGCCATTCAACGCATCGGCATCCGCCGCCGCGATTTCGATTTTCAGCAGGGTCTTGGTCAAGGTGACTTTCACGCCATCGAGGGTGGACGGCTCGCCATCCAGCGTGATCTCCAGCTCATCCTCGTCCGGATAGCGGCTCATCAGAAACATGTCGCCCTTGTCGCTGTGGCAGCAGAGCATGGCCATGTTGTCTTCTTCGTCGTCGCACGGGTTGACGATCAAAAGGGCGGTGGTCATTTGCATGGGAAATTCCTGCCTCGGCGGGCTCGGTGGTCGCAATAAAGCGCGATTCTGCCAGTCCTCGGGAATTTCTGCTCGCCTGAGTGTCAGAGGATGTGTCGTGAACGCGACGCAGGTCAATGGTCATTTCTGGCACGCATGTACCGTAAAACCGGGGATTCAGACCGGCGTTCTGCCCCATGAATGCTAGTGTTTACCGATGCGCCTGCCTTGGTTTACGTGCCAATGACCGAATATGTCGCAGCACCGCAAGCAGACACATTGTCGCACCCATTAAGCTGCGCAACGGATGAGCACCCGTAAAGACATTGTCGGCAGCCCGGACAGTCGTTTTTGCAGATGCCCATTCATGGAAGGTGAATGTGACCTGAGTGTCTCGTCCAGCTTCACCCACCTGTCACCCTGTTTCCTCTGCCCGAGATTCAGGAACAGGGCGACAGAACGCCCCGAAAGGGGTTTTGTACGCGACGCTTTCCATCAATAACAAGCCCAAGCGGAGTACCACAGATGGCGTTCTTCACCGCAGCCAGCAAAGCCGACTTCCAGCACCAACTGCAAGCGGCACTGGCGCAGCACATCAGTGAACAGGCACTGCCACAAGTGGCGCTGTTCTCTGAACAATTCTTCGGCATCATTTCCCTGGACGAGCTGACTCAACGTCGCCTCTCCGACCTCGCTGGCTGTACTCTTTCTGCGTGGCGCCTGCTTGAGCGCTTCGATCACGCGCAACCGCAAGTGCGCGTCTACAACCCCGATTACGAACGTCACGGCTGGCAGTCGACCCACACCGCGGTCGAAGTGCTGCACCACGACCTGCCATTCCTGGTGGACTCGGTGCGTACCGAGCTGAACCGCCGCGGCTACAGCATCCACACCCTGCAGACCACCGTGCTCAGCGTGCGTCGTGGCAGCAAGGGCGAATTGCTGGAAATCCTGCCTAAAGGTTCGACCGGCGAAGGCGTACAACACGAATCGCTGATGTACCTGGAAATCGACCGCTGCGCCAACGCGGCCGAACTGAATGTGTTGACCAAGGAACTGGAACAGGTCCTGGGTGAAGTCCGCGTCGCGGTTGCCGATTTCGAGCCGATGAAGGCCAAGGTGCAGGAAATCCTCACCAAGCTCGATAACAGCGCATTCGCCGTCGAAGCCGACGAGAAGACCGAAATCAAGAGCTTCCTGGAATGGCTGGTGGGCAACCACTTCACCTTCCTCGGCTACGAAGAGTTCACCGTTGTCGATCAGGCCGATGGCGGCCATATCGAATACGACCAGAACTCCTTCCTCGGCCTGACCCGGATGCTGCGCACCGGTCTGACCAACGAAGACCGACACATCGAAGACTACGCCGTGAACTACCTGCGCGAACCGACGCTGCTGTCGTTCGCCAAGGCTGCGCACCCGAGCCGCGTCCACCGTCCGGCTTACCCGGACTACGTGTCGATCCGCGAAATCGATGCCGACGGCAAAGTCATCAAGGAACACCGCTTCATGGGCCTGTACACCTCGTCGGTGTATGGCGAAAGCGTACGTGTCATCCCGTACATCCGCCGCAAGGTCGAAGAGATCGAGCGCCGTTCCGGCTTCCAGTCCAAGGCTCACCTGGGCAAGGAACTGGCACAGGTTCTGGAAGTGCTGCCGCGTGACGACCTGTTCCAGACCCCGGTCGACGAACTGTTCAGCACCGTGATGTCGATCGTGCAGATCCAGGAACGCAACAAGATCCGCGTGTTCCTGCGCAAAGACCCGTACGGTCGTTTCTGCTACTGCCTGGCCTACGTGCCGCGCGACATCTACTCCACCGAAGTTCGTCAGAAAATCCAGCAAGTGCTGATGGAGCGCCTAAAGGCGACCGACTGCGAGTTCTGGACCTTCTTCTCCGAGTCCGTGCTGGCCCGCGTGCAACTGATCCTGCGCGTAGACCCGAAAAACCGCATCGACATCGACCCGCTGCAACTGGAAAACGAAGTGATCCAGGCCTGCCGCAGCTGGCAGGACGACTACGCCGCCCTGACCGTTGAAACCTTCGGCGAAGCCAACGGCACCAACGTGCTGGCCGATTTCCCGAAAGGCTTCCCGGCCGGTTACCGCGAGCGTTTCGCTGCGCACTCGGCCGTGGTCGACATGCAGCACCTGCTCAACCTGAGCGAGAAGAAGCCGCTGGCCATGAGCTTCTACCAGCCGCTGGCTTCCGGCCCGCGCGAGCTGCACTGCAAGCTGTATCACGCCGATACCCCGCTGGCCCTGTCCGACGTGCTGCCGATTCTGGAAAACCTCGGCCTGCGCGTGCTGGGCGAGTTCCCGTATCGCCTGCGTCACAACAACGGCCGCGAGTTCTGGATCCACGACTTCGCGTTCACTGCCGCTGAAGGCATGGACCTGGACATCCAGCAGCTCAATGACACCCTGCAGGACGCGTTCGTCCACATCGTGCGCGGCGACGCCGAAAACGATGCGTTCAACCGTCTGGTGCTGACCGCCGGCCTGCCATGGCGCGACGTCGCGCTGCTGCGTGCCTACGCTCGCTACCTGAAGCAGATTCGTCTGGGCTTCGACCTCGGTTACATCGCCAGCACCCTGAACAACCACACCGACATCGCTCGCGAACTGACCCGGTTGTTCAAAACCCGTTTCTACCTGGCCCGCAAGCTGGGCAGCGATGATCTGGACGACAAGCAACTGCGTCTGGAACAAGCGATCCTGACCGCGCTGGACGACGTTCAAGTCCTCAACGAAGACCGCATCCTGCGTCGTTACCTGGACCTGATCAAAGCGACCCTGCGTACCAACTTCTACCAGACCGACGCCAACGGCCAGAACAAGTCGTACTTCAGCTTCAAGTTCAACCCGCACTTGATCCCTGAGCTGCCGAAGCCTGTTCCGAAGTTCGAAATCTTCGTTTACTCGCCACGCGTCGAAGGCGTACACCTGCGCTTCGGCAACGTCGCTCGTGGCGGCCTGCGCTGGTCCGACCGTGAAGAAGACTTCCGTACCGAAGTCCTCGGCCTGGTAAAAGCCCAGCAAGTGAAGAACTCGGTCATCGTGCCGGTGGGTGCGAAGGGCGGCTTCCTGCCGCGTCGCCTGCCACTGGGCGGCAGCCGTGACGAGATCGCGGCCGAGGGCATCGCCTGCTACCGCATCTTCATTTCGGGTCTGTTGGACATCACCGACAACCTGAAGGACGGCAAGCTGGTACCGCCGGCCAACGTCGTGCGTCATGACGACGATGACCCGTACCTGGTGGTCGCGGCGGACAAGGGCACTGCAACCTTCTCCGACATCGCCAACGGCATCGCCATCGACTACGGCTTCTGGCTGGGTGACGCGTTCGCGTCCGGTGGTTCGGCCGGTTACGACCACAAGAAAATGGGCATCACCGCCAAGGGCGCGTGGGTTGGCGTACAGCGCCACTTCCGCGAGCGCGGCATCAATGTCCAGGAAGACAGCATCACTGTGGTCGGCGTGGGCGACATGGCCGGTGACGTGTTCGGCAACGGCTTGCTGATGTCCGACAAGCTGCAACTGGTTGCCGCATTCAACCACATGCACATCTTTATCGACCCGAACCCGAACCCGGCCACCAGCTTCGTCGAGCGTCAGCGCATGTTCGACCTGCCGCGTTCGGCATGGTCCGACTACGACACCAGCATCATGTCCGAAGGCGGCGGTATCTTCTCGCGCAGCGCGAAGAGCATTGCCATCTCCCCGCAGATGCAGGAACGCTTCGACATCAAGGCCGACAAACTGACCCCGACCGAACTGCTGAACGCCTTGCTCAAGGCGCCGGTGGATCTGCTGTGGAACGGCGGTATCGGTACTTACGTGAAAGCCAGCACCGAAAGCCACGCCGATGTCGGCGACAAGGCCAACGATGCGCTGCGTGTGAACGGCAACGAACTGCGCTGCAAAGTCGTGGGCGAGGGCGGTAACCTCGGCATGACCCAACTGGGTCGTGTGGAATTCGGTCTCAATGGCGGCGGTTCCAACACCGACTTCATCGACAACGCCGGTGGCGTGGACTGCTCCGACCACGAAGTGAACATCAAGATCCTGCTGAACGAAGTGGTGCAGGCCGGCGACATGACCGGCAAGCAACGCGACCAGTTGCTGGCGAGCATGACCGACGAAGTCGGTGGTCTGGTGCTGGGCAACAACTACAAGCAGACTCAGGCCCTGTCCCTGGCGGCCCGCCGTGCTTATGCGCGCATCGCCGAGTACAAGCGTCTGATGAGCGACCTGGAAGGCCGTGGCAAGCTGGATCGTGCCATCGAGTTCCTGCCGACCGAAGAGCAACTGGCTGAACGCGTTGCCGAAGGCCACGGTCTGACCCGTCCTGAACTGTCGGTGCTGATCTCGTACAGCAAGATCGACCTCAAGGAGCAGTTGCTGGGCTCCCTGGTGCCGGACGACGATTACCTGACCCGTGACATGGAAACCGCGTTCCCGCCGACCCTGGTCAGCAAGTTCGCCGAAGCCATGCGCCGTCACCGTCTGAAGCGCGAAATCGTCAGCACCCAGATCGCCAACGATCTGGTCAACCACATGGGCATCACCTTCGTTCAGCGACTCAAAGAGTCCACCGGCATGACCCCGGCGAACGTGGCTGGCGCTTACGTGATCGTGCGTGACATTTTCCACCTCCCGCACTGGTTCCGTCAGATCGAAGCGCTGGACTACCAGGTCTCCGCTGACGTGCAACTGGAGCTGATGGACGAGCTGATGCGTCTGGGCCGTCGCGCTACGCGCTGGTTCCTGCGTGCCCGTCGCAACGAGCAGAACGCTGCCCGTGACGTCGCGCATTTCGGTCCGCACCTGAAGGAGCTGGGCCTGAAGCTGGACGAGCTGCTGAGCGGCGAAATCCGCGAAAACTGGCAGGCGCGTTATCAGGCTTACGTCGCAGCCGGTGTACCGGAACTGTTGGCGCGTATGGTGGCGGGGACTACCCACCTCTACACGCTGCTGCCGATCATCGAAGCGGCCGACGTGACCGGTCAGGACCCAGCCGAAGTGGCCAAGGCGTACTTCGCCGTGGGCAGCGCGCTGGACATCACCTGGTACATTTCGCAGATCAGCGCCTTGCCGGTTGAAAACAACTGGCAGGCCCTGGCCCGTGAAGCGTTCCGCGACGACGTCGACTGGCAGCAACGCGCGATCACCATCGCCGTTCTGCAAGCGGGCGGCGGTGATCTGGACGTGGAAGCGCGTCTGGCACTGTGGATGGCGCAACACGACGCGATGATCCAGCGCTGGCGCGCCATGCTGGTGGAAATCCGTGCCGCCAGCGGCACCGACTACGCCATGTACGCGGTGGCCAACCGTGAGCTGAACGACGTGGCGTTGAGCGGTCAGGCAGTTGTGCCTGCTGCGGCGACTGCGGAGCTTGAGCTTGCTTGAGTAAGCGCTGAATGAAAAAGCCCCTGCATTGTGAGATGCGGGGGCTTTTTTTGCCTGATGGTTTTCTCGTTATTGCAAGTTATGTCCTTGTTTGTTATCAAGCATCGACACTTTATCTGCCGGCCTGGTCAGTAAATTACTGAGCGACTGGTCAAACTTCTGCAATGCCCGAACCTGAACTTCCTGTTGCTGATTAATATCCGCAACAATCTCCTCTGAACGCTTGAAGTCCGCCCAGACCGGCGTCAACTCTTTCGCCTCGGACCCCTTGGCCGTCCCGATGTAGTTCAACTTCCCGTCATAAAAGTCCGCACTCACATCCGCCTTGATGTCCGAACTGCGCGAGGTAATCAATTGGCTGTGAGTGTCGACGATCGCCACCACATCCGGGTTGGCCGCACGCAGGCTCTGCATGTCCGGGTACACCGTGACCGAGCCGAATTGGCGTTGCAGCGAGGCTTTTACCCAGTCCACGGCCATGTCCGGTTTCGAAGTGGCGACGTAGGCGTCATGGATCGGCTGCACCAATAAACCCTGGCCGAAACCGGTGCCGGCGTTGGCCTGATAGTCGCGCAGGTATTCGCGGTTGGTCTGGGTGCTCGGGCTGTAGACGACGCCCAGCGAGACACCGGGACCGCTTTTGACCTGGGCGGCGCTGCTGCGGCCGACCGGTTGGGTGAACAGCGTGTCGAGGGAAGAAACCGCTTTTGGAGCGGTGGGAACGGAACAGGCGGACAACGCTAAAACTGATATCGCCAAGGTACTGGCAAAGGCAAGTTTCATGGTGAGTCTCCCGTGAAGCAACTTCAGTCGGAAAGTCAGAGGTGTCGGGGTTGATTAAATGGAACCGGCGACAGTTGCCTCAGACTACTCCCGCGAAACTGAAAACAACCTGACAATTTGCTGAATGACTGTCATGCAATAGTTTTATTGGCTGTAAGCGTTTTTGATTAATTGCCGCGGGAAATAAAAAAGGCGCCAATCAACGATTTGCGCCTTTTATTTATGGCTGGTTAAACAACCATCAGTTTTTCAATGGGATCAGCACTTGCTCGTCCGGCGACAGCACCATGAACACCAGCAACTTGGCTGGCTTGGTTTTGCTGGCGTTTTTCGACACCAGATGTTCGGAGCCGGCCGGCTCGTACCAGAACTGGCCTTTCTTGTAGGTGACTGCTTGTTCGCCCTTGACCTGGGAAGTCACTTCGCCTTCGAGTACATAGGCCATGGCCGTGCCGTCGTGTTTGTGGGCGATGGAGGACTGGCCGGGTTTGTAGTCGACTTCAATCATCATGGCTTTTTTGCCCGGGACATTTTTCAGCATCTGGTCCTGCAATACCGAGATTTTCTCGGAGGCATCGTGGGCCAGAACTGGAACGGAGATGCTCAGGGCAAGCGCGGCGGCGAAGCAGTGCAGGAGTTTCATGGCGGGTCACCTGTGAAGTGGGGGAGTCGGTCTTCACAGTAGTCCGCGTGCCGGTCTAATCAAACGGCCAATATTCGGGAAGATCGGGTGACCAATCCTGATTACCCGCACACCAGAAAAACCACAGCCTTCGGCAGCCTCGCGGGTTTCCCCGAGGCTGCCGAAGGCTGCAATTTTCTGGAGTTTCAAACGATAGGAAACGAGTTGAAATCGACGCTGTTGGCCAGCCGACTGTCGATCAGATCGATAAACCCCTGCGCCTCTGGCCGGTTGAAATGCGCCTGCATCGCCGCTTCCGACTGCCAATGGGCACTGACCGTCCAGCGGTGGCTGTCGTCGGGGCAGCGGTCGACCATATAGGAATCGCAGCCCGGTGTTTCGCGCAGGGTTTCGACGATCTTCTGCAACTGCTTGCCCAGCTCCTCGGAGCGGCCGGCCGCAGCCTGCACCTGTACGGTGTTGATCACTTCGTTGGACATTGCTCACACTCCTGAATCAGGCCGGACGAATCCTGCTCATTGAGGGATAACGCCTGTGCAGAATAGGCCTGCACCCCCGGATCACCAATAACCAATCGGCGGGTAATCCGTTAGACCAATCTATCAGGCGACCTGTTGCAGAATGTCGCGCAGGCGATCCAGCGCGATATCGATGTCCAGCGTCTCGATGGCGCCGAAGCCGAAGTACATCCCGCTTCTGGCCGGCTGCTGGTAATAGAAGCCGTCGATGGCGTACAAGCCGACTTCGACCTTTTTCGCCAGTTCGATCACCAGCGGCAAGTCGATCGGCACCCGGCAGAACACCGCCATATGAAAGCCCGCGCTCGCCGGCACGGCCTCCAGCCACGGCGCGAGGTCAGTGGCCATGCGCGCCAGGATCCGCTCGCGGCGCTGGGCATAAACGGTGTGGCAACGGCGGATGTGCTTGAGCAGGCAGCCCTCGGCGATGAACTTGGCCAGCGCCCATTGCGGCAGGGTGGAGGCGTGCAGGTCGGTGAGCTGCTTGGCGCGGATCACCGCTTCGAGGATCGCCGGCGGCAGGATTGCGTAGCCGAGGCGCAGCTCCGGCAGCAGGGTCTTGGAGAAGGTGCCGACGTAAGCCACGATGCCGCGCTGATCGAGGTTGTGCAGCGAATCGGTCGGCCGGCCCTCGTAGCGGAACTCGCTGTCATAGTCGTCCTCGATGATGATCGCGCCGAGTTCATGGGCCCGGGCCAGCAATGCCTCGCGCCGCGCATGGCTCATCGGCATGCCCAGCGGGAACTGGTGCGACGGCGTCACGTAGATCAACCGGGTGCCGTCGGGAATGAGCTCGACCTGAATCCCTTCCGCATCCACCGGCACCCCGACCACGGTGGCGCCATGGGTGCCAAACAGCAGCCGTGCCGGCGGATAACCCGGATCTTCCATCGCCACCAGACTGCCGGGGCGCAACAGCACCCGGGCGATCAGGTCCAGCGCCTGCTGCGCGCCGTTGCACACCACGATGTCTTCGTCCTGGCAGTTCACGCCACGGGAAAACGCGATGTGCCGGGCAATCGCATTGCGCAGCGCCGGCAAGCCTTCCGCCACGCTGTAAAAACCCTTGGAACCCGCCATTTGCCGCATGGCGTGGGACACACAGCGGCGCCAGTCATCGTGGGGAAACTGGCCCTTGCTGGTGGCGCCGCCGATGAAGTCGTAGCGCAGCGAGCCTTCCAGCGTCGGATGGCGCAGGAATACCGGCAGGTTGCACCAGCTCTCGATCACCTCGGAACTGGCCAGTTCGGAATGGCTTTGCTTGCGCTGGACCGGCGTCGAGCGGGCGTTGACGTAGGTGCCTTTGCCGATGACGCCAGTGAGGAAATTTTCGTAAGTCAGCTGCGCGTAGGTGTCGGAAATGGTCTTGCGCGAAATCCCCAGTTGCTCGGCGAGCAAGCGGCTGGGCGGCAGTTGCGTGCCGGCGGCCAGACGCCCGGATTCAATGGCGCCACGCAGTTGTTGGTACAACTGACCGGCCAGATCCTTGCGGCCGTTGATCACGACATGAAGTTCCATACCGACGAGGCTCCTGGGGGCGAATGAGGCGGATTGTGCGCCCGCCAGATTACTCCCGAATGCACGCGGGGCAGAAGTTGCGTGGAGCAAAAACCGGAAATTGGTCAAGGATCAGTGGTCTGCCGGTTTTCCGTTGAATTGGGGCTGTAACCCTGACGCACCAGCGCTTACCGTGAAATCACTCTTCTGCTGCCCGAGGCCCGCCCATGTCCCCGCGTCTGGATTACTACAGCGCTTCACCCAAAGCCATGAAAGCGATGATTGCCCTGGAAGCGCTGACCAGCAGCCTGAGCATCGAGGCGCCGTTGCTGCACCTGATCAAGATCCGCGCCTCGCAACTCAACGGCTGCGCATTCTGCACCGACATGCATTCGGTGGAAGCGCGGCGGGCAGGGGAGACGGATCGGCGGCTGTACGCCATCGCGGTCTGGCGCGACAGCGGCTTCTTCAACCTGCGCGAGCGGGCCGCACTGGCCTGGACCGAGGCGGTGACGCTGCTGGCGGATAGCCGGGTGCCTGACGATGTTTATCAGCAGGCGCGGGAACAGTTCAACGAGACGGAACTGGTGGACCTGACCATGGCCGTCAGCACCATCAACAGCTGGAATCGCCTGGCGGTGAGTTTTCGGCAGATCCCCAGCGATTGATCACGAGCCATCTCCCAAGCCCCCCACACGGTGATCGTTCCCACGCTCCGCGTGGGAATGCCTCTAGGGACGCTCCGCGTCCAGTGACGCAGAGCGTCACGGGCTGCATTCCCACGCAGAGCGTGGGAACGATCTACGAAACTAATTCGGTGGCCGCTGCGGTTTCACCGACGTGCCAAACGTATTGCCCATCCGCGTACTGGTAGCCGCCGGCGTCGCCAGCCCCACCTGATTCGGCGGACGCTTGTTGACCGGCACATTCATCGCTTCCTGATTCTTCTGCGCAGCCGCCGCGCCGTCGGGGTTGTTGCCCATCTGCTGGCTCAGGCAGTCGTAATTCGGCGCCTTGTAACCGCCCACGGTTACCTCTACGCAACCCACTGCCTGCTCGGCATGCACGCCGCCCGACAGCGTCAACAACAGCCCGCTCAGCGCCAATGTCCACAGTGATTTCATGCTGGCCTCCTGGCCGGCCCGAAGGGGCCGCTCTAGCTCAAGAGTCTAGTGCAACGGCGGCGCCGATCCCGTGATGGTTTTTTTGCAGTGGCCGTCACACCAGATTCATAAACAGCCCTCAGGATGACGGTTTTCAGGGGTGCATCAGTCGTGCAGCGAGGCCGTGCCAGGGACGAATTTGCGCGCTCAGCGCTCATGCGCCAGCTCTGTCTGGGGCTGCTGCTTGGCTTGTTTCTGAGCCGCGCCAGCGCCGACCCGGTGCCGGCATCGATGCGCATGACGTTGCACATCCCGGCCCAGGAACTGGCCCGCGCGCTCGATCAGTTCAGTCGCGCCACCGGCATGGCGGTGCTGGTCGACAGCCAGTTGAGTCGCGGTCGACGTTCCTTGGCGGTGGATGGCGAATTCACCGCCGCCGAAGCGTTGCGCCGGATGCTCGGCGGCAGCGGGTTGATGGCCAAGTACAGCCGCGACGACGCGTTCACCTTGCAGGTGGCGCAAGTCGAGGAAGTGCCATTGCCGGCGGAGAAACCAACCCCCGCCAGCGTCGCGGTCAACCGCAGTTACGCCACGGCGGTGCAGGCCGCGATTGAACGCAACCTGTGCCGTTCGCCACTCACCCGGCCCGGCAGTTTTCGCGCGGTGTTGCAGCTGTGGATCGGCCGCGACGGCGTGGTGCAGCACAACCGGTTGGTCACCACCACCGGCGATGTTCGGCGCGATGCAGCGCTGGTAGACAGTTTTCACACGCTCAGGATCGACCGGCCGACACCCGGCGCATTGCGCCAGCCAGTCACCTTGCTGTTGTTACCCGAATCGTCAGGAAAGCGCATGGAATGCACACAATGGGAAGGAGTTTCCGGGGGATGAAAGACGCCGGACAAAGTTCGATGGTCCAGCTGTTCCTGACGTCCTACGAGGACTTTCGGGTGCGCCTGCGACGCCGCCTCGGCTCGGAGGACCTGGCCAACGACGTGCTGCACGAAACCTACCTGCGGGTCGACCGCATGGAAGCGCCGCCAAACCTGCTGCGGCCCAACGCCTACCTCTATCGCATGGCCCTGAACATCGCCGCCGACCGCCGCCAGGCCGATGCGCGGCTGCTCACCGGCAGCGAAGTCGAAGAACTGCTGCAAGTCAGCGACGAAGCGCTGGACCCGATGCGCGTGGTCGGCGGCCAGAAGGAAATCCAGTCCCTGCTCAGCGCCCTCTACGAGCTGCCGGCCCGGCGCCGCCGGATCTTCATCGCCGCACGCCTGGAAGAAGCGCCACACCTGGAAATCTCCCAGCGTTTCGGCATCTCCACGCGCATGGTCGAGAAGGAAATCAAGGCTGCCCTCGGACACTGCGCGGCCAAACTGGAAAGAAAAGTGTTTCAGCGGTTCGGTCGCGGGGCCGGAAAACCGTCTAGTGAATGAAGCTCCCGATCAACCCGTCGAGTACCTGTGCGTTTGAACATCTTCCGTCTGACACCTGCCGAGCCCACGCCTGCCGAGCGTCTGCAAAGCGAAGCCCGCGACTGGCTGATCCTGCTGACCTCCGGCCGCGCCACGGTCGCCGACGCCCGAGCGCTGCGCCAGTGGTGCGCGCAAAGCCCCGAACACGCCCGCGCTTTTGAAGAGTGCAAGGCCTTGTGGCATCTGCTGCAACCGGCGGCCGAAGCGACGCGGGCGCCACGTCGGTTTGGACGTCGGGCGTTTCTCGGCGGCGCGATGGCTGCATCGGCGGCGTTCCTGCTGGTACGCGGCACGATTCCGGGCGGATTCTCCGGGCTCGGAGCGGATTACATCACCGAAGTTGGCCAGCAACGCCGCGTCGAACCGGCCGATGGTCTGAGCCTGGAATTGAACACCCAGACCCGCATCAACCAGCGTTCGGTGGATGAGGGCGTGCAAGGCTTTGAACTGGTCAGCGGCGAAGTCGAAGTGCAGACCGCGCGGTTGCCGATGGCGATGCAGGCCGGTGGCGGCTGGCTGCGGGCGAGCAGGGCGCGGTTCAACCTGCGCAACCTCGATCAGCAGGTTTGTGTGACGTGCCTGGATGGCGCAGTAGAAGTGGAAGTTGAGGGTCGTAGCCTGCGCCTGGAACCGGGTCAGCAACTGACCTACGACGCGCAACAGGTCGGGACGGTGCAAAGCGTCGATACGGCGGCGGTGATGAACTGGCGTCAGCAGGTGCTGGTGTTCAACGGTGCGACCCTGAGTCAGATGATTGATGAGATCAACCGCTATCGTCCGGGGATGTTGCTGCTGCTGAATCGCGATCTTGGCCAGCGCCGGGTGCAGGCGCGGTTCTCTCTCGATCAACTGGCCGGCGTAGGTGCACTGATCCGTGATGCCTACGGCGTCAAATGCACCGAGTTACCGGGCGGCGTCGTCGTCCTCAGCTGATCACTGCAAGGGCCCCATGACCTGCCGGTACTTCTCCGGCCCTTGCGGTGTCTGCCGAGTCAACCGCACCTCCACCCCCAACGGATCCTCCCGCCGATTCCCGCTCAACTGCCGCCACCCCTTATCCGCCTCCCAAACCCGCACCTGCAAATCACTCACCTCACCCAAAACCGCCACCCCTGCAGTCGGCGCCGGCAACGGATAACGACTACGCGCTGGCGCCACCGCGCGATACAGCGTGTCCCCCTTGAGCCACCAGCGCACTCGCTGCAAAGCCCCCGGCTGATCCGCCGCGCTACGAATAATGTCCAGCCGAAACCCCTTGCTGTCACTGCTGCGCACCGTAAGCGCAGGCGGGGCCGTCGCCGGTTCATCCTCCGTGCCGACCTTCTTCGGCTCCGTCAGCTCGATCCCGGCGCGCATCTCCACATCCCGCTGCATCTGATTCAACGCCCGCAACAGGCTGTCACTCTGCTCACCGCTGGCCTGCAAATGGCTGTCGGCGCGGGTGACACTGTCCAGCCCCTTCCAGGCAATCAGACTGACCACCGCCATCAACAGAATCGCGACCATCACCTCGATCAGCGTAAAACCTTGTTGTCTGTTCATTGCACGCTAATCCGGCCCGAAGCATCGCGCAGCACACTCAACCGATTGAGCCCGTCAGACAGCGTCAACTGCAGCGGCGGATTGATCCACTCCGCGTTGAGCACCACCTTCTGCTTCGGCTCCACCCGCACCTCCAGCTTCGGACTCTGCCAGGGACGCGGCCGCAACTGCGGGTCCCGATCGAAATGATCAAAACCCTTGCCACTGTCACTGCGCCGACTGAACCGAAACCCCTTGCCATCGCTCAACCACGCAATCGGCCGGCCATCGGCACGGGCCTCGGCCTGGGCAATCTGCAGCAACTGCGCCACGCGCTCGGCGTCCTTGCGCAGCAACTGCAACGGATCGGGCTTGATACTCAGACTGATCGCCGCACTGGCGATACCGATGATCACCAGCACCACCATCAACTCGATCAGCGTAAAACCCTGCTGCCTGCACCGGTTCATCGAATGCGCACTCCTTTGCGTCCAGCCCCGTCCCAAAAAACCATCCTGCACGGCCAACATGTAAGGCGTGTGAAATAAAACCGTGAGAATTGCCGCGTAGTCTGGTCACCGGGACTAAAAGGAGATTCAGCCCATGAGATTCACCGCACGCTTTTCACCCCCCCAACTCATCCAGGCCGCCGCACTGCTGGCCGCCCTGGTCGGCATCGCCACCTGGTCATCCCTGCTCCTGACCACCGCCGAATCCCACACCCCGGCCGCCACCCCGCAACTGCTCGCGGCGCGTAGCGATAACCCGGCGTTGCAGTGGTTTTCCAACCGCACGGCGCCGGTGGAAATCAAGGTCAGTGGTGTGATGGCGGGGAGTCGGGGGGCGGTGGCGATACTCAGTCTCAACGACGGGCCGCCGAGGAGCTTTTTGCAGGGGGAGCGGGTGAGTCCTGGGGTGAAGTTGGTGGCGGTGGAGGGGGATGGGGTGGTGATTGAGCAGGGTGGGGAGAGGGTGCGGTTGGGGGTGGAGAGGTTGGGGGAGGGGGTGGAGATGCCTAGGTTGGTTAGACCGTGATTTTTTTTGGTGGGAGGTAGTTATTTTGGCCTTTTAGTCGAGTGGCGGCGTACTGATCGTCGGGAATGTACTTGATTGTTTTTGACCAATCAGAGGAAGCATGTCGTAAATGCTTGCCTTCGGTCAGAAGCTGATGTTGGACATTGTGATGGCATATAGTTAGCATCACCGATGTTTTACTTGAATCGTGTCGTCTTTTGGGCAATGTCCTGCTATCGGGCCCACTGGCGACGTATGAGTGCCATACGACGCACTATCACAACAAAACGCAACTATGCGTATCTTCAAATATTATTATGCACTTTGAGACTTATCTGTGGACTTAAAATCATTTATTTTAAAAATTATTGAGATAATTAAAGGCACCCTTATAGGTAAGGTTATTTTAGCCTTGATTACTGGTGGGCTGAGCTTGATTGGCGCCTCTCCTTTTTTTGATAAGTATATATCGGCAATCCTGTTAAAATACTTATCCATTGAGGCTTCAGACCCTTCAGTGCCCATTGGCATATTTCTGATAATTGTTGCAGTTGCCTTAGCCATATGGGAACGTAAAAATCAGGTGCTAATCGAAATTAAAAAACTCGAAACGGCCTCCGACAAAACGCCAAGACCTACTATCGACCTTTGTCACAGAGGGATATCAGTTAAGGAAATTGAGCCACAGAAGATGTTTATTGATATTCCATACTGCTCAGGTAGAAATGCAAACGCTTACAACGTAAAGCTCGAAAGCGCAATTATCACGCCGCGGAAAGACGCTCTCGTCTATACTTCTCGTTTCGGTGATGCTTTTCCTGATGATATCACCCTTTCTTACGAGACAGGCAAGTCCATGCATTACTCTTTGCATCCTTTTTCACTAGAAAGCGCCTTAATCTCTTATGTTGTTGTAAAGGGGAGTTATAGCGATGCTGTTGGAAAAGTTTACAATGTTTTTGATGTGTTTAAATTCAGCAAGCCAACCAATAGCTGGGTGCGCACACTAGGAAGTGAAGACTTAAAAGTCAGAAACTTTGTTCAAGGTAGTGTAAAGTGAATTACTCCGGTGTTTCTAGATAAAACGACTGACTGCTTTTGGCCCGTTAGCCGCCTTCCGCGAAGGGCGGCTAAGGGGCGAGAGCAGTCCTTCGCAACCCGCAGCTTTCAATTCGCGCGACCCATACTAGCCGTTGCCACGCGGTTTCTATCAATTCACTGCGAAGATGCCGCGGAAGGTTCGTGAGTCTCCGGGTCAATTTCCTCCAAACCAATGGAATTGGGAACATCGTCCAAAGTTTCCAAGACATCAATCAATTCATGTTTAGCAGCGTCAGCTGTTAGCAATACCGAATCACTTAACTCAGCATCAACGTTGTGCACAATGATATCTCGAGACAGCTGAAGCTTTATCAACTCTTGGGCAAGTCCCACCGTAATCACAGACTGATTGACAAGTTTGTCGATTATCATCCGCGTAGAAGTCTTATTCTTGATGAGGTCGCGTGCTTGTACATGGTCCAGCGCGTTCATCGCTATTTCAATTAGCAATTGCTGTATTGAAATCCAGATGCCGATCAATTCGGCATGAGTGCTGTTCACCGTAGTGGCTATGTTTTCTGCCACTTCCTCTTTCTGTTCGGCAGACATATGGATGCTATCGAGCTTGTTCAACGCTTCGCTCAGTTTCTCTTTAACCTCGCCTGAAATTTTTAGGATATTTTCAAAATCCTCATGGCCGATAAAATTATTATGAGCCACCAAACAGCGCAGGTCATACAACCTTGCCCATCGAGTCTGCAGGTACTCGCTCTTACAACTAACGATGGGCTGAAAATATCTTTCCCAGTTTGAGGTCGGCACCAACTCCTTGAGCTCTTCTATATTGACATCGCTGGCTGAAAGTGCAGAGCGGAGTTTTTCCAAGAGCTTCGAAGAATTGGCTGTCGAATACGGCCTGAACAAAAAGTCGGAAAGCTGGATAAAGTCGGTCTCGAACAGATAATTATTCCCAGCCGAACTCTTCTTTGTTCGAATCGATTCGGAAACTTCTTTCGGTACAGCTTCTTTGGTCCAACCCAAACCAATTTTTGTGAGCATAAACTTGGTGATGAGCTTACGCATCATGTTCTCAATTTCATGAATAACCGGGTAAGCTGCGTACGACAAACTGCTGCTTACATCGTCCCACAAGACTTCAACCGGCTTTTCGGAAACTTTGGCCAAAATCGTCCGAATCGACTTCAGCAGAGACAGGAAGATGGAGATATCTCTGTCACTAGGACAGCCCAGTCGGACGTGATAAAAAAGATGGCTGTTATTCTGAATCTCCCCTCGCTGCACGTCATAATCAAACCTCAAGCCGTCAAAAATAATGTACTTATTTTTTATATCAACGCTGCCATAGGATTGAATCAAGTTATTAAAAGATGGGGTGGTATTGCAGAATCCTTCTTTGGAATTGATTATTGCGAGGTATTCAACTTTCAGGTTTTCCATGACCAAATATTCCAATTTTTATTGGCTCAATGATATCATTTTGAAATCAGCGTGTCAGTCTCATCTTCTTGGGTGAAAAGAGGGGGCGGGAGCAAAGGGGGCTGATTTATTTCAATCGGTCGCCTTGTTTCTTAACTCATGTCGCCGCTATTTTGCGTCTGAAGACGCATCCGGACATTCATAGGCCCATCGGGTAATCGTCATGTCTTTGAGTCGCTCACCAATGGTGTCGACGCGTAAGCAGGCGCCTTGCTTTAAATAGAACAGGATGCAGCGCGAGCTATCAAAAGAGGAGATCGACGGCGATGCCTGCTGGTCCATGCTTGTCGTTTGTCGCTTGCGAGCCATCGGCGAATAAAGAGAAGGGGACTGATTTATTTCCAAAATATAAATCAGTCCCCTTTTGGTTGCCCCCCCCTTTTTTACTAAAGCAGGAAGCGGTCAGAAGCAGGCGCTTATAGAGTACTGCTTTCGACCTATAGCAACCGCTCGCTGATGATGTATCGTTTAGGAGATCTAGGGATACATGATATAAATTGAGACTGGATCTGCGATTGAAAATTGCTACAGGGGATTAATTTTAGCTTTCATTTCTAGCAAGGATTTGGGTATAGCATACACGCGCATTCCTTCGCGAAGTTTAATTTTTTTTGAAGGCCACTTAAATCCGGCGGGGTCACCTGCAGTTGCGCTATTTACGTCGATGTTATTTACTTGGATTGACTTAATTTCGATCTCTTCAAAATATATGTCTCCCTCCACAGCCAGGTAATCACCTATGTCGACTCCATTTTCGAGGATATGCATACCAAAGACGTCGGTGAATACTTTTGATACGGTTCCGAGGTGCCTGTAATGTGTAGGTATTGCTGCAATTCTTTGGTGGTTATAAAGTAGCGGCTTAACCCAGCTTGATGACCAATCGTTCTTTTGCTTGTTTACTACCAATCGGTACAAGTCGAAAGTCGTTAGCAGTCCAAGTCGAGTCTCCCCCGCAAAATCTAATATTTCTTGGCGAAATGGATATTTATTGTCTCTTTGAAGAGGGGGAAGGTGTCTTTGTTGGTTGATTATCGATAAGCCTTGTATGCTGGTTTTATTAAGCTCTCTCATGTTTATCATCGCATGCTTGTTAGCTTGCATAAGGTCTTCATCGCCTGATTTACCGCCGACACCCTTAATGTCAATTATTAGAGTAGGTTCTTCATCCTCAATTCTTAAGTCCTCTCGACGACTTTTGCCTTCAGCGTCACGAATTTCATCGACATCGATAACTCGCTTAAATCCTAGTTCAGAAAGTGCATTTTTTACAGCATTAACCAGCTCATCACCGGTGCCAGTTATAAGGTCGTGTAGCCACCCGTTCGCAGAACGATGCGTGGCAATTTCTAGTTCGATCTTACTTAACTCCCTTTCTGCTTCAGCGATCACCTTGGATTTTCTAGCTTCTAACTCTATAATGTGTAACAGTTCGTACTCTGGTAAGTGAGTCCATTTTCCCTTTTCGATTTCAGGAAAGAGGCTAGGGGACATTTCAGGCAGCGCTACGTGCAATAGTTCCTCAATAAACATTGATTTGTTGGCAAGCTGTGGAAATATCATGATCAGACCATCGCCATACTCCGTGATTAGCGCTACATCGGAGCCGTATTTGTTGGTGGCCAATGATGTCCAAGTTGCATCGTTACTCCACTTTGGTGAGATGGTGCATGTGAATTCAGCATCATCTAAATATTTTTCTAAAAGCTTTCCTATGGGCGAATTGCTCGATACATTGATTACTGATCCGGACTCTGGAAGAATAATTAGACGATCTATAGGATCAGCTAAGTTCCACACTCCCCCTGAAACTGACCTTCCACCTACAAGCCCACGACTATTAGCTGATGCCCACTGGAACTCCATTGGACTCTCAGGTGCTGCAAATACGATAAGGATGCCTCCGCTATCTACTATTCGATTAAAGTCACTCTTGGCGCACAGAGAGGTCCGCGCTCTCGCGTCAATCCAGCCCTTATCACATTTTCCCCACAAATCTATTTCTTCTTCAGGCGTATGTTTCCCCCCTGTTGAATCCCGAGCCAAATTTTTCGATGAAAGATCAATAATAATTAAATCTGACTCTTCGAACTTGCCAAGTTTTTTATTCTGTATTACAGGTCGCCAGCTGCTGCTAACAGGTACTGAATATGGAGCACCCAGCGTGCCGACACCGATATTTGCCCAGTGCTTTTGAAGGGTTTCATGAACTGCTTTCTCGACATCAATCAAATAAATTTTAGGCTGCTGGTACATCGCTTGCTCCTACGCTCAGATGTGCTTCTAATTTGATGATTGAGTTGTCTTTATGATGGCTTGGCGCCATCAGAAAATTCATATAGTTAGCGCAAATTTTTATGCTGTCAACTGATGTGCTACCGGCGGAGTCCCCGTCTAGGTGTGTAATCATCTCGCGGGATATATAACGGCAGTAGAATCTCAAGGCTCTATAATTTCAGTCCGGTTGAATGAGCGCTTTTGGCCGATACCAGTCGCTGGAAAGGACCGAGCGGCTACCCAAGCTCAGGTTGGTACGAGGGGCATTTTGGTGCTGGAGAGCGGTGAGGTGTACCGCAAAATAGAAAAATGGCCGAGGTCGTCAGCTACAGCAGACAACCTCGGCCATTTTCTTTCCGGCTGTTGAGCTACAGCGCTCAGCCGATCACGTCTTCACCTCAACATGATCCAACGCCTGATTCACCGCCAACCCCGCCACCATAACCACCTGCGCAATACCCAGCGCAGTCTTGCGGTGCGCAGGCTCCAGGATCGCGGCGAAGTTGCTGAGCATTTCGCTGGCGGAATCGAGGGATTCGCTGGCGTTGGCCAACAGGGATTCGCTGTTGTAGGCGGGGTTGGCCAGGAACATGGGGTCGTGTTTGGTGTGGCTGCCCATGATGCGTTGTTGTGGGGTGAGGTAGTGGTCGAGGGCGCGTTCGGCGGCCTCGTTGAGGGTTCGGGAGTCGGGGAATTTGTAGGGGGAAACCGGGTCGGTTTCTGGTGGGTTGGGTGTTGGTTTGATCATTGATGTAACTCCAGTACTGATTAAATTGGAGTCAACCACTCTCGCTACCAAACGAGGGGGTGGCGACCATACGCAGGTTGGTAGACCGGAGCACTGGAACCGGCGCTTCCGAAGAAGCCCTGAGCATGGCCACCATAAATCCAGTCGCACGAATGCAACTGCATGAGGTGACGCAATGCGTCAGCGCTGCGGGCTACCAAACCCGATCACTGTTTTTCAGTGACCATGGAACGATAAGACCCGCGTACTAGACGCACAAGCCGGCGGATTCTGGCGTAGTCGTAGGCAATGACGCAAGGCGTTGTAGCCTTGAGGAAGTAACGGCGAGTGTTTTTAAACAGTATTCAAAAAGTCGATTAAACGGGGGGAGCAAAAGTGCTGAAAACGTGATTTTTTGACCTGCTTTCGGAAAGTGAAGGGGGGAACGCTTATAGGCTAGGGATCGAGCAAATCCCGAGGACTGAACTAAAATAGGTACCCACCACAGCTCATAAAGAAGAAGTTCTATGCTTCCTCCAGACTTCGAGTACATGTCCCTCGAGGAGCGAAGAGAGTTCCTCCGTCACAGTCCAGGCATGATTATCGCTAGGGAAGTAGGTGACATGGTTGATGGAGTGACCAAGCCCCTTACGGCAGAAGATATAGAAACGGCGGTGCCATTGATCAGCCAGGCTGCCCAGGCCATTACACCGATTCCGGGATTTATCTGGAAGCGAATCTTCAAGTGGTGCGCATTGCATTTGCATCCAGGCATTTTCACCATCGCAGCAATTCTTGCTGCCATCCCGCTTCCTATCTGGTTGTATCTCAATGGTCGTGCACTGGCTGATTTTCTTATCAGTCATGGGCTCTTCGATCTATTGGACTGGATTCGCGCATTTTTTTCGTATGGCTGAAGAACACTTCAATTCTGCGTCCGGTAATTACTCTGGCAACCTCGCTCATTCAGTCCTGAGGGCGGCTCAGTAACGTCTCCAGCCTCGCCAGCGGAGGCGCCTCCTGACTCCGATCAAACACCTGCACCCCCACCTTCAACAACCGCCCATTCTCCGCCCCCCCAATCACCTGCTCACACCGCAACAACAACCTCCCTTGATCACACTCCATCGCCTTAACCCCCATCGGCAATCTCCCTTCCAACCGAAGTTCTGCCATCCGACTCTGCGCCGCAATCATCGCAATCGAGCGATCCCGCAAAACCCCGCTGCTCTGCGTCATCAACCCCGCCACACGAACAGCGGCGGACATGGCGACGGCGATGATCGCCAGCGCCACGAGCACTTCAATCAGGGTGAATCCGGCTTGCGGGGAGGGGGTGCGCATCGGGGGCTCGGGCAGTCGGGCAGCCCTTGACGCTAACGCCCGTGCTTGACGGCTTGACGACGAAAACACCCGAGGATTTTCAACATCCCTGACATATCTTCTTGCAACACTGCGCGTCGAATCGAATCAAGCCAGGGAATGACGAGATGGATATCGCGCAATTCAAACAGCCCAGTCGACCGAGCCGGATGCCCCGTGGGCAGCAGGGTTTTACGCTGATCGAGATCATGGTGGTGGTGGTGATTCTCGGGATTCTGGCGGCGATGGTGGTGCCCAAGGTGCTCGACCGGCCGGATCAGGCGCGGGCCACGGCGGCGAAGCAGGACATTGGCGGGTTGATGCAGGCGCTGAAGCTGTATCGCCTCGATCACGGCACTTACCCGAGCCAGAGTCAGGGCCTGAAGGTGCTGGTGGAGCGGCCGGCCGATGCGAAGAACAGCAACTGGCGCTCGTACCTCGAGCGCCTGCCGAATGATCCGTGGGGTCGTCCTTATCAGTACCTCAATCCCGGTGCCAACGGCGAGATCGACATCTTTTCCCTCGGCGCCGACGGCCAGCCTGACGGCGACGGCGTGAATGCCGACATCGGTTCCTGGCAGTTGTAAGGCCGGTCATGAACAGCCAATCGAACCAGCAGGGGATGGCGATCATCAGTGCGCTGCTGATCGCGGCAGTGGTCGCGGTGATCGCCGCCGGCATGCTGACGCGCCAGAGCGTTTCGACCCGGGCGCTGGAAGCCGAGCAACTGCGCGTGCAGGGCCGTTGGCTGTTGCACGGCGGGTTGGAGATCAGCCGGCAATTATTGTGGGACGCGCGGCAGCGCGATCCGCTGACCCGACTCGATCAACCCTGGGCGCAGCTATTGAACACCCAGGGTTTCGAGGGGCGGCTGGAGGACGAGCAGGGCAAGTTCAACCTGCGCAATCTGGTGGCTAACGAGCGGATCGATGATGCGCAGGTGCAGGCGTTCGAGCGTTTGTGCGAGTTGATCGGTGTCAGCAGCGGTTTGAGCCGGCGCATCAGTCAGCGGGTGATCGGTTCTTATCCGCACCTGTTGAATGCCCAAGTGGTGGACAAGCCTGTGGCGAAAAACACTTTCGACAGCGGGCGCGCCACGTCGCCGTCCGCTTCGCGCAAACCGCAATCGCCGACCTTGCCGATGCTGCGCACGCTTGACGATTTGCGCAGTGTCGACGGGGTCAACGATGCGCTGTTGGCGAAACTGGCGCCGTACCTGACGGTGATTCCGGCGACCACCTGGCTCAACGGCAACACGGCCACGGCGCCGGTGCTGGCGGCTTATGTACCGGGGTTGTCGCTGGAGCGGGCGCAGGCGTTGATCAATGAGCGTGACGCCGGGCGCTGGTTCATCAATCGCGGGGATTTCGTCAATCGCCTGCGACTGCCGCAACTGGAGATCACCAGCGTCAAGGTCGGCATCACCAGCGACTGGTTTCGGCTGCGCGGGCAGGCGCGGCGTGATCAGCGGCGGGTCAGCCTCGATGCGTTGCTGCATCGCAGTCAGGATCGGTTGCCGCAAGTGATCTGGTCGCGGGTGGGCGTATGAGCCAGTTGCGCGTGAGTTTGCCGCCGCTGGCGGTGCTGAGTCTCGACAGTGAAGTGGATTGTGCTTGGCTGGATCGACAGGGGCAGGTCACTCGCCAGGAACGCGTGCGGCTTGGCGCGCTGCCGAAGCAACCGCTGGTGTGTTTTCTGCACCCGTCGGACAGCCTGCTGGCGAGCATCGATCTGCCGCCGCTGCCCGCCAATAAAACCGCTGCCGCTGTGCAGTGTGCGGCGCAGGCCTTGATGCTGGGTGACAGCGCCGAGATGCACATCGCCCACAGCACTCGCAATGAAAGCGGCCAGGTGCAGATTGCCTGGGTAGCACGCAAGGATTTGCAGCACCTCGGGCAGTTCGGCCTGAACCTCAAAGGCCTGTACCCGGCGGCCTACAGCTTGCCGGTGATGGCGGGTGGTGTCGGCTGTCTGCACGACGATCATCTGTTGCTGCGCCACGGCCCGAATGCGGCGCAGGTGCAGCCAATGATCGATGAAGCTTGGCTGCTGGAAACCGGTCTGCCGGCGCACTGGATCGGAGACGGCGCGCCCGAGGCTGTGCAATCGATATTGGCCGACACGCAACGCTGCTCCGGCCCGTTGCCGAACTGGGGCCTGCATGGCGGCCTCCAGCAACCGGGCACCGAACATCGCGGTTGGGGCAGGGCGATCGGTTGCTGTGCGCTGGCGCTGGCGGTGTGGGTGATCGGTTTGAACCTCTACGCCGCCCGCGAGGCCGGGCAGGGTCAGCAGCTCAAGGCGCAGATGGCGCAGCGGGTGAAGCAGGCGTTCCCCGAGTTGCCGGTGATCCTCAATCCGCTGCAACAGGCCCGCCAGCAAATCGCGGCGCGCCAGCAAGGCGCGGTGGATGCGCCGGGTCAGGATTTCACACGACTGGTGTCGCAGGCCGGCAGTGGCATGCCGTCCATGGCGGGCACGGTACAGCGTCTGGAATTCGTCGACGGCGCGCTGCAATTGAGTCTGCTGCCCGAGGCCCGGCGTTCAGGCAACGACAAGGACTGGCAAGGCACGCTGGCCCAGGCCGGCATCAGCATCAGCCCGAATGACGACGGCTGGGTCCTGCGCCCGGCCGGCGAGGCGACCGCCGCCACCGACAACGACGACAGCAGCGGAGCCGAAGATGAATAGCCCCTCGCTTGCGAAATACCGCGCCGGTTGGCAGCGCTTCAACGCTCAGTTGCAGGCTCGCTGGCAACCGTTGGCCCTGCGGGAAAAACGCATGGTCGGCGGCATGGCGGCGCTGTTGCTGGGGCTGTTTGTGTGGGTGGCGTTGATTCAGCCACCGCTGAAAAAGATCGCCGCCTCGCAAGTCGAAACGCCAAAACTGCGCGCCCAGGCCGAAGCACTTGAAGTGCTGTTGCGCGACGTCAGCGTGCGCCCGGACGGGCAGAACCTCGAGCAGTCGCTGCAACAGACCTTGCAGGCCAGCGGACTGGGCGGCCATTGCCAATTGGCGGCCGCGTCCGCCGGCTGGCAGTTGACCTTCGACGCGGCACCCGCCGACGCCGTGCTCGACTGGCTGCTGAGCCAACCCCGGAATTTTTCACTGCAAGTGGTCGAGGCTCGTCTGCAACGCACAGACGACGCCGCGACCGATGACACGGCCGGCACTCTGTCGGGCACCGTACGCATGGATCAGGCGCTGGGCGCTAAGGAAGCTTCATGAAGGGGTCAGGATCCAAACGCATGGCGTTGCCGATGCTGTTGATGGCATTGAGCGCGTGCAGCAACACCACACCACCGAATCAACCGCCGCTGCTGGTGGACAGCGAACTCGGCCGGCCGCTGGCCAACACCCAGCGCAGTGGCGACGCGGTGCTCGACCGCGAGCGCGCGCAGGCTCAGGCAAGACCTGCGCCGAAGCAATTGCACAACATCACCGAACGCGCTCGCAGTGGTGGTTCGTCCCGGGGCACGACGTTGCCGGCCAATCCGTTGGGCGATCAACCGGTGACGCTGAATTTTGTCGATGCGGATATTCAAGCGGTGGTGCGCGCATTGTCGCGTTCCACCGGTCAGCAGTTTCTGGTCGATCCTCGGGTCAAGGGCAATCTGACGCTGGTCTCCGAAGGCCAGGTGCCGGCGCATCAGGCTTACGACATGCTGCTGGCGGCGCTGCGCATGCAGGGTTTCAGCGTGGTCGATGTCGGCGGCGTGGCGCAGGTGGTGCCGGAGGCCGACGCCAAGTTGCTCGGCGGGCCGATCTACAGCGCCGACAAACCGGCCGGCAACGGCATGCTCACCCGCACGTTCCGCCTGCAATACGAGAACGCAGTGAACCTGATCCCGGTGCTGCGCCCGATCGTGTCGCCGAACAACCCGATCAACGCCTATCCGGGCAACAACACCATCGTCGTCACCGACTACGCCGAGAACCTTACGCGGGTCGCGCAATTGATCCAGGGCATCGACACCCCGACCGCCATCGACACCGACGTGGTGCAGATCCAGAACGGCATCGCCGCCGACATCGCGCCGATGGTCGCCGACTTGCTCGACGCGCCGGGCAATGATCCAACGCAGAAAATCGCGGTGATCGGCGACCCGCGTTCCAACACCATCATCATCCGCGCCGGCAGCCCGGAGCGCACGGAGCTGGCGCGCAACCTGATCTACAAACTCGACAACGCCCAGAGCAACCCGAGCAACCTGCATGTGGTGTATCTGCGCAACGCCCAGGCCGGCAAACTGGCCCAGGCGCTGCGTGGCCTGTTGACCGGCGAGAGCGACAGCGGCACCAGCGACAGTGCGCGTTCGGTGCTCAGCGCCATGGGCAGCTCTACCAACTCGAGTGGCGGGCAAAACGGCCAGAGCGGTACGCAAACCAACGGCTCGACTTCGACCACCAACAGCGGCAGCACCGGCGGCAGCTACGCCCAGGGCAGCAGCGCCACCAGCGGCAGCAGCAATGCGCAAAGCAGTGAACAGAACGTTGCCTTCAGCGCCGGCGGCGTGACCATTCAGGCGGACGCGACCACCAACACCTTGCTGATTTCCGCACCGGAGCCGCTGTACCGCAACCTGCGCGAAGTCATCGACCTGCTCGACCAGCGTCGCGCGCAAGTGGTGATCGAAAGCCTGATCGTCGAAGTCGGCGAGGACGATGCCAGCGAATTCGGCGTGCAATGGCAGACCGGCAATCTGGCCGGCAACGGCGTGATCGGCGGCGCCAACCTTGGCGGTTCGGGGATCAACGTCAATGGCAAGACCAGTGTTGATGTGCTGCCCAAAGGGCTCAACCTCGGCTACGTCAACGGCACCGTCGATATCCCCGGCATCGGTAAGATTCTCGACCTGAAAGTGCTGGCCCGGGCGCTGAAGAGCAAGGGCGGCACCAACGTGCTGTCGACGCCGAACCTGCTGACCCTGGACAACGAAGCCGCGAGCATTTTTGTCGGTCAGACCATTCCGTTTGTCAGCGGCAGCTACGTCACCGGCGGCGGGGGCACCAGCAACAACCCGTTCCAGACCGTGACCCGTGAAGAAGTCGGTTTGAAGCTCAACGTGCGGCCGCAGATTTCCGAGGGCGGCACGGTGAAGCTCGACATCTATCAGGAAGTCAGCAGCATCGACGAGCGCGCTTCGGCGGCTTCGACTTCGGCGGGGATTGTCACCAGCAAACGCGCGATCGACACCAGTATCTTGCTCGACGACGGCCAGATCATGGTGCTCGGCGGTCTGCTGCAGGACGGCTACAGCCAGAGCAATGACGCGGTGCCGTGGCTCTCGAACATCCCGGGGCTGGGCGCGCTGTTTCGCAACGAACGCCGCTCGATCACCAAGACCAACCTGATGGTGTTCCTGCGCCCGTACATCATTCGCGACAGCGCGGCGGGGCGCAGCATCACGCTTAACCGCTACGATTTCATGCGTCGCGCTCAGGGCGGTCTGCAACCGGAACGCAGCTGGGCGATGCCGGACATGCAGGCGCCGCAATTGCCGACCGCTGCTCAGGGGGTTCCGAGTTCGGTTCCGGCTTCGGGACCCCGCGCAATCATCAAGGCTGTGCCGATTGAAGCAGGCCCGCGGTTATGAGCAGCTTGCCCTACGCCTGGGCCAAGGCGCAGCGGATTCTGCTGCGCGACGGCGTGCTGACGGTGTGCCCGTCGACGCCGGGCTGGTCGATCAGCGAAGTACGCCGGCAGTTCGGACCGGCGAGGCTTGAGCGGGTACGCGATGACGAACTCGACGGCTTGCTCGCCACGGCCTACGCCGATACCGGCAGCGCAGCAGCGGTGGTGGGGGCGGCGGAAAACGAAGTCGACCTCGACCGCCTGATGCAGGACATGCCGGAAATCACCGACCTGCTCGACACCCAGGACGGCGCGCCGGTGATCCGCATGATCAACGCCTTGCTCACGCAAGCGGCGCGGGATGAGGCCAGCGACATTCACATCGAACCGTTCGAAACCCATTCGGTGGTGCGCTACCGGGTCGACGGTACGCTGCGCGACGTGGTCTCGCCGCGCAAGGCGTTGCACGGTGCGCTGGTGTCGCGGATCAAGATCATGGCGCAGCTCGATATCGCCGAAAAACGCTTGCCGCAGGACGGCCGCATTGCGTTGCGGGTAGCGGGGCGGCCGATCGACATTCGAGTTTCCACCGTGCCCACCGGTCATGGCGAGCGGGTGGTAATGCGTCTGTTGGACAAGCAGGCCGGGCGCCTGCATCTCGAAACCCTGGGCATGGACGCGCAGGTGCTGGCCAAACTCGACCACCTGATCCGCCAGCCCCACGGCATCGTACTGGTCACCGGCCCGACCGGTAGCGGCAAAACCACCAGCCTGTATGCGGCACTGGCGCGGCTGGATGCGAGCACCAGCAACATCCTCACCGTGGAAGACCCGGTGGAATATGACCTGCCGGGCATCAGCCAGATTCAGGTCAACGCCAAGATCGACATGACGTTTGCCTTGGCGCTGCGGGCGATTCTTCGGCAAGACCCGGACATCATCATGATCGGTGAAATCCGTGACCTCGAAACCGCGCAGATCGCGGTGCAGGCTTCGCTGACCGGTCACCTGGTGCTCGCGACCCTGCACACCAACGACGCGGTGTCGGCGGTCAACCGCTTGGTCGACATGGGCGTCGAACCGTTTCTGCTGGCCTCGTCGATGCTCGGCGTGTTGGCCCAGCGCCTGGTGCGGCGGTTGTGCAATCAGTGCAAACAGGAAGACCCGGCGACGCCCGGCACCTGGCGCCCAGTGGGTTGTGCGGCGTGCAATCACACCGGTTACAGCGGCCGTACCGGCATTCATGAATTGTTCTGCATCGATGACGACATCCGCACCCTGATACACCAAGGGGCAGGGGAACAGGCGTTGCGTGCGGCGGCGAGCAAGGCCGGGATGTTCAGCCTGCGCGAGGACGGCGAGCGCTGGATTCGCAGCGGTGCCACGGCGCCGGAAGAAATCCTTCGTGTGACACGGGACGCCTGATGAATCGCTATCGTTTTGAGGCCGCCGATGCCAGCGGCAAGATCGAATCCGGGCATCTGGAAGCGGAGAGTCAGGGCGCCGCGTTTGGCGTGCTGCGCGGTCGAGGTTTGACGGCGTTGTCGGTGGAGAAGGAAAGCAACGTCTCCCAGCATGGCGGCGGTGGATTGTTCAGTGCACGGCTGTCGGACAACGATCTGGCTTGGGCCACGCGACAGCTGTCGAGTCTGTTGGGCGCCAGCTTGCCGCTGGAGGCTGCACTGAGCGCCACGGTCGAACAGGCCGAGAAAAAGCACATCGCTCACACCCTCAGCGCCGTACGTGCCGACGTGCGCAGCGGCATGCGTCTGGCCGAAGCGCTGGCGGCGCGGCCACGGGATTTTCCGGAAATCTACCGGGCACTGATTGCGGCGGGCGAGGAGTCTGGTGATCTGGCGCAGGTGATGGAACGACTGGCGGATTACATCGAGGAGCGCAACAACCTGCGCGGCAAGATTCTTACCGCGTTCATCTATCCGGGCGTGGTCGGGCTGGTGTCGATCGGCATCGTGATTTTTCTGCTCAGCTACGTGGTGCCGCAGGTGGTCAGTGCGTTTTCCCAGGCGCGGCAGGATCTGCCGGGGCTGACGCTGGCGATGCTCAATGCCAGTGATTTCATCCGTGCGTGGGGCTGGTTGTGCGCCGGCGTCATGGCCGGTGCGTTCTGGAGCTGGCGCCTGTATCTGCGCAATCCGGCGGCGCGCTTGAGTTGGCATCATCGGGTGCTGAAGTTGCCGCTGATCGGGCGGTTTGTGCTGGGGCTGAACACCGCACGGTTCGCCTCGACCCTGGCGATTCTCGGTGGCGCCGGGGTGCCGTTGTTGCGCGCGTTGGAAGCGGCGCGGCAGACGCTGTCGAATGATCGTCTGAGCCTGAGCGTCAATGAGGCCACCGCCAAGGTGCGCGAGGGCGTCAACCTGGCGGCAGCGCTGAAAGTGGAGAACGTGTTCCCGCCGGTGCTGATTCACCTGATCGCCAGCGGCGAGAAAACCGGTGCGCTGCCACCGATGCTGGAACGTGCGGCGCAAACCCTGTCCCGTGATATCGAGCGCCGGGCGATGGGCATGACTGCGTTGCTGGAGCCGTTGATGATCGTGGTGATGGGCGGGGTGGTTTTGGTGATTGTGATGGCGGTGCTGTTGCCGATCATCGAGATCAACCAACTCGTGCAGTAGTTTTCTCAACTTTTTTTACCGGCGCCGGATCTCACCCGAGCGCCAAAAACAGCATCCTCGGGTTCTCCTTTCTGTCATCTGCAACGGCCCTTCAAGGGCTGTGGCCGATTCCCTCGAAAAGCTTGTCTTAGACACTCCGGATAACCACCAGAACACCCGAGAAAATCCCTCGATAATCAGCCTGCACCTCCCGAGGTTTTTTCCTTTATCTGTCACCGGAAACTGCGAATTTCTCAGTGCGACTTAACCACGGACCCCGCTTGCGAAGGTCAGCGGTGAGTCCTCCCAGTGTCATGCAAGCAATCCGAAAACCTGTGTTCCCAACCTAGTTGAAAAGGAGATTCTTCATGTTCAAGCGCACTCTGATCGCAGCTTCCCTGACCGTCGCTGCCCTGGCTTCCGCCCAGGCCATGGCCGCCAACGTAACCGGTGGTGGCGCGACTCTGCCTGCCGCTCTGTACAAAGGTTCTGCCAACAGCATCCTGCCAGCCAACTTCAGCTACCTGGGCACAGGCAGCGGCGTGGGTAAAGTGGCTTTCCTGACCAACGATTCGACGCAGTTCAAAACCACTGGTACGGTTCACTTCGCTGGCAGCGACTCGGTGCTCAGCGCTACCGAAATCGGTAACTACAACACCGCTTACAGCACCACTTACGGCCCGCTGATCCAACTGCCTTCGGTCGCCACTTCGGTTGCCATTCCTTACAAAAAGACCGGCCAGACCGCTCTGAACCTGACCAGCGCTCAGCTGTGCGACGTGTTCTCGGGCACTGCCACCAAGTGGGGCGACCTGCTGAACAACTCTGACGCCACCCCGATTCGCGTTGTGTATCGCTCCACTTCCAGCGGCACTTCGGAAATCCTCACTCGCCACCTGAACGCGGTTTGCCCAACCAAGTTCGCCGTCACCACCACGTTCGCCAACACCCTGAAGCCAGCCGGCACTCCACTGCCAACCACTTTCGTAGGCGTGGTTAACACCTCTGATGTCGCTGCTGCCGTGAACGCTGTTGACGGTTCCATCGGCTACGTGGGTCCGGATGGCGTGAATGCCAACAGCAATGCCGTCGTTTCGCGCGTCAACGGTGTTCAGCCGACCACCGCAAACGTCACTACCGCATTGTCTTCGGCCACACTGCCAGTCAACCCGGCTGATCCAGCTCAGTGGGCTCCGGTTGTTGCCAACCCAGCCACCGGTTACCCAATTGCTGCCTACACCAACTTCATCTTCGGCCAGTGCTACAAGGATGCATCCGTGGCTGCTGACGTGAAGGCCTTCCTGACCACTCACTACAGCGTTCCAGGCAACACCGTTGCGACCGTGGCTCACGGCTTCAGCGTGGTTCCGACCAACTGGAAAAACGCTGTGACCGCCAACTTCATCACCAACTCCACCGGCAACAACCTGGACATCAACAACGCCAGCGTCTGCAACACTGTTGGCCGTCCTCTGTAAGGTTTCACTTCAAGTCAGCGGTTTGAATGGCAGCCCCTTTTGGGGCTGCCATTTTTTTTGCCGGAACCGCGCGCAATTACTCCCCCAACATGAAGTTTGTGTGACATCCGTTCGGTCGTGCCCCTTGCCAACCGCCTATGTCCTAACAGCAGGTGGTTGCCGACCTGCAGCTCTTAAAAGGATCTCGTAGTGATGCTCGCTCGCCCATCCCGTCGTCGTACCAACGTCCAGTCTTTCAAGCGTGATGCCATGGACCCGGCATTGTGGCTGCTCAAGCCGCTGGCTCAGGCGGTGGCGTTGTGTCTGGTGGCAGGCAGTGCGCACGCGCAAACGGCGTTCAGCTCGGGCTGGTTTGCCGCCAAGGGCGCCGCCCAGCAAGCCGCCGCTGCAAGGCCCGGCACCGGTGGGTTACCGGGAATGACGCCGCCATTGGCGCAGCAACAGAAAGCCAATCAGCAATTGCAACGTTCGATTCAGACGTTGAACAACACCGTGGCCGCGATTGCCGCGCAGCAAGCGGCTCAGGCTGCCGGGCGTTCGGCGGCGTTGGGTACGGTGCAGTTTGTGCCGGATGGTCTGGGCGAGGGCGGGTTGAAGGTCGATAACAGCCTTGCCCAGGGTTGGCAGAATGCCAAAGGCCCGCAGCAGTCCCAGGCCGATGGCAAGACTACGGTGAAGATCGAACAGACCGCCGACAAGGCGATTCTCAACTGGGAAACCTTCAACGTCGGCCGCAACACCACGGTCGAGTTTGCCCAGCAATCGAATTGGGCAGTGCTCAACCGGGTCAATGATCCGAGCGCACGCGCCAGTCAGATTCAGGGGCAGATAAAGGGCGACGGCACGGTGATGCTGATCAACCGCAACGGCATCGTGTTCAGCGGCAGCAGCCAGGTCAACGTGCGTAACCTGGTGGCCGCTGCCGCCAATATCACCGACATCCAGTTCCGTGACCGCGGCTTGTACTTCGACAGCAACGCCAGTCAGCCGACCTTTACCGACGCTGCCGGCAAGGTACTGGTAGAGCGCGGCGCGGCGATTGCAACCCACGCGCCCGCGACGTCCACCGATGCCGGCGGCTATGCCTTGCTGCTGGGCAACGAGGTGCAGAACGACGGCAGCATCAACACCGCCAAAGGCCAGACCGTGCTCGGCGCCGGCGATCGTTTCTATATCCGCAAAGGCTCGGGTACCGAAGGCAACGGCTTCTCCACGACGTTCGGCAGTGAAGTCGTTCCGGGCTTCAAGGCTGGCAGCAGTGCCGGCAAGGTCAGCAACAGCGGTTTGATTCAGGCCGCCACGGGCGACATCACCCTGACCGGCCATGAGGTGCAGCAAAACGGTGTGCTGCTGGCCAGCACTTCGGTGGCAACGCGCGGCACCATCCACTTGCTTAACCCGGCCACCGACACCAACGGCAGCGTCACCCTGGGGCAGGGCAGCGCCACGGCGATCTTGCTCGACAGCAGCGATCTGACGGCACTCGACAGTCAGCACAAAGCCGCGCTGACCGGTGTCAACGCCAACAACAAGGTGCGCGGCGACCAGTCGCGTATCGAGGTGCAGAGCGGCGGCAGCGTCGAGTTCCAGAACGGCTCGATCACGCTTGCCACAGGCGGTCAGGTCGCCGTGACGGCAGGGCGTCGCAGCCTGGTGCGTGACGGCGCGATGATCGATGTGTCCGGCGCCATCGGCGTAAAAGTCGCGATGGAATCCAACAACATCAAAATCAACGTACAGGGCAACGAGCAGCGTGATGCGTCGGTCAACCGCGAGAGCGGTGCGCTGAACAGCAATGACGTGTGGGTCGATGTGCGCGAACTGGTGTATGTCCCCGCCGGCACCAACGGCTATGCCACGGACCGCTGGTACACCGCCGGCGGCTTGCTCGAAGTCGGCGGCTATCTGGGCACGCAGAACCACAGCATCGGTGAGTGGATGGCGCAAGGCGGCCGGGTCAGTTTCGCCGGCAATGATGTGGTCACCGAGCAAGGTTCGTTGATCAATCTGTCCGGCGGTACGCTGGATGTACAGAGCGGCGAGATTCGCCAGAGCTGGCTGCGCGGTGCCGACGGGCGTCTGTATGAAATCTCTCGAGCGCCGGGAGATATTCTTTACAGCGGTTTGTACAAAGGCTACGAGGACAGCAGCAAGCGCTGGGGCCAGACGAATTATTACTACAGCCCGCTGATCGCGCCGACCAAACGTGTCGAGTCGGGCTACACCGTGGGCCGCGATGCCGGGCAACTGGTGATTGCGACCAGCAGCGCCGTGCTCAACGGGCAAATGCTCGGCGAGGTGTATCAGGGTGAGCGCCAGACCCAGTCACCGCGTGCTGTACTGGACGGTTATGAACAGTCTCAGACAGCCGTGGCGCGGCGTGCGCAACTGATCGTCGGCAGTTATGACCCGGCCTATGTCGCCTCCGCTGGCGGCCTGTTGTACGGCCTCAATCCAACGTTCGACCAGGTACGTATTGGCGGTGAGAAACCGGCCGATGGCAATGACCAGAATCTGCTCGCTTCAGTGTCCGAGGCGCGCAAAGGCAAACTGTTTCTCGATGCCGATCAACTCAACGGTTTCAGGCTGGGCGCTCTGAAAGTGTCTGCCAAAGACCTGATCGACGTTAACGATGCGCTCAAGGTCGATGCCGGCGGCGACATCACGCTATACGCGCCGGATGTGCAGATCGATGCCGATCTCACGGCCCGCGGTGGCAGTGTGCGTTTGGGTAACGTGCTCAATCAGCTGCAGCTCAACAAGGTCGCTGACACGAAGATTTCTGCCGCGACAGGGCACGCAACCCGCGTCACTGTGGCTGACGGTGTGCAACTGGATACGCGCGGTCTGTGGAGCAATCTGGGCACCAACCCGGATGACGGCAGCCACCTTGCGTATTTGAACGGTGGCCTGATTTCGATCCGCAGCAGTGGCGATATCGACGTCCAGGCCGGGAGCTTGCTGGATGTTTCGTCTGGCGCCGCTGTGCTGGCGAACGGCAAGACTCGCGGCGGGAAGGGCGGCAGTGTGACGCTGGAGTCCAGCGCCAACGCCGCGCCAGGTAACACACAGCTCATCCTTGATGGTGATGTGCGCGGATACGGTGTCACCGGGGGCGGCACGCTGCTGGTACAGGCCAACAAGGTCATGATCGGACAGACCGACCAGACGCTGGCCGAACGCACCTTGCAACTGGCACCGAACCTGTTCGGCAAGGGCTTCTCGGCGTACAGCATTATTGGTTTGAACGGCCTGGAGGTCGCCGACAACAGCGTGCTCGACGTCACGATGCCGGTCTATCGTTTCGCTGAAGCGGCGTCGAAACAGGTCAGCGGCGTCGATCCGCAGACGGCACTGGAGTTGTGGACGCCGACGCTGTTCCAGGAAAACCCGACCAAGGCTGTGTTGACTCAACGAGGTGGCGCCAGCCTGTCGTTGCAGGCTGGATCGAGCGAGGCCGGCCTGATCGATCCGCTCAAGTCCGCGTTGACGCTTGGCGCGGGTTCACGCATCAGCGTCGATCCCGGGCAACGGATCGGTCTGCGCGGGCCGGGGCAGATCACGGTGAATGGCGAACTGAACGCGTGGGGCGGCACCCTTGATATTCGCCAGCAGCAGTTCGGCTTGAGCGATCCGGCCGAGAATGCCCTGGAAGCCGCCAATCAAGCCCATAACCGTTCGATCTGGATTGGCGAACGCGCCGTGCTGGATGTGGCCGGTCGCGCGACCACGGCAGTCGATGCACTGGGACGCGTCTACGGCCAGGTCGGCAAGGGCGGCAGCATCATCATCGGCGGTGAAATAGATGCGAAGAAGGCCACCGCCACGTCGGCCGACGCTTATGTCATCGTGCGCAACGGTGCACGTCTTGACGCTTCTGGCACTCAGGCGGTGCTGGACATCGCCGGTCAGGGGCCGACCACGGTTGCCACGGATGGCGGCAAGATTTCCCTGAGTTCCTACAACGGCCTGTTTATCGACGGCGATCTGCGGGCGGCGGCGGGCGGTGCAGGTGCTGCCGGTGGTCGACTGGACATCGCACTGGAAACGCCGATCTACAATCCCAACCTGGCCACCAACGAGGTACGCCTGCCAAGGGAACTGATCATTGGCCAGGGTAAGGGCGAGCCGCTGTTGCCGGCGGATCTTGAGCCCGGTGAGGCAGACCGGCAGTTGGTCTACGGTCGCACGCGGCTGAGTGCCGATGCATTGATGACAGGCGGTTTCGATCATCTTGGCCTGTTGAGCAACGGCTTGATTTCCTTCGACGGCGATGTCGACCTGCATCTGAATCAGAGCTTGAGCCTGTATGCCGGCGCCGTGTCGCTGGCCGAAAACTCGAAAGGCACCGCGCGAATCAATCTGTCTGCGCCTTACCTGCGAATGCTGGGCACGGGCGTCTATTACAGCTCCAACGCCGTCATCCGCCCAAGGGTCATGAATGCGCCGACACCGAACCTGTCGGCGGCGCAGTTCGTCGCCACGTCGAACCTGCTGGACATCGGCAACAGTCTGTCATTCGGTACGTCGGGTTCGATTGCGCAACTCAATGGCCCGGCCCGGCAGGTTGGTCGCCGTGGCTTCGCCCAGGTTTCTCTCGCCAGTTCGGGTGACATGCGGTTTCTTGCCTCCACCACTGGAACACAGTCCGAACTCTGGGCGGCGGGTGACTTGAGCCTCAGCGCGGCTCAGATCTACCCGGTGACTGGGGCGAGTGCCAGGGTGCGTGCCGGTTTTCAGCAGGAGACGTCACCCTCTGAAGGTACTCTGCGCATTCTCTCCAACGGCGCGGTGCCGACTGCGCTGCCTTACTCGGTGTTCGGCAATCTGACGCTCGCTGCCAGCCGCATCGAGCAAGGTGGTGTGCTACGGGCGCCGCTCGGTTCGATCATGCTGGGCGAGAACACCAAGTCAGTGCTGACCCGTGAAGTCCAGCTATTGCCCGGCAGTCTCACGTCCGTCAGCGCTGCCGGGTTGGTCATGCCTTACGGCGGTACAACCGATGGCATCGACTATCGCTACAACGGCAGCCCTGTAGCGCTCAAAGGGATTGTCGGCGCTTCGACGGGAGTGACCCTGCTGTCGCAATACATCGACGTCGCGCCAGGTGCCGTGATTGATCTTTCGGGTGGCGGCGACTTGCGTGGCGCAGGCTTTGTCTCCGGCCGTGGCGGTTCGACCGATGCGCGTTTCAACCCGTTGGTACGCAATGCCAATGACGGCACCTTCAGCCTGCCGGGGCTGGCGAGCAATCCGGTTTATGCCATCGTGCCGGGTAATCAGAGTGTTTATGCGCCGGTGCTCGCCGAGGCGGGGGCGGTCGATCCGCGTATCGGCCAGCAAATTACCATCGCCGCCGGTGTGCCGGGGCTGGCGGCCGGCACTTATACCTTGCTGCCGTCGACATTCGCCTTGTTGCCCGGTGCATTTCGCGTCGAGGTCAACGGTCAGGTCATGGGCGGGCAGACCGGTGCTGCGTTGCAGATGCGCAACGGTTCATGGACCAGCAACGGGCAGATGTCGATCGCCAACAGCGGTGTACGCGACAGTCTCTCCAGCGCGCTGATTCTGACCTCGGCCGATGTACTGCGGCGTTATTCGCAATACAACGAAACCGGCTTCACCCAGTTCATCAAAAACGATGCGGCGCGCCTGGGCGTGTCACGGGCGCTGGCGCCGATGGATGGCAAGTTGCTGGAGCTGCGTTTCAACAGTGGCGGGGACCGTGACATTGCCCTGGACTTCAACGGACAGGTGCTGTTCAAGCCGACCGAGGGCGGTGTGGCGGGTACCGCCGTTGTGCGTTCAGTCGATGGCACCATCGAGGTGTTGGGTGCGGGTCGACAGCGTACACAGGGTTTCACGGGTATTTCTCTGTACGCCGACAGCCTGAATCAAATGAATGCCGGGAGGCTGGCGATTGGCGCCTTGCCAACGGTGGACTACGGCAGTGGGGGCAATATTGTCACCTTCGCCAACAACATCGGCTCCGACAACATCACGGTGCGCGAAGGTGCCGTGCTTTCTGCGCCGGAAGTGGTTCTGCGGACTCGCAAGATCGACGGCACCATCACCCTTGAGGCCGGCGCGGGTATCAACACGCTGGGACGTGGTGACGCCCCGTTCGATTCAACCGACGGGTTTGTCTACGACCCCGGCAATGCCAGCCTGCTGCTGGTTTCCAATGGCTGGAACAGCGTGCTGGCACCGGCGAAGGCCGTGGGTATCAATGGAGCGGGCAGTATCCGTATCGGCAGCTGTTCGCTTGAGCCGTGCAGCAACCCGGCGATACTTTACTCCAACGGCAGCATCACCGCGGCGACCGACAATCAGTTTGAGCTGAGCGACGCGGTGCGTTTCGGCACACGCCACCTGGGGCTTGCGGTGGGTGCGATCAATGTCGGTAATGCGCAGGCGCTGACGGGTGCAGAAGGGCGCGTGCCAGTCGGCCTCACGCTGAGCCAGAACGTGCTTGATCGTCTGCTGCGGGGCGATACGCAATTCGGTGCTCCGGCGCTGGAGTCCTTGAGCCTGACAGCCCGTGACGCCTTCAACTTTTTCGGCAGTGTCTCGCTCGATACGCTGGACCCGCAAACCGGTCGCAGCAATTTGCAAAACCTGATCCTGACCACACCGGCGATCTACGGACAGGGTGATGCCCGGGATGTCGCAACCATCCGTACCGCCAACCTGATCTGGAATGGTGCCCCGCAAGAGCCGGGTGCAGTGGTCAAGGGCGGGGCCGGCAGCGGTCACGGGACCCTCGACATCCAGGCGCAGCGGATCGAATTGGGCTATGGGCCAAGTCCGCAACCGAGTGGACTGGATCAGAACGATCGCCTGGCGTTGGGTTTCGCCAACGTCAATCTCACGGCCAGTGAGCGCATTACCGCCAACCACAAAGGCAGCCTGTCGGTGTACCAGGAACAGGGCGCGTATGACCCGGTCAAGGGCTACACCTACAGCGGCGGCAACCTTACGCTGCTGACGCCGTTGCTGACGGGCGAAGCAGCATCGGTCAACGCATTGAAGGCGGGCAACAATTTGACGCTCACCGGTACCGGTGGCGCTGCATTGGCCGATGCGCTGGGCGCAGAGCTGAGTCTTGAAGCGCGCAACGTCGTACTCGACGGCCGTATCGTGCTGGCCAGCGGCAAGCTGCAGGTCAAGGCAGAAGGCGACCTGAGCCTGACCGGCAACGCGCAACTGGATCTGGCCGGGCGCACCTTGCCGTTCAATGACGTGAAGAAATACAGCTGGGGCGGAGACGTGTCGCTCTATAGCCACAACGGCAACATTCGCCAGGCGGCGGGCTCACGTATCGACTTGTCGGCGCAGAACAATCAGGCCGGCAATCTCAGTGCTGTGGCACTGGCGGTGAATGCGGGGGAGGTCGATCTGCAAGGTGAAATCCTCGGTGCCAGCAGCGGCTATTACGATGCCGGCGGTACGCTGGTGCCGTACAAGGCCGCCGGTATGGACATCCGTGCGCAACGGCTGGGTGGCGATTTGAATGAACAGTTCGCCGCACTCAATCAGCGCTTGAACGCCGGGCAGGTGTTCGGCAGTCGCAGCTTCCAGTTCAAACAGGGTGACCTGCTGATCGGCGACGGGCTCAAGGCCGGCGAAGTCAATGTGGCGGTGGACAATGGCAGCCTCACCATTGGCGGTCGTGTCGATGCCAGTGGTGAGCGGGTCGGCAGCATTCGCCTGTCCGGCAAAAACGGCCTGACCCTCTCCGGTAATGCCGTGCTCGATGCCCATGGTCGTGTGTTGCGGGTCGACAGCTACGGCAAGATCATCGACGCGCCGAACCGCGCCATGGTCGAACTCAATTCCGGTGATGGCTTGCTCACATTGGCCTCCGGTGCACGGATCGATCTGCGTCATGGCACCGATGCAGTCAATGGCAAGCTGCCAGGGCAAAACGACGGGATGCCGCGCGGTACGCTGGAGTTGAACGCGCCACGGCTTGGCGTCGGTGATATCGCCATTGATGCCAGCGGTACGCTGACCATTGAAGGGGCGCGCTCCATCGGCCTCAATGGCGTGCGACGTTACGCGGATGCCCGCGATGGTGTCGATCCGGCCGCCAGCGGCCGGCCGTATCAGGTGATCGATCAGGCCATGTTCGTTCGTATCGACGGTGACAACACCACGTTCATCGATGCGGCGCTGGCCAACAATGATCTGCTGCAACGCAAGCTCGCCGGGCTCAACAATGCGTCCTACGCCGATGCGTTCCATCTGCGACCCGGTGTCGAGATCGTCAGCAAGACGGCCGATGGCGATCTGGTGGTAGAAGGTGATATCGACCTGTCGCATTACCGCTACGCCAGCCTCAACCCGAACTCGCAGAAGACGCCGGTCTATGGCTCTGGTGAGTCCGGCAGCCTGGTGATTCGTGCCGGCGGCAATCTGGATATCTACGGCAGCATCAACGACGGTTTCGCCAAGCCCCTGGAAACCGTCGATGATGCTGGCTGGAAACTGCTGCCGGGTGTCCAGCCGTTTGGCGGCGACCTGATTGTACCGGGCAGCGGCGTGACTCTGGCCGAAGGCACTCTGTTTCCGGCGGGCACCACGCTCAATTACGACTTGCCGATTCAAGCGGCCACGCTGGCGGGCGGTACGTTGCTGCCGACCGAAGGCATTCTGGTCAACGCCTATACGATCAGCGCCGGCACGGTATTGTCAGGCGCCGTGCATGATGCATCGGGCAACCTGTTGTACGCCGCCGGCACCTTGCTCAATGACCGCGTGACATTGCCGGCAGGCAGTCGGCTGGGGGCTGGCACTCGATTGAACGATGCCACCAGCCTGCTTGCCATGCTCTGGCCAAAAGATGTGCCGCTGCCTCGTGCGATCGGGGCGGATAACAACGCTGTGGGCGTTAAATTGCGCGGCCCGCTGGCGTTGTTGCGCGGCTCGCTGATTCCGTCCATGACCGACGTCGTGCTTGCTGATGGCACCGCATTCATTGAGCTGCGCGGTTACTCAAGCACAACGCAGCAGGGCAGCAACTGGGCCATCGCGAGCATGCTGGCACCGGGCAGCACGTCGTGGTCGATGCGCGTAGTGGCCGGCGCCGACCTTGAGTCCGCCGACAGCCGTGCGTTGAAGCCGCTGACGGCTGACGGCAATCTGCGTCTGGCGGATACCCATTACGGGTTGAAAGTGACCGAGAAAAAGCTCGACACCAAATGGGCTGAAGGCAACTCCAAGAACCGCCCGGCCGGTTCGGTCGTGACCGATGCCGATCTGCATTTCTGCGATGAAAATCCGGCGGACTGTGTCGCTCCCGCCAAGTTCCTGTGGGCCGAAGGCAACTGGTTGGGCAAGGAGCCGGGTACACCGATCAGTGAAGAGGATCTGTACTGGTGCGACATCGATCCGGGTGGCTGCATGCCGAACAAGGGTGGCATCGCTGTCACCACTCACTCGCAAATGTTCAGCGTGCTGCGCACCGGTACCGGCGATCTCGATCTGTTGGCGGCCGGCAACCTGAGCATGGATTCACCTTACGGTGTGTACACGGCCGGCACTCAGTCCAGCGACATCGATCAGCGATATAACCAGCCACGTGGACGTTTGACCGACGACAACTCGGTGTTGGGCAGTAAAGGGGCGGACTACGAAAAATGGGTCAATGGCGGTACCGAAAGTCTTTATCAGGCCTGGTACCCGACATTGGGTGGCAACCTGACGATCAATGCCGGCGGCTCGGTGTCCGGTGATGCGGTCGGACGTCGTGGGCCGAGCAACACGGCGGTCTATCGAGAGCAGGTGGCCAGCGCATCGGTGGGCAACTGGCTCTGGCGTCAGGGCACGGGCAACAGCAATGTGCCGACGGCGTGGTGGATCAACTTCGGCAGCTATGCTACCCAGCCGCTGCCTGGCGCGGGCAGTGATACCGCCCCTTACCTGGTGGGCTTTACCGGTTTCGGCGCACTCGGCGGCGGCAACGTCAGCCTGCGAGCCGGAGGCGATGCCGGTATGCTCAAGCCGCTGGGCGACAGCGTGACCAACCCACGCAGTCAGGGTCTGATCGTTGCAGTGGGCAGTACCGGGCGAGTGGGCAGTGATGGCAGCCTGCAATTGACCGGTGGCGGCGACATGGACATTCGCATTGGCGGCATGCTGAACCCGTCATTGCAGGCACGTGCCGGGCAAACCGGTACTGCCACGCCACGCCACGATTTGCAGGGTGCGTTGATCAACCTGCGCGGAGCGGCACAAATGTCGGCTGGCGCATCGGGTGCGATCAAGCTGCAGTATGGTGCTTACGCAACCTATCAGGACCCGCGCGAAACCCGGGCTTTCGATCCGTTTACCTCGACTCTGGGCAGTGCTTCCGGTGGGCTGGTGCTGATACCCGGCGACTCGGGCATGCGCTTGAGCACCCGTGGTGATCTGGTCCTCGGTGGCGCAGCCGACCCTGGGCGGGTCCAACTGCAGAACTCCACGCCGTTCACAGATGCAAACGGTGTTGTTCACGCAGGAGGCGGCTTGTCGGCTTTCTCGTTGTGGACCGATCACACGGCTATCGACCTGTTTTCGGCGGGGGGCAACCTGACGCCAAGTACCCAATTGGCCGAAACCGACTCGCAGGGGACTGTCCCGAATCTCAACACGTCCCCCACTGACGGACGCTTCGTGTATCCGTCGATTTTGCGTGCCGTGGCAGGGCAAGGTTCCATCTATGCCGGTGCTTCGGCCACGTTCAGTGAAAACGGGACGCCTGCCGCAACGAACTATTCACTCTTGCTGGCGCCTTCAAGGGTGGGGCAACTGGAAATGCTGGCCGGTGACTCGATCTACGCCGGTGGCTACGCGATCAATCAGTCCGGCGCCAGCCTGTTGGCCATTGCAACGCCGTTTGCCCCTGCGTTCACGGGGTATGCGCAATACACCGACAGCAGGCCGACAACGAGTAACTACAGCAACGATGGCATAGCACCGCGTCTGAACTCGCGTTATCCATTGTTCGCTTTTGGTGCCGACACCTACTCGGGATTGAGCGGCGTACAGGCACCGGCTCGTTTTTATGCATTGTCCGGTGATCTGGTGGGTGTGCGCAGCGGCGAAACCCTGTCTTTTGCAACCACACTGCGCACCTGGTACGAAGCGGCAGCACCGGTATGGATGCTGGCGGGGCGCGATATCGTGGCGTCGGGTGCCAATCTGGGCCAGCCGACAAGGGCGCCGAAGGAAATGGGGAATAACGAAGCCATCAGTTCTTCGGGCAACCTGTTCATTCACAACAGTGCGCATGACGTGTCACGGGTTTCCGCCGGCCGCGACATCCTCTACAGCAGCTTCGACATCGCCGGTCCTGGTCTGCTGGATATGAGTGCCGGGCGCAACATCCTGATGGAGGATCGTGCCGGCATCAGCAGTATCGGGCCGCTAGTGGCAGGGGATAACCGGCCTGGCGCCAGTGTGGTCATGCAGGCGGGTGCGGGCGCGCAGGGCGTGGATTATTCGCGGTTCATTGCGCATTACCTGAACTCGCAGAACCTTGCCAATCCTGATGTGCCCCTCAGTGGTCAACCGGGCAAGGTGGTCAAAACCTACCTCGACGAACTGCAGAGCTGGCTGACCCTCGGCTACGGCTTCAGCGGCAACGCAGAACAGGCGCAAGCCTTCTTCGCCGCCCTGCCGAGCGCCGAGCAGGCGATCTTCGCCCGTCAGGTGTACTTCGCCGAACTGCGTGCCGGCGGCCTGGAATACAACGACGCCGATGGCCCACGCAAAGGCAGTTATCTGCGCGGTCGCAATGCCATTGCCTCGTTGTTCCCGACCACCGATGTGTCCGGCAACCCGATCCGTTACGACGGCGATATCACGCTTTATGGCGGCGCCGGGGTCAAGACGCTGTTCGGTGGCGACATCCAGATGCTTACGCCGGGCGGTGGTCAGGTGTTCGGCATCGAGGGCGCGGCGCCGCCATCCACGGCGGGCATCATCACCCAGGGCTCGGGCAACATTCAGCTCTACTCCCAGGGCAGCATTCTGCTGGGGCAGAGCCGGATCATGACCACGTTTGGTGGCTCGATCCTCGGCTGGTCCGCCGAGGGTGACATCAACGCCGGTCGCGGCTCGAAAACCACCGTGGTCTACACACCGCCGAAACGTGTTTACGACACCTGGGGCAACGTGACCCTGTCGCCATCGGTGCCGAGCACCGGTGCCGGTATCGCCACGCTCAATCCGATTGCCGAAGTGGCGCCCGGGGACATCGACCTGATCGCGCCGCTTGGCACCATCGATGCGGGCGAGGCGGGGATTCGCGTCTCGGGCAACGTCAACATCGCCGCGCTGACGGTGGTCAACGCCGCCAACATTGCGGTGCAGGGCAAGGCGACCGGTGTACCGGTGGTCTCGGCGGTCAACACCGGGGCGATCACCTCGGCCAGCTCGGCTGCGTCGTCGGCGACCCAGGCAGCGGAAGACGTCGCCCGTCAGCAGCAAGCCGCCTCGCGCCAGAACCAGGCCTCGGTGTTCACCGTGCAGGTGCTGAGCTTCGGCAACGAACAACTGGCCCCGACCCGCGATGGCGCCAGCCGCGCACCGACACCGGGCTACAACCCCAACAGCCCGGTGCAGGTGCTGGGCGCCGGGGCGCTGGATGAACAGGCGAAACAGCAGCTGACGGAGGAGGAGCGGGGGCAGCTGACGTTGTAAAAGGACTCTCGTGTAGTACGCTTCGGGCGGCCATTTGGCCGCCCTTTTTTTATGTTGCTGAAGTTGAAGGGTATTTTTGTCGGGCGTGAAGCACCCTCAGTATTTTGATGTGGCCATTCACTCGATAGACCAGCAGATAGTTCGGATGAATCACCATTTCGCGAGTGCCAGGTACTCGGCCAGGTCGGTAGCCATAAGGTATTGATGAAAGTCGCTGTGCTGCTGCACCCACCTTGTGTCTTAGCGAAATTGAAGCATTGGTATTGTGTTGCTCGATGTATTTGAAGATGTCAGCCAGTTGACGCGAGGACTTGCTGCTCCATTCAAGCTGCAGCGCGGCGCTTCCTGCGTATCTCTTCCAGCATCTGGTCGAGCATTGCCATAACTTCATCATGAGGAATACCAGGACTAGGATCATCCAGTGCATCCTGTACCTCTGCACGAAACCAGCGATCGTAGCTCTCTGCCTCTTCTTCGGATTCGAAGTCAGAGTAAAACGGGGAATGCAATATGCTCATAGTGATCTCCGTGATCAATTTCAGCAGTCTAAGGGGGGATTGGCCCATTGTCGTCACTGGCAGACGATGCACTCCATGAGCCCTTGAAGAACCATGAAGCTGCGGGATCCAGTATCTGCAAACACCCCCTTTGAAATCTGCCGGACGTTTCTCTCCGTTGTCCGGCAATCTCGACCGCCGCTGTAGGCCTATTCCTCCTCTTTGTTTTTCAGGTTTCCAGCCTACAAATCTGCGCGCGCCTTCCTACAAATGCACTCAGAACGCATACGGAATACTCACTTTCGCCCACAACATTTCCCCCTCCGGCCGGTTCTCCACGTCGAATTCCTTGGCCCAGCGAATCTCCGCGCTGGCGTACTTGAGGAAGGTGAAGTGCAGCGCCGGGCCGATGGCGAACACCTTGCCGCGTACGCCGTCATCAACGTCCTGGCCGGCGAACTGCACGGTGTGACCGAACTGTTTGTCGTCGGTGGTTTGCTTGAGGTAGTAGCCGTTGATGCCGAGCATCAGGTCGTCGGTGATCTTGTAGCTGGCCGAGTAATCGAAATGGAAGATCTGCCCGGATTTGTAGTCGGTGTCCTTGTTCTTCTCGTTGAAGCTGTAGGTGGTCTTCATCGAGACTTCGGTCTTGTCTGTCGGCAGCCAGGTGAAGGAGAACAGCGGTTTGTAGGTGTAGAAATTGTTGCTGGTGTTGGCCAGGCGATCGACGCTGTATTCACCGGTGGGCACGGTGATTTCCAGGGCGGCGCCGAGGGTCAGGTTCTTGCCCATGTCCCACAGGATGATCGGCGCGATGGTGGTATCGCCCATGCCTTCGCGGGTGTCGCTCAGGCCGAACACTGACACTTCCTGCTTCAGCCACGGCTGGGCGATGTAACCGGCGAGGCGTCCGCCGAACACCCGTACCGGGCTCAGGTAGTCGATACGCGGGATGACGGCGGTGGATTCGATTTCGACATTCGGCACCTTGCCGCCGAACGAGCTGATGTTGAGCTTGGTCGCCTTGTAGTGGTTGTAGTAGAGGTTGAAGGCAACCATGTTCTCGGGAAGGCTGTCGACTTCCAGCGGCAGCATGAAGAAGCCGTCGGTGCCGGTGCCGATGTTGTCGACACCGGCTTCGGTGGCCAGCGCCGGCAGGGTCACGGCGCAGCCGAGCAGGCTCAGCGCCAGTCGCACAGGGAATGTCGCGCGGTTCGGGGTCATGTCCGTCCTCATTATTATTGTGTTTGGGCGCACCGCCGGCGCGCAGGACGCCCGGCCACTATAGAAATAAGCCCTTGGCGCACAGCGGGGCAGGGTATTGGCGGACACAGAAGGGGACTTCTGCGGACAGTCCGCCAACCCTGTGCTAACTTCCTTCGACATAACCGGTTACAAAAATAACAATTCAGCGTGATCCGGAATGTCAGCCCCCATGAACGCAAAACTCCAAGACCCCACCTTCGATCTGGCGCTGGTGTCGCCGTTTCTGCTGCAGACCCTGGCCGAAGTTGCGGCCAACAAGGGTATTGAGGCCGAAAGCCTGTGCCGTGGCCTCGGTTTCACTTTCGAAGACCTGCAGGATCCTTCGCAGCGGATCTCCTACCGCCAGGCCGTGGCCATGATTCAGCGAGCGCTGAAAGCTTTGCCCAATCAGGGGCTCGGGCTGTGGGTCGGTGCGCAGAACGTGCTCGGTACCCTCGGTCTGCTCGGGCATGTGCTGTCGCTGTGCAAGAACCTGCGCGATGCGTTCGAACTGGGGATTCGTCATCAGCACACGTCCGGCGGGATTGTCGTTTCCAGCGTCGATGTCGTGGGCGAGCAGGTGTACCTGGACGTGGAATGCCGCTTGCCGTTCGCCGAAGTGCAGGTGTTTGCGGTCGAAGAGTTTTTCGCCAGCCTCTTGGTCTACGGCCGGGCGCTGGTGGGCGAGACGTTCAAGCCGATTGCCGTGGAGTTCATGCACGCGGCGCCGGATTACGTTGATGAATACCGGCGGCTTTTGGGGCCGGACGTACGCTTCGGTTGTCTGCACAATCGCATGCTGATCGATGTGCAGTGGCTGGATGTGAACCTGCCCAATCATCATTCGCTGGCGCTGCGTCAGGCGGTCACACTGCTGGAGCTGGAAGCCGCGCAGGTGCATCAGAAACTCGATCTGATCCAGGCCGTGGAGCGTGCCATTGCCCGGGACCTGAGTCGGGGCAGCCACATCGAAAAGATCGCTGGCGACCTGAACATGAGCAGCCGCACCTTGCGCCGGCGGCTGACCGAGCACTCGCTGACCTTCGAGGCGCTGCTGGAGCAAGTGCGCCAGGCACGCACGATGAGTCTGCTGGCCAATCCCGACATGCCCATCGAGCGCATCACCGAAGAAGTTGGCTACAGCGACGTGCGCAGTTTTCGCCGGGCGTTCAAGCGCTGGACGGGCAAGAGCCCGAGCGCGTGGCGCAACGAGTGCGTCATCTGATCCCACACAAACCCTCCGGCTACAGTTAAACTCCGCGCTCTTTCCCAAGGAGTTCACATGAGTTACTACCAGCCGGGCATCCTCGCCACCCCTGTTCCGCCGCAAGCACGTCACCTGTTTTTCGCCCTCGAATCGGTGGAAGCACTGCCGCAGGCGATCGACAACCTGCTGAACCTGGTGGACAGCAAGTCGGCGGTGGTCGGTTTCGGTGAATCCCTGGCCAAGGCCCTGAATGTGAACATCGACGGCCTGCGCAGCTTCCCGGCGCTGACCGGCGTTGGCGTGGAAAACCCGTCGACCCAGCACGCCCTGTGGGTCTGGCTGCACGGCGTCGACCGTGGCGAGTTGCTCAACCGCAGCACCGCGCTTGAGGCCGCACTGGCCCCGGCGCTGCGTCTGGTACAGATGCAGGAAGCCTTCCGCCACAAGGACGGTCATGACCTCACCGGTTATGAAGACGGCACCGAAAACCCTCACGACGAAGCCGCCATCGCCGCCGCACTGCAAAGTGAAGGCGCCGAAGGTCTGGTGGGTGGCAGCTTTGCCGCGATCCAGCAATGGCAGCACGACCTCAAGGGTTTCCATGCACTGTCCGCCGAGGACAAGGACAACATCATGGGCCGTCGCCTGAGCGACAACGAAGAGATCGACGACGCCCCGGTGTCCGCCCACGTCAAGCGCACCGCTCAGGAAAGCTTCGCTCCGGAAGCCTTCGTCGTGCGCCGTTCGATGCCGTGGATCGAAGGCGACCGCGCGGGCCTGATGTTCCTGGCGTTCGGTTTCTCCCTCGACGCGTTCGAAGCGCAACTGCGCCGCATGAGCGGTCTGGAAGACGGCATCACCGACGGTTTGTACCGCATCAGCCGGCCGATCACCGGCGGTTACTACTGGTGCCCGCCGCTCAAGGACGGCCACCTCGACCTGCGCGCCTTGCGCATCGGCTAAGACACAAGGAAGAGCAATGAACGTGGTGCGCTGGGGCATGATCGGTTGCGGCAGTGTCGCTGAACGCAAGAGCGGGCCGGCCTTCTACAAGGCGCCCGGCTCGGCGTTGGTGGCAGTGATGGGGCGACGCCTCGAAGCCGTGACCGATTACGCCACGCGCCACGGCATCGCCCGGACTTACACCGACGTCGATGAGCTGATCAACGACCCCGAAGTGGACGCGGTGTACATCGCCACGCCACCCGACAGCCACCATGCCTACAGCCTGAAAGTCGCCGCCGCCGGCAAGCATTGCTGCGTGGAAAAACCCATGGCACTCAACGCCGGGCAAAGCCGCGAAATGCAGCAGGTGTTTGCCGATGCCGGTCTGCACCTGTTCGTCTCCTATTACCGTCGTTCGTTACCGCGTTTCCAGCAGGTTCGACAATGGTTGGAGCAGGGCCGCATTGGCGAAGTGCGGCACTTGAGCTGGACGCTGACCAAGGCGCCATCACCGAAGGATCTGGACGGCAGCGCCAACTGGCGCACCGATCCGACGGTGGCGGGTGGCGGGTATTTCGCGGATCTGGCCAGCCATGGTTTTGACCTGTTCCAGTACCTGCTCGGCGATATCGTTGAAGTCGCCGGATTCACGGCGCGTCAGGCCGGGTTGTACGCGGCGGAGGATGCGGTCAGCGCCAGTTGGCGGTTTGCCTCGGGCGCGTTGGGCATGGGCTGCTGGAGCTTTGTCGCGGATCGGCGTGAGGATCGGGTCGAGATCATCGGCAGCCAAGGGCGAATCGGTTTTTCGGTGTTCGATGAGCATCCGGTCGAGTTGCACGCGGAAGAAGATATCAGCCTGGAAATCCCCCATCATGAACACATCCAGTGGCATCACGTCCTCGGCATGAACGCGCAGATTCGCGGTGAGTCCCGGCACCCGGCAGTCGCCGCCGAAGCCCTGAAGACCGATTGGGTCATGGATCAAATCCTCAAGCGCCACTGAAGGCGCGTCTAAGGTTATGCCCAAACAATATTTCTCAAGCTTGTCATAACGTCTCTAAGATCACGTCATAACTCGTTATGACAAGTGATCCCGTGATGACCGATAACGTTCTCTCCCTGGGCAGCGTCCCGCTGCACACCCAACTGCGCGACGTGCTGCGCGCCCGGATTCTCGACGGCGAATACCCGCAAGACAGCCAGATGCCGTCCGAAAGCGAGCTCGGCACGCTGTTCAAAGTCAGCCGCATCACCGTGCGCCAGGCCCTGGGTGATCTGCAGAAAGAAGGGCTGATCTTCAAGATCCATGGCAAAGGCACCTTCGTCGCCAAACCCAAGACCTTCCAGAACGTCAGCACCCTGCAAGGCCTCGCCGAGTCCATGACCGGCCGTGGCTACGAGGTGATCAACCGCCTGCGCAGCTTCAAATTCATCGCCGCCGACAAACTGGTGGCCGAGCGTTTGCAGGTCGCCGAAGGCGAGATCGTCGCCCAGATCAAACGCGTACGCCTGATCAACCGCGAGCCGATTTCGCTGGAAATCACCTACCTGCCCAAAACGGTTGGCGAACGGCTGGAGAAGGCCGATCTGGTCACCCGCGACATCTTCCTGATTCTGGAAAACGACTGCGGCATTGCCCTCGGCCACGCGGATCTGGCCATCGACGCGGTGCTGGCCGACAGCGACCTGACCCAGGCGCTGAACGTCGAGGCCGGCTCGCCGATCATGCGCATCGAGCGTCTGACCCACGACGCGAACGGCCAGCCGCTGGACTTCGAACACCTTTACTACCGTGGCGATGCGTTCCAGTACCGCCTGCGGATCGACCGGCAAAAAGGGGCGTGACATGACCCGCAATACCTTAGAGCAGGAATACGACATCGTCGTGATCGGCGGTGGCACCGCTGGCCCGATGGCGGCGATCAAGGCCAAGGAAAATAACAAGGAGCTGCGCGTGTTGCTGGTCGACAAGGCCAACGTCAAGCGCAGCGGCGCGATCAGCATGGGCATGGACGGCCTGAACAACGCGATCATCCCCGGGCACTCGACGCCGGAGCAGTACACCAAGGAAATCACCATCGCCAACGACGGCATCGTCAATCAGGCGGCGGTGTACGCCTATGCCACCCACAGCTTTGAAACCATCGAGCAGCTCGACCGCTGGGGCGTGAAGTTCGAGAAGGACGAAACCGGCGATTACGCGGTGAAGAAAGTCCACCACATGGGCGCCTACGTGCTGCCGATGCCGGAAGGGCACGACATCAAGAAAGTCCTGTATCGCCAGTTGAAGCGGGCGCGGGTGAGCATTACCAATCGTCTCGTCTGCACCCGTTTGTTGACCGACGAGGAGGGCGCCGTCAACGGTGTGATGGGGTTTGACTGCCGCACCGCCGATTTCCACGTGATCAAGGCCAAGGCGGTGATCCTCGCTTGCGGCGCGGCCGGGCGTCTCGGTCTGCCATCCTCGGGTTACCTGATGGGCACCTATGAAAACCCGACCAACGCTGGCGACGGTTATGCGATGGCGTATCACGCCGGGGCGGAACTGGCGAACCTCGAGTGCTTCCAGATCAACCCGCTGATCAAGGACTACAACGGCCCGGCCTGCGCCTACGTCACTGGCCCGCTGGGTGGCTACACCGCCAACAACAAGGGCGAACGCTTCATCGAGTGCGATTACTGGAGCGGGCAGATGATGTGGGAATTCCACCAGGAACTGGAAAGCGGCAACGGCCCGGTATTCCTCAAACTCGATCACCTGGCCGAGGAAACCATCCAGAACATCGAGGAAATCCTGCACAGCAACGAGCGCCCGAGTCGCGGCCAGTTCCACGCCAATCGAGGCACCGACTACCGCACGCAGATGGTCGAGATGCACATCTCGGAAATCGGTTTTTGCAGCGGTCACTCGGCGTCCGGTGTGTGGGTCAACGAGCGGGCCGAGACGTCGGTGAAAGGTCTGTACTCGGCCGGTGACATGGCCGCCGTGCCGCACAACTACATGCTCGGCGCGTTCACCTATGGCTGGTTCGCGGGTAACAACGCGGCGGAGTTTGTTGCCGGGCGCGAGTTCTCCACTTTGGATGCCGAGCAGATCGAGAAGGAAAAGGCCCGGGTCTACGCACCACTGGATCGCGAGCACGGTCTGCCGCCGGCCCAGGTCGAGTACAAGCTGCGGCGCTTCGTCAACGACTACCTGCAACCGCCGAAAGTGACCAAGAAAATGGAAATCGGCCTGCAGCGCTTCAGCGACATCGAACGCGATCTCAACGAGATCAAGGCCAACAACGCCCACGAACTGATGCGCGCCATGGAAACCAGCGTGATTCGCGACTGCGCCGAAATGGCCGCCCGGGCCTCGCTGTTCCGCGCTGAAAGCCGCTGGGGCTTGTACCACTACCGCGTCGATCACCCGCAACGGGACGACCGCGAATGGTTCTGCCATTGCCACCTGAAGAAGGGCGAAGACGGGCGCATGACCAGTTTCAAGAAAGCCGTCGAGCCTTACATCATCCCGCTCGATGCCGAGGAAATGCAGGCTTACGACCGCTTGCGGGTCGGCGCTTTCGCCGCTTGAGGCATCACTAGAGAGAGTCCGAACCATGGCCTACCAAGCCCAGGAAATCTTCTTCCGCTCCAACGCCCCCGTCACCGTGGACGAGGATAAATGCATCGCCGAAAAGGGCTGCACCGTGTGCGTCGACGTCTGCCCGATGGACCTGCTGGCGATCAACCCGGCCACGCAAAAGGCCTATATGGCTTTCGACGAATGCTGGTACTGCATGCCGTGCGAAAAGGACTGCCCGACCGGTGCGGTGAAAGTCGAAATCCCGTATCTGCTCCGCTAAAACGCTATCCGGCAACACCGGACGCCTGATTCAAGACACCCCTCGTTTCCCACCGCGCCCTGATCGCGGCGGAGACGAACATCCTATAAATGATTCGAGGGGATTCAACCATGTTGCGTGCAGCAATCGCCGGTCTGGTACTGGCTTCGTTCACCTTGTCGGCCTCGGCCGAAACCATCCGCATTGCCATCGGCACTCAGGACACCACCATCAACTGCGCCGCCGGCGGCCTGTTGATTCGCGAGCTGGGCCTGCTCGACAAATACCTGCCTCACGACGGCGCCTACAAGGACGCCAAATACGACGTGCAGTGGAAGAACTTCACCAGCGGCGCGCCGCTGACCAACGAGATGGTCGCCGGCAAACTCGACTTTGGCGCCATGGCCGATTTCCCGGGTGCGTTCAATGGTGTGGCGTTCGAAACCGCCGGCAAACACAGCCTGTTCATCAGCGTGTTGTCGGGCAGCATCAAGGGCAGCGGCAATGGCATCGTGGTGCCGAGCGCGTCTGGTGTGCAGTCGCTGAGCGAACTCAAGGGCAAGACCATTTCCGTGCCGTTCGCTTCCACCGCCCACGGCATGTTGCTGCGCGCCGTGGCGGAGCAGGGCTGGGACCCGCTGAAGGATGTGAACATCATCGCCCAGCCGCCAGAGGTCGCAGGCTCGGCGTTGCAGGCCGGCAAGATCGACGCCCACGCTGATTTTGTACCGTTCGCCGAACTGTTTCCGAGTCGTGGTTTCGCCCGCAAGATCTACGACGGCGCCCAGGCCAATGCGCCGACCTTCCACGGTGCGCTGGTCGATCAGGCCTATGCCAAGAAGTACCCGGAAATCGTCGTCGCCTACCTGCGCGCAAGCATCGAAGCCAATCAGTTGCTGGCCGCCGAACCCGAGAAATACAGCGAGTTGATCGCCAAAGTCACCGGCGTCGATGCCGAGGTCAATTACCTGTTCCACGGCCCGCTCGGCGTGCAGACCCGCGACCTGAGCTGGAAACCGGAATATCGCCAGGCCGTGGGCACGGCCATCGACACGCTGAAGCTGCTGAAGAAGGCGGATCGCGGGCTCGATCTGAACACCTTTATCGATGACCAGTACATCCGCGCGGCGTTCAAGGCCTCGAATCTGGATTACACCGCGCAACTGGCCAATTACGCGCAGACGCCGTTGAAGTCTGTCGATGCGGTGACTGGGAAAGCTATTTCTGATTTCAGCCATGTTGCGGAAATCTGGGTGCGGGGTGAGGACAAAGTCCGGCGTTATGCCTCGGCTGAAGAGGCGTTTACCGCACTGGCCGGCCTGAAGTCGGAAGGCAAGAACATCCGGGCGGTGTATGCGCAGGCGAGTGACAGCGGGATCAAGTTGCTGGCGGAGCAGGCGTGGTTTGCCAGTGATGGGAAGGGGCGGTTGAGTGCGTTTTTGCTCAAAGGGCAGGCTCAGCAATACGCGTCGGCGCAGGGCGGAAAAGTCCTCGACTTCACCGACGCCACCGCGCAGGCCGTTGCCACCCGCTGATTTACAGATCGTTCCCACGCAGAGCGTGGGAACGATCAGAGGTGATATATGTTTTCACGCTGGATCCCCCGAGCCGCCTCACTGCTGCTCTGCCTGCTCTTCTGGCAACTCGCCGCCAGCCATCACTGGAACCTCGGCCTCGTCACCTTCGCCAACGTCCCAACCCCGCTGGCCGTCATCGAAGCCGCCCTCGGCTTGGGCGACTCCGGCAAGCTCATCCAGCACCTGAGCGCCAGCCTCGGCCGAGTCTTCGCCGGCTACCTCGCCGCGCTGGTGATCGGCATCGCCCTGGGCCTGGCCATCGGCCGGTCGAAATGGGCCGAAGACCTGCTGCTGCCTCCACTGGAAGTGCTGCGCCCAATCCCCGCCGTCGCATGGATTCCGCTGGCCATCCTGATGTTCCCGTCGTCGGAGCTGTCGATGGTGTTCATCACCTTCACCGGCGCGCTGTTCCCGATCCTGCTCAACACCGTGCATGGCGTCGAAGGTGTCGACCCGCGCCTGATCGCCTCGGCCAGAAGCCTCGGGGCCGGACGCCGGGCGATCCTGCTGGAAGTGATCCTGCCGGGCGCTGCGCCGAGCATCATCACCGGGTTGGCGATCGGCATGGGCACCTCATGGTTCTGTCTGGTGACCGCCGAAATGATCTCCGGCCAGTTCGGCATCGGTTACTACACCTGGGAGTCCTACACCATTCAGAACTATGCGGACATCGTGGTCGGCATGTTGCTGATCGGCGTGTTGGGCATGGGCAGCAGCCTGCTGATCAAACGCCTTGGCGGTCTGTTCACGCCCTGGCACCGACCGCGAGGAAAAGCCTGATGAGCGTGATGCAAACCCCGGAAGGGCGGATCGACATCCGCCAGTTATCCATCGTCCTCGGCGAGGGCCGGCAAGCGTTTGAAGCGGTGCAGGGGCTGGATTGCCAGATCGAACCCGGCCAGTTCGTGTGCATTCTTGGCCCGTCCGGTTGCGGCAAGTCGACTTTGCTCGGCGCGCTGGCCGGGCATCTGCAACCCCATGGCGGGCAGTTGAAAGTCGACGGCGCCGAGGTGTCCGGCCCGTCGCCACAGCGCGGCATGGTGTTCCAGCATCACACCCTGTTCCCGTGGCGCACGGTGCGCGACAACGTCGCCTTCGGGCTGAAGATGCGCGGCATTGGCAAGACCGAACGCCATCGCGCCGCTGATGAAATCCTCAAACTGGTCGGCCTTGAAGGCTTCGCCGAACGCTGGCCGGATCAACTCTCCGGCGGCATGCAGCAACGGGTGGAAATCGCCCGGGTGCTGGTCAACCGGCCACGGCTGTTGCTGATGGATGAACCCTTCGGCGCGCTGGATGCGCTGACCCGACTGAACATGCAGGAACTGCTGCTGGACATCTGGACGCGGATTCGCACCACGGTGGTGTTCGTCACCCATGACATCGACGAAGCGCTGTTTCTCGCCGACCGTTTGCTGGTGATGAGCGCACGGCCGGGGCGAATCATCGATGACCTGCGCCTGGACTTTCCGCGCCCCCGCACCACCGAACTGGTCACCAGCCACGAGTTTTCGCGCCTCAAGCGCCACTGCCTCGACCTGCTGCGCCACGACAACGACCGACCGCTGCCGCGCCTCAATCCGCTCGGTTTGCCTCCTGAAAACGCCTTGCCGAGATTTGCCCTGTGACCTCATTTTTTGCTGTGACCGATAACGACGACATTCTTGCCCTGCAACCGCGCCTGACTGCTGATGACGCCGGAGTGCGCCGGATTGCCCTGATCGACCTGGCTGACCTCGAAGAGCCGGACGGTCTGCTCTGGTTGGTCGAGCGGCTGGCCGAAGACCCGGCCGAAGAGGTGCGTGCCGAAGCGGCACGACTGCTGGAGGCGTGGGAAGACGAACCGGTGGTAGAAGCGCTGTGCCAGGCGCTGACCGATCCGTCGCCAGCAGTGCAGGCTGCCGCTGCGCAGAGTCTGAGCCTGCTCAAAACCGAAGCGGCGGGCAGGGTGATTCTGCCGTGGACCGCCCATGCCGAAACCGGCGTGCGGATTGCCGCGTTCCGGGCGTTGCGCGAGTTGCGGTTCCCCGGCGCCGCACCCGCCGCGATTCAAGCGCTGAACGATGCCGACGCCAGTGTCCGCCGCGAAGCCGTCGGCGTGCTCGGTTGGCTTAAACAGCTGGATGCCTTGCCGGCGCTGGCACGTTTGGCCAGCAATGATCCGGACACCGAAGTGCGCCGCGCCGCCACCGGCGCCCTGGGCTTGGCAAGTGACGCCGAGGTGCTGCCCGCATTGCGTCAGGCCCTGCTGGATCAGGCCTGGCAAGTACGCGAAGAAGCCGCGACCACCCTCGGCAAGGTCGGCCACACCGACGCAGGTCCGGCGCTGATCGAAGCCTTGGCCGACGATTACTGGCAGGTGCGTCTGCGCGCCACCCGCAGCCTCGGTCGTTTGCGTTATGTGCCGGCTCTCGACGCCCTGATCGACACCCTCGGTCATCGCATCAGCAACCTGCGCAAGGAAGCGGCGCTGGCGCTGGGCGAGTTGAATGATCGCGGGGCCGTGGCGGCGTTGCAGGCCGCGCAGGATGACGGCGACCCGGAAGTGCGCAAGGCCGTGCGGATTGCCTTGAGTCAGCTGCAATGAATCCGCTGGCGATCGGCAATTCCCAAAGTGAACACCGGTTGCGGCTGAGCTGGCCGGATGGCCGCGAGCAGTTGCTCGACCATGCCGAACTGCGCCGCCAGTGCCCGTGTTCGCAGTGCCGGGCGTTTCGCCTGCGAGGTTCGATTCCGCTGGTGGATGATCGAGTGCGTGTGATCGAACTCAACCCCCAGGGTTACGGCCTGCAACTGGTGTTCAGCGATGGTCATCAGCGCGGGATCTACCCGTGGCAGTACCTGGCGCAACTCACACCTTAGGTTCGCCGCATTCAACCGGGGTTCAGAAGGATTTGCTGACGCTGGCCACCACCGTCGCCGTGCACACATCCTTGAAGCCCCAGTTGCTCAGGCACTGGTTCTGCGACAGGTCAGTGTCGATGTAACTCAGGCCCAGCACCACGCCGGCCAGGTTGTGGGTCAGTTTGACTTCCCACTCCCGGTAGGACTCTTCGCTGTGACCGGATGCCGAATACATATGCGGGTCCTTGAAGTCCATGTTGCCGTAGCGCAGCTTCAGCCCGGAATCGAACGGCAATTCGGTTTCATAGCCGATGTAGCTGTAGAGCGAACTCTGTTTGCTGTCGATGCCCGGCGCATCACTGGAGTAGTACGCCGCCAGCTTCACGCCGTAGACGCCGAGAATCCCGTAGACCTCGGTCTGATTGAACTGGCTTTCCCTTGGGTAGGCGTAGCGAATGGTGCCGAGGTCCAGGCTCACCTGCTCGGTGGCCTGCCACAGCCAGCCGGCGTAGTAATCGACCTCCTGACGGGTTTTCAGGCCGCCGCCGAAATCGACGTTCGAACTCCACGCGCCGAGGTACAGACCGCTGCTGTGGGCCAGGGTCAGACCGGCCTGCACGGCCGGGTCGTTCTGGGTCTGGGAGATGCCGCGAGTGCGGTAGTCGCTGGCCAGGGTCAGGTCGACCAGCACGGCGAAATCATCGTTCAAGGGGATCGCGTGGCTGCTCAAGGGCAGCAGGCTCAAGGAAGTGAGGGCGAGCAGGGGCATGGCTTTCATGTAAAGTCCCGATGTTGTGATTGTTATGGGCAGGAAGCAGGCAAGGCTGCGCCGGACCCCGGCGGTTGGCGCGGGGTCGGGCAGGGGTACGGCGATTGTTATTAGAGGGTCGGTGCGTAGACCTGGCGGCCGGCGAACCAGGTTTGCAGAACCCGGGTGTCATGCAGGGCCTTGTCATCGACGCTGAACACGTCGCGATCGAGCACGATGAAATCGGCCTGTTTGCCGGGGCTCAGGGAACCGATCTGTTGCTCCAGGCCGATGGTGCGCGCCGCGTTGACGGTGTAGGCGTAGAACATGGTTTCGCGGTCCAGGCGTTCGTCGGCGTTGAGCACGCCCAGCGGCCCGGTGCGGGTGATGGCCTGGGCCATGGCGTTCCACGGGTTCGGTGAGGACACCGGCCAGTCGCTGGCGCCGGCAATCGTCGCGCCTTGCTTGAGCAGTGAGTGCGCCGGGTATTGATAGCGGAAGGCGAGGGCGCTGACGTAAGGCTTGATCATGTCGGTGGTGTAGTCGTCGGCGCTGGCCCACAGCAGTTGCATCGAGGCAATCACGTTCAGCGGCTTGAAGCGGGCGAATTCCTTCGGGTTGACCATTTGCAGGTGGGTGATCGAATGCGTCACGCCACTCTGCCGATCTTTGCGTGCCTGGGCGATGCCGTTCAGTGATTCGCGCACCGCGCGGTCACCGATGGCGTGGATGTGCACCAGCCAGCCGCGCTGGTCGATGGCGCTGACCAGTTCGCCGAAGTGCTGCGGGTCGATCAGCAACTCACCCTGTTTGTGCGAGTTGCTGTAGGGATCGATCATCGCCGCGCTCTGGGCCGGGTATTCGATCACGCCGTCAGCGAAGATCTTGATCCCCGGCAGCGTCAGGTTGGGGATGCCCTGGAACTGCTGGCGCACCTTGTCGAGGGTGTCGAGATCGGCCGGGACGCTTTTTGGGTTGGCCACCAGCAGCGCGGCGACGTGGGCGGTCATGCCGCCGCTTTCCGACAAGGCTTTGTAGGCCGGCAGCACGCCGACGGTTTTCTCGGTGGGCTTGAGGGCAAACACCGGCTCGCCCGGCGCGGCGTTGGCGGCGGGGTCCATCCACGCGGTGATGCCGAGGCTGTTGTTGAAGCGCACCGCCGATTGCGCGGCCTTGAGCATATCGGCAGGGCTCGGCACCGGCATTTTCGAGGCGACGCGATCCCAACCGGCGTCGACCACAAAGCCGTTCGGCTCACCGCTGGCCAGTTTGCCAATGGTGTCTTTTTCCGCGTCCGGCAAGTTTTTCAGCAGTGCGGCGTCGATGCCCGCGCGCTTGAGCATGACGTTGTTGGCCCACGCCGTGTGGTGATCGCTGCCGGTGAAAACCACGGGTACTTCAGCCCATTCGCCGTGGTTGAAGATTTTGCCCAGGGCCTCAGCTTTGGCCCAGTACGCCGAACTCATGCCGGCCACGCTCAACACATCGCCATGCCGGGCCTTGCCGTCGTCACGCCAACCGCGCAGGCGTTTCTCCAGTTCATCAAGACCGATCACGTCGTCTTCCATGTTCGCCGAGACCATTTCCAGCCCGCCGAAAATCGCGTGGGAATGGCTGTCGATCAGGCCGGGCATCAGCGTCTGGCCTTTGAGGTCGATCACTTGGGTGCCGGGCTCGATCAAGGCTTTGATCTGCGCATCGGTGCCGACTTTAAGCACCTTGCCGTTCTCCACGGCCAGCGCCTGAACCTGCGGTTGAGTGCGATCAGCGGTGAAAATCTTGCCATTGAGCAGCACCAGATCGGTGGCGGCCATGGCTTCCATCGAGGCAAAACTCACAGCGGCGATCAAGACATTTTTGGTGAAAAGCGGGATGAATCTTTTCATTGAACATTTCCTTGTTATTGCGTCTGATGGCCAGATTAGTGGCTGCCAACGCCCGACAGAACGCCTCCCTCACGAAAAACGTTTTTGCCTGAATGGAAAAAGCATGGACAAGCTGGGTGCACTGAAAATGTTCGTGGTCACCGCGCAGCTCGGCAGTTTCAGCCGCGCTGCCGAGCAACTGGGCAAGACCCCGTCGGCCCTGACCAAAGCGGTCAATCATCTGGAGTCCGAACTTGGTGCGCGGCTCTTCGAGCGCAGCACGCGTCGGATTCTGCTGACCGAAATCGGCCGGCTCTATCTGGAAACCGCACGACAGGTGTTGCAGCGCCTCGATGAGGCCAGCGAGGAAATCGAGCAGTTGCAGCACGGCCTGCGCGGCAGCCTGAAAATCACCGCGCCGCTGGCTTACGGGCGGGCGTTTCTCGATCAGGTGTGTGACGGCTTTTTGCAGCAATACCCGCAGATCAGCCTGCAAGTGGATTTGTGCGACGAATTCGTCAATCTGCTGGAAAGTGGCTACGACCTGGCACTGCGCGAGGGGCATGACGACTTGCCGGGGCTGATTGCCCGGGTGGTCGGCAGCAATCGTCTGGCGCTGTGCGGCAGCCCCGAATACCTGGCGCGCAAGGGGTTGCCGGTCACGCCGCAAACTCTTGATCAACATGAATGGCTGTTGTACCGGCATCCGTTGCTCAGCCGCGAATTCTGGTGGGCCGAACGCGACGGCCAGCGCCTGAGCCTGGCGCAACCGGCGGCGCCGCTGTTGCGCAGCGACAATTACGATTTGCTGCTGGCCAGCGCTTTGGCTGGGCGCGGTTTGCTGCACACACCGCTGTGGAGCGCCGCGCCGTACATCGCCGACGGGCGACTGGTGCGGGTCATGGCTGATTACGACATCGACCCGGACAGCTTCGGCCCGCATATCCTGGCGGTGTACCCGAGCCATCGGCGGGCGACGGCCAAGGTTGTGGCGTTTATCGATTACATCGCGGAGTTTCTGGCGGAGCGCGGTTTGAGCTGACTGGCGGTGCTTGTCAGGAAATTCCCACAGGAGTACAAATGTACTCCATGACGACTCTGACTCCCCGCCGTACCGCCATCCTGACCTTTATCCGCGAACGCATCGCCGAACACGGTCAGCCCCCAAGCCTCGCTGAAATCAGCGAGGCTTTTGGTTTTGCCTCCCGCAGCGTGGCGCGCAAGCATGTGCTGGCGCTGACCGAAGCCGGGTTTATCGAGGTCAATCCGCATCAGGCCCGGGGCATTCGTTTGCTCGGGCAACCGGCGCGACCGGAGCTGCTCGAAGTCCCGGTACTCGGCCGGGTGGCCGCCGGTGCGCCCATTGGCGCCGATGCCGACATCCACAATCGGTTGATGCTCGATCCCGCGCTGTTCTCCCGCACGCCCGACTACATGCTGCGGGTGCAGGGTGATTCGATGATCGAGGACGGGATTCTCGACGGCGATCTGGTCGGCGTACGCCGCAACCCAGAGGCGCTCAACGGCCAGATCGTGGTGGCGCGGCTCGATGGCGAGGTCACCATCAAACGTTTCGAGCGGGTCGGCGATGAGGTTCGTCTGTTGCCGCGCAACCCGGCGTACCAGCCGATTGTCGTGCGGGCCGATCAGGACCTAGCCATCGAAGGGGTGTTCTGCGGTCTGGTGAGGCAAGGCTGATGGGGGCCGTCGTCGCGCTGGATACGCTGTTCAATGGCGGCCAGGTCTGGAAGGGCCGGCCTGCGCCACCGGCCGCCAGCCCGCAACCCACCGGGCACGCGGCGCTGGATGCCGCCTTGCCCAGTGGCGGCTGGCCGGAAGCGGCGCTGAGCGAAATCCTTCTGGCCGGGCCTGGTGTCGGCGAACTGCAACTGGTGTGGCCGACCCTGGCGCGGCTGTCGGCGGCGGGCGAGCGCATCGTGCTGGTGGCGCCGCCGTTCGTGCCGTATCCGCAGGCCTGGGCCAATGCCGGGGTCGATCTGCGGCAGTTGTCGGTGATCCAGGCCAGCGAGCGCGATGCGTTGTGGGCGGCGGAACAATGCCTGCGTTCGGGCAGTTGCGGTGCAGTGCTGTGCTGGCCGCACAAGGCCGATGACCGCGCCTTGCGCCGTTTGCAGGTGGCGGCGGAAACCGGCCAGACCCTGGCGTTCGCTTGGCGGCCCTTGAGCGAAGCGGTCAATCCGTCGCCGGCCGCATTGCGCATTGCCATCGATGCCCGTCCGGCGCAATTGCGCGTACTCAAATGCCGGGGCGGACTGGCGCGCAGTGCACCGATTGCCTTCGCCGTGGGGCACTGAGGTCGCCATGCGCTGGGTTTGCATTCTGTTCCCGCAATTGGCCCTCGACGCCGTGCTGCGTCAGCGCCCCGATCCCGACCAACCGTTGGCGCTGCTCAGCGGCCCGGCCCAGCGCCGGGTGCTGCAAGCGGTCAACCCGGCGGCGCGGGCGCTGGGCTTGCGTCCGGGGCAGTCGATGACCGCCGCGCAGGCCATGAGCAAAGGTTTCGCCACCGTCGATTACGATGCGGCCGAGGTCGAGCACTGGCAGCAGTTTCTCGCGGCTTGGGCCTATCGTTTCAGCGCCCAGGTCAGCGTGCATTACCCGCGTACCGTGGTGTTCGAGATCGAGTCGAGCCTCGGGCTGTTCGGTTCCTGGTCGCAGTTCGAAGCACGGTTACGCACGGAACTGACGGACTTGGGCTTTCGTCACCGCATCGTCGCCGCGCCCAACCCGGTGGCGGCGCGGGTGTTGGCCAACGCCTATGACGGCCTGGTGGTGCCCGACGGTGAAGCCCTGCGTCATCACCTCGGGCAACTGCCGGTCGACCGCGTCGGGCTTGAGCCGAGCGTGGCCACGGCGCTGTCGCGCATGGGGCTGCGCAACCTTCATCAGGTGCAGAGCCTGCCGCGTCAGGCCCTGGCCCGGCGTTTCGAGGCACCGATGCTCAAACATCTGGACACGCTGTTCGGCGCACGGCCATTGGCGCTGGCCTTCTACCTGCCGCCGGATCGCTTCGATGTGCGGATCGAACTCAATTTCGACGTGCAGTCCCATCAAGCGCTGCTGTTTCCATTACGCCGCCTGACGTCCGATCTGTCGGCGTTTTTGTGCGGGCGCGACAGTGGCGTACAGCGCTTCGATCTGCATCTGGAACATGCGGGGCTGCCGGACACGCTGATCAAGGTCGGCCTGCTCAGCGCCGAGCGCGATCCGGCGATGCTCTTTGAATTGGCCCGTGGTCGATTGGAGCAAGTGCAGGTCGAGGCCCCGGTGCGCGGTTTTCGTCTGCGCGCCGAGGATCTGCCGAGTTTCGTGCCGCAGTTCCAGGAACTGTTCGACGACCGCCCGCAACAGACCTTGCCCTGGGAGCAATTGCGCGAACGCTTGCGGGCACGGCTGGGGGATGAGGCGGTGCAGGGCCTGCGCTTTCAGGCCGATCATCGCCCGGAGTGCGCGTGGCAGAACGCCGATGACAAACAGCGTTGCCCTGCATTGCCGGGCGTGCAGCGTCCGGGCTGGTTGTTGGGCGAGCCGCAGACTGTGCCCGAAGGTTCGGCGCGCATCCTCATGGGCCCGGAACGGATCGAATCCGGCTGGTGGGACGGTGACGACGTGCGCCGCGACTATTACCTGATCCAAAACCGCGCCGGCCAGCAAGGCTGGGCGTACCGGGCGGTGGGTGAGGGCGGCCCGTTATGGCTGCAGGGCTGGTTTGCGTGAATCAGGGTTATGCCGAGCTGCACTGCCTGTCGAACTTCAGTTTCCAGCGCGGTGCCTCCAGTGCGCTGGAGCTGTTCCAACGGGCGAAAAAACACGGCTATCAGGCGCTGGCGATCACCGATGAGTGCACCCTCGCCGGAATTGTCCGTGCCTGGCAGGCGGCCAAGTTCGTGGAGCTGCCGCTGATCATCGGCAGCGAAATCCGCATCGAGAACGGCCCGAAACTGGTGTTGCTGGTAGAAAACATCGAGGGTTATCAGGCGCTGTGCGGCTTGATTACCCAGGCTCGACGGCGTACGCAGAAAGGCCAGTATCAAGTGCTGCGCGAGGACTTCAGCGAACCGTTGCCGGGGTTGCTGGTGTTGTGGGTGCCGGAGGCGGTCGACGACGTGGAAGAGGGCCGCTGGCTGAAACAGACCTTCGGCGAACGTTTGTGGCTGGCGGTGCAGTTGCATCGCGGGCAGAACGATCAACAGCGGCTGGCCGCGCTGCTGAGTCTGGCGGGTGAGTTGCAGATTCCAGCGGTGGCCAGCGGTGATGTGCACATGCATGCCCGTGGCCGGCGGGCCTTGCAGGACACCATGACAGCGATCCGTCACCACGTCCCGGTGGCCGAGGCCGGATTGCGTCTACACCCCAACGGCGAGCGGCATCTGCGCAGTCTCGATGTGTTGCGCGAGTTGTATCCGCAGACCTTGCTGGACGAATCGGTGAGGCTGGCCCGCCGCTGCACGTTCGACCTCGGCCAGTTGCGCTATCAATACCCCAAAGAGCTGGTGCCCGAGGAACACGACGCCAGTTCCTGGCTGCGTCATTTGACCGAAGAAGGCATCGCCTGGCGCTGGCCACAAGGCGCGCAACCCAAGGTGCTCAAACAGATCGACGATGAGCTGGAGCTGATTGCCGAGCTCGGCTACGAAAGCTACTTCCTCACTGTGCATGACGTGGTGCGTTACGCCCGGAAGCAGAAAATCCTCTGCCAGGGCCGGGGTTCGGCGGCCAACTCGGCGGTGTGTTTTGCCTTGGGCATCACCGAGATCGACCCGGATCGCACCACGCTGCTGTTCGAGCGCTTCATGTCGAGGGAGCGTAACGAACCGCCGGACATCGACGTGGATTTCGAGCACGAGCGCCGGGAAGAAGTCCTGCAATACGTGTTCCGTCGTTATGGCCGCCGTCGTGCGGCGCTGACGGCGGTGGTCAGCACCTATCATGCCGCCGGCGCGGTCCGCGACGTGGCCAAGGCGCTGGGCCTGCCGCCGGACCAGATCAATGCGCTGGCCGACTGCTGCGGCCACTGGAGCGATGAAACGCCGCCCGTGGAACGCCTGCGCGAAAGTGGCTTCGACCCGGACAGCCCGATCCTGCACCGGGTGCTGAGCCTGACCGGGCAACTGATCGGCTTCCCCCGGCACCTGTCACAGCACCCCGGCGGTTTCGTGATTTCCGAGCAACCGCTGGACACCCTGGTGCCGGTGGAAAATGCCGCCATGGCCGACCGCACCATCATCCAGTGGGACAAGGATGACCTCGACGCGGTCGGGCTGCTCAAGGTGGATATCCTTGCCCTGGGCATGCTCAGCGCGATCCGCCGCTGTTTCGACCTGCTGCGCCGTCATCGCTATCAGGACCTGAGCCTGGCCACGATCCCGCCTGACGATCGCCCGACCTACGACATGATCAGCCGCGCCGACACCATCGGCGTGTTCCAGATCGAGTCCCGGGCGCAGATGTCGATGCTGCCGCGCCTGCGCCCACAGAACTTCTACGACCTGGTGATCGAGGTGGCCATCGTCCGGCCGGGGCCGATCCAGGGCGGGATGGTGCATCCGTACCTGCGCCGCCGGAACAAGGAGGAAAAGACAACCTATCCGTCACCGGAGCTGGAAGTGGTGCTCAAACGCACCCTCGGCGTGCCGCTGTTTCAGGAACAGGTGATGCAGATCGCCATCGTCGCCGCCGACTACAGCCCCGGCGAGGCCGATCAGTTGCGCCGCTCCATGGCCGCGTGGAAGCGCCATGGCGGGCTGGAACCGCACAAGGAGCGGCTGGCTGCCGGCATGAAGAAAAACGGCTACACCCCGGAATTCGCCGCGCAGATCTTCGAACAGATCAAAGGCTTTGGCAGTTACGGTTTTCCCGAGTCCCACGCCGCCAGTTTTGCCTTGCTGACCTATGCCAGTTGCTGGCTCAAGTGCCATGAACCGGCGGCGTTCGCCTGTGCGCTGATCAACAGTTGGCCGATGGGTTTCTACAGCCCGGATCAGATTCTTCAGGACGCCCGTCGGCATCATTTGCAGATCCGCCCGGTGGACGTGCGCGCCAGTGACTGGGATTGCAGCCTGGAGCCGATTGCCGGCGAGCAACCGGCGATTCGCATGGGCCTGCGCATGATCAAGGGTTTTCGCGAAGAGGATGCGCGGAGCATTGAAAGCGCTCGGGCGAGGGGCGCGTTTGCCGATGTCGCCGATCTGGGCGAACGGGCCGGGCTCGACAGTCGAGCCCAGGCATTGCTGGCGGATGCCGGGGCCTTGCGTGACCTGGCCGGTCACCGCCATCGGGCGCGCTGGGAAGTGGCCGGGGTGCAGAAACAGCTTGGACTGTTTGCCGGGTTGCCGAGTCAGGAAGAACCGGATGTGTTGCTACCCAAACCGAGTGTCAGCGAAGACCTGTTCACCGACTACGCCACCCTCGGAACCACGCTGGGGCCGCATCCGCTGACGTTGTTGCGCGACGAGTTGCGGGCGCGGCGCTGTCGCAGTTCCCGGGAGTTGCTGGAGGTCGAGCACGGGCGACCGGTCAGCGTGGCCGGGCTGGTGACCGGCCGCCAACGACCGGCCACCGCCAGCGGCGTGACCTTCGTGACGCTGGAGGACGAGTTCGGCAACGTCAACGTGGTGGTCTGGCGCGATCTGGCCGAGCGCCAGCGTCAGGTGCTGGTCGGCTCGCAATTGCTCAAGGTCGATGGCCGCTGGGAGCGTGAAGGCGAAGTCCGGCATCTGATTGCCGGACGCTTGAGTGACCTCAGCCCGTTGCTCAACGGGATTCGGGTGCAGAGCCGCGATTTCCACTGACGGCTGCTGGGTGATCCGAAAGCCAATTTGCTGGCGTCAAAAAAACCTGTCCTCAATGGTGGCACTTTGGCATAATGCCGCCCCTTTCCCGATCCCCCACGACTTTGCGGTGCCGGGACACATCATTTTTCAGAAGGAATGCACAGTGAGAATGATCTCCCGGATGTTGGTCTCGGGCGTTGCGATTGCCGTCCTCGGCACCCTGGCCGGCTCGCTTTCCGGTTGCGCCACCGAAAGCTCCCGCGCACTGCCGGTGGCCAAGGTGGAAAGTGCCTCTCAGGCCTGGTCCGGTGTCCGTATCCCGATGGCCGTGGGCAAGTTCGACAACCGTTCGAGCTACATGCGCGGGATCTTCTCCGACGGCGTTGACCGCCTCGGCGGTCAGGCCAAGACCATCCTGATCACTCACTTGCAGCAGACCAACCGTTTCTCCGTACTCGATCGCGACAACATGGGCGAAATCCAGCAGGAAGCGGCGATCAAGGGTCAGGCCCAGCGTCTGAAAGGCGCCGATTACGTGGTGACCGGTGACGTCACCGAGTTCGGCCGCAAAGAGACCGGCGATCATCAACTGTTCGGCATTCTCGGCCGTGGCAAGACCCAGGTCGCCTACGCCAAGGTCAACCTGAACATCGTCAACATCAGCACCTCCGAAGTGGTGTATTCGACCCAGGGCGCCGGCGAATACGCCTTGTCCAACCGCGAAATCATCGGCTTCGGCGGCACTGCTGCCTACGACTCCACCCTCAACGGCAAAGTCCTCGATCTGGCCATGCGCGAGGCGATCAATCGCCTGGTCGACGGCATGAACGCCGGTGCCTGGAAACCGGGCAACTGATAGACGCCCATCGCAAGGAGCAACACACCATGAATCTGTCCCTGTCCCGGCCGTTGATGGCCTTGACACTGACCGCCAGCGCCTTGCTGGCTGGTTGCAGCAGCCCGCAAACCCTGTACCAGTGGGAAGGCTACCAGCCACAAGTCTACGAATACTTCAAAAGCGAAACGCCGAAAGAGGCCCAGGCCGAAGCGCTGGAAGCCGATCTGCAAAAGATCCGCGCCAGTGGCAAGCCCGTCCCGCCGGGTTACCACGCACACCTCGGTCTGCTGTACCTGAGCATGGGCAAGGACGATCAGATGGTGCAGCAACTGCGCACCGAGAAGACCCTGTTCCCCGAGTCCGGCACGTACATGGATTTTCTGCTTAAAAACGCCAAGACCGGGGACGCCAAATGATCGCGCGCGCCCTGAAACTGCTGGCCGCGGGCCTGGCGCTGACCGTTCTCGGCGGCTGCGTTGCCCCGAAGGCCGTGGACTATTCGGCGTACAAGCAAGCGCGCCCGAAATCCATTCTGGTGCTGCCACCGCTGAACACCTCGCCGGACGTCAAGGCGTCCTACAGCCTGTTGTCGCAAGTGACGTTCCCGCTGGCCGAAGCCGGTTACTACGTATTGCCGATCACGCTGGTCGACGAGACGTTCCGCCAGAACGGCCTGACCACGCCGGATGACATCCATCAGGCGCCGGCCAACAAACTGCAGGAAATCTTCGGCGCCGACGCGGCGCTGTACATCACCGTCAGTGAGTACGGCACACGTTACATGGTGATCAGCAGCGAAACCGCCGTGACCGCCAGCGCCAAACTGGTCGACCTGAAAACCGGCACCACCCTGTGGACCGGTTCGGCCCGGGCGTCGAGCGAAGAGGGCGGCAACAACAGTGGCGGCGGCCTGATCGGCGCACTGATCACCGCTGCGGTGAAACAGATCGTCAACAGCTCCACCGATGCCGGCTACCCGATTGCCGGTGTGGCCAGCAATCGTCTGCTGTCGGCCGGTCATCCGGCAGGCCTGCTGTACGGGCCACGGTCGCCGAAGTACGGCACTGACTGATCGACCTGTAACGGCGGCCCACCTCGGTGAGCCGCCGTTTTATTTGGCGGGCCAGAACCGCTCGCCACCCCCCGGTGCCTCCGTCCACGCTTGCAACGAGCGGGTCGGCAAATCGAAGTAATCCCGGGTCCGTGCATAACCATGGCCGCCCATGCGCCCGATCGCATCCAGCCCCAATTGATCGATGTACAGGGTTTTCGGGTCGATCAACTCGTCGCGCACATGCGCCATCAACACCTCGCCAAAAATGATCTCCCGCGACTGACCGATGTTCAGCGCCATCATCCGCCGACACTCCAGCGCCACTGGTGCTTCGCCGATGCGTGGGCATTTGACCGAAGTGCCGGGGATTGCCGTCAGGCCGGCAGCGGTCAACTCATCGAAACCCGGCGCGAACGGTACGGCGCAGACGTTCATGGCTTCCACCAGCGCGTCGTTGACGATGTTGACGGTGAATTCCTGGTTCATCTGAATGTTGCGGGTGGTGTCCTTGGGGCTCTGGTCGCCGTAGTTCTCCACGCCGAGCGCGAGAATGGGCGGGTCCGCCGACAGCGCATTAAAGAAGCTGAACGGCGCGGCATTGACCCGGCCTTCGCCGTCGATGGTGGTGACCAGGGCAATCGGGCGCGGCACCACGCTGCCGATCAGAATCTTGTACTTTTCCCGTGGGCTCAGTTGGCTGAAATCGAAGCTGTGCATGGCAGTGTTCTCTAAAGAAGTGGATCGATGGCGCTCAACGGCGCTTCGGCGCTGTAGTCATCGGCGAACGGAATGGCCGGCTGGAACAGGGTTTTCCAGTCCGGTCGGCCAGTGGCCCGGTCGCTGTGGCTGCGCATCAGTTTTTCGTATTGGCGTTGCGCCTGGCGTTGCAGAGTGGGGTAATTGACGCCGTTGACCTGACCGTCGTGCATCACGCAACGACCGTCGATGTAGCTGGCAATGCAGTCGTCGCCGCGCCCGGCCAGCAGCAGGTTTTTCAGTGGGTCGAACAACGGGCCCAGATGCAGGCCGCGCAGGCTGAATACGGTGATGTCGGCCTTGGCGCCCGGCGCCAGCCGACCGAGGTCGTCTCGGCCCAGTGCCTTGGCGCCTCCAAGGGTGGCGGCGTTGTACAGATCGAGGCTGCTTGTCAGCGCCGGGCCGCCCTCCATCAACCGTGCGATGTTCAAACCGTGACGCATGTTTGCCAGCAAATCCGCCGGCCAGGTGTCGGTGCCGAGGGCGAAGTTGATGCCCTTGGCGCGATAACGTCCGAACGAATTCAGTGCCTCGCCGTCGCGGGCGAACACCAGTGGGCAGTGCACCAGACTCGCGCCGCCGTCGATGACCCGCTGCAAATCGTCATCGCCCGAGGTGTAGATGCCGTGGGGCAACAGGCTCCGCGGGGTGAGCAGGTCGAGTTGCTGCAACCAGCCCAGCGGCGAAGCACCGCGCAATTGCTCGACCATCGCCACTTCACCCTGCGCCTGACAGCAATGCAGACGCATCGGTGCGTTCAGTTCGCGGCTCAGGGCGGATGTGCGCTGAAGCAGCGCCGGGGTGCAGGTCTGGATACGATCCGGCAGCAGCGCACCGCGAATCAGCCCGGCGTGTGCGCCATCAAAATCCTTGAAGAACCGTTCGGCCGCGTCCAGCCCAGCCAGACCCCGCGCCTCATCCCAGTGGTGGGCGAGGGTGCCGTCGGCGCGCCAGTAACTCATGCCGCTCATGTAGCAGGGGCCGAGATAGGTGCGCAGCCCGAGTTCGCTCGCCACGTCGGCGACAGCGGCGAACTCGTCGTAGGTTTCCGCCCATTCGCGGTAGTACATCGAGGTGATCGGCATCGCCGTGGTGATGCCATTGCGGATCAACTGGGTGAAGGCGTAGCGGTATTTGAAGACCTCTTCTTCCGGGCTGAACGACTCACGCGGGCCGGTCGCCAGATATTCCGCAGACCACATCCGGCCCATGCTGCGTTCGTCACCGTTGTCCAGGGTCAGCACCGTGGAATCGAGGTCGCCGAGGGCGTCGAGGTCGATGAAACCGGGGCCGATCAGCGCATTGCCGTAGTCGATCCACTGATCCACAAGCCCTTGGTAACCGCGCCCGACAAACTCGATGCGCGATCCGCTGAATACCACTTCACCGTCACGCCACAACACATGCTGCGTGCCGTCGAAGCCGACCACGCAACCGGCCTTCAGGCCGATCCGTTTCACAGACGGCTGCCCAGCAAGCGACCGCCGCCGGCGATCAATTCGCCGCCGCGATAGACCTGACGCACAGGGCGCGAAACGACCGCTTCACCGAGCGTCTCGACCGGCATCAGCAGAAAGTCCGCCGGCCGGCCGATGGCGAAACCGTAATCCTCGATCCCCAATGCGCGCGCACCGTTGACTGTCGCCGCTTCGAACGCCGCCGCCAATTCATCGTCCTTGCCCAGGTCGAAACGGAACGCCAGCAACATCGCCCGTTCCAGCATGTCGCCATTGCCCATCGGCGACCATGCATCGCGAATACCGTCGGAGCCCAGGCACACGTTGACCCCGGTCTCGCGCAGCGCCATAAACGGCGGAACGGCGCAGTCGGCCGGCGCCGAACTCATCAGCGAAATGCCCAGCGCGGCGAGGCGTTCGGCGACGGGTTTGACCTGGCTCCACGGCAGCATGCCGAGGCAATAGGCGTGGCTGATCATCACCCGGTTCTGCAGGTTGAAACGCTCGGTGTAATCGGCGATCCGGGCGATCTGCCACAGGCCCAGTTCTCCTTTGTCGTGCAGGTGAATGTCGACGCCACGCTGGAATTCACTGGCCAGTTTGAACACGAAATCCAGTTGCGCGATCGGGTCGTTGTCGATGCCGCACGGGTCGAGCCCGCCGACGTTTTCCACGCCCAGGGCCATGGCTTCGCGCATCAGCTCGGCGGTGCCGGGGCGGCTGATCAGGCCGGTTTGCGGGAACACCACCAGTTGAAGGTCGATCAGGTCGCTGTAGGTTTCGCGCAGTTGTTGCATGGCTTCGACGTGACGCAGGCCGAATTCCGGGTCGATGTCGACGTGGCAACGCATCGTCAGCGAACCCCGGGCGATGCAGTTTTCCAGCAGGGCGCCGGCGCGTTCGGCAATCGGCGCTTTCACTTCGCGCAGGACGCGGCGCTCGTTGCTGATGTAGTCCTTGAGCGTCGGGCCGGCGCTGTTCGGGCGCCAGGGCTGGCCGTACAGGGTCTTGTCGAGGTGGACGTGGCTTTCCACCAGCGGGGCGGTGAGTAGCTGGTTCTGGCCGTCGATGTCGGTGGTAGCCAGCGGGGTGTTCGAGGCCGGGCGGCGTTGGGTGAACTTGCCGTTTTCGATCAGCAGGTCTTCGCCGGGGGCGCCGTAGGGTCGGATGTTTCTGAGCCAGCGGGGGTGGGACATTTCATACCTCTGTTTCTATGTTGTCTGGGTGGGCCTCATCGCTGGCATGCCAGCGATGGCCGCGCCACCGGTTCAAGTCAGGCAATCAACCCTTAAGCTTCGACCAAATCCGATCCTGCAGCTCCCGCGCCTTGTTGCTGCATTCCTTCTCCGGACGCAGCCGCGAGGCGTACTCTTCGGGCATGTTGATCGCATCCATGACCTTCCATTTCGCGTCCAGCAACTGATCGCTCTGAATCCCGTTGGCATAGGCAATCGCGTTGGACACGGCCGCCGCGTTTTCCGGTTTCATCATCCAGTCGATGAAGATCTTCGCGTTGCCCGGATGCGGGGCGCTTTTCGGTACGGCGAAGTTGTCCTGGAACATCGCCAGGCCTTCTTTCGGGTACACGTATTTGATCGTGCTCTTCTGCAACGTGGCGCGGGCCGTCGAGCCGTTCCAGTTCTGCATCATGATCACTTCGCCCGAGGCCATGCGGTCGACGGTGTTGTCGGAGCTGTACATCTTCAAAAACGGTTTCTGCTTTTGCAGCAGTTCGAGGATGCGTTTGGCGTCCTGCGGGTTTTCCGTGCATTCGTCGACATTCAGGTAATGGCTGGCGGCGTTGATCACGCTGCTGGAGGTGTCGAGGGCGGCGAGCTGGCCTTGCAGTTCCTTGCGCGGTTCGAAGAACTCTTTCCACGAGTCGTCGAGTTTGCCGCCGGGTACGCGGGCGCTGTCATAGGAAAAACCGGTGGTGCCCCACAGGTACGGAGCCGAAAACTTGCGCCCCGGGTCGAAGCTCGGATCGCGGAACGGGCCTTTGACGTACTGGAAGTTGCTCAGGGTCGGCGTGTCGATTTCCAGCAGCAGGTCCTGTTTGATCAGCGTCTGCATGATCGACTGCGACGGTACGATCACGTCATACGCGGCGCCGCCGGCCTGCAACTTGGCGAGCAGGGTTTCGTTGCTGTCGTAGCCGTCCATGGTGACCTTGATCCCGGTCTCCTTTTCGAACTTGGCCAGCAGGTCCACCGGGTAGTAATCGGTCCAGTTGTAGAAGAACAATTCCTTGGGCTCGGCGGCGTGGGCGCCGAACGCGGTGAAACAACTCAGGGCCAGACCGGATACTGCCAGACGCATGTTTTTCAATTTCATGAGAGCGCTCCAGGTTTATTGTTGTTTGCCGCGTTGGCCGAGCCAGAAGGCCAGCACCACGAGCACGATGGAAATCACCAGCATCAGGGTCGAAATCGCGTTGATCTCAGGTGTTACGCCAGCCTTGATCGCCGAGAAGATGTACACCGGCAACGTGGTCGAACCGGGCCCTGCGACGAAGAAGGTCATGATGAAATCGTCGAGGCTGACCACGAACGCCAGCACCGAACCGGACAACACCGCCGGCCACAGCAACGGCAAGGTCACGCGGCGGAACACCTGCCACGGGTTGGCGTACAGATCGTTGGCGGCCTCGAGCAGGCTCTTGTCCAGATCGTTGAGCCGTGCGCGGATCGGCAGGTAGGCGAACGGTATGCAGAAGCCAATGTGCGCGACGATCACCGTCATCAGGCCGAGCTTGATCCCCAGTGCCATGAACAGCAGCAGGGTGGCCACGGCGGTGACGATTTCCGGCAGGATCAGCGGCAGGTTGATCCCGCCTTCGACCATTTTCTGCCCGTAGAACGGCCGGTATGTCGCCAGTGCTGCGAGCAGCGCAATCGCCGTGGCGCACACGGTGGCGATGGTCGCGACGATGATCGAGTTCAGCGCCGCGGTCTGGATCGACGGGTTGGCCAGGATCCGCCCGTACCAGGCAAACGAGAACTCGGTCCACACCGTCGCCGAGCGGTTGGCATTGAAGCTGTAGGCGATCAACACCAGGATCGGTACGTACAGATAGGCGAGGATCAGCAGGCTGATTTCCCGGGTCGCCGGGAGTTTCTTCAGGTGCAGAGAGATCATGCTTTCGCTCCCCGATTCAGGGTTTTCGCCGCGCTGCGGCTGTAGAGGGCGTAGAGCACCAGTGACAGCAGCAGAATCCCCAGCAACAGGAACGACAGCGAACTGCCCAGCGGCCAGTTGCGCGCGGTGCCGAACTGTTGCTGGATCAGGTTGCCGATCATCAGGGTCTTGCCGCCGCCGAGGATCGCCGGAGTGATGAAGGCGCCGAGACTCGGCACGAACACCAGCAACGCACCGGCAATCACGCCGGGCATCGACAGCGGCAGGATGATCCGGCGCAGCGCATGCCAGCGATTGGCGCCCAGGTCATAGGCGGCCTCCACCAGACGCCAGTCGAGTTTTTCCAGGGTCGAGTAGATCGGCAGGATCATGAACGGCAGGAAGCTGTAGACCAGACCCACGCTGACCGCGAAGTCGTTGTAGAGCAGGGTGATGCCGCCGGCGCTCGGGAACAGCGCGTTGAGGCTCTGGGCGACCCAGCCCTGTTCACGCAGGATGATCAGCCACGCGTAGTTGCGGATCAGCAGGTTGGTCCAGAACGGAATGGTGATGAGCAACACCATCAGGTTGCGCCGGCGCGGAGTCAGGCTCGACATCCACAACGCCACCGGAAACCCGAACAGAAAGCACAACACCGTGGTGCCACCGGCCTGGAACACCGAGCGCAGCAGCGCCTGGGCGTAGACCCAGTTCAGCTCCAGTTCGCCGTCGAAACCTTCCTGGAAAAACAGCTGCACGTAACTCTGCAGTTGCCATTGGGCCTGCCAGTCGACGCCGCCGTAGGTGTTGCGCGGCAGCAGGCTGATGTAGCCCATGATCCCCAGCGGAATGGCGATCAGGGCGAGCAGGGTCAACACCACCGGGCTGAGCAACAGCGCGCGGTTGAGGGAGGGGGAAGTGCTGCTGACGCTCATCTCAGGCCTCCATCAACAGGCAGGCCTGGGGCGGCAGGTGCACCGCCACGCGCTCGCCGACCGCCCGACCACGGTTCAGGCCTTCGTTGTTTTCCCGCAGCATGACTTTGATGTCGTTGTTCAAACGGCACTGGTACAGGGTCGCGGTGCCGACATACAGCACGGCCTCGATCACGCCGCGCAGATGATGCGGCTGGTCCGCCGTGACCAGTTGCGAACGCTCGGGACGAAACGCCAGTTGCACGCTGCTGCCATTGACGCCCTGCGGCGGGCAGGGGATTTCCACCGGCATGCCGTTGGGCACGAAAATGTTTTCGTTGTGCTCGCCGCGCTTGAGCTGTCCGGGAAGGAAATTGATGTCGCCAATGAACTGGGCGACGAAACGGTGCTGCGGGCGTTCATAGATGTCGGTCGGGGTGCCGATCTGCAGGATCTTGCCGGCGGACATCACCGCGATCCGGTCGGACAGGGTCAGGGCTTCTTCCTGATCGTGGGTGACGAAGATGAAGGTGATCCCGGCTTCCTGCTGCACGCGCTTGAGTTCGACCTGCATTTCCTTGCGCAGCTTCAAGTCCAGCGCCGACAGCGGCTCGTCGAGCAACAGCACTTTCGGCTTCGGCGCCAAGGCCCGGGCCAGCGCCACTCGCTGCTGCTGGCCGCCGGACAGTTCCGCCGGTTTACGTCCGGCCAGGTGCTCCATCTGCACCAGCGCGAGCATCTCGTCGACCCGTCCGGGAATCGTCTTGCGATCAAGACCCTGCATCTCGAGGCCGAAGGCGATATTCTGCGCGACACTCATGTGCGGAAACAGCGCGTAACTCTGGAACACCGTGTTGACCCGACGCTTGAACGGCGGCAGGTGGTTCACCGTTTCGCCCGCCAGACGGATCTCGCCGTCGCTGACGTGTTCGAAACCGGCGATGGTGCGCAGCAGGGTGGTCTTGCCGCAGCCCGAGGGGCCGAGCAGGGTGAAGAACTCGTTATCGGCGATGTTCACCGACACGTTGTCGAGGGCCGGCGCGAGGCCAGGATCATCAGAGTACCGTTTGGAGACATTACGCACTTCAATTGCTATTGGTTGACCCATAATGGTGCAATCCTCTAATTATTGTATGCAATATCTGAATGCAATTTAGAAATACCCGGATTAATCTGCGGGTGCAACCCCCTTTTTCCCTGGCTGACGCTCTTGTAGGGATCGCGCCGGGAACCGTTGCCCGCACTGAAGGAGTTTTCAAATGACCGAGAAGAAACTGGAAACCACGGTCGACCGCGTCTACCAAGGGGTTTACGAGGCGATCAGCAAGCGTTCGCTGCGTCCGGGAATGAAACTGGGCGAAGCGTCGCTGGCGGAATTGTTCAATGTCAGCCGCACGTCGGTTCGAGCGGCGCTCAAGCAATTGGAGGCCGACGGACTGGTCACCACCGAGCCCAATAAAGGTGCGTCGGTGTCGCTGCCCAGCGATGAAGAGATCCGTTCGCTGTTCGAAACCCGGCGCCTGATCGAGATCGGCATCGTCACCGAGCTGTGCCGACGCAAGGACTCCGCCGCGATGCAGGACCTGCGCGAGCACCTGCTGCTGGAAGACGAGGCCCATGCGGCCGGTGACCACGAGCGGCTGATTCACCTGCTTGGCGAGTTCCACATCAAACTGGCCCGCAGCCTGAACAACCCGGTGTTGCTCGACTGGTTCCAGAAGCTGATTTCCCGCGCCTCGCTGTATGCCGCCGCGCTGGATGACGACAGCCACGAAGCTTGCCGCGATGACGAGCATCTGCGCCTGATCGAGTACATCGAGGCCGGCAATCAGAGCGCCGCCATCGAGCTGACCTGCATGCACCTGGACGGCATTCAGAAGGCGATTCTCGACGTCGCTGCGAAGCTCAAGACCGGCTACCACCCGCTCAAGCACCTGATCGAAGTCTGAGCGCCGGCCGCCAGTGAAATCGGCTATACCTCTATGAAACCATCGCTGCCCGATGCGCTCGAAACAGACGGGCGCCACGTCATCGGGCGTAGCGATCGAGCGAACCAACCACAAGGCGTTGAAGCAGTCGATGCAGTTTTTATCCGATAGCCACGGGTGTGACGGCTGGCAGGGCGAGATGGCCGGACGCATCCGCGCCTTTGACTGGAGCGGGACCGACCTGGGCCCCCTCGAAACCTGGCCGGCCAGCCTGTGCAGCACGGTACAGTTGATGCTTGCCTCGCCGTTGCCGATGGTCATGCTCTGGGGCCATGCCGGCTACATGATCTACAACGACGCCTACTCGCGGTTCGCCGGCGGCCGGCACCCTTATCTGTTGGGTGTGCCGGTGGAACTGGGCTGGCCGGAAGTCGCCGACTTCAACCGGCATGTGGTCGACACCTGTCTGGCGGGCGGCACCCTCGAATACCGCAACAAAGTGCTGGTGCTGTTGCGCGACGGCGTGCCCGAGGATGTCTGGCTCGACCTTTATTACAGCCCGGTGGCCAATGATGCCGGGGTGCCTTCGGGCGTGATGGCGATGGTGGTGGAAACCACTGAACTGGTGCTGTCCGAGCGTCTGCGCCAGGCCGCCGAAGACGCTTATCGCGCCGACAACGAACGGGTTCGACTGGCGCTGAACGCCGGGGCACTGCTCGGCTCGTTTGTCTGGGACGTGCGTAACAACGTGCTGTCCGCCGACGAGCGATTCGCCCGCACCTTTTCCTTTCCGCCGGATCAGGACCTGACCAACCTGCCGCAGCACATTGCCGAAGCGCACATTCATCCCGATGACCGCAGTTGGGTGCAGGAATGTGTCGAAAACTCGGTGCGTACCGGTGAACCGTACAACGCCGAATACCGCGTATTGCGCGCCGATGGCACTCATCTGTGGGTGCTGGCCAGCGGCGGTTGCGAATTCGATGAGCAGGGCCAGGCATTTCGATTCCCCGGTGTGTTGATCGACATTCATGAACGCAAGACCGCTGAAGAATCCCTGCTCAAATTCACCCGCAACCTCGAGCAGCGTGTGGCCGATGAGGTTGAGGCGCGCCTGAGCGCCGAAGAGCAATTGCGCCAGTCGCAGAAGCTCGAAGCCATCGGCGGCCTTACTGGCGGCGTGGCCCATGACTTCAACAACCTGCTGCAAGTGATCGCCGGCAATCTGCATCTGCTGGCGCGCCACGAACCGAACAATGCCAACGTGCAACGCCGGGTCAGCGCCTCGCTGGCGGCGGTGGAGCGCGGCGCCAAGCTGTCCTCGCAACTGCTCGCGTTTGCCCGCCGCCAGCCGCTGTCGCCGGCGGTGTGTGATCCGCGGCAGATATTCGAAGGCGTCGGGGAGCTGCTGCAACGGGCGTTGGGCGAAACCATCCAGATCGATGTGCAGTTGCCCGAGGAACCGTGGCACATCAACGTCGACCGCAACCAACTGGAAAACGCCATTCTCAATCTGGCGATCAATGCCCGGGACGCCATGAAAGGCGAGGGCACCATCGTGCTCGGCGCCGCCAACACCTCGCTCGACCGGGCGTTCTGCGTCGGCAAGGGCATCGTGCCGGGGGATTTTGTGCGAGTCTCGGTCAGCGACAGCGGCGTGGGCATTGCGCCGCACATGCTGGAGCAGGTCTTCGAACCGTTCTTCACCACCAAGGCCGATGGCCAGGGCACGGGCCTCGGATTGAGCATGGTGTTCGGGTTCGTCAAACAGAGCGGCGGGCATGTCGAGATCGACAGCCAGGTCGGCGAGGGCACGCGGGTGCAGTTGTATTTCCCGCGCAGCCTGCGGCCGCTGATCGATGAGACGCCCGGTGTGCGTCGTCAGCAGGCGGGCGGCAACGAAACCATTCTGGTGGTCGAAGACAACGAAGCGGTGCGCACGTCGGCGGTCGAATTGCTGCGTGAAGAAGGCTACCGCGTGCTGGTCGCGGGCAATGGCGACACGGCGATGCAGATGTTGCTGGAGGGCGCCCGGGTCAACCTGATCTTTACCGATGTGGTCATGCCCGGGCTGATCAAGAGCTCCGACCTGGCGGCGTGGGCCAAGGTGCAAATGCCGCCGGTGGCCGTGCTGTTCACGTCGGGACATACCCGGGACATCATCTCGCGCAATCACCAGCTCAGCCCCGACACCCATTTGCTCGGCAAACCTTACGGACCTGAGGCGTTGTTGCAGATGATCCGTGCGGTGCTGAGTACCTGACTGTCGCGGATCAACGAAGGGCGACGAACGGGCACCGCTGGTCTGACAGGTGGTCGACAGAACCGGTCAACCGAGGCCATTCTGATAACTGGCCAGCGCAATCGGTCGCGTTGGCTGCCGATCAACTGACGGAGGTGTTCCATGCCGGTGACCCATGATCTGTTACAGGACTTGAAGCTTACGAAGGAAGAGATCCAGCAAAAACGCACCGCGGATCCACATCTGGATGCACTGATCAACAAGTACTCCCAGGCGGACGCCGAAGTCGTCAAGGCCGAGACGGCGACCTCGGATGCGCCGAGCGACGACACGCTGAAGAAACTCAAAGAGAAACGCTTGCAGGTCAAAGACAAGATCGTTCAGCAGTTGCAGGCGCGAACCTGACCGTCAGTCGCGCCATTGATCTTCGGTGGTGCACGACTGGAACGACAGCCACGACGGCACCTCGAATGTACAGAGTCTTCACTTGGCGACTCTCTGCGAGGTGCCTCATGAACAAACCCAAGCTCCCCAATTACAAGTTCCCCAGTGAAGAGCTGGGCGCATTCGACCCGGTTCCCACGCATCCCGAGCCCAACAGCCCGGCGCATACCGTCCGCCATCCTGAGGAGGAACGGAAGATCGCGGATCTGCCGGAAGATGAAGACCCGGAAAAATTCGATCGGTCCAACAACTGACCGTCCGCCATCGCTGGATCGTCGGCCCGCCGCATCGCAGCGATGGCGCCCGCCGGTTCAACACGAATTTCAGGCCTTCATTTCAAGGCCGCATCCAGCGGCATCCGCGCCATGTGCGTGGCCTTCAGCGAGCCGAAATACAACCAGTCGCCATACTCGCGCGCCGTGGTGATCGGCGAGTAATTGCCGGCGCTGGCATCCTGCAGATTGGCGATCACCTTGCCGTCCAGATCCAGCCCCAACACGAACCCACGTTTTTCCAGCGGTTTGGGCAGGACGGTCATCGCCCGCACCAGCATCTTGCGCACGAACGGATGGCCGGCGGTGCGATCCAGCAACGGATTGCGCGGCGTGTACAGCGCCACCCAGAAACGATCCCGCCCATTGAACGCAAGGTTGTCCGGCAACCCCGGCAGGTTGTCGATGAACAGGTCATGGGTGCCGGCCTTGGGCCCCGTCAGCCAATAGCGGCTGATGCGGTAGGCGCCGGTTTCATTGATCAGCACATAGGCGTCTTCCGGGCCGAGGGTCACGCCGTTGGCGAATTCCAGTTTATCGAGCAGGACGCTGGTCTTGCCGGTCTGGAAGTCATAGCGCAGCAGACGCCCGTCACCGCCGTGCTCGATGATCGCTTCGCCGTCATGGCCGTAACCCCAGCGACTGGAGGCATCGCTGAAGTAGGCGTAATGCCCGGATTTGTCGATGGCCACGTCATCGGTGAAACCGAACTTCAGGCCATTGGCTTCAGTGGTCAGCGCAATCAGTCGGCCCTGGGCATCGAGTGACAGCAAACCCTTGACCCCGTCGGCGATCACCAGCAAGCCGTTGGGGTGCCGCGCCAGACCCAGAGGCCGGCCGCCGGTATCGGCCAGCACTTTGCGCTGCTGGCCGTCGAGGCTGGTGCGGATCAGGCGTCCATCGTGCAATCCGGTGATCAGCGCATCGTTTTCCAGCAGCAGGGCTTCCGGGCCTTCGATGTCGCTGGGGCCGACCTGCGCTGCGCTTTTGAGGCGCTGATTTTCGGTGTATATCCCTTCGGTCAGCGACGGTGCTGGTTGTGGTGTCCAGGCCACCGGTTCAACCTTGGTCGGCATCAGCAGCAGAAACGCCAGGATGAGGGCAATCAGCAGCAAGATCAGATGGCGCAGCTTCACACGTGAGCTCCCGCGAGTGCCAGATGCCGGGTCGCCCTGTCGCGCAGGGCCAGCATCGAGGCCGCCGATTCACGCTCGATGCGGCGCTTGAGCAGCAACTGATTGGCGATGCGCATGCCCAGGCTCTCGAAGCGATAATCCAGAGTACGCACGAAAGCCGTACCTTCGCCTGCGGCCGAGCATTCGTAGGTCAGATGCAATGACAATCCATGATCGCCCTGGGCCCGGGCACACCAGCGTCGTCCCGGCAGGTATTCGGTGACTTCCCAGCTCAAATGGCCTTCGCGGCCACCGGCATGAATGTCTTCCTCGAAACGCGCGCCGGCATGCAGCGGCCCTGCGGGACCATCGATTTTCAGCGAGGAAGGGTGCCATTCCGGCCAGCGGCTGACGGTGGCGGCATAGGCGAGTACGGCAATCGGGTCGCCGGCGATGTCGATCGGATGCTGCATGCGGGTCATGGGCGTTCTCGAATCGGTCAAAGGGACGGGCTCCGGCTCCCAATAGAGGGTGCCGAACAGGTAATCCATCAGGGGCAGGACGATGTTGAAATTGCGCTCCTGCATGCGCTCGCGCCGGTGATGCAACTCGTGCAGACGGCGCATCTGGCGAATCCACGGCAGGCGGCTCAGCGGGTGTTGCGCCGGCAAGTGCTCGCAGGCGTGAAACACCTCGTAGGTCAGGTAGCCCAGCACCATACTGCCGCCGAACAGTCCGGCGACGTTGGCGTTGACCTGCGCGAACAGCCACCACAGGGGCAGGGTGATCACCAGCGTGTGCACTACGATCAGCCACGCCGGAAACAGGATCACCCGCCAGTCGCGGGCGCTGTCCCAGGTCATGTGGCCGGGGGTGAAGAAGCTGTGATGGTCGCCGGCATGACGGGCATAGAACATCTTGGCGAAGGCTTTCTTGTGATGCCCGAGGTGGCGGTGCACCACGTACACACCGAAATTGAAGAACAGCAAGGTCAGCGGCAGAGCCAGCCATTCCAATGGACGCACCTGATGTGCGCTACTCCAGAACCCGCCGATGGCCAGCACTCCGAACAGCAGCACGAAGGCGCCGTGCAGCCACGGGTTGTACAGCGGATGAATCGCCGCACGATAGCGGCTGCGAAATGCCTCGGTGGTCTGCCTCACTGCGGTCACCTGCGGATATTGTCGTTATACCCGGCAGATTAGCCGATCCCACCGTTTGTGCAGGGTCTACCTTGAGGTCACAACTGCCATGCTCCGGTGTGTAGCGGTCGTCAGCTCAACGGGTTCCAGCGTTGCGACCAGTCGTCATCGGCCTTGATCACTTCGCGCAGCAGATCGAATGCCTGCTGCAGCGTCGCCGAATCGCGGTCACGGGAGTAGACGAGGTAGGTCGGGTAGCCGAATTCCGGGGCTTTGGTGACGGTTTCCAGTGCGCCGCTGTCCAGATAGGTGCGCACCACCCGCGTGCGGAAATAGCCGCTGCCGCCGTTCTCCAGAATGTATTGCAGGGCCAGCGGGCCGAGGTTGAAGCTCAGGGCGGCCTTGGCTTTTTCCGGCAGTGCGGCGTCGTGTTGACGGCGGAAGTCCTCGCCCCAATCGATGTACACGTAGGGAGCAGGGCGGTTGGGGGTTCTGACCAGAATCAGTTTCTCTTCCAGCACTTGCTCGACCTGCAATCCCGGCCAGTATTCCGGTTGGTAGACCAGCGCTGCGTCGAGCACGCCGAGTTCAAGTTGGCGCAGCAGGTTCTCGCCGTCGCGGATGTCCATGCGCAGGGCATGGCTGGGAATCTTCTCGCGCAGTTCGGCAGCCCAACTGAGCATCAACGGGTTGCACAGACTGACCTCGCCGCCGATGTGCAGCACGTTGTCGTAGCCTTCGGGCAGCGGCAGGTCGCGGCGGGCGGCTTCCCAGGTCTGCACCAGTTGATTGGCGTAGACCACGAAAGCCTCGCCGTTGGCGGTCAGGCGCGCACCGGCGCGGTTGCGCACGAACAGCGTGCTGCCCAACTGGCTTTCGAGTTTCTGCACACGGGCGGTGATGGCGGTCTGGGTGACGAACAGCTTCTCGGCCGCCGCAGCGAGGCTGCCGTGGCGGACGATTTCCAGAAAGGTGCGGGCGAGGTCGATGTCCATGGGCGGGCCGGTGTCTGAGGTGCCCGCATTGTAGGTGCAGGCTCGCGATCGCGTCATCGTGAAATCGCGAACCTGCATCGGGACTCAACCGGCGAGCTCAGCCTCACGCACTCGCGCCCAATCCTCCACCAACCGCGCTGGCGTGCAGCAAGTCTTGCGCTTGTACACAAAATTCCGGCACTTCTCGGCGAACTGATTGCGGTTGTACAGCATGTCTTCCTGCATCTCTTGCAACTCGGTTTCGCGGCATTGGCGGATCAGCTCATGATCGACCCGCAGCTTGCGTTCACGCACTGGCGCATACGTCGGATCGCTCAGTACCGAATTGGCCCGTTGCAGCAGCCACAAACCAAACTCGTCCGGGCAACGCGGGCCGATTTCCTGGACCATGCCCAGTTGCAGCGCCTGCGCAGCGCTGACCGGCAGACAGGCCTGGGTCAGTTGTTCGGCCATGGCCGGGCCGACGGCGCGGGGCAGGCTGTAGGTCCAGTATTCCGAGCCGTACAGGCCCATGCTTTTGTAATGCGGGTTGAGCACGATGTCGGCGCGAGCGAACACGATGTCAGCCGCCAGGGCGAGCATCACACCGCCCGCGCCGGCATTGCCGGTGACGCCGCTGACCACCAGTTGCCGCGCGCTGAGCAATTCCTCGCACACATCGTCGATCGCCTGGATATTGGCCCAGGCTTCGGCACCCGGATCTTCGGCGGCCTGGATCACGTTCAGGTGCACACCGTTGGAAAAGCTGCCGCGTCCACCCTTGATCAACAGCACTTGAGTGTCGCGGGATTTGGCCCAGCGCAGGGCCTCGACCATGCGCTGGCACTGCTCGGTGCTCATGGCGCCGTTGTAGAACTCCAGTGTCAGTTCGCCGACCTGCCCGGATTCGCGATAACGGATCGGCTGATACGCCTCGTCGCTGAACGGCGCATTGGCAATCGACCAGTCCAGCACCGGCACGTGCGCCAGTTGCCCGGCCAGCACATGCCGTGCCGGTCGCTTGAAGGCTTCTTCGCCCGGTTGCGGTTTGCGCCGCAGCGAGCCGATCCACAGGCTGTGATCACCGGTCGCCACCAGCACCGCATCGTCGTGCACCGCGAGGATCTCGCCGGGTATCCCGGTGCGCTGATCAAGGTGCGCGTCGTACACGTAATATTGGCCGCCAGCGAGGCTCGCGAGCACGCCGGGCTGACCGTCAGCCGCGTCGATGCAGCGCTTGATGAAGCGCGAGCAGTCGTGCCAACCGAAGGTGCGATCGTCCTGCTTCATGTTCGGTTGCAGGCGTCCCAGAACCTTGGGATCGGCATAATCCAGGTCCATCGGGACAAAGCCGTCGATGAATTTCTCCACCACTTCACGGATGCAACGGATCGCTGCGTCACTGACCCGGCCGTTGTACAGCTCGGATTTGCGCAAGCCTGTCGGCAAGTTGAATTCGCAGGTAGCCCAGACCGGGCCGGCGTCCATTTCTTCCACCGCTTGCAGGGCTGTCACGCCCCAGGATGGCAGTTCGCGCATGATCGCCCAGTCCAGTGCGCTGGCACCGCGATCGCCGACGATGCCGGGGTGGATGATCACCACCGGGCGTTGCGGGTTGCTCCACAGCGCATGGGGGACACGGTCCTTGAGAAACGGGCAGATCACCAAGTCAGCGCCGCTGTTTTCGATCTGTTCGCACACGGCGGCTTCGTCGGTGAACAGCACCACGCTGGGCGAATGGCCCGCCTGACGCAGGTCCAGCCAGGCACGTTGGGTCAGACCGTTGAATGCCGACGACAAAAGAATGATGTTGAGTGATCGCATGATTGCTCTTCCTTGAAGGGTCAGCCGCAGGCTCCCGGTGAGCCGTCCGTGGCTATCGATGGAGGCGCAAGGTTAGAGACTGGCGTGGCCGGCACCACTGATCGAGATCAACGTTGTGTCAGCCAATGTTGCCGTGGCGACGACGTGCCTTATTCTCAAAGGTTTGCTGATCCTGATTTTTTATTACTTCAAATGTCTTCGATGCTATTGCACAGTCGCTCCCCTGATCAACGCCGGACGATCCCGGCGTATCCATGGATTTTCGCAGCGGGTGGAGCCCGTTTTCAGGGAGTAAGGCATGGGGAGTCACAACCCGCATTACCAGGTCATCGGGCAAATGTTCCAAAAGGACTACCGATGGTTGTGCGCCGCAGTCAGCCGTACCCTCGGTTGCCCGCACAGCGCACAGGACATTGCTTCGGAAACCTTTCTTCGGGTGTTGGCGTTGCCCGATCCACTGGCCATACGTGAACCCCGCGCACTGTTGACCACGATTGCCCGGCGGCTGGTGTATGAAGGCTGGCGCCGGCAGGATCTTGAACGTGCCTACCTGCAAAGCCTGGCCCTGGCGCCAGAACCGGTGCATCCGTCACCCGAAGAACGGGCATTGGTGATCGAAGCACTGCTGGCGGTGGATCGCTTGCTCAACGGTCTGTCGGCCAAGGCCAAGGCTGCGTTTCTCTACCATCAGCTCGACGGCCTGACCTACAGCGAAATCGGCGAGCGCCTCGGCGTGTCCACCAGCCGTGTGCAGCAATACATGGTCGAGGCGTTCAAACGTTGCTATCAGGCGATGCAGGCATGAGGCCGGACGAAACGCTGATCGACGAAGCGGCGCAGTGGATGGCGTTGTTGCAATCAGGGGATGTCAGCCTGCAGGAGCGCGCAGCGTTCGACGCCTGGCGTGCGGCGGATCCACGGCATCAACAGATCATCGAGCAAATGGGCGGCGGGCTGAATCTGCTGCGTCAATCGAACCTGCGCGGGTTGCCGCGTGAGAGTGTGCTGCACAGCCTGAATGCGCCCTCCAGCAGTCGCCGCCGATTCATCAGCGGCAGCCTGAGTGTGCTCGGCATTGCGGTGCTGGCCGGTTTGCTCGGCCGACGTTATGGCTGGCTGCCGGAGGCCGGCGAGTTGTCGACCGGGACCGGGGAGCGCCGTCAATTCACGCTGGAGGATGGCAGCGCCCTGACGCTGAACGCCCGCAGCCGTGTGGTGCCGCGATTCGATAACGTCGAGCGCCTGCTGGGGTTGCGCAGCGGTGAACTGCTGGTCGATGTGGCGAAAAATCTGGCTCGACCGTTTGTGGTCGAAACCGAGCACGGGCGGATGCGTGCACTCGGTACGAAATTCCTGGTGCAGCGTGCTGAGGATTCGACGCGGCTGGTGATGCTGCATTCGCAGGTCGAAGTGGTTACTGCTGGCGGCGCGCGGCAAGTGGTGGAGGCGGGCGAGAGTCTGCTGTTCAACGGGCAGGAAATCCTCGCGCTGGAACGCAGCAAAGGGCAGGAAAGCGCCTGGGTACAAGGGCGACTCGAAGTGCGTGATCGTCCCTTGAGCGAAGTCATCGACAGCCTGCGCAGCTACCGTCGCGGCATTCTGCACCTGAGCCCCGACGTCGCCGGTCTGCGCCTCAGCGGCCTCTATCCGTTGGACGACAGCGACCGCACCTTGCAATTGCTCGAACGTTCGCTGCCGATCCGCGTCACCTGGCACAACCCGTACTGGGTGAGCATCGAAGCACGGTTATAAAACCATAACTTCCTGGTCTATCCGCGACCCTATAAAAAGCGCCGGCCCGCTGCTCATTCCCTGCAGACGCCTTCAACAGGGAAGCCCCTCGATGTTCTCATTCAAACAACAATTACCCCGCCTGACGCTGGCCGCCGCGCTAGCGATGGGCATCGTTCCTTCGGCCGTATTGGCGCAAGACGCCGCCACTCAGGTCTTTACTTTCGACATCGCCGCAGGAGCCCTCGACGAGGTGCTGCTGGACATCTCGCGTCAGACCGGCGTGCCGATTTCCTTCAGCCAGAATCTGGTGCAGGGCAAGCGCAGCGGTGCCGTGCGCGGTGCGTTGGGCGGCCGGCAGGCGGTGGAGAAGGCGTTGCTTGGCAGCGGTCTGCAAGTCGAGCAGGGCACTCAGGGTTTGAGCATTCGCCAGGCCGAGGTAACGAGCGCCGCACCGGTCAAGGCTGCCGTCGTGGCACCTGCCAGCAACGCCGATTACCGCATGGAAAAAGTCACGGTCACCGGTTCGCGGATCGCCCGTGCCCAGAGCGATGGCGCGACGCCGGTCAATGTCATCACCCACGAAGAAATGGAAGCGCGGGGCTACAAGAACGTCTACGACGCCCTCGCCACGCAGACGCAAAACACCGGCATGACCCAGGGCGAAGACTATGGCAACACCTGGCAACCGGCCGCCAGCGCCCTCAACCTGCGCGGCCTGGGGCCCAACCACACGCTGGTGCTGATCAATGGCCGGCGGGTCGCCGATTACCCGACGCCGTACGACGGCAAGGTCAACTTCACCAACCTTGCGAACATTCCGTCGGCGATCATCGACCGCATCGAAATCCTCAGCAGCGGCGCCTCGGCGATCTACGGTTCGGATGCGATTGCCGGGGTGGTGAACATCATCCTCAAGGACAAAATGAATGGCGTCGACGTCAACCTCAAGGGCGGCACCAGCGAGCGCGGCGGCGGTGACAATCAGCGGTTGCAGATCAGCGGCGGCGGCAGCTGGGGCGACTTCGATGGTTTGTTCGGGCTTGAGCTGACCAATCGTGATCCGATCTGGGCCGATGACCGAGGTTTCATGCAGAGCGGGCCGTTGGCGGATGTCGGTTACCGCCGCGACTTGAGCAACAACCGTTATCTGGGACCGGGCTGCGGTGCTTATCAAGGCACGTTCGACAACAAACTGTTCAACAGCGGCGGGCGCTGCCGCACCGACCAGATGTACAACGATTACTGGACGATCCAGACACAAAAGGAAAACTACGACGGCTACACCCGCGGCACCTGGCATTTCAGCGACAGCGGCCAGGTGTTCGCCGACCTGATGTATGGCCTCGACCACATTCAGAACAACACCCGTGGCCCGACCTTCACCTCGCCGGACTTCATCAACCAGAACAGCGGCAATCTGGAACGTTGGTATCGCCGTTTCGGTGAAGAAGAAATCGGCGGGCGCACCAGTAACAACAGCAAGTGGCGCGATACCTCGTGGACCGGCACGCTGGGGCTGTCGGACAAGATCGCCGACACCGGCTGGCACTATGATCTGGCGGCCAATCGCTCGGAATATAAAAGCGTGCGCACCACACGCTACACGCCGCTGTCGTCGATCCAGGATTTCTATCTCGGCCCGCAGCTCGGTACGCGCGGCGGCTACCCGGTATTTTCCCCGGACGCCTCGCGCCTCGACCGGCCATTGACGCCTCAAGAGTGGGAGCAGTTTCGCGGCAACCTGACCCAGAGCAGCAAGTCGGTGTCCACCAGCTACAACGCCTCGGTCAATGGCGATCTGTTTGACCTGCCGGCCGGCCCGGTCGGATTTGCCGGCGTACTGGAAGCCGGTAAACAGGAATACCGCATCGACCCGGACGACAGCCTCAACGACGGCAGTTTCTATGGCGTGACGCCGGCGCAAAGCTCCGGCGGTTCGCGCAAGCGATACGCGGCGGGTGGTGAGTTCAGCATTCCGGTGACCGACACAGTGCTGGCGACGGCGGCGGGGCGCTGGGACCAATACAAATTCAGCGGGCGCAGCGAACAGCAGAAAACCTACAACCTCGGTATCGAATGGCGACCGGTCACCAGCCTGTTGTTGCGCGGCAGCTACGGCACCAGTTTCCGGGCTCCGGACTTGAACTACATCTACCAGTCCGACAGCAACGGTTACTACCCGGCGCAGATCGATTATTACGGTTGCAGCCAGGGCGTGGCGGGCGCGTGTGATCGTGGGCGGGTCGACTACACACAAAGCGGCACGGCGGATCTGGAATCCGAACGCGGCAAGTCGTGGACCTACGGTTTTGTCTGGTCGCCGTCGCGCAACTTCGATTTTTCCACCGACTTCTGGCGCGTGGAAATCGATGACCTGCTGACCACCGTCGACGAAAACCGCCTGTTGCAGCAGGAGAACGAATGCCGCAACGGCACCCAGGACATCAACTCGGCCAACTGTCAGTCGACCCTCGCGCGTGTTGACCGCAATCCCGGCAATGCCGCCATCGATCCCAACCAGTTGCAGCGGGTGCGGGTGAATGCGATCAACGCGGCCAGCGAGCGGGTCAGCGGTCTCGATTTCAAGAGCAACATTCGCTGGGGCGCGGGCCAGTACGGCGCGTTCAGTTCGGCGCTGGGCTACACCCTGGTGCTGTCGCACTTCTACAAGGAATCGGATGAAGCCCCGACCCAGGACTGGCGCACTTCGCGCACCAACTACGACTGGCGCAGCAAGGTCAACGCCAGCCTGACCTGGGACTATCAGAAGGCCACGGCGACGCTGATGGGCATTCGCTATGGCTCGGTCACCAACGGCGCGGGTGACGGGCGTCTGTCGCCGTGGACGGTGTTCAATGCCAGTGCGCGCTATCGCTTGAACGACCGGGCAAGCGTCGGGCTGACCGTGAACAACGTGCTCAATCAGGTCAAACATGACGACTCGGCAGGCTGGCCGTATTACCCGACGGGCAACTACGACCCTTACGGTCGTCAGTGGTGGCTGGATGTGAGTTATCACTTCGGGAGTTGAGTAGGGAATGACGCTCGGCAACGTCCTACGGAAGTTGTCGGATTTTGAGTGAAAGCAGGGATATTTCCGACGACTTTTTAAGGTTGGCCGTCGGAAGCGGGGCCTATAGCATCGGTCGTGACATGAAGTCACTGACCGGCCTGAACGCTCGGGCCCCTGACATTGGATGGATTATGCGAACCGCACATCTCGAGCACGAAAACTCTACTTATTCCCCTCGTGATTTCTGGCGTGCCGATCACGCCAGGTGCCCTACGGAGGGTGCTCCCATGCCCCAGACAAAAGCACCCCGGCTCACCGGGCTGAAGAGAGTCGAGGGCAAACCCGTGGAGTTGTTGCTGCATGGCCGGATATGGGACAGGGACACCATGTACATCATCCGTTATGCGCTGGAAGGCTTTGATCTGCGTGACGTCGTCAACATGATTTCAACGTCTGAGCTGTACCGGGAAAGCGAACTTGTGCAGCTCATCACCGGAAGGTCCGTCAGAACCGTACGGCGCTTGCTTAACAGCGACGAGCCTACGCGCCTGAGCCGCCAGCAGAGCATGATCGCCTTCCAGTATGCGCACGCTCTGGAGTCCGCCATCGAGGTGTTCCACGATCAGTCGAGCGCCGAGGAATGGTTGAACAAGGCAACCAAATGGTTAAACGGTTACAGACCCGTCGCATTGATTGAGAGCTCTTTGGGGTATCAATCGGTCGATGCTTATCTGCACCGAATCAAATACGGGGTTTATCAATGAACCCGTTGCCTTGGGACGACCGTTGGTACGCGTGGCGGCTGGACCCTGAGGTTTATCGATGCACCTGGGACAGCGGTATTGGTTCGGAACTGCAGGGTGGCCGATGGAACCGGCCCGGCCGGCGTGTCGTTTATGCCTCGATCGATCCCTCTACCGCCATTCTGGAGGTGGCAGCTCATGGGAGTTTTAACGCACTGGATAAAAGTCCCTATGTGCTGACGTGCTTTGAGGTGATCAGTGAGGCACTTGTGAAAATCGTGCAACCCGAGGAGCTGCCCAACCCTTACTGGATGAGCCCGGCACAGTCTTCGCCTAACCAGCAGGAATTTGCCGATGCATTGCTCGCCGAGCATCCGTTCGTACTGATCCCCTCGGCAGCCACCCGGCATTCGTGGAACTTGCTGGTGAGCTGCGATTTGGCGGAAGGGCAATTCAGGATGGTCTCGCAAGAGCGGTTCGGGCTGGATACACGATTGCTGAGGGATGCAGAACTGGCCTGAGCAATCCACATGCCTTTTTTTGCATAACCTCAGCACCCAACGGTCTAAATCGCGCCCTATAAATCGCCATCTGCCATCGCACATCCCTGCATAAACCAAAACGCAGGGATGGCTGTTCATGATTCGATTTTCACCCGTTAAATCCCCGTTGAGCCTGGCCTTGCTGCTGGCGATCAACACATTGCCGGCGATTGCCGCCGACAGCAGTGCTACAGAGCCGACCACCCAACTGCAACGGGTTGAAGTCACTGGTACCGCGATCCGCCGAGTCGATGCCGAAACGGCGGTACCCGTCACCATCCTTCGGGTAGAGGAGCTGCAGAAGCAAGGCGTGACCACCACTGAAGAACTGGTCAATCGCATTTCTGCCAACCAGTCTTCCGTGGGCTCCGGACGTTCGGTGGGTTCGAGCAGCGGCGGGGCGTCTTACGCTGACCTGCGAGGCATTGGCCCGAACAAGACGCTGGTGCTGCTTAACGGTCGCCGCTTGAGCAATAACGCGACCAACGCCATCAACGGCTCCGGCGTGGACCTCAATACCATCCCGTTCGCCGCCATCGACCGGGTTGAAGTGCTGCGCGACGGTGCTTCGGCGTTGTACGGCACCGATGCCATCGGCGGGGTGATCAACTTCATCACCAAGACCAGCCTCACCGAAGGTCAGATCAGCACCAACTACGACACGCCGACCCATTCCGGTGGCGGTGAAAGCCGCAACTTCAGCGGCAGTTGGGGTTTTGGAGATTTGCAGGACGATCGCTTCAACGTGTTCGGCGTTGTGAGTTACGACAAGCAGCAACGGCTGGCCGCCGAAGATCGCGCTTACACCTACAACTACCAGCCGGGGCGAGGACTTGATTACACCTCCGGTACCGCGTCACCCGCCAACTGGAGTCAGGGCAGCAACGCCACCAACCCGTTGGCCGGTTCCGGTTGCAATGCACCGGGCCTGCTGTCGCGCAACGGCATCTGCCGCCAGAGCCTGTGGAATTACCTCGATCTGGTGCCGGAAACCGAAAAGACGTCGGCCTTCGCCAAAGCCACCGGCAAGCTGTCGGACGATCACAACGTCAGCCTCGAATACTTCTGGGCGCGCAACGAAAACCGCACCCAGATCGGCCCCGGTACGTTGATGGGCAATCAGGTCAATTCTGGTACTACGTTTTATCCGGGCAACGGCGTCACCCCGGGGCCGAGCGGTTTTGCCCTTGATCCAACGCAACCGGTAGACGTGAACTGGCGCGAAACCGCTGTCGGTGCTCGCCAGCATGAGGACGACAATACGGGTCAGCGCCTGCTGCTGAGCTTCGACGGCACGCTCGTCGGTTGGGACTACAACGTCGGTGCCTCGTACAACCAGAACAAAGTGGTCAATACCATCCGTAGCGGTTATGTGAACGACCGGGCTGTCAGCCAGGGCATTGCCAATGGCGTGATCAACCCGTTCGGCCCGCAGACGGCTGCAGGTTCCGCATTGCTGGCGGCCAACGCGGTGGACGGCGATTACGGAACAGCTGTTGGCCGGGTGAAGGCCATTGATGGCCGTGTCAGCCGCGAGATTGGTGACTGGTTTGGCGCAGGCCCTTCGGCGCTGGCACTGGGTGGCGAGTACCGAAAGGAAGACTTCCATCAGGATTTCGCCCAGTTCGCGGCCGATGTGCAGAGCCTGGGCGTTGACCCCAATGCCAGCGTCACCGGGGACCGCAGCGTCTCGGCGCAGTACGCCGAGGTCAACGTGCCGGTGCTCGACAGCCTGGAGCTGTCCGCCGCCGTGCGCCACGACAAATACAGCGATTTCGGCAGCACCACCAACCCGAAATACTCGTTCCGCTTCCAGCCGTTCAAGGAGCTGGTGGTTCGCGGCGCCTATAGTGAAGGTTTCCGCGCGCCGTCGCTGTATGAACTCTATAACCCGAACTTCACCACCTTCACCAACGCCAACTACAACGACCCGCGCCTGTGCGCCGGGGGTAATCCGAGCAATGGCGGGATCGCCAACCGAGACTGCGCCCAGCAGTTCAACCGGACCACGGGCGGCAACACGGACCTGAGCCCGGAGACGGCGCGCAACGTCACCCTCGGCTTCGTGTATCAGCCGTTCGATCGCCTGACCACCGGGCTGGATTTCTGGTGGATCAACATCGCCAACCAGATCGCCGAATTCCCTGAGTCGGCGGTGTTCGAAAACCCGGAACTGTACCCGGATCGTTTAATCCGCAAGCCTGATGGCTCCATCGATCACATCGTCACGGGACTGGCCAACCTGGGCAAGATCAAGACCAACGGCGTCGACGTGAGCTTCGACTATCGCCTGCCGAGCACGTCCTACGGCGATTTCGGCATCGGTCTGCAAGGGACCTATGTCAGTCGTTACGAGTATCAGCAGCAACTCAAGGGCGACTACATCGACAAACTCGGCGATTTTCGCGGCGGCGACTTTGCTTCGGCCGGTGCCGTGGCCCGCTGGCGTCACAGCCTGACCGGCAGCTGGAACTACGGCCCGTTCGGCGCAAGCCTGACCAACCGCTACACCAGCGGTTATCACGACTCGGATCGTGAGACCCACGACTATGTTGGCTCCTACAACGTCTGGGACGTGGCCGGTACCTACACCTGGCGCAAGACCCTGGCCGTGACGCTGGGGGTGAAGAACCTGTTCGACCGCGAGCCGCCATTCAGCAACCAGACCTACACGTTCCAGAGCGGCTACGACCCGAAGTACGGCGATCCGTTCGGGCGGACGCTGTTCACGCGGGTCAACTACAAGTTCTGAGAGTGACCAGTCGGTGCCGGTTTTAGTAACCGATCGTTCTAAAACCGGCCCTATAAAAAATGCCTGCCCGCTGCACATCAAAGGTAGGCAGGTACGCGGTTAAAGGATCTGCCCATGTTTTCCAGACTCACTTTGCTGGGCGTATGTCTTGTTCTGAGCCCGGCGATATTTGCGCAGCCTCAACATGCCCTCACGGTCTACGGCGAAGCTCCGAAGTACGCCCCGGACTTCCAGCACCTGGCCTACGCCAACCCCGACGCCCCCAAGGGCGGTAGCCTGCGGCGTTCTTCGCTGGAAAGCGGTCCGTTCGATCACCTGATTCCCTATGTCGAAAAAGGCACCGGCGTCGCCGAGATCGACGGTTGGCTCTACGCGCCACTGGCTTATCGCAGCAAGGATGAGCCCTACAGCGTCTACGGCCTGGTGGCGCAACGCATGGAACTGGACACGGATCGGCGCTGGGTGCGCTTCTATCTCAATCCAGCGGCGCGTTTCGATGACGGCACGCCGATCACCGCCGAGGACGTGCGCTACACCTTCGAGCTGTTCACCACACAGGGCAGCCTGAAGTATCGGCAGCAGTTTCGGGATGTCGCCGAAGTGCAGGTCGAGTCGCCAACGCAGGTGCGCTTCGTGTTCAAGAACAACGACAGCCGCACGTTGCCGCTGGATCTGGCGGTGCTACCCGTGCTGCCCGAGCATTGGTGGCGCACCCGGGACTTTGCCGAAGGCGCTGGTTTCGAGATTCCGCCCGGCAGCGGCCCCTATCGGGTCAGCGCCGTGGATGCCGGTCGCAGTGTGAAATTCCAGCGGGTTCAGGACTGGTGGGGCAAGGATCTGCCAATCAGTCGCGGGCTCTACAACTTCGATCAATTGAGTGTGGAGTTCTTCGCCGACACCGACGTATCGCGGCAAGTGCTCAAGGCCGGCGGCTTCGATTACAACCGCGAGTTCTCCGCCACCAGTTACACCATCGGTTATGCCGGCGCAGCGCTGGAGCAGGGCAAACTGTTGCGCGAACACCTCGCTCCCGGTGCTGCTCAAGGCTCTCAGGGTTTCGTGTTCAACCTGCAGAAACCGTTGTTTCAGGATCGCCGGGTGCGCCAAGCGATCGCCATGCTCTGGGATTTCGAATGGAGCAATCGGCAGATGATGCGCAGCATGTACCTGCGCCAGCGCAGTTACTTCTCCCACAGCGAGCTGTCAGCCACTGAATTGCCGGACGCCGGAGAACTGAAAATCCTAGAACCCTTGCGCGGCAAGATCCCCGATGAGGTGTTCAGCCAGGTGTTCGAAGCGCCGCGCACCGACGGCAGCGGCAACATCCGCGCGCAACAGTTGCAGGCGCTGAAACTGCTGGAAGCCGCTGGTTGGAAACCCCGTGGCGATCAACTGGTGAATGCCGCCGGCGAGCCGCTGCAATTCACCTTTCTCAACGGCCAGAAAGGTTTCGAGCGCTTGTTGCTGCCGTTCAAACGCAACCTGGCGCAGATCGGCATCGGCTTCGATATTCGTCAGGTCGACACCGCGCAATACACCAACCGCGTGCGCAATCGCGACTACGACATGATCGTCGTCGGTTATCCGGTGAGTCAGGCACCAGGGCGCGAAATGTTCAATTACTTCGGCTCCGACGGCGCCGATGATCCGGGTTCCAACAACTACATGGTGCTGCGTGATCCGGCGGTGGATGCGCTGCTCGAAGGCGTGGTGCAGGCCGACAGCCGCGCGAGTCTGTTGCGCCATGCCCGTGCGCTGGACCGGGTGTTGCAGTGGGGCTACTACTGGATTCCCAACTATTACCCACCGGGTATTTCCACGGTGTGGTGGAACCGTTTCGGCCGGCCGGCGATTGCGCCGCTGTACGACGCTGGCCTGGATACCTGGTGGGAAATCAGTCCGACGGCGTTGACCGCCACTCAGGCGCAAAAACAGCAAAAGGAGTTGGCCCATGTGGGGTTATAGCCTGCGGCGTCTGCTGCTGATCGTGCCGACCTTGTTGGCGATTCTGTTGGTGAACTTCGTGATCGTGCAGGCTGCGCCCGGTGGCCCGGTCGAGCAGGCCATCGCCCGTTTGCAGGGGATCGGTGTCGGTGGGGCAGTGGGTGCAAGTCATGTCGAAACCATTGGCGGCGAGTCCCGCGCGACCCGTGGCCTGGACCCGAAACTGGTGGCCGATATCGAGCGCCAGTACGGGTTCGACAAACCCGCCAGCGAGCGCTTGTGGCTGATGCTCAAGAGCTACGCGCAGCTGGATTTCGGCAAGAGTTTCTTTCGTGGCGCGACGGTGACGGAATTGATCTGGCAGAAATTGCCGGTGATCTTGTCGCTGGGGCTGTGGGCGACGTTGATCACCTATCTGGTGTCGATCCCGCTGGGCATCCGCAAGGCCGTGCACAACGGTTCGGCGTTCGATGTCTGGAGCAGCGCGACGATCATCATCGGTTACGCGATGCCGGGCTTTCTGTTCGCCCTGTTGTTGATCGTGGTGTTTGCCGGCGGTACGGCGCTGGACTGGTTTCCGGTGCGCGGGCTGGTCTCGGACAACTTCGCCGAGCTGACGCCGTGGGGCAAGGTGGCGGACTACTTCTGGCATCTGGTGTTGCCGGTCAGCGCGCTGGTGATCGGTGGTTTCGCGACCCTGACGATCCTGACCAAGAACAGCTTCCTCAACGAGATCTCGCGGCTGTACGTGGTCACGGCCCGGGCCAAGGGGTTGAGTGAGCGACAGGTGTTGTACGGACACGTGTTTCGCAATGCGATGCTGTTGGTGGTCGCCGGGTTGCCTCAGGCGCTGGTGACCGTGTTCTTCGGCGGCTCGCTGCTGATCGAGGTGATTTTTTCCCTCGATGGCCTCGGGCGCCTCAGTTACGAGGCGGCAGTGTCGAGGGATTACCCGGTGGTGTTCGGTTCGCTGTTCATCTTCACCCTGTTCGGACTCTTGATAAAACTGCTCGGTGACCTGTGCTACACGCTGGTCGACCCGCGCATCGACTTCTCTGCGAGGACCGCCCGATGCTGACGTTATCTCCCATCGGACAGCGCCGTTGGGCGCGGTTCAAGGCTCATCGGCGCGGCTGGTGGTCGTTGTGGCTGTTTCTCGCACTCTTCGGATTGAGCCTTGGCGGCGAACTGGTCGCCAACGACAAACCGCTGTTGGTGAGCTACCAGGGCGGTTGGTATTTTCCGGCGTTCAAGCGTTACACCGAACAGGACTTCGGCGGCGAGTTGCCGTTTCAGCCTGACTATCGCAGCGCCCAGGTTCGCGAGCTGATCGAGGGGCAGGGCGGGCGGATGTGGTTTGCGCCGATCCCGTTCGGTTTCGACACGGTCAATTACGACCTCATGGAACCGGCACCGAGCCCGCCCACCGGTGAGAACTGGCTGGGCACCGATGATCAGGCGCGGGATGTGCTGGCGCGGGTGATTTTCGGTACGCGGGTGTCACTGCTGTTTGCCTTGGCACTGACCGCGACCAGTGCGTTGATCGGCATCGCCGCCGGTGCGTTGCAGGGCTACTACGGCGGTTGGGTCGACTTGATCGGACAGCGTTTGCTGGAGGTCTGGTCGGGGCTGCCGGTGCTCTATCTGCTGATCATTCTGTCGGGCTTCGTCGAGCCGAATTTCTGGTGGCTGCTGGGCATCATGGCGCTGTTTTCCTGGCTGAGCCTGGTGGATGTGGTGCGCGCCGAGTTTCTGCGCAGCCGTGGGCTCGAGTACGTGAAAGCGGCGCGGGCACTGGGCGTCGGCGATGCGCAGGTGATCGTGCGGCACATCCTGCCCAACGCCATGAGCGCGACGCTGACGTACCTGCCGTTCATTCTCACCGGAGCCATCGCAACGTTGTCTGCGCTGGATTTTCTGGGCTTCGGCATGCCGGCGGGCAGTGCGTCGCTGGGTGAATTGATCGGTCAGGGCAAGACCAATCTGCAAGCGCCGTGGCTGGGCCTGACAGCGTTCTTTGCTCTCGCGCTGATTCTTTCATTGCTCGTATTCATCGGCGAAGCGTGCCGTGATGCCTTCGACCCCAGGACTTGATATGCGTGAACACTTGATCGAAATACGCGACCTGCGGGTTGCCTTCAAAGGCCAGGAAGTGGTCCACGGCATCGACCTCGACATCCGTCCGGGTGAATGCCTGGCGCTGGTGGGGGAGTCCGGTTCCGGTAAGTCGGTGACGGCCCACAGCATTCTGCAACTGCTGGACCCGAACATCACGAAGATCGACGGCAGCATTCGTTATGGCGGCGAAGAGTTGCTGGGCGTCCATGAACGTTATCTGCGGCAATTGCGCGGCAACCGCATTGCGATGATTTTTCAGGAGCCGATGAGTTCGCTCAACCCGTTGCACAGCATCGAGCGACAACTCGGCGAAAGTCTGGCGCTGCACAAAGGTCTGGCAGGCGCGGCGGCGCGCAAACGGATTCTGGAGCTGTTGGAACTGGTGGGCATTCAACGCCCAAGTGAACGTCTGAAGGCTTATCCGCATCAGCTCTCCGGCGGGCAACGGCAGCGAGTGATGATCGCGATGGCGCTGGCGTGCGAGCCTCAGTTACTGATCGCCGATGAGCCGACCACTGCCCTCGATGTTACCGTGCAGCGCAAGATTCTTCTGTTGCTAAAAGAGCTGCAACAACGCCTGGGCATGGCGCTGCTGATCATCAGTCACGACTTGAATCTGGTACGCACCATCGCCCAGCGAGTCGCGGTGATGCGCGGCGGCGAGATCGTCGAACAGGCGACTTGCGAGCAACTGTTCCGGGCGCCGCAGCATCCCTACAGTATTGAATTGCTTAACGCCGAACCCGGGGGCATGGCGCTGTGTCGGGACAAGTCGGAGGAACTGTTGCAAGTGCGCGATCTCAACGTGCGCTTTCGACTCGGTGGCGGCTGGCTGCGCCCAAAGTCGTATCTGCACGCGGTCAACGGTATCGATCTGAGCCTGCAACGGGGGCGGACCTTGGGGATTGTCGGTGAGTCGGGCTCCGGCAAGTCCACCCTCGGCCAGGCGATCCTGCGACTGATCGAGGCTGACGGCAGCATCCGTTTCGAAGGCAAGGCGCTGGAAGGCCTGAGCGGAAAGCAGCTACGGCCGCTACGCAAACGCCTGCAAGTGGTGTTTCAGGATCCGTTCGGCAGCCTCAGTCCGCGCTTGTGCGTGGAGCAGATCATCGCCGAGGGTTTGCAGGTGCACAGCGACATGAATGCGCGGGAACGTGAACAGGCCGTGATTGATGTCTTGCGGGAAGTGGGCCTCGATCCGGCGACACGTCATCGCTATCCCCACGAGTTTTCCGGCGGGCAACGACAACGCATCGCCATCGCCCGGGCGTTGGTGCTCAAGCCGGATCTGATCCTGCTCGACGAGCCGACGTCGGCGCTGGATCGCACGGTGCAGAAACAGATCGTCGCGCTGTTGCGCCGGTTACAGGAGGAGCACGGTCTGACGTATCTGTTCATCAGTCATGACCTGGCGGTAGTGCGGGCACTGGCTCACGACCTGATCGTGATGAAGGATGGCGAGGTGGTGGAGCGAGGGGAAACGGGTGAGTTGTTCGGCTCGGCAAAACACCCGTATACGCGGGAGTTGCTGGCGGCTTCGTTTGCCGGTTCGAGCGCCTGAAACGACAAATCCCGCCACAGGGGCGGGATTTGTTTGCAGTCTGGCTGCCGACTTATGCCGGGAACAGCTCGGACAGTTTCATCGACAGCATCATGTCGCCTTCAACGCGCAGCTTGCCGCCCATGAAGGCTTGCATGCCGTCGGTTTCGCCGCTGACGATGCCTTTCAGGGTTTCGCTGTCCAGCACGAGCGTGCAGTTGGCGTCGGCGTTTTCGCCTTCCTGGATGTCGCAAGTGCCGTCTTTGACGATCAGGGCGTAGTGCTTGTCTTCGTCAGTGATGTTGAAACCGAAGATCAGATCCAGACCGGCAGCAGCGGCTGGGTTGAACTTGGCTTGCATTGCTTTTACGGCATCAGCTACGGAGGTCATGGTTCGATCCTTTTTGGTTGATTGCAGCAGGGTCACAGTAATCCGGACTCAGCGAAAAGTGATGAGTTCCGGGGCCTTCAGCAGTTGCAGGTGTGCATGACTGTTGAAGGAAGCCAGAGCCACCTCGCGACCGCGGAACTTCAGCTGGTTGAGCGAGGTGTTGACGATTTGCCAGTTCAGTTCAAAGGCCTGCCGTGCAGGCATTTGCGTAATCAGGTGGAGCAGGGCGGTGATGGTGCCGCCCGAGGTGAACACTGCGATTTTCTGGGTGTTGTCGGCCTGATCGAGTAGGCGGTTCAGCCCGGCCTGGACCCGTTCGACGAAGCCCAGCCAGCTTTCCAGCCCCGGCGTGTCGTAGGTGCCGGCCAGCCAGCGTTCGATGATCAGGGCGAAGATGCGCTGGAACTCGCCACGATTCTGTGCGGCGTTGCGCAGGATCTCCAGCGCTTCGGGTTCTTCGGGCAGCATGGCCGGGAGCAGGGCGCGGATCACGGCGTCGGCGTCGAATTCGTTGAAGGCCGAATCGATTTCCAGAGCAGGGACCGGCAATCCGATGGCGGCGAACTGTTCCAGCGCGCTGTTGGCCGTGTGTTGCTGACGGCGCAGATCGCCCGACAGGCAGCGATCGAAGCTGACGCCGAGCTCGGCGAGGTGGCGGCCGAGGATCTCTGCCTGGCGTACACCGGTCGGCGACAGGACGTCATAGTCGTCTGCACCGAAGGAGGCCTGGCCATGTCGAATCAAGTAGATGCTGCCCACGTCCGCGTCATCCCGGTACGTTGAAGGTTGTGGCGAGGTTATGGGGATGGCGGAGAGCTGTCAATGAAAAAACATACGCTTGTTTGAAATGCCCGTTACAGGCCTGTTTCCAGAGGTTTCACGGCTGGCCGACGAAGCAGTGCATGGGTATGCTGGGGGTATCCCGCGCGTGTTAAGCAATTGCGCATCGTTTGAAGGAGTCACTGTGGAGTTTTTGACTGAATACGCCAGTTTCCTGGCCAAGACCGTGACACTGGTCATCGCGATTCTGGTGGTGCTGGCCAGTTTTGCTGCATTGCGCAGCAAGGGCCGACGCAAGTCTGCGGGCCAGTTGCAGGTCAACAAGCTCAATGATTTCTATAAAGGCCTGCGTGAGCGCCTGGAGCAGACCCTGCTCGACAAGGATCAGCTCAAGGCCTTGCGCAAGGGCGAGGCCAAGGCCGAGAAGAAACAGAAGAAGAACCCGGACGCCAAACCGCGGGTATTCGTGCTGGATTTCGATGGCGACATCAAGGCGTCGGCCACCGAAAGCCTGCGCCACGAAATCACCGCACTGCTGACCCTGGCTACACCGAAGGATGAAGTGGTCCTGCGTCTGGAGAGTGGCGGCGGCATGGTTCACAGCTATGGCCTGGCCTCGTCGCAACTGGCGCGCATCCGTGAAGCCGGCGTGCCGTTGACCGTGTGCATCGACAAGGTCGCGGCGAGCGGCGGCTACATGATGGCCTGCATCGGCGAGAAGATCATCAGCGCGCCGTTTGCCATTCTTGGCTCGATCGGGGTGGTTGCGCAGCTGCCGAACGTCAATCGCCTGTTGAAAAAACATGACATCGATTTCGAAGTGCTGACCGCCGGCGAATACAAGCGCACCCTCACCGTGTTTGGCGAAAACACCGAGAAGGGCCGGGAGAAATTCCAGGAAGACCTGGACATCACCCATAAGCTGTTCAAGAACTTCGTCGCCCGTTATCGCCCGCAACTGGCGATCGACGAAGTGGCCACCGGTGAAGTCTGGCTCGGCATCGCGGCGCTGGAAAAGCAATTGGTGGATGAGCTCAAGACCAGTGACGAATACCTGGCCGAGCGGGCCAAACAGTCCGAGGTCTATCACCTGCACTATGCCGAACGCAAAAGCCTGCAGGAGCGTATCGGCATGGCGGCCAGCGGCTCGGTGGATCGCGTGTTGCTGAGCTGGTGGAGCCGGCTGACCCAGCAACGATTCTGGTAAGTGTTGCGTACGCTCGTGAGGTTTCAGCCTCGCGAGCGTGAAGCGCTTTTATCGTAAGTCAGTGCGGTATATAGATGTTTTATCGTCGCATAATGTTGTTATTTTGGTCGGCAATACATCAACTAATCGCGCTGTATTGAGTGTTGTTTCAACTTTATTCTGGATGTTCATTTCAGAATGAGAGTTGTTAAACATGGAAGTTGAAAAGAATCAATCAAGTTTGCCCGTCATGACGCCAGCTCAACAAGGTGTCTTCTTTGAGTTGTATAAAAAGCGGATGCCCGCCTGGCTGCTTGAATCGTCAGAGGTCGCGCGCAATGATCTCTATGAAAGTTTCAAGGCCAGTTTCAAATCACGCCATGCCGCGCTGGAAAAGCTGCGGACGTTAAAATCCCCACAGAGCTTTTGCACACCCCTTCTGGCCAAGGCCATGGCTGAGAAACTGGGCGAACCCTTCGAAGTCGATGGGGCGATTTTTCAGCATGTGCGCTCGACGTCAAGTCTGTTGGGGCTGCGAAAGAAACTGGTGTTGCCGATCGATCGCGATCTGTTGACGGCGGCCTGTGAAAATTTCGAGTTGTCTGAAACCCTGGCCAGCAGCTATCACGAGAGCTCTTTGCTCTACGTTCCGCAGAAAGTAACGGGGCGGTCCAACCGGGTTTTGCCGATACAGCCCCATGAGTTCGCCAGACTTTGCCGATACCTGGATCTTGGCAAGCAATACCAGAAACATGTGGAAGGTTTTTTTGGCAGCGACACTCAACTCGCCAGTTTGCAGGAAACATCTGTCGCTTATTCCAGGGATCAATTCGATGTTGATCGGCATATCGCCTACATGCGTGGTCACATAAGCGCCGATGTTTATCAGATGCTCAAGTCGATCAAGAACTCGGAGTCCTCGATCAAACTGGGCAAAAACACGCTCGGCTATCAAAGTCTTGAAATGCTCGGTGTGCAACTTCGAGGCGCCATGTTCATCGGCCTGATCGACGAGCCAGAGGAAGACGATTACCGTTGTGTGATCTATATGCCGGGCGATCCTGATCATCCATTGAAAGAGTATGCGTCGTTCCAGAAATTCGAGCTTGAGCTGAGCGGGCGTTTACGCAATTCCGAGTTCCGACGTTTTTTCATGCGATTTCTCCCTATGCAAGATCGCTCACTTTTCCTGACCGGACTGAGTGTGCGATTGTTGAATGCCAGGCCGAACCATTTTCCCATTACTTCGACCTATCTGCCGCTGACAGGCATCGATCTTGAAGGTGACGCAAAACGGGACCTGTTTCTGGCCATCTTCCAGCACCGCGCGGCGCAGGTGCGGGCCGACACTCGTTTGCTGGTGGTACCCACCGACGATGAGGATGAGAAAACCCGTCTGGCCAGGCTGGACACCTACAAAGCGATCGGACTGAATACGCTGTTGTTTTTTGTCTCCTTTGTGCCGGTGCTCGGTGAAGTCCTGTGCGCCGTTGCCGGGCTGCAATTGCTCGGCGAGATTTACGAGGGCATCGACAGCTGGGCTCACGGCGATCAGGAGCATGCCGCCGATTGTCTGTTTGACACCCTTGAGAACCTGATCCTCATGGCGAGCTTCGCCGCTGGCGGTGTGGCCACCGGCGAGGCCTATAGACTCGTACGCTCGTCGAGTTTCATGCAGGGGTTGCGGCGCGTCCCGGTTGGCGCGATGTCGCATCGACTTTGGAATCCGGACATGACGGCTTACCGTCATCGTGAATCCTTGCCGAGCAACCTTGCTGCCGACGCACAAGGGTTGGTCTGGCGCGCAGACAAGCGCTATTTGCCGCTGGGGCCCGATGCGTACGCGGTGCGTCCGGTAACCGGCACCGGCTTGTGGGAGGTGCATGACCCGCAGTTGCCCGAACGCTATTCACCTTTACTAGAGACCAACGGTGCGGGCGCCTGGCGTCACGATTCCGAGTTGCCTCACGAATGGAGCTCCTTGACCCTGTTCCGTCGTTTGGGATTCCGGGAAGAGAAGGTTTCAGATACTCGCGCGCTGCAAATCATCGCGGCCAGTGGCATCGATGAGGCGGTTATGCGGCAGCTGTTTGTCGAGCGCGGCAAGCCGATGGCGGCGCTGTCGGATTCTGTAAGGCGTTTTCGCGCAGATACTGACGTCGGGTTGTTCATGGAGCAGATGGCTTTACCGGCGTCTGCCCCCATGGCAGACGCCGATCTGCAGTTGTATTTGCTGACGGGGGCAGGTCGTTGGCCACGAGACATGGCAATCATTGTGGAGGACGTCACCGGCGACGAAGTGACGCGCTATGGTGCAGGCAATGCGGCCCGTCAGGTGAAAATCAGTGAGGACGTGCTGAGCAAGGGACAGTTCCATGCACCACTGTTGGCAGCACTCAATGACAGTGAACGTTCGCGTTTGCTGGGTTCGGTTACCGTGGAGCAGAAAAATCAGACGGCGCTACTGGCCAGTCACATTGCCGCGCTGGCACCGCGCATGCGCATGGCGATGATGGATCGGCTGTTCCGGCGAGCCGACATTTGCGAACTTTCCAGAAACGAGCCGATCGTCAAGGCATTTCCGGGACTTTCAGCCAGTGTTATCGACGAACTGGTGCAACATGCCGATGTACGCGAGTGGGAGCAACTGGAATCCGACACTGTACCGCTGCGCCTGGCCGAAGAGGCGCGGCGCTATCAGCAGATCCAGCGTCTGAACCGGGCCTATGAGGGGGTGTATCTGGACGCGGCCTGCGGGCGCGATCCCGACATGCTGATACTCGACACGTTGACCCATTTGCCTGGCTGGCCTGGCGATGTGTTTGTCGAAATTCTGGATTGGGGTGTGTATGCCGATCAGCGGGCAACCGTCGGCCCGAGTGACGCCGCGCACAAAGTGCTGATCGAAGCCTACGCCGAGCGCTATCAGGGCCAGGACACGCGTCACACGGTCATCTCCAGTCAGCCGACGCGCACCCGGGCGAATTTTTTCCAGACGTTGTGGGAAAGCTTGCCGGCCCACAGTCGCAAGGCCATCGGGGTCGACAAGGACATCGACGGCACTGGCTTGCGGCAGAAAATCACTGTATCGGCACTGCAGCGGCGCGAGGCATTTGCCAAGGTATTGGGAATTGAACCGATGAGCGCCGATTACCGTTCACCCATGGGCCTGGCGGATCGTCGGATCGAGCAAGCCTTCGTCCAGCAGTCGGCTCCTTCGAGTTCTGCATCGGGAACATCTCCCGTGCTCATACGTCGGGCACAGGAGCTGTATCCGGCCCAATCCCCCGCGCAGCTCAAACGTTTCGTGACCTCGCTGGGCACCGACGAAGTCCTGGTCATCAGATCGCTGGAGCGGCTGCGCGAGCAATACAGGACGATGGTCGAAACCCTGGAGCGCTGGACTCACCGCGATACGTATTATCAGGAAGAGGAGGGGCCGAGAATCAAGGTGCCTACCCATAGCAAGGCTCGGGCAATGCAAGCCATTTTGCGCGCCTGGCGCAAGGAAACCCGCCACTCCGTGCACTCGGGTCATCCGACCTACAGTCTGACATTCGATGCAGCGCCGCTGGGGGAAATACCGACCCTCGTTGGTGATTTTGCCCACATCACCGCTTTGGAGATGAGTGGCGTTGGCGCCAGTGCGGGTTTGAACACATTTTTGCGTAACTTTTCCGGATTGCGGGTGCTGAATCTGTCAGGGAACGGGTTGACGCGCATTCCTCTTGCGATCGGCGATATGCCGGCGCTGACCGGGCTGGATCTGAGCAATAACAGTATTCGCCTGACCGAGCGATCGATGCAGGAACTGGGCGGCAAGCAGCATTTGCGCACGCTGGACCTTGGGTTCAACTCGACTTTGGGGCAGACGCCTGATGTCAGTGCGATGCGCAGTTTGCGCCATCTGAACCTGCGTGACACCGGCATCAGCGAATGGCCCGGGAACACCGATGGGCTTGCGCATCTGGAGTCTCTCGATTTGCGCAACAACAGGATCGTCGATATCCCGTCGTCCGTGTTCACCTCCCGCGCGGTACTGAACCGGGGCACCACGATCGATGGCAACCCGCTGTCGGCGACAAGCCTGAAAGACATTGCTGCGTACCAGCAGTCACAAGGTATAAGCCTCGGCGTGATCACCACCGAATACACCCGCACTGTACGATTGGCGGGTGATCGTGAGGGGGCCGGGTGGGTCAACGGCCTGCCGGCGGTGGAGATCGGCCGGGCGAAGCAGGTGCTGTCATCGCTGTCGGCTGCGCGGGACTCCCGGGATTTTTTTGAAGTGCTCATGCAACTGCGTGAAACGGCCGATTACTCCCGAACCCGCGAACAGCTCGGGCAGCGGGTGTGGAATGTGCTGGAGGCGGCCTGCGAGGATGATTCGTTGCGTCGAGCGCTGTTTCGCATGGCCCGGTCAGGTTGGGTCAGTGCTCCCAATGTTGCGGGGCTGTTCAGCGATCTGGAGGTCAGGGTTCTGTGTTATCGGGCAGCGGCAGCGGCCCGCACCGGTACACAGACACTTGAAGGCGACCTGGTCCGTCTGTTGCGCGGGTTGTTCCGTTTGCAGCAGGTGGAAAAGCAAGCGTTGCTCGATATTGCGCGACGTTCCCGCTCAGGGACCTTCACTCAACGTCAGGCGCTGGATGTCAGCCTGATTTATCGAGTGAGACTGGCGCGGCGCCTGGCGTTGCCAGCACAACCCACAGAGCTGAATGTACCGTTGGATACCGAGGTGACCGACGCGCAGATCGATCACGCGTATCTGGAGGTCGTCAGGGCCGAGCAGACGGTGCTACTGACTGAGTCGGTCAGCAGACAGGAGTTCTGGGCGGAGTATTTGCTGACGACACGTCAGGATGCATTTATCAGCGTTTTCGATCGAAGTGCGCAAGCGTTTTCGCGATTGGAGGCACAGGTCGGGTTGTCTCGTGAGGCCGCCAGTCAGCAAATGACGACGATCTTCGACAACTTCAGAAATGAAAGCCTGGAACTGCGAAAACAACTGACCAGCGCGGCACTGGCGAGGCATCCGGGGCTGACTTTGCCGGTCACACCGGGGCCCAACAGGTTAGGAACGAGAGAGGGATAAGCAGAGCCCCCGAGCCCGCGTTTGCGGGCTCGGAGTACACGGTCAGCGGCGACGGAACAGTGGCAGCGGTTCGTCAGTGGCGGCCTGATAGGTCACCGAGAAGTCCTTGAGGCTTTCCAGGGCGTCGTACGGGTCTTTGTCCGCGCGCAAGGCGAAGGCATCGAAACCGCAACGGCGCATGTAGAACAGTTGGTCGCGCAGCACGTCGCCAATCGCCCGCAGTTCGCCTTTGAAACCGTAGCGGTCACGCAGCAGACGGGCGTTGGAGTAGTTGCGGCCATCGGTGAACGCCGGGAAGTTCAAGGCAATTACCTGGAACTCATTCACGTCGTCACCGATTTCCTCGGCTTCTTCGTCGGCGTCCAGCCAGACACCCAGACCGCCATCGCGGGCCTTGAGCATGCGGCTGTGTTCACGCCACAGTTGCAGCGGGACGATCAGGTCGTCGCAGTTGCTGATCTCGTCAATGTTGAAATCCTTGGGCAGCAGGTGCCAGGTTTCGTCGACGACCTCGTTGTTCTTAATGATTCGCTGCATAGACGCGTTCCTTGAAGAGGTCGATGCCAATACGCTGGTAGGTGTCGATGAAGCGCTCGTCTTCGGTACGTTGTTCCACGTACACGTCGATCAGCTTGGAGATCACATCCGGCATGTCGTCCTGGGCGAAGGACGGGCCGAGGATCTTGCCCAGGCTGGCGTCACGGCTGGCGCTGCCGCCGAGGGAGACCTGATAGAACTCCTCACCTTTCTTGTCCACGCCGAGGATGCCGATGTGGCCGACGTGGTGGTGACCGCAGGCGTTCATGCAACCGGAGATGTTCAGGTCCAGCTCACCGATGTCGAACAGGTAGTCCAGGTCGTCGAAACGGCGCTGGATCGATTCGGCGATCGGGATCGACTTGGCGTTGGCCAGGGAGCAGAAATCACCGCCAGGGCAGCAGATGATGTCGGTCAGCAGGCCGATGTTCGGTGTAGCGAAACCACCTTCACGCAGTTCGCCCCACAGGGTGAACAACTGGCTCTGCTCGACATCGGCCAGAATGATGTTCTGCTCGTGGGAGGTGCGCAGTTGACCGAAGCTGTAGCGGTCGGCCAGGTCGGCGACGGCGTCGAGCTGCTTGTCGGTGATGTCGCCCGGTGCAACGCCGGTCGGCTTCAGGGACAGCGTTACGGCTACATAGCCCGGCTTCTTGTGTGCCAGGGTATTGCGGGTGCGCCAGCGGGCGAAACCCGGGTGTTCCTTGTCGAGGGCGGCCAGTTCGGCGTCTTGATTGCTCAGCGCCTTGTAGTCCGGGTCGACGAAGTGTTTGGCGACGCGATGCAGTTCGGCTTCGGTCAGCGTTGTCTGGCCGCCGCGCAGGTGTTCCATTTCGGCATCGACTTTTTGGGCGAAGACTTCTGGAGTCAGCGCTTTGACGAGGATCTTGATCCGCGCCTTGTATTTGTTGTCGCGACGGCCGTAGCGGTTGTAGACCCGCAGGATCGCGTCGAGGTAGCTCAACAGATCCTGCCACGGCAAGAACTCGTTGATGAAGGCACCCACCACCGGAGTACGACCCAGACCGCCGCCGACCAGCACGCGGAAACCGAGTTCGCCAGCGGCGTTGTGGACCGGCTCAAGGCCGATGTCGTGGACTTCGATGGCCGCGCGGTCGGAGGTCGAACCGTTGACGGCGATCTTGAATTTGCGTGGCAGGTAGGCGAATTCCGGGTGGAACGTGGTCCACTGACGAACGATTTCGCACCACGGACGCGGATCGATCAACTCGTCGAACGCAACACCGGCGAACTGGTCGGTGGTGACGTTGCGCAGGCAGTTGCCGCTGGTCTGGATCGCGTGCATCTGCACGGTGGCCAGTTCGGCGAGGATGTCCGGGATGTCTTCGAGTGCCGGCCAGTTGAACTGTACGTTCTGGCGGGTACTGATGTGGGCGTAGCCCTTGTCGTAGTCACGGGCAATCTTCGCCATCATGCGCATCTGACGCGAGGTCAGTTGGCCGTAAGGCACCGCCACCCGCAACATCGGCGCGAAACGCTGGATGTACAGGCCATTCTGCAGGCGCAGGGGGCGGAATTCTTCTTCGCTCAGCTCACCTGCCAGATAGCGTCGGGTCTGATCACGGAACTGCTTGACGCGGTCCTCGATGATCCGCTGATCGTACTCGTCGTATACGTACATATAAGTCCTGTTCTCAGGCTTTGGGCTACTCGGAAAACGCTGCGTTTTCGCTTGCTGGAGTCCGATGGTGCCTCTGCAATTACGCGCGCACGGCCGCGCACTCCCTAATGGAGCCGGGGCAATATACCCGTTTGCAGTTATGCGCAAAAGTGATGTTTGAGTATATGGAAAGAACCAAAACGACTAACGAGAATCACTGTTAACTAACCCACATTTGTCGTGCGGACAATCATCGTCTTAACTGTGGTCGAGTCTTTCTGCAATCACCGATAAAACCGACAAGAGGCGATGCAATGAGCAACCCAACCAAGGCAAGGAAAAGCGATAGCAGTGTCGATGCGTGGGCCATTCTGTTCCTGATCATTCTGGTCGTTGGAACAGCGGTGTTCTGGGTCAGTCATCAGTAAAACGACCCCTCCGGGCCCGCTTCCGACGATTGTCGGACAAAAAGCGGGATCAGGCGCTAATGGCCGGCGATTGAATGGCTATAATGCGCGGCCATTTTTCCCCGGGCCCGGATGCTTCATGTTCAAGTTTCTCCACATCAGTCTGCTTTTGCTGGGCATGGCCTTCGGGACCAGTGCGCGGGCGGAGTCCGTGCTGTTTCTGAATCCGGGCTCGACCCAGGAAGCGTTCTGGGTCAGTTACTCGCAATTCATGCAGGCCGCCGCTCGGGATCTTGGAATCGACCTGCACATCCTCTATGCCCAGCGCCAGCCCGAACTGACCCTGGCGCAGGCGCGACTGGCGTTGCAGGGGCCTGATCGCCCGGATTATCTGGTGTTCGTCAATGAACAGTACGTCGCGCCGCAGATTTTGCGCATGGCCAATGACAGTGGCGTGAAGCTCTTTATCGTCAATTCGGCACTGACACCCAACCAGCAGGCGCTGGTGGCAGAGCGCGCGGATCGTATCGGTAGCCTGGTGCCCAACGATGAGGAGGGTGGTTACCTGATGATGAAGGAGCTGATTCGCCTGCATCCACCCGTGGCCCCCGGTGAAAACATCGACCTGCTGGCGTTTTCCGGCCTGAAGATCACGCCCTCGGCGCAACTGCGCGAAAAGGGCATGCAGCGGGCGCTGGCCGAGCATCCTCAGGTACGTTTGCGGCAACTGGTCTACGGCGGCTGGACGCAACAACGTGCCTACGAGCAGGCGAAGCAATTGTTGGTCCGATATCCAAAAGTGTCATTGGTGTGGGCGGCCAACGATGAAATGGCCTTCGGTGCGATGCGCGCCGTTTCAGAGGCCGGCAAAGTGCCGGGCAAGGACGTGTTGTTCAGCGCGGTCAATACCTCGCCCGAAGCTTTGCAGGCCATGGTTGACGGTCGCCTGAGCGCGTTGCTCGGCGGGCATTTCACTCTCGGTGGCTGGGCGCTTGTCGAACTGCATGATCACGCGCAAGGCGTCGATCTGAATCAGTACGGCGGTCGTGACCGGCAGATTCCATTGTTGCAACTGATCGACAGAGATCATGCCCGCCGAATGCTGGCCATGGGCACTGCGCCGGACTACGGCGTGCATTTTCGCAAGCTCTCGGCGAAGGGCCGTCCGGTTTCGTATCGCTATCCGTTCAATCTGCAAACCCTGATGCACTGACGCCGGTCACGCGCCTGCCAGATGCACCACCAGTTGCACGATGCCAAACAGCGTCAGGGCGAACACCGCCGTGAACGCAATGCCCAGGAAGATGAAGTGGCTGGGCTTTCCATGGGTGAAGTCCCTTGCCCGGTTCTTGCCGCTCTGCACCCCGAACGCCGCCGCCATGACGCTTTGCAGCATCTGCCAGAAGGTCGGTGGCTTGTTGTCGACTGGATCGTCCATAAATCCCTCGTCTGCCGTGTGTGTCAGACAAGCATAGCCAACCCTTTCCGGGGTGCAGAAATACCTGTGGGAGCCAATAGGCTCCCACAGGGTGTCACGTGTCGCGTGAAGCTGGATCAGTTGTCGTAACCCAGGTTCGGCGCCAGCCAACGCTCGGTCAGGCTCAGTTCCTGGCCTTTGCGCGAGGTGTAGCTCTGCACCTGATCCTTGTCGACCTTGCCCACGGCGAAGTACTGCGCCTGCGGATGCGCGAAATACCAGCCGCTGACCGCCGCTGCCGGGAACATCGCGTAGTGCTCGGTGAGGAACACACCGCTGCGGCCGGCGCGCATTTCCTGGGCCTCAGGGTCGAGCAGGGCGAACAGCGTGGCCTTCTCGGTGTGATCCGGGCATGCCGGGTAGCCCGGGGCAGGGCGGATGCCGGAATACTGCTCTTTGATCAACGCCTCGTTGTCGAGAACTTCATCCTTGGCGTAACCCCAGTGTTCTTTACGCACCTGCTGGTGCAGCCATTCGGCACAGGCTTCAGCCAGACGGTCGGCCAACGCCTTGACCATGATCGAGTTGTAGTCGTCGCCAGCGTCCTGATAGGCCTTGGCCACTTCTTCGGCGCCGATCCCGGCGGTGGTGATGAAACCACCGACGTAGTCAGTCACTTCGCTGTCCTTCGGCGCGACGAAGTCGGCGAGCGAGAAGTTCGGCTTGCCGTCGGTCTTGATGATCTGCTGGCGCAGGTGATGCAGGCGCGCCATCGGCTTGCCGTCATCGCCGTACAGCTCGATATCGTCGTCATGCACCTGATTGGCCGGCCAGAAGCCGAACACCGCACGGGCGCTGATCAGCTTCTCGTCGATCAGCTTGGTCAGCATTTCGCGGGCGTCCTTGTACAGCGAGGTCGCGGCCTCACCGACCACTTCGTCTTCGAGGATGCGCGGGAACTTGCCGGCCAGGTCCCAGGAGATGAAGAACGGCGTCCAGTCGATGTACTCGACCAGGACGTTGAGGTCGATGTTGTCCAGCACGCGGCTGCCGGTGAACGTCGGTTTGACCGGGGTGTAAGTGGCCCAGTCGAACTGCGGTTTTTTCGCGATCGAGGCCGCGTAGCTCAGGCGTTCGGTACGGGCGCTGCGGTTGGCGGTGCGCTCGCGGACTTCGACGTACTCTTCGCGGGTCTTCTCGACGAAACCGGCCTTCAGCTCCTTGGACAACAACTGCGTCGCCACGCCCACGGCGCGGGAGGCGTCGGTGACGTAGACCACCGCGTCGTTGCTGTACTTCGGCTCGATTTTCACCGCCGTGTGCGCCTTGGAGGTGGTCGCGCCGCCGATCATCAGCGGCAGGTGGAAGTCCTGGCGCTGCATCTCGCGGGCCACGTGGACCATTTCATCCAGCGACGGGGTGATCAGGCCGGACAGGCCGATGATGTCGCACTTCTGTTCCTTGGCCACTTGCAGGATCTTCTCGGCTGGTACCATCACGCCGAGGTCGACGATGTCGTAGCCGTTGCAACCCAGTACCACGCCGACAATGTTCTTGCCGATGTCATGCACGTCGCCTTTAACGGTGGCCATGAGGATCTTGCCCTTGGCTTCCGGCTTGTCGCCTTTTTCCAGTTCGATGAACGGGATCAGGTGGGCCACGGCCTGTTTCATCACGCGGGCGGACTTCACCACCTGCGGCAGGAACATTTTGCCGGCGCCGAACAGGTCGCCGACGATGTTCATGCCGGACATCAGCGGGCCTTCGATCACTTCGATCGGACGGGCGAAGGACTGACGGGACTCTTCGGTGTCTTCGACGATGTGGGTGGTGATGCCCTTGACCAGTGCGTGTTCCAGGCGTTTGTTGACGTCCCAGCTGCGCCATTCTTCGGTCTCGGCTTCCTTGACGCTGCCGTCGCCCTTGTACTTGTCGGCGATGGCGAGGAGGGCGTCGGTGCCTTCCGGCGTGCGGTTGAGGATCACGTCTTCAACGGCGTCACGCAGTTCCTGCGGGATCTGGTCGTAGATTTCCAGCTGACCGGCGTTGACGATACCCATGGTCAGGCCGGCGCGGATCGCGTACAGCAGGAACACCGAGTGAATCGCCTCGCGCACCGGGTTGTTGCCACGGAACGAGAACGACACGTTGGACACACCGCCGGAGGTCAGCGCATACGGCAGTTCGTCACGGATGTAGGCACAGGCGTTGATGAAGTCCACAGCGTAGTTGTTGTGTTCTTCGATACCGGTGGCCACGGCGAAGATGTTCGGATCGAAGATGATGTCTTCCGGCGGGAAGCCGACTTCGTTGACCAGAATGTCGTAGGAGCGTTTGCAGATTTCTTTCTTGCGCGCTTCGGTGTCGGCCTGGCCGGCTTCGTCGAACGCCATCACCACCACGGCGGCGCCGTAGCGTTTGCACAGTTTGGCGTGGTGGATGAACTGCTCGACGCCTTCTTTCATGCTGATCGAGTTGACGATGCCCTTGCCCTGAATGCACTTCAGGCCCGCTTCGATCACGTCCCATTTCGAGGAGTCGATCATGATCGGTACGCGGGAGATGTCCGGCTCGCCGGCAATCAGATTGAGGAAGGTCACCATGGCCTTCTTCGAATCGAGCATCCCTTCGTCCATGTTGATGTCGATCACTTGGGCGCCGGCCTCGACCTGCTGCAGGGCGACTTCCAGCGCTTCGGTGTAGTTGTCTTCACGGATCAGACGGGCGAATTTTGCGGAACCGGTGATGTTGGTCCGCTCGCCGACGTTGACGAACAGCGAGCTGCGATCGATGGTGAACGGCTCCAGACCCGACAGGCGGCAGGCCTTGGGAATGTCCGGAATCTGCCGTGGCGCGTAGCCGGCAACGGCTTTGGCGATGGCTTCGATGTGCCCCGGGGTGGTGCCGCAGCAACCACCGACGATGTTGAGGAAACCGCTCTGGGCGAATTCTTCGATGACTTTGGCGGTGTCCACCGGCAACTCGTCGTACTCGCCGAATTCGTTCGGCAGGCCGGCGTTCGGGTGCGCCGAAACGTGGGTGCTGGCCTTGTCCGACAGCTCTTCCAGGTACGGACGCAGTTCACGGGCGCCGAGTGCGCAGTTCAGACCGACCGAAATCGGCTTGGCGTGGGCCACGGAGTTCCAGAAGGCTTCGGTGGTCTGGCCCGACAGGGTGCGGCCGGAGGCGTCGGTGATGGTGCCGGAAATCATGATCGGCAGTTCGATGTGCAACTCTTCGAACACGCCTTGCACGGCGAAGATCGCAGCCTTGGCGTTGAGGGTGTCGAAGATGGTTTCGATCAGGATCAGGTCGGCGCCACCCTCGATCAGGCCTTTGGTGGCTTCGGTGTAGTTTTCCACCAGCTCATCGAAGGTGACGTTGCGATAGCCCGGGTTGTTGACGTCCGGCGACAGCGAGCAGGTGCGGCTGGTCGGGCCGAGCACGCCGGCGACGAAGCGCGGCTTGTCCGGGTTCTCGGCGGTCTTGGCGTCGGCGACCTTGCGCGCCAGTCGTGCGCCTTCTACGTTGAGTTCGTAGGCCAGCTCTTCCATGCCGTAATCGGCCATGGAAATGCGGGTGGCGTTGAAGGTGTTGGTTTCCAGGATGTCGGCGCCGGCATCCAGGTAGGCTTTCTCGATGCCGCCGATCACGTCGGGACGGGTAATGACCAGCAGGTCGTTGTTGCCCTTGACGTCGCTCGGCCAGTCGGCGAAACGCTTGCCGCGATAATCCTGCTCTTCGAGCTTGTAGCTCTGGATCATCGTGCCCATACCGCCATCGAGTATCAGGATGCGCTCTTTGAGGGCTTGCTTGAGAGCTTGAAGGCGGACGCTGCGATCGGACATTGGGACTACTCGAAAAAGACCATGACGAAGGAGCGGGATCATAACAAACCTGTGCGGATTTAGAGCATGCGGCACTTTTGCATGAATATCGCTCATGTTGGCACGGGCGTCATAACGGTAGAATCGCGGCGTTTTTATTCAGGATCAGGATCAAGGATATGTCGTACCGCGTCGTCAGCATGGTGTTGCTGTTTTTGAGCTTTGGCGCGGCGGCGCAAAGTCCTGCGATCTCGCCTGCCATTTCTTACACCCGCGACATCCAGCCGATCTTCACCGAGAAGTGCGTGGCCTGCCATGCGTGCTACGACTCCGCCTGCCAGTTGAACCTGGGCAGCGGTGAAGGCGCGGCCCGTGGCGCGAGCAAGATGCCGGTCTACGACGGCGAGCGTACTCAAGCGGCGCCGACCACGCGGCTGTTCTACGACGCTTTTGGCAAACGTGCCTGGCAGCAGAAAGACTTCTATTCGGTACTCGACGCCCAGGGCAGTCAGGCGGCACTGATGGCGCGCATGCTGGAATTGGGGCACAAAACGCCACTGACACCCAACGCCAAGCTGCCGGAAGACATCGTCCTCGGCCTGCAACGGGAAAACATGTGCGCGATGCCGGCCGAGTTCGACGGCTATGCCGGCGCCCACCCGAAAGAGGGCATGCCGCTGGCGGTCACCGGCCTGACCAACCAGCAATATCAGACGTTGCAGCGCTGGCTGGCGTCCGGCGCGCCGATCGATGAGCAGGGCCTGGCGCCGAGCGCCAAGGAAGCGCTGCAGATCGTGCAGTGGGAAAACCTGCTCAACCAGCCTGGCGCGCGGGAGAGTCTGGTCGGGCGCTGGCTGTATGAGCACTGGTTCCTGGCGCACATCTACTTCAAGGACGGCGAGCCGGGGCATTTCTTCCAGTGGGTGCGTTCGCGCACGCCGACCGGCCAGCCGATCGACCTGATTGCCACCCGTCGCCCGAACGATGATCCGGGCACCCAGGTGTATTACCGCCTGTGGCCGGTGCAGGGCGTGATCGTGCACAAGACCCACATCACTTATCCGCTGAGTGCGGCGAAGATGGCGCGGGTCAAAAGCCTATTCTACAACGGCAACTGGCAGGTGCATGCGCTGCCGGGTTACGGGCCGCAGAGCCGGGCCAACCCGTTTGCGACCTTCGAAGCGATTCCGGCGCAGGCGCGTTATCAGTTCATGCTCGATAACGCCGAATACTTCGTGCGCACGTTCATTCGCGGCCCGGTATGCCGTGGCCAGATCGCAACTGACGTGATCCGCGATAATTTCTGGGCGCTGTTCCAGGCGCCGGAACATGACCTGTATATCACCGATCCGAACTATCGCGGCCAGGCCACGCCGTTGCTGGCCATGCCGGGGCAGAACGACGATGTCGGCAGCGTCCTGAGCCTGTGGCACGACTATCGCAACAAGCGAAACAAGTACGAAGCCTTGCGCCGTGACAGTTATGCCGACCAACCGGCGCCGAGCTGGTCGACCCTGTGGGCGGGCAACGACAATGCGCTGTTGAGCATCTTCCGCCACTTCGACAGCGCGTCGGTGACCAAAGGCCTGATCGGCGAAGTGCCGCAGACCATGTGGCTGTTCGACTATCCGTTGCTGGAGCGCACCTATTACCAGTTGGCGGTGAATTTCGATGTGTTCGGCAACGTCTCCCATCAGGCGCAGACCCGACTGTACTTCGACCTGATCCGCAATGGCGCCGAGCAGAATTTTCTGCGTCTGATGCCGGCCGATTCCCGCGAGGACTACCTCGACGATTGGTATCAGAGCAGCGGCCAATTCAAAATGTGGCTGGACTATGAGTCCATCGACGACGACAAGCCAACGGCGCTGAAACTCGACGGAAAAGACCCGAAACATGTCTTCGCCATGCAGTTGCTCGCCCGTTATGGCGACCTCAACGCACGGCCCGATCCGATCAATCGCTGCGTGGATGCCTACTGCTCGCGGCCGAACATCGACCCGGCGCTGCAAAACGCCGAACAGGCGCTGAGCCGTCTGACGGCGCGTCCTGCGGCGGGGCTGAAAGTGATCGATCAGTTGCCGGAAGCGACCATGCTGCGCATCGAAACGGCCAGCGGCAAACGCGAGGTCTACAGCCTGCTGCGCAACCGCGCCCACAGCAACGTGGCGTTCCTGCTCGGTGAGTCACTGCGCTATCAACCGGGCCTCGACACCCTGACCATTTATCCGGGCGTGCTGAGCAGCTACCCGAACTTCATGTTCAACATCCCGGCGGATCAGGTGCCGGCGTTTGTCGATGCCATGGAAAGCGCGAAGGATGCGCCGCAGTTCGAGAAGATCGTCGAACGTTGGGGTATTCGCCGCAGCCATCCGCAGTTCTGGTTCTATTTCCATGACCTGAGCCAGTACATCCATGAAACCGACCCGGTGGAAGAGGGCGTGCTGGACATGAACCGGTACGAGAATCTTTGATCGTTTGATCGATGGCAGCAGTCCCAATCCTGTGTAGCACGGGATCGGGAGCGCCATCGATGTTGATTTCAGTGCAGGCCCTGCGAGCGCTCGCCGCGTGGGCGGTGGTCTGCCATCACTTCATGCAGATTTTCTTCGACTCGGTGTATCTGATGCACGTGCTGGTGCTGTCGGGCAGGCGCTTATCTGGCCCGACGCTATGGGATCAACCCGTATTTGATGTTATTTGTCTGTGCGCTGGCCATCGGAGACGCTTCATGGCTGAGCTGCGAATGGGTAGAAAAACGCAGCTATCCGTGGCTTAAAGCGCGGATTGACGGCGAACCTGGCGCTTGGCCGATTTGCGAACTATTCCTACGTAAATACTAGGACTTTGTGCCGCGCGCCGATTGGCGTAAACTCCGCCTCAAGCCTGCGAGGAGTTTCCATGACCGCTATTACCATTACCGACGCCGCCCATGATTACCTGGCCGATCTGCTTTCCAAGCAGAACACCCCGGGTATTGGCATCCGCGTCTTCATCACCCAGCCTGGCACCCAGTACGCCGAAACCTGCATTGCCTATTGCAAGCCGGGCGAAGAGAAACCTGAAGACACAGCGCTGGGGCTGAAAAGCTTCACCGCCTACATCGACTCGTTCAGCGAAGCGTTCCTCGACGATGCTGTCGTCGACTACGCCACCGACCGCATGGGCGGCCAGCTGACCATCAAGGCACCGAACGCCAAAGTACCGATGGTCAACGCCGACAGCCCGGTCAACGAGCGCATCAACTATTACCTGCAAACCGAAATCAACCCGGGGCTGGCCAGCCACGGCGGTCAGGTCAGCCTGATCGATGTGGTTGAAGACGGCATTGCCGTGCTGCAGTTCGGCGGCGGTTGCCAGGGCTGCGGCCAGGCGGACGTAACCCTGAAGGAAGGCATCGAGCGCACCTTGCTCGAGCGCATTCCGGAGCTCAAGGGCGTTCGCGACGTGACCGACCACACGCAGAAAGAAAACGCCTACTACTAAGGCGTTCGCTGCGGCATAAAAAACGGCGCCCCGTGAGCGCCGTTTTTTTATGGTCGATACAAATGCGCATGCCCCGCGCGATACAGCGACGATTCACTGAAATGATCGCTGCCCAACACCCGCCCGACCAGAATCAGTGCCGTACGCCGAAACCCCTTGGCGGCCACCTTCGCGGCAATATCCTCCAGCGTCCCGATCACCCAGTCCTGATCCGGCCACGTCGCCCGGTGGATCACCGCGATCGGGCAGTCCGCACCATAGTGCGGCAACAACTCGGCGAGGATCTTCTCCAGATGATTGACCCCCAAATGAATCGCCATGGTCGCCCCGTGCTGCGCCAGGTTGCCCAGTTCCTCGCCGGCAGGCATCGCGGTCTTGTCCGCGTAACGGGTCAGGATCACGCTTTGCGAGATGTCCGGCAGAGTGAGTTCGGCGCCCAACAACGCCGCGCAGGCAGCAGTGGCGGTTACGCCGGGGACAATTTCGAACGGGATGTCCAGCTCGCGCAGATAACGGATCTGCTCGCCGATGGCGCCATACAGGCTCGGATCGCCCGAATGCACCCGCGCCACGTCCTGGCCCTTGGCGTGGGCGGTCTTGATCAGATCGATGATCTGTTCCAGATGCAGTTCGGCGCTGTTGACCACGGTTTCAGCCGAATGACCGTCCAGCACCGCCGCCGGCACCAGCGAACCTGCATAGATGATCACCGGGCAGCTGCGAATCAGTCGCTGACCTTTGACAGTGATCAATTCCGGGTCGCCGGGGCCGGCGCCGATGAAGTAAACGGTCATCGTTGGATCCTGTGAAAGTAGGGCAGGTCGAGGCTTCAAGAGCAGTTCAGATGAAGAATGCTCATGATCGAAAGCGGGGATTATCGGGAATTTACGCCGCGCCGGCCAATGCCAGGGTTGCCTGGGCGTATTTTTGTCTGGAAATCAGCAGTTTTGCCGGGGCCTGGATCAGTTGTTCGGCAAGCGCCAGTGCGGCGCTTTCCGCCACGCCGTAGCAACCGGTGCGTTCGAAAGCGATCTGCGAATGGTGACTCAGGCGTTGCTGATAACTGGCCAGTTCTTCGCTGCTGAAATACAGCAGCGGCAGCGCCAGTTGTGCCGCCAGTTCCTGCAGGCCGGGTTCGTCGCGTTTCAGGTCGATACTGGCCAGGGCCTTGACCGCTTCGAGTTCGATGCGATGCGCCTGCAGGGCCTGGTCGAGCAAGGCGCGCAGCGTACTGGCCGGGCAGCCGCGCTGGCAGCCCAGGCCGACCACCAGAGTCGGCGCTGCGCTGTCATCGGTCATGCGTGGTATTGACCATCGCTTTTGCGGCGGAACAACCAGGCGCTGATCAGGCCCAAGGCCAGCCAGAACGCCACATTGGTCAGCTGCGAAGCGATTTTGAATTGAGCTTCCAGGGCTTCCGGCGCGAGCATCGAGTGCACTTCCGGTTGCGGGGCGCCGATCACGTGCGGCACAGCGAGAATCGCCACGCCGAGGATCTTCAGCAACCAGTTGCCACCGAACGCGATCAACGCCAGGCCGACAGCAGTAGACGCGGCGGTGCCGATCCACCACATCTGGCGCGACGCCAGGTCTGCGGCAGCGGTGCCTGGCAGCTCAGGTGGAAGGCCAAGGGTTGGAGCGAGCACGAAAGTCGCGTAACCCGCAAGGCCCCAGAGCAGGCCTTGCGACGTCTTGGTCGGCGCACGCAGGGTGTACAGACCGGCCAGCATCAGGGCGAAACCCACGGCCACGACCAGATTGCCGCCGGTAGTGGACACCACGCGCTGCCAGCCGTCTACCGGCTCCCAGGCTTCGGCATCGTGGGTATGGGCGGCGGTGCCGGCGGCGTGTTCGTGAACGGCGGCAACCGGCTCGGCTTTCTCGAAAGTCTCTGCCTGAAGAATCAGCGGCGACACCCAGAAGCTTTGCAGCAACGTCAGGAGCAGAGCGGCCAGAAGGCCGGTGAAACCTGCGGTCTGCGCAATACGCTTGATCATGTCGTCGGGTCTCAGTGGCACGGGAACGCGGCGCTGTGGCGGGTATCGTGAGCGGCGTTGTGAACCGCTTCGATGTGCGAGAAACCGGCGAAATAGACCAGGCTGGCACCCAGGATCGACGCGAAGATCGCAGCGGTCAGGCGTTGGCTCAGGGTGGTGGTGCTGGAGATTTTGTCCGTGTTGCTGCCGGTGCTGCTGATGATCGACATGGCGCTTCCCTCTGGAGTGTCAGCGGGTGAACGGTGCGCATGAAAACCCCTGCGAGTCGGGCACGCAGAGGTTCGAACAGCGCCCGCCCACCGCGGGTTTGTTATGTTCAGTGACGCAAGATGCGTACTGTGTGTTGCGGGCCGGTCTCCGGGCTCACGAGGGGTGGCTGTCTGCCGACCTGTTAGCGTCACCTTCCCATGCCCGTGGGCACAGTGGATCTGACGCTCTCTCGCTTACCGTTGCGGGGGCAGCACCGGACTGACATGGCTTTAGAGTAAAGCACATGATTCACCGGTTTCCCGTTTCACCCTTTGCAGGGCACCCGTAACAAGTTGTGTAGGAGACCATGGGTTGGGGAATTTAGTCAATTTTGTGGGCATATCCGTTTTTGTGGGCATATCCGTTGCTGCGGTTATGGCCACTTAGGGTTCCGCCCTTACGGCGGGTCACTTTTTCCAAACGCCGAAAAAGTAACCAAAAAGGCTTTACCCTGACGTTCGGCCCCTCGCTGAGGCTCGGGGTTCCTTCGCTCCGGGATTGTTCCGGGGGCATCGCCTACGGTTTGCTTCGCTGCACCTCCTCTCGATGTGTTTGGCTTTGCCAAACGGTCGCTGCGCTCCCACCCCCGGATCAATCCCTCCACTCAGCCTGCCGACGGGCCTTGAGATCAAAAGCTTTACTCGAGCTAACGCTCATCGTGGTGAGTGGTGAGTGGTGAGGGGGCTCTTGATCGGGCTTTGCTCTGGCTTTGGCCTTTGATTTTTTGCCCCTTCGGCAGGCCGAGCGGAGGTGTTCATCAGGGGGTAGGCGCGCAGCGCCGTGCGGCGAAGCCGCATACATCGAGAGGAGGTGCAGCGAAGCAAACCGTAGGCGATGCCCCCTGGTGGACACCGTAGCGAGGGAACACTGAGCCTAAGCGAAGTGCCGTACGCCGGGGTTCAGCCTTTTTGGTTACTTTTTTGGCGTTTGAAAAAAGTGACCCGCCGTAAGGGCGGAACCCTAAGAAGCCGTTACCGCAGCAACGGATATGCCCCCAATCCAAAAACGAAAAACGGCCCCCATTCACATGGAGGCCGTTCCCGTTACAACTTAAGACGTTATCGCAAGACAGGTCTTATTTGCGATCTTCCAGCTTGGTAATGTCACGCGACTCGTAGCCGGTGTACAGCTGGCGCGGACGGCCAATCTTGTACGGACTGGAGAGCATTTCCTTCCAGTGCGAGATCCAGCCGACAGTACGTGCCAGGGCGAAGATCACGGTGAACATGCTGGTCGGAATGCCGATCGCCTTGAGGATGATCCCCGAGTAGAAGTCGACGTTCGGGTACAGCGAGCGTTCGATGAAGTACGGGTCGGTCAGGGCGATCTCTTCCAGGCGCATGGCCAGTTCGAGTTGCGGATCGTTCTGGATGCCCAGTTCCTTCAACACTTCGTCGCAAGTCTGCTTCATCACGGTCGCACGTGGGTCGCGGTTCTTGTAGACGCGGTGACCGAAGCCCATCAGCTTGAACGGGTCGTTCTTGTCCTTTGCCTTGGCGATGAACTTGTCGATGTTCGAGACATCGCCGATTTCATCGAGCATGGTCAGCACGGCTTCGTTCGCACCGCCGTGGGCAGGGCCCCACAGTGCGGCGATACCGGCGGCGATACAGGCGAACGGGTTGGCGCCCGAGGAACCGGCCAGACGCACGGTGGAGGTCGAAGCGTTCTGCTCGTGGTCGGCGTGGAGGATGAAGATCCGGTCCATGGCCTTGGCGAGTACCGGGCTGATCGGTTTGATCTCGCACGGGGTGTTGAACATCATGTGCAGGAAGTTTTCCGCGTACGACAGGTCGTTGCGCGGGTACATCATGGGTTGGCCCATGGAGTACTTGTAAACCATCGCGGCCAGGGTCGGCATCTTGGCAACCAGGCGGATCGCGGAGATTTCGCGATGCTGCGGGTTATTGATGTCGAGGGAGTCGTGGTAGAAGGCCGAGAGGGCGCCGACTACACCACACATGACGGCCATCGGGTGGGCGTCACGGCGGAAGCCGTTGAAGAAGGTTTTCAGCTGCTCGTGAACCATGGTGTGGTTCTTCACGGTGCCGACGAACTGGGCCTTTTGCTCTGCAGTCGGCAGTTCGCCGTTCAGCAGCAGGTAGCAGGTTTCCAGGTAGTCCGACTTTTCAGCCAGTTGTTCGATCGGGTAGCCGCGGTGCAGCAGGATGCCGTTGTCGCCATCGATATAGGTGATCTTCGATTCGCAGGAAGCGGTCGACATGAAACCGGGGTCGAAAGTGAAGCGGCCCGTGGCCGTCAGGCCCCGAACATCGATTACATCGGGACCAACGGTGCCGGTTAAAATGGGCAGCTCGACGGGGGCTGCGCCCTCGATGATCAACTGCGCTTTTTTGTCAGCCATGTGGCCTCCTATTTATGCTTGAAATCATCAGACAGACCCCCCACGCAGGGCCCGCACCACTATAGTGAGATAAATTCGAATGTCAATTTGCCTAAAGTCTTGCTCCAGAAGGCTTTAACCGCACTTTTTCCTCGAAATTGCCTGCCATTTACGCCTTTTATACAACTTGTGCAATCAGCTATTGGGGGTAGGCGATTGCGTTGTCATTAGTAGCCTAACTGTCTATACTCGGCGACCGACCGCCAAGGGCTTTTGGGCTTGCTTTCATTGGGGGTCGCATCCCTGGGTGGTGGTTACCTGACCAGTGCACTCCCCAACAACTTTGCCCTGATTGTTAGGGGCTCTTCAGTGTGAAAAAAAAGCCGTGAAAAGCCAACGACCTGTAAACCTAGACCTAAGGACCATCAAACTCCCCATCACCGGCGTTACGTCGTTTCTTCACCGTGTTTCCGGCATCATCCTCTTCCTGGGCCTTGGCATCATGCTTTATGCATTGGGCAAATCCCTGGGTTCCGAGGAAGGTTATGTCGAGGTGAAGGCATGCTTGACCAGCCCGCTGGCCAAGTTCGTAGCATGGGGCCTCCTGTCCGCTCTGCTGTATCACCTGGTTGCCGGTGTGCGCCACTTGATCATGGACATGGGCATCGGTGAGACGCTGGAAGGCGGCCGCCTGGGCTCGAAAATTATCATCGCCGTTTCCGTGGTGCTGATCGTTCTGGCAGGAGTTTGGATATGGTAACCAGCGTTACGAACCTTTCGCGTTCGGGCCTCTATGACTGGATGGCACAGCGTGTGTCTGCGGTTGTTCTCGCGGCTTATTTCATCTTCCTGATCGGCTACCTCGCCGCTCACCCGGGCATTGGCTATGAACAATGGCATGGCCTGTTCGCCCACAACGGAATGCGTATCTTCAGTCTGCTGGCACTGGTTGCCCTGGGCGCTCACGCCTGGGTCGGCATGTGGACCATCGCGACCGACTACCTGACGCCGATGGCGCTGGGCAAGTCCGCGACTGCAGTACGTTTCCTTTTCCAGGCAGTATGCGGCGTTGCGATGTTCGCTTACTTCGTCTGGGGTGTGCAGATTCTCTGGGGTATCTGAGTCATGGCTAACATTCCAACGATTTCTTTCGACGCCATCATTATTGGTGGTGGCGGTGCCGGCATGCGCGCTGCGCTGCAGCTGGCACAGGGCGGTCACAAGACTGCCGTGATCACCAAGGTCTTTCCGACCCGTTCACACACTGTATCCGCCCAGGGCGGCATCACTTGCGCCATCGCGTCCGCTGACCCGAACGATGACTGGCGCTGGCACATGTACGATACCGTCAAGGGTTCCGACTACATCGGTGACCAGGACGCTATCGAATACATGTGTCAGGAAGGCCCGGCTGCCGTTTTCGAACTGGACCACATGGGTCTGCCGTTCTCGCGTACCGAGCAAGGCCGTATCTACCAGCGCCCGTTCGGCGGTCAGTCGAAGGATTACGGTAAAGGCGGGCAGGCTGCCCGTACTTGCGCCGCTTCCGACCGTACCGGTCACGCGCTGCTGCACACCCTTTATCAGGGCAACCTGAAAGCCGGTACCACGTTCCTGAACGAGTACTACGCTGTCGACCTGGTGAAAAACCAGGAAGGCGAATTCGTCGGTGTGATCGCAATCTGCATCGAAACCGGCGAAACCACCTACATCCGCGCGAAAGCCACCGTACTGGCGACCGGCGGTGCAGGTCGTATCTATGCATCCACCACCAACGCCCTGATCAACACCGGTGACGGCGTCGGCATGGCTCTGCGTGCTGGCGTGCCGGTACAAGACATCGAAATGTGGCAGTTCCACCCGACCGGCATCGCCGGCGCCGGTGTACTGGTTACAGAAGGCTGCCGTGGTGAAGGTGGTTACCTCATCAACAAGCACGGCGAGCGTTTCATGGAGCGTTACGCTCCGAACGCCAAAGACCTGGCTGGTCGTGACGTGGTTGCCCGTTCGATGGTTAAAGAAATCATCGCCGGCAACGGTTGCGGTCCGAATGGCGACCACGTAATGCTCAAACTCGACCACCTGGGCGAGGAAGTGCTGCACAGCCGTCTGCCAGGCATCTGCGAACTGTCGAAGACTTTCGCTCACGTTGACCCGGTGGTTGCCCCGGTTCCGGTTGTTCCGACTTGCCACTATATGATGGGCGGCGTTGCCACCAACATTCATGGCCAGGCGATCACCCAGGACGCCGAAGGCGTGGATCAGATCATTCCTGGTCTGTTCGCGGTCGGTGAAGTGGCTTGCGTATCGGTTCACGGCGCCAACCGTCTGGGCGGCAACTCGCTGCTCGACCTGGTGGTCTTCGGTCGCGCTGCCGGCCTGCACCTCGAAAAAGCGCTGACTGACGGCATCGAATACGATGACGCCACCGAAGCCGACATCGAAGCTGCACTGTCGCGCCTGAACGCACTGAACAACCGTACCGACGGCGAAGACGTCGCTACCCTGCGTCGCGAGCTGCAAAGCTGCATGCAGAACTACTTCGGTGTATTCCGTACCGGCGAATACATGCAGAAAGGTATTGCCCAGTTGGCTGATCTGCGCAAGCGCATCGCGAATGTGAAGATCAACGATAAGTCGCAGGCGTTCAACACTGCACGTATCGAGGCGCTGGAACTGCAAAACCTGCTGGAAGTGGCTGAAGCTACCGCCATCGCTGCCGAAGTACGTAAAGAGTCCCGCGGCGCTCACGCCCGTGAAGACTTCGAAGATCGTGACGACGAAAACTGGCTGTGCCACACCCTGTACTTCCCGGGTGACAAGCGCGTCACCAAGCGTGCCGTGAACTTCTCGCCGAAGACTGTTCCGACTTTCGAACCAAAAGTCCGGACTTATTAAGGGTGACCGCCATGTTGCAAGTCAGTGTTTATCGTTACAACCCTGATCAGGACGCTGCGCCGTTCATGCAGGAATTCCAGGTCGATACCGGTGGTAAAGACCTGATGGTGCTGGACGTGCTGGCCCTGATCAAAGAGCAGGACGAGGGTTTCTCCTATCGTCGCTCTTGCCGTGAAGGTGTCTGCGGCTCCGACGGCATGAACATCAACGGCAAGAACGGCCTGGCGTGCATCACGCCGCTGTCCGCTGTCGTCAAAGGTAACAAGTTGATCGTTCGTCCTCTGCCAGGTTTGCCGGTTATCCGTGACCTGGTTGTCGATATGAGCATCTTCTACAAGCAATACGAGAAGGTTAAGCCATTCCTGCAGAACGACACGCCGGCTCCGGCCATCGAGCGTCTGCAGTCCCCTGAAGAGCGTGAAAAGCTCGACGGTCTGTACGAGTGCATCCTGTGCGCCTGCTGCTCGACCTCTTGCCCGTCCTTCTGGTGGAACCCGGACAAATTCCTGGGTCCGGCTGCCCTGCTGCAAGCGTACCGCTTCCTGGCAGACAGCCGTGACACCAAGACGTCCGAGCGTCTGGCGTCCCTCGATGACCCGTTCAGCGTCTTCCGCTGCCGGGGCATCATGAACTGCGTCAACGTATGTCCGAAAGGCCTGAACCCGACTAAGGCCATCGGTCACATCCGTAACATGCTGCTTTCGAGCGGCGTGTGATTCAGAAGCTGTAAAAGTAGTACTGCTTCACCGTAGAGGCTGTGGCGCGGGCTTCAACCCGCGCCAGAGCTATAACCAGAGCAACAGCCATAAGCTGCGGCTCTTATTTTGAAGAAATGAGACAAGCAGGGGCATCCGGGCTGGTACCCGGACTATCAGTGTGATCCTAAGTGGCTTGTTTTGGTCGCTGCATTCGGACTTCTGCAAGTTTGCTCGGTGTCGACACCGATGGTGTTCCCCTAACCGAGGGTGACCAAGCATGCAAGAAAGCGTGATGCAGCGCATGTGGAACAGCGCCTACCTTTCAGGTGGAAACGCTGCCTATGTGGAAGAGCTTTATGAGCTCTACCTGCACGACCCTAACGCTGTGCCAGAAGAGTGGCGCACCTACTTTCAGAAGCTGCCCGCCGACGGCGGCTCTGCCACCGATGTTTCGCACTCCACAATTCGCGATCATTTCGTGCTGCTGGCAAAGAACCAGCGCCGCGCCCAACCGGTTTCCGCCGGCAGCGTGAGCAGTGAGCACGAGAAGAAGCAAGTTGAAGTGCTGCGATTGATCCAGGCCTACCGTATGCGTGGCCACCAGGCAGCCCAGCTTGACCCGCTGGGACTGTGGCAGCGTCCTGCACCTGCAGACCTGTCGATCAATCATTACGGCTTGACCAATGCCGATCTTGATACGACCTTCCGTGCCGGCGACCTGTTCATCGGCAAAGAGGAAGCGAGCCTACGCGAAATTCACGAAGCGTTGCAGCAGACATATTGCCGCACCATCGGCGCTGAATTTACGCATATCACCGATTCCGTGCAGCGCCAGTGGTTCCAGCAGCGTCTGGAAAGCGTACGTGGCCGTCCGACCTACTCCGCCGACATTCAGAGCCACCTGCTCGAGCGCGTCACCGCCGGTGAAGGTCTGGAAAAATACCTGGGTACCAAATACCCGGGCACAAAGCGTTTCGGTCTGGAAGGCGGCGAAAGCCTGATTCCGATGCTCGACGAACTGATCCAGCGTTCCGGTTCCTACGGCACCAAGGAAGTCGTCATCGGCATGGCCCACCGTGGCCGTCTGAACGTGCTGGTCAACACCTTCGGCAAGAACCCGCGCGAGCTGTTCGACGAGTTCGAAGGCAAGAAGAAGGTCGAGCTGGGTTCCGGTGACGTTAAATACCACCAGGGCTTCTCGTCCAACGTGATGACCGCCGGCGGTGAAGTTCACCTGGCCATGGCGTTCAACCCGTCCCACCTGGAAATCGTTTCCCCGGTGGTTGAAGGTTCGGTTCGCGCCCGTCAGGATCGTCGTAACGACCCTACCGGCGAGAAGGTTCTGCCGATCTCCATCCACGGTGACGCTGCATTCGCAGGTCAGGGCGTGGTGATGGAAACCTTCCAGATGTCGCAGACCCGCGGTTTCAAGACCGGCGGTACCGTGCACATCGTGATCAACAACCAGGTTGGTTTCACCATCAGCAACCCGCTGGACTCGCGCTCCACCGAGTACGCGACCGACGTTGCGAAAATGATCCAGGCGCCGATCCTCCATGTGAATGGTGATGATCCGGAAGCCGTATTGTTCGTGACCCAGCTGGCCATCGACTACCGCATGCAGTTCAAGCGTGACGTGGTGATCGACCTGGTCTGCTACCGTCGTCGCGGCCACAACGAAGCCGACGAGCCAAGCGGCACCCAGCCTCTGATGTATCAGCAGATCACCAAGCAGCGCACCACCCGTGAGCTGTACGCTGATCGTCTGACCCAGGGCGGTGTGCTCGACGTTGAGCGTGTTCAGGCGAAAGTCGACGAATACCGCAACGCGCTGGACAACGGTCTGCACGTAGTGAAATCGCTGGTCAAAGAGCCGAACAAAGAGCTGTTCGTGGACTGGCGTCCGTATCTGGGCCACGCCTGGACTGCGCGTCACGACACTCGCTTCGATCTGAAGACCCTGCAGGAACTGTCCGCCAAGCTGCTGGAAATTCCGGAAGGCTTCGTGGTTCAGCGCCAGGTTGCGAAGATCTACGAAGACCGTCAGAAGATGCAAGCCGGCGGCCTGCCGATCAACTGGGGTTACGCCGAAACCATGGCGTACGCGACCCTGGCGTTCGAAGGTCACCCGATTCGCATGACCGGTCAGGACATCGGCCGCGGTACGTTCTCGCACCGTCACGCTGTTCTGCACAACCAGAAAGATGCCGGCACCTACATTCCGTTGCAGAACCTGTACGACGGTCAGCCGCGCTTCGACCTGTACGATTCGTTCCTGTCGGAAGAAGCCGTACTGGCGTTCGAATACGGTTACTCGACCACCACGCCAAACGCGCTGGTGATCTGGGAAGCCCAGTTCGGCGACTTCGCCAACGGTGCGCAGGTTGTTATCGACCAGTTCATCACCAGCGGCGAGCACAAGTGGGGCCGTCTCTGCGGTCTGACCATGCTGCTGCCGCACGGCTACGAAGGTCAGGGCCCTGAGCACTCCTCGGCACGTCTTGAGCGTTACCTGCAGCTGTGCGCCGAGCACAACATTCAGGTGTGCATGCCGACCACGCCGGCCCAGATCTACCACTTGCTGCGTCGTCAGGTGATTCGCCCGCTGCGCAAGCCACTGGTAGTGCTGACTCCGAAGTCGCTGCTGCGTCACAAACTGGCAATCTCGACGCTGGAAGATCTGGCCGAAGGTTCGTTCCAGACCGTTATCCCGGAAGTCGATGCACTGGACCCGAAAAAGGTCGAGCGCGTTGTTCTGTGCAGCGGCAAGGTCTACTACGACCTGCTGGAAAAACGCCGTGCCGAAGGCCGCGAAGATATCGCCATCGTGCGTATCGAGCAGCTGTACCCATTCCCTGAGGACGACTTGAAAGAAGTCCTGGCTCCTTACACCAACGCCAAAGCGGCTGTCTGGTGCCAGGAAGAGCCGATGAACCAGGGCGCCTGGTACTGCAGTCAGCACCACCTGCGTCGCAGCATCAGCAACCTCAACAAATCTCTCGTACTTGAGTACGCGGGCCGTGAGGCTTCTGCTGCACCAGCATGTGGTTACGCATCGATGCACGCCGAGCAGCAGGAAAAACTGCTGCAAGACGCGTTTACCGTTTAACGCCTTCGCGCACCTGAAACCGAATTTAAGGAACCACAGACAATGGCTATCGAGATCAAAGCCCCCACTTTCCCGGAATCGGTTGCCGATGGCACCGTTGCCACCTGGCACAAGCAACCGGGCGACGCCGTCAAGCGTGACGAACTGATCGTCGACATCGAAACCGACAAGGTTGTCCTGGAAGTGCTGGCTACTGCCGACGGCGTGCTGGGCGCAATCGTCAAGGGCGAGGGCGACACCGTCCTGTCCGACGAAGTCCTGGGCTCCATCGTTGAAGGCGGCGCTGCTGCTGCCGCTCCGGCTGCCGCTGCTGCACCGGCCGCTGCTGCCGCTGCTCCAGCTGCCGGCGCTGATGAAGACGCTATCGCTGCTCCTGCCGCTCGCAAGCTGGCCGAAGAGAACGGCATCAACCTGGCTTCCGTAAAAGGCACTGGCAAAGACGGCCGTGTGACCAAGGAAGACGTGGTTGCCGCTGTTGAAGCCAAGAAAGCCGCTCCGGCTGCTGCACCGAAGGCTGCTGCTCCGGCCGCTGCCGCTCCTGTGTTCGCTGCTGGCGACCGCGTCGAGAAGCGCGTTCCGATGACCCGCGTTCGCGCTACCGTGGCCAAGCGTCTGGTAGAAGCTCAGTCGAACATGGCGATGCTGACCACTTTCAACGAAGTCGACATGACCGAAGTCATGGCGCTGCGTTCGAAGTACAAGGACCTGTTCGAGAAGTCCCACAACGGCGTACGCCTGGGCTTCATGTCGTTCTTCGTGAAGGCTGCCACCGAAGCGCTGAAACGCTTCCCGGCTGTCAACGCTTCGATCGACGGCGGCGACATCGTTTACCACGGCTACGCCGACGTTGGTGTTGCTGTTTCCAGCGACCGCGGTCTGGTGGTTCCGGTTCTGCGTAACGCCGAACTGATGAGCCTGGCTGAAATCGAAGGCGGCATCGCCACTTTCGGCAAGAAAGCCCGTGACGGCAAACTGTCGATGGACGAGATGACCGGCGGTACCTTCACCATCACCAACGGTGGTACCTTCGGTTCGATGATGTCGACTCCGATCGTCAACCCGCCGCAGGCAGCGATTCTGGGCATGCACAACATCATCCAGCGTCCGATGGCCATCAACGGTCAGGTCGTTATTCGTCCGATGATGTACCTGGCACTGTCCTACGATCACCGTCTGATCGATGGCAAAGAAGCTGTGACTTTCCTGGTGACCATCAAGAACCTGCTGGAAGATCCGGCTCGTCTGTTGCTGGATATCTGATAGAAGCAGTCACGCGCTGCAAGCTTCAAGCTGCAAGAGAACGCAGCCTGGCTTGCAGCGCGCGGCTTGAAGCTTTTCGCTAAAGAGGATTTTTTGAATGTCGCAGAAATTTGACGTAGTAGTGATCGGTGCGGGCCCTGGCGGCTACGTGGCTGCCATCAAGGCCGCGCAACTCGGTCTGAGCACTGCCTGCATCGAGAAGTACACCGATGCTGAAGGCAAGCAAGCCCTGGGCGGCACCTGCCTGAACGTAGGCTGCATTCCTTCCAAGGCGCTGCTGGACAGCTCCTGGAAATACAAGGAAGCGAAAGAAAGCTTCAACGTCCACGGTATCTCGACCGGCGAAGTCAAAATGGACGTCGCTGCGATGGTTGGCCGCAAGGCTGGCATCGTCAAGAACCTGACCGGCGGTGTTGCCACCCTGTTCAAGGCCAACGGCGTTACTTCGATCCAGGGCCACGGCAAACTGCTGGCCGGCAAGAAAGTCGAAGTCACCAAGCCAGACGGCTCGGTTGAAGTCATCGAAGCCGAAAACGTCATCCTGGCTCCAGGTTCGCGTCCGATCGACATTCCACCGGCTCCGGTCGATCAGAAAGTCATCGTTGATTCGACTGGCGCTCTGGAATTCCAATCCGTTCCCAAGCGTCTGGGCGTGATCGGCGCTGGCGTGATCGGTCTGGAACTGGGTTCGGTCTGGTCGCGTCTGGGTGCAGAAGTGACTGTCCTGGAAGCCCTGGACACCTTCCTGATGGCAGCGGACACCGCTGTTTCCAAGGAAGCGCTGAAAACCCTGACCAAACAAGGTCTGGACATCAAACTGGGCGCTCGCGTGACCGGCTCGAAAGTGAACGGCGACGAAGTCGTTGTGAACTACACCGATGCCAACGGCGAACAGACCATCACTTTCGACAAGCTGATCGTAGCCGTTGGTCGCCGTCCGGTGACCACTGATCTGCTGGCTGCCGACAGCGGCGTGACCCTGGACGAGCGCGGTTTCGTGCACGTTGACGATCACTGCGCTACCACCGTACCGGGCGTATTCGCCATCGGTGACGTGGTTCGCGGCATGATGCTGGCTCACAAAGCCTCGGAAGAGGGCATCATGGTTGTCGAGCGCATCAAGGGCCACAAGGCTCAGATGAACTATGACCTGATCCCTTCGGTTATTTATACTCACCCGGAAATCGCATGGGTGGGTAAAACCGAGCAGGCCTTGAAAGCTGAAGGCGTTGAAGTTAACGTCGGCACCTTCCCGTTCGCAGCATCCGGCCGTGCCATGGCCGCCAACGATACCGGTGGTTTCGTCAAGGTCATCGCCGATGCCAAGACTGACCGCGTATTGGGCGTGCACGTGATTGGCCCGAGCGCTGCAGAACTGGTTCAGCAGGGCGCGATCGGTATGGAATTCGGCACCAGCGCTGAAGACCTGGGCATGATGGTTTTCTCCCATCCGACCCTGTCTGAAGCCTTGCACGAAGCAGCTCTGGCAGTGAATGGCGGCGCCATCCACATTGCCAACCGCAAGAAGCGTTAAGACACAATAAGAAACCACGGCGGTACGGCCCGTCGTGAGCCTTGCGTGCAAGACTCACCGCGGAATGTCCGCTGGACGCAGCCTTGCGTAGCTGCACCGGGTATCCGGAAAGGCTACGCAAGCAGCAGTCACAGGTGGCGCGGCACTCATCAAGAGCGCAGCGCCGAATGCGCAGTACCTAACGAAGACGGTAAAAAGCATGAATCTTCACGAGTATCAGGGTAAGCAGCTGTTCGCTGAATACGGCCTGCCAGTTTCCACTGGTTTCGCAGTAGACACCCCGGAAGCAGCAGCAGAAGCTTGCGACAAAATCGGCGGCAGCGAGTGGGTTGTCAAAGCCCAGGTCCACGCCGGTGGTCGCGGTAAAGCGGGCGGCGTAAAGCTGGTTCGCAGCAAAGAAGACGCCAAAGCCTTCGCACAGCAGTGGCTGGGCAAGCGTCTGGTGACTTACCAGACTGACGCCAATGGCCAGCCAGTCACCAAGATCCTGGTTGAATCGTGCACTGATATCGCTAAAGAGCTGTACCTGGGCGCTGTCGTTGACCGTTCGAGCCGTCGCATCGTGTTCATGGCTTCCACCGAAGGTGGCGTGGACATCGAGAAAATCGCTCACGACACTCCAGAAAAAATTCTGAAAGCCACTATCGATCCACTGGTTGGCGCTCAGCCATTCCAGGGTCGCGAGCTGGCATTCCAGCTGGGTCTGGAAGGCAAGCAGGTTGCTCAGTTCGCCAAGATCTTCGTAGGTCTGGCCAAGCTGTTCAAGGATCACGACCTGGCTCTGCTGGAAGTGAACCCGCTGGTGATCAAGGCTGACGGCGATCTGCACTGCCTGGACGCCAAGATCAACATCGACGCCAACGCAATGTACCGTCAGCCTAAGCTGAAGACTTTCCACGATCCGTCGCAGGACGATCCGCGCGAAGCGCACGCTGCCAAGTTCGAACTGAACTACGTAGCGCTGGAAGGCAACATCGGCTGCATGGTAAACGGTGCCGGCCTGGCCATGGGTACCATGGACATCGTCAACCTGCACGGCGGCAAGCCAGCCAACTTCCTCGACGTAGGTGGTGGTGCTACCAAAGAACGCGTTACCGAAGCATTCAAAATCATTCTGTCCGACACCAACGTCGCTGCAGTACTGGTTAACATCTTCGGCGGCATCGTTCGTTGCGACATGATTGCCGAAGGCATCATCGGTGCAGTGAAAGAAGTCGGCGTGAAAATCCCGGTTGTTGTTCGTCTTGAAGGCAACAACGCTGAACTGGGCGCTAAAGTACTGGCAGAAAGCGGTTTGAACATCATCGCTGCTACCAGCCTGACCGACGCTGCTCAACAAGTCGTTAAAGCTGCGGAGGGCAAGTAATGAGCGTCCTGATCAATAAAGACACCAAAGTTATCTGCCAGGGTATTACCGGTTCGCAAGGTAGCTTCCACACCCAGCAAGCCATCGAATACGGCACCAAGATGGTTGGCGGCGTAACTCCAGGCAAAGGCGGCACCGAGCACCTGGGCCTGCCAGTGTTCAACACCGTGAAAGACGCCGTAGCTGCCACTGGCGCCACCGCCAGCGTGATCTACGTTCCGGCTCCTTTCTGCAAGGACTCGATCCTGGAAGCAGCTTTCGGCGGCATCAAGCTGATCGTCTGCATCACCGAAGGCATTCCTACCCTGGACATGCTGGACGCTAAAGTTAAGTGCGACGAGCTGGGTGTCATCCTGATCGGCCCTAACTGCCCAGGCGTGATCACCCCAGGCGAATGCAAGATCGGCATCATGCCAGGTCACATTCACTTGCCAGGCAAGGTCGGTATCGTTTCCCGTTCCGGCACCCTGACCTACGAAGCTGTTAAGCAGACTACTGACGCCGGTTTCGGTCAGTCGACTTGCGTCGGCATCGGTGGTGACCCGATCCCGGGTTCGAACTTCATCGACATCCTGAAGCTGTTCCAGGAAGACCCGAAGACCGAGGCGATCGTGATGATCGGCGAGATCGGCGGTTCGGCTGAAGAAGAAGCGGCTGCCTACATCAAGGCTCACGTGACCAAGCCGGTTGTTTCCTACATCGCTGGTGTGACTGCTCCTCCGGGCAAGCGCATGGGCCATGCTGGCGCAATCATCTCCGGCGGCAAAGGCACTGCAGACGAGAAATTCGCTGCTCTGCAAGACGCAGGCGTGAAAACCGTGCGTTCGCTGGCGGACATCGGCAAGGCCCTGGCCGAGCTGACTGGTTGGGCTGTCAAGTAAGCCTCGCGCTTAGCTGACGCTTTACCAAACAAAGGCCACCTTCGGGTGGCCTTTGTCGTTTCTGATGTTTGTTTGACGATAGCGATTTATAGGCTCTCGCCCAATAACATGCAAAAACGCGACACAGACACGTCGCGTATCGGATAGTTCGCCCTCAAACAGTGCGTTTGTCAGACAAATTCGTTAGGCTAGCAGCCATTTTTGCGTCTGCCGCCCACAAGGCATGCAACGCGCTAAACGGGTCAGTCCCATACGGATTGACAGCATTTCCCTAACCCCACAGGGAAATCCCCCTCTAAATTCCGATTCAGTAGTGTGGTATTTCCTTAATGAAAGTTTTGAAAGGTCAGGACATCCTGGCACTTGGTTTTATGACATTCGCCCTGTTCGTCGGGGCCGGCAACATCATCTTCCCGCCTATCGTCGGTTTGCAGTCCGGACCCAACGTCTGGATGGCGGCGCTGGGCTTCCTGATCACGGCGGTCGGTCTGCCGGTGATCACCGTCGTGGCGCTGGCCAAGGTCGGCGGAGCGATGGATTCCCTGAGCAGTCCGATCGGCAAGATTGCCGGTGGCGTGCTGGCAGCAGCGTGCTACCTAGCGGTCGGTCCGTTGTTCGCAACGCCGCGTACCGCGACCGTGTCGTTCGAAGTAGGCCTGGCGCCGCTGACTGGCGAAAGCCCGCTGGCGCTGTTCCTCTACAGCTCGGTGTACTTCCTGCTGGTGTTTTTCATCTCGCTCTACCCGGGCCGTTTGCTGGACACCGTAGGGCGCTTCCTTGCGCCGCTGAAGATCATCGCCCTGGCGGTACTCGGCATCGCTGCGTTTGCGCTGCCGGCGGGTGATATCGGCGTGGCCACTCCGGAATACGTCGCGGCACCGTTCTCCCAGGGCTTCATCAATGGTTACCTGACCATGGATACCCTCGGCGCTCTGGTGTTCGGCATCGTCATCGTCAACGCGATCCGCTCCCGTGGCGTCGAGTCGCCTGCGCTGATCACCCGTTACGCAATCATCGCCGGGTTGATTGCCGGCGTCGGTCTGGCGCTGGTGTATGTCAGCCTGTTCCGTCTGGGTTCCGGCAGCCATGAAGTGGCCGCTGGCGCTACCAATGGCGCGGCGGTGCTGCACGCTTACGTGCAACACACCTTCGGTTCGCTGGGTAGCGGTTTCCTTGCGGTGCTGATCTCGCTGGCCTGCCTGGTGACGGCGGTCGGTCTGACCTGCGCCTGTGCCGAGTACTTCAGCCGCGTGTTGCCACTGTCCTACAAGACACTGGTGATCATCCTGGCTGCATTCTCGCTGCTGGTGTCCAACCTGGGCCTGACCAAGCTGATCGCGTTCTCGATCCCGGTACTGACCGCGATCTACCCGCCGTGCATCGTGCTGGTGGCCCTGAGCTTCTGCGCTGCGTTCTGGCATGAACAGAGCCGCATCATGGGCCCGGTGATGTTAGTGTCGTTCGTGTTCGGCACCATCGACGCCTTGAAGGGCGCCGGTCTGGCTGACTGGTTGCCGTCGCAACTGGCCCACCTGCCGCTGAGCGAGCAGGGTCTGGCGTGGCTGGTGCCGTGCGTGATGACCCTGGTAGTTGCCGTGGTTTGCGACCGCCTGCTGGGCAAGCGCGCCGAAGCCCTGGCTTAAGATTGCCCGGCCGCCACAAGCGGCTTCCGAGCGATTAAACAGAAATGCCCCGTATCAATCGATACGGGGCATTTTTTATGGGCGTGAAGCAGTGTCTTTTTCCCTGAGCTAACGTCGAAGGGTTGCCGAAATCTTCATCACAGGGAATTGCATGTCATTCATCCAAGCCAATCAGATCCACTTGCTTGCCGCGCTCTGGTTCGTCATCTGCTGGGGCGGTTACACCCGTTATGCCACCTGGAAGGGTCGCGACACTGCGTGCCTGGCCAGCGTGTTGCACCTGTACCGCGAAGACTGGATGCGCCGCATGCTGCTGCGTGACAACCGCATCGCCGACACCAGCGTGATCGGCAACCTTGAGCGCAACGCCTCGTTCTTCGCGTCCAGCACCCTGATCATCCTGGCGGGCATTCTCACCGTGCTCGGTGCATCGGAGCGTGCGGTGTCGTTGCTGGCGGATATTCCGATGGTGCAGCAGGCTTCCCAGGGCATGTCGGAGATCAAGTTGCTGTGCCTGGCGCTGGTGTTCGTCTACGCCTTCTTCACGTTCAGCTGGTGCATGCGCCAGTACAACTTCGCGGCGATCCTGATCGGCTCGGCGCCGATGATCGGCGAGCGGCACGTGTCCGAGCAGGAGCGCAAGGCGTTCGCTTCGCGGGCGGCGCGGGTGATTTCGATGGCGGCCAACCAGTTCAACTTCGGTCTGCGCTCCTATTACTTCGGCATCAGCATGCTGGCGTGGTTCGTCAGCCCGTGGCTGTTCATGCTGATGAGTGCAGGCGTGGTGCTGGTGTTGTATCGCCGCGAGTTTCATTCCGACGTGCTCGATGTAATGGTCTATACCCCTACAGAGGCGCCATTGCCCGACACGATCAAAGAGGCTGCTTGATGAGTATTCCGTTCTGGTGTGTGTTTATCAGTGCGTTGTTGATCTACGTGGCACGCATGCCGGTGGGCAAGGCCATGAAAGAGCAGGGCGGTTACAACAACCACTTGCCGCGTCAGCAGCAGGCGCAACTCACCGGTTACGGGGCTCGCGCACTGGCAGCGCATCAGAACAGCATCGAAGCGTTCATCTTGTTTGCTGTGGGTGTGTTGATGGCGCATACCACGCAGACGGCGGGATGGCTGATCGATACGTTAGCGATCATCTTCGTGATCGCACGGATTCTCTACTTGTGGTTTTACCTGGCCGATATCCCGAAGCTGCGCAGCCTGGTCTGGCTGATCGGCTTAGTGTGTTCATTGTTGCTGATGATTAGTCCGACTTTTAGAACTGTCTTGCTCTAATTCGGTATTAGCAAAAAATGACAGGCAAAAGAAAACCCGCACTTGGCGGGTTTTCTTTTTTGCCATCGAGAAGCGGCTTATTGCTTCTTGGCCGCTTCGTCTGCAGCGGCTGCGTTCGATTCGGCCTGATCTTTGGCGGCTTCGGCGTTTTCTTTCGCCGCGTCGTTCACTTTATCCTGAGCTTCATTCATTTTCTGCTGAGCTTGTTCAGCATGTTGGTTGGCATCTTGAGCTTTGTCCTCGGATTTTTTATCGCAGGCTGCGAGACCGAGGGAAGCGGTCAACATCAAGGCAATAGCTAAAGTCTTACGCATGGGGTGTTTCTCCTTATGGAAAATAACTACTGGCCTTAAGAACGCAGCCCCGAGGGTTAAGTTCCTCATTTCTCACAGATATATAAGTTTGTTTTGCAATGGAACTTTTGCTGTTCTTTCCACTACCGGGAACAGTGACTAACAAGAGTAATTATCAAATGGCCGAAAACCCTGTTTTTGAGCGCGCGACCCGCTTTCTTTCGGCCCTGCGCCACTGCCAGGTGCTGGGCTTGAAAGTGCACAGCGCCAGCAGCGAAGGCCTGACCGTGGTCTTGCCGTACAGCCCGCAGATCGTTGGCAATCCGCTGACCGGCGTGGTCCACGGCGGGGCGATCACGTCGCTGATGGACACCGCGTGTGGCATGGCCACCCTGTGCGTGCTGCCGGAATTCGAAGTCTGCCCGACCCTGGATTTGCGCATTGACTACATGCATGCCGCCGAACCGCATAAAGATGTCTATGGCTTCGCCCAGTGCTACCGAGTGACCACCGATGTGATCTTCGCCCGGGGCTTCGCCTATCAGGATGATCCCGAACATCCCATCGCCCACGTCGTCGGCACGTTCATGCGCATGGGCAAGGGCCTCAAAGGCACAAAAGGCTTTGGTGGCGCGATCAAGGGAGACAGCCAATGAACGATGATTTCAAGCAGCAACTGCAGGAGGCTCACGCGAAGGCTGACTACGCGCCACTGCTGAAGCTGATTCCCTATGCCGGGCTGATCGGTGTCGAGTGTTCGCGAGTCGGTGATGACCTGCTGTTCAAGTTGCCGGCCAACAAGGACAACATTGGTAACCCTTTATTGCCGGCGATCCACGGCGGGGTGATTGCCGGATTCATGGAGCTGTCCGCCGCCCTGCATCTGCTGATTTTCACCGGTGCGCCCGGTGTGCCGAAGATCATCGACTTTTCCCTCGATTACCTGCGGGCCGGGCAGTTTCGCGATACCTGGGCCAGGTGCCAGGTCTGTCGTCAGGGGCGGCGGGTGGCCAACGTCGCGGTCACGGCCTGGCAAAGCACCGAGAGCGAGCCGATTGCGACTGCCCGCGCCCACTTCAAAATCGACGAGCCCTTGAAATCCTGAACGCCGCCCCCAACTCAGTGAACAACCCGCCGCAGACCATTTGGGTCGCGGCCAATGCCATCTGATTGGAGTTTGATGACCATGAGTGTGGAAACTCAAAAGGAAACCCTGGGCTTCCAGACCGAGGTGAAGCAACTGCTGCACCTCATGATCCATTCGCTGTATTCCAACAAGGAAATCTTCCTTCGCGAATTGATCTCGAACGCCTCCGACGCCGTCGACAAGTTGCGCTTCGAAGCCCTGGCCAAGCCTGAGTTGCTCGAAGGTGGCGCTGAACTGAAAATCCGTGTGAGCTTCGACAAGGACGCCAAGACCGTCACCCTCGAAGACAACGGTATCGGCATGAACCGTGACGATGTGATCACCCACCTGGGGACCATCGCCAAATCCGGCACCGCCGATTTCATGAAGAATCTCTCGGGCGATCAGAAAAAGGATTCGCACCTGATCGGCCAGTTCGGTGTGGGCTTCTACTCGGCCTTCATCGTTGCTGACAAAGTTGACGTGTACAGCCGTCGCGCCGGCACCGCTGCCAGCGAAGGTGTGCACTGGTCGTCGAAAGGCGAGGGCGAATTCGAAGTCGCCACCATCGACAAACCAGAACGCGGCACCCGCATCGTCCTGCACCTGAAATCCGGTGAAGACGAGTTCGCCGATGGCTGGCGTCTGCGCAACATCATCAAGAAGTACTCCGACCACATCGCGCTGCCGATCGAGCTGCCGAAAGAAGTGGCCGCTGCCGAAGGCGAAGAGAAGCCTGAAGTTGAATGGGAAACCGTCAACCGCGCCAGCGCCCTGTGGACCCGTCCTCGCACCGAAGTGAAGGATGAGGAATACCAGGAGTTCTACAAGCACATCGCCCATGACTTCGAAAACCCGCTGGCCTGGAGCCACAACAAGGTCGAAGGCAAGCTTGAGTACAGCTCGCTGCTGTACGTGCCGGCCCGCGCTCCGTTCGATCTGTACCAGCGTGAAGCGTCGAAAGGCCTGAAGCTGTACGTACAGCGCGTGTTCGTGATGGATCAGGCCGAGTCGTTCCTGCCGCTGTACCTGCGCTTTATCAAGGGTGTGGTTGACTCCAACGACCTGTCGCTGAACGTGTCGCGGGAAATCCTGCAGAAAGACCCGATCATCGACTCGATGAAGTCGGCGCTGACCAAGCGCGTGCTGGACATGCTGGAAAAACTGGCGAAGAACGAGCCTGAGCAATACAAGGGCTTCTGGAAAAACTTCGGTCAGGTCATGAAAGAAGGCCCGGCAGAAGATTTCGCCAACAAGGAAAAAATTGCCGGTCTGCTGCGTTTCGCATCGACCAACGGCACCGACGGCGAGCAGATCGTGGGTCTGGCCGACTACCTGGCCCGCGCCAAGGAAGGTCAGGACAAGATCTATTACCTCACCGGCGAAACCTACGCGCAGGTCAAGAACAGCCCGCACCTGGAAGTCTTCCGCAAGAAAGGCATCGAAGTGCTGCTGCTGACCGACCGCATCGACGAGTGGCTGATGAGCTACCTGAGCGAGTTCGACGGCAAGAGCTTTGTCGACGTCGCCCGTGGTGACCTGGACCTGGGCAACCTGGACTCGGAAGAGGACAAGAAGGCCGCAGAAGAAGTCGCCAAGTCGAAGGAAGGTCTGGTTGAGCGTCTGAAAACCGCGCTGGGCGAGTCCGTTGCCGAAGTCCGCGTTTCCCATCGCCTGACCGATTCGCCGGCCATTCTGGCTATCGGTGAGCAGGATCTGGGTCTGCAAATGCGTCAGATCCTCGAGGCCAGCGGGCAGAAGGTGCCGGATTCGAAGCCGATCTTCGAATTCAACCCGAGCCACCCGCTGATCGCGAAACTCGACAACGAGACCAGCGAAGAGCGTTTTGGCGACCTGTCGCACATCCTCTTCGACCAGGCCGCCCTGGCGGCTGGCGACAGCTTGAAAGACCCGGCCGCTTACGTGAGCCGTCTGAACAAGCTGCTGGTTGAGCTGTCCGCTTGATCAAACTGTAGAAAAACCCGCTTCGGCGGGTTTTTTCATTCTGGTGTTCAACCAATCAGGAGTCAGAAATGAGCCAAGTCACTGTACGTTCCGTGGTCTATCAGATTGACGGCCAGCCTTATGAGGGTCGTCTGGCGTTCGACGCCGAGCACAAAGGTGCGCGTCCGGGGCTGTTGATGGCGCCGAACTGGATGGGTGTCAGCGCTGGCGCTGAAGAGATCGCCAAATCGGTGGCGGCCAAGGGCTACGTGGTGCTGATCGCCGACGTGTACGGGCAAGCGGTGCGTCCGCAGAACGGCGACCAGGCTGGCGCGGCGATGATGCCGCTGAAAAATGACCGTGCACTGCTGCGCAAGCGTATGCAGGCTGCGTTCGAACAATTGCAGAAGCAGGGCGAAGCGGCGGTTGATACCTCGAAACTGGCGGTGTTCGGTTTCTGCTTCGGCGGTTGCTGTGCGCTGGACCTGGCCCGCACCGGTGCGGCGCTCAAGGCTGCGGTATCGTTCCACGGCACGCTGGATTCGCCGAACCCGGCGGATGCGAAAAACATCAAGGGCTCGGTGCTGGTGCTGCACGGCGCTTCTGATCCGCTGGTGCCGAAAGAGCAACTGCCGGCATTTGAAGACGAGATGAATGCGGCTGGCGTGGACTGGCAATTGCTGAGCTACGGCGGTGCGGTGCACTCGTTCACCGATCCGCACGCCAATGTGCCGGGCATGATGATGTACGACGCGAAAACCGCTGCGCGGGCGTTCAAGTCGATGCATGACTTGCTGGAAGAAGTGTTCAAGGGCTGATTCGGTTGAAAGCACTCCCACGCCTGGCGTGGGAGTGTTCGTTTACAGCGGTGTCGGCTCGTTGCGCGATTTCGGCAGCTCGATCCGCTCGACTTCCCCCGGTACCGTCGGCCAATCCCCGGCCGCCCACTTGCGCCGGGCCTCATCGATCACCGCCGGATCGCTCGCGACAAAATTCCAGTTGATCCGCCGTGGCCCATCCAGTGGCGCGCCGCCGAACAGTACGGCATGACTGTCGCTCTCGGCGAACAGGCTCATCTCTTCCCCGGCCGGCAACACCACCAGCGCATGGGGCTCGACCGCTTCGCCATTCAATTGCACATCACCGCTCAACACATACAGCGCCCGCTCTTCATGTTCGGTCGGGATCAGCAAGGTGGTCGCGGTTTGCATCTTCAATTCGGCATACAGCGTCGGAGAAAGTACCGGCACCGGCGATTCCAGACAAAAGCCTGACCCGGCAATCATGCGGATCTGCACGCCGAGGTTATCGCTCACCGGCAATGTCGACGCCGGGTGATGGCTGTAATGCCCGGGACCTTGTTCGTGATCCTTGGGCGAGGCGAGCCAGATTTGCAGCCCGTGCATCCTGAAGCTTTGTTCCCACAGCGGTTCGGGCGTGCGCTCGACATGGGCGATCGCGCTGCCCGCCGTCATCCAGCTGACATCGCCAGCGCTGACGACTTGATCGGAGCCGAGGCTGTCCTTGTGCTGGATCTGCCCCTCGAACAGATAGGTCAGGGTCGACAGGCCGATGTGCGGATGCTGTCGGATGTTCATCCCTTTGCCTGCGGGATAAACCGTTTCAAGCATGTGGTCGAAAAACACGAAGGGCCCGACGCTGCGGCATTTGGCTGACGGCAGCGGGCGCAGGATCGGCTGGCCTTCGACGTCTTCGGCGCGCGGGCGGATGATCAGGGGTTGGGTGTCCATGGTCCATTCCAGGCTGAGCGGGTGATGCATGGAGCATAACCCGCCGGTGTCGTGGTGGTGATTACTGGCTGTCGAAGCCTTGTGGGGCGTGGGTTTCGATGGTGACTTCGCTGGTGGTCATCAGTTTATGAATCGGGCAGCGATCCGCCACTCGCAACAGCTCTTCGCGTTGTGCGTCGGTGAGCACGCCTTTAAGTGTCAGGGTGACGTGCAGGGCGTATTTGCCTTTCTGCTCCTGGCTGTTGTCGCGTTTGACCTCGACACCGACACCGGTGAGCGGGATGTCTTTTTTCTTCGCGTACAGCTTCAGCGTCAGGGCCTTGCAGGCGCCGAGGGCGGCGTCGAAGTAATCGTGTGGCTCCGGCGCCGAGCCTTCGCCACCGGCAGTCGTCGGGACATCGGCAAACAGTTCGTGCTCATCGATCTGTACGGTGTGACGGAAACCTTCGGCGGAGATGGTATTGACGGTGACGGTCATGTGAACCTCGCAAGCAGTAGGAAAAGTCATTCGATCAAATAAGACCTTGCAGGTATAGAGCATTCCCGCAGGGGCGCGTTCCACTTTCTTGCGGGTGCGCGGCAGGGCGACAGGTTATGCCGCTGAGTCGAAGATTACTTGTGTCGGTGTTTCACTTGCGGGGTTGTTTCAAGATTTTCCAATAACTTCCCATTGATCTTGCAGCGAACGGCGTTCAAGTCCGGCCAATCGACGCTGAATCGTTAATGCCAAGGGTTCGAAGTATTAAGGCCTTTTGATATCACGTTTTGGTCTTACGCAAATTTTCGCCGGGCCGATACCTTCTAAAGCAGCCAGCTGCAGGGTTGATGCAGCGCTTTTGGAAGGAACCAGAGCAATGAGTATCCGTAGTCTCAATATTGCCCCCCGTGCGGGGCTGGGCTTCGGCCTGTTGGCGCTAATGGTGTTCGGCCTTGGCGCATTCGCCTTGCTGCAAATGTCGAACATGCGCGCTCAGTCCGATGAGGTCGACAACAACTGGCTGCCGAGCGTGATGGCGGTGGGTGAAATGAGTCAGGACATGCTACGCCTGCGCGCCCTGACCATGCGCCTGTTGCTCAATCGCGATCCTCAGGCGCTCGATCAGAATGTCGCCAAGCTCAACGAGTTGCGCGGTGTGTTGAGCGAAGCCCAGCAGCGTTACGACGTATTGATCGTGTTGCCCGAGGAGCGGGCGCTGTTCGACCGCTTCAAGGTGGCCGAACACAAGTATCTGGAGCTTCAGGCCCAGGTGATGGCGCTGTCGGCCCAGAATCGGGTGGAAGAGGCGGCGAGCATTCTCAATGCGCAGATGAGTCCGTTGGCCGATGACATCGCGGTCACCCTGAAAGAACTGGTGGAGCTGAACAAGCACAATGCCAACCTCGCCACAGAGGCGGCGCGGCTGGTGTTCATCAATTCGCGGGTCTGGGTCGGGGTAATGATCGGCATCACTGCGCTGATCACCATTGGCCTCGCGCTGCTGTTGACCCGCAGTATCGTGGTGCCGCTCTCGCAATCGCTGGGGGTTGCCGAAGTGGTGGCCGGCGGCGATCTGACCGGTGACATCAGCATCATCGGCAAGGATGAGCCGGCGCGGCTGCTGCACGCGCTCAAGAGCATGCAGCACAGCCTGCGCGACACCATCCGGCAGATCTCGGAGTCTTCCAGTCAATTGGCCTCGGCGTCGGAAGAGCTGAGCTGCGTCACTGAAGATGCCACGCGAGGGCTGCATCAGCAGAGCCTGGAGATCGAGCAGGCTGCAACGGCAGTGAATCAGATGACCGCTGCGGTGGAGGAGGTCGCCAGCAACGCCGTGGCGACCTCCGAGGCGTCGCGCGAGTCGGACCGCATCGCCCAGCATGGCCGTGAGCAAGTGCAGCAGACCGTGTCGTCCATCGAGTTGCTGGCGGACGATGTCACTGCCAACGCCACGCAGGTGGAGGATCTGGCGCAGAAGGTCTACAGCATCAGCAAAGTGCTGGAGGTGATCCGCTCGATTGCCGAGCAGACCAATCTCCTGGCATTGAACGCGGCGATCGAAGCGGCCCGCGCCGGTGACGCCGGGCGTGGTTTCGCGGTGGTGGCCGACGAAGTCCGGGCGTTGGCCCATCGCACCCAGCAATCGACCCAGGAAATCGAGCAGATGATCGGCGGTATCCAGCAGGGCACCGATTCGGCGGTCAGTTCGATGCAGCAGAGCAATGTCCGCGCGCGCTCGACCCTCGATCTGGCGAAAGCTGCCGGGGTGGCGCTGGAGGAAATCGCTTCGGCGTTCACCTTGATCAACGAGCGCAATCTGGTGATTGCCAGTGCGTCGGAAGAGCAGGCTGCCGTGGCGCGGGAAGTGGATCGCAACCTGATGAATATCCGCGATCTGGCGATGCAGACCTCGGCCGGGGCCAATCAGACCAGCGCCGCGAGCCAGGAGTTGTCACGGCTGGCGGTGGATCTGAACAATATGGTGGCCAAATTCTCGGTTTGATCACTGAATGACAGGCGAAAAAAAGCCCCGCAATTGCGGGGCTTTTCGTTGAATCAGCTGCCTTTGACAGGCTTGCCGTTGACCGTGCCGTCGAGGAGCATGATGTTGTACTCCTTGCCGTCGGTTTCGACCTGTTGCAGGCGGACCAGCAGGTAATCCCAGTCCTTGGCGAACCACATCACGGTGGTGCGCTTGCTTTGTGTCGGGTCGCGCACGCGCTCGACCTTGATCGCGTCGATCTTGCCGGCCTTGGTCTCGACTTTCTCGGAGCCCAATACGCGGAAGTCATAGGTATCGACTTCACCGCCGTCGACCACTTGATAGCTCATGGTCTTCTTGCCGGAGGCGACGTCATGCTGCAGTGCCAGCTGGTAAGTGGATTTGTCGACCATGCCACGGTTCAACGGGACTTTTACCGCGTCGCCGCGATCGGTGCCGGTGACCATCTTGGTGGTCCAGTCGAAGTCCAGGTCAGCCTTTTTCGCTTTGCCCAGGCCGCCACGTTCGAAGTGGTAGGACTGCGGGAGCAGGGTGTCCTTGTCCAGGGTCAGGGTGCTTTCTTCGGACAGGCTGGCGATCATCATCGAAGCCTTGAAGGTGAGCTTCCAGACGCCGTTGGCTTCCTTGGTCAGGCTGCGTTCGGCAGTGCCGCTCATGGGCAACTGTTTCCAGTCGGCGGTGTAGCTGGCGGAGAACGGTTGAAGGTCTGCCGCCTGGGCGAATGGCAGGGCGAGCAGAGCGCAAGCGAAGAGCAGGGCGCGACGCATAAAATCTCCTAGTTTCGAATCAAGTGACCGCTGGCCCCAAGTAACTGGCCATCCAGTAAAGCACCTTGCTCGCCGAGGGTCAGCCGTCCTTCGGCAAACCAGCGTACGGCCATCGGGTAGATCAGGTGTTCCTGAACGTGAACCCGTTGCGCCAGACTCTGCGGCGAATCGTGCAACTCTACCGGTATTACTGCCTGTACGACCAGTGGTCCGCCATCGAGTTCCTCGGTGACGAAGTGCACGGAGCAGCCGTGTTCGGCGTCGCCGGCCTCCAGCGCGCGCTGATGAGTGTGTAACCCTTTGTATTTGGGTAGCAGCGACGGGTGGATGTTGAGCAGGCGACCCTGGTAATGACGGACGAAGTCAGCGCTGAGAATGCGCATGAACCCGGCCAGTACCACGAGTTTGGGCTTGAAGGCGTCGATCAGTTCGATCAGGGCGGCATCGAAGGCCTCGCGGCCTTCGAACCCCTTGTGATCCAGCGAGCGGGTGGCGATACCCGCGTCACTGGCGCGTTGCAGGCCGTAAGCGTCGGCGCGGTTGGAAATCACCGCAGCGATGCGGACCGGGCTGTCGCCGGTCCGCGTGCTGTCGATCAGAGCCTGCAAGTTACTGCCGGTGCCGGACAGCAGCACCACGACATCACAGGTTGCGGACATTAATGAGCCTTAAGGTTCTGCAGATCAACCTGGGCAGCGCCTTCGGCGGCAGCAGCGATCTGGCCGATGACCCAAGGCTGCTCGCCAGCGTCACGCAGGGTGTTCAAGGCAACTTCAACGTGCTCCTGAGCCACGCAGATCACCATGCCCACGCCGCAGTTCAGCACGCGGTGCATCTCGGTTTCGTCAACGTTGCCTTTCTCTTGCAGCCAGTCGAAGACGGCCGGGCGAGTCCAGCTGGCCACGTCGACCACCGCTTGAGCGCCTTTCGGCAGAACGCGCGGGATGTTGTCCAGCAGGCCGCCACCGGTGATGTGGGCCATGGCTTTGACGGCGCCGGTGTCCTTGATCAGCTTGAGCAGCGGCTTCACGTAGATGCGGGTCGGGGCCATCAGCAGTTCGGTCAGCGGCTTGCCGTCGAGCTGAACGGTTTCGATGTCGGCGCCGGACACTTCGATGATCTTGCGGATCAGCGAGTAGCCGTTGGAGTGCGGGCCGGACGATGGCAGAGCGATCAGGGCATCACCGGTGGCGACTTTCGAGCCGTCGATGATTTCCGCTTTTTCCACGACGCCGACGCAGAAGCCGGCCAGGTCGTAGTCTTCGCCTTCGTACATGCCAGGCATTTCAGCGGTTTCGCCGCCGACCAGGGAGCAGCCAGCCAGTTCGCAGCCTGCACCGATACCGGTGACGACGGTGGCGGCAACATCAACGTTCAGCTTGCCGGTGGCGTAGTAGTCGAGGAAGAACAGCGGCTCGGCGCCGCACACCACCAGATCGTTGACGCACATGGCGACCAGATCCTGGCCGATGCTGTCGTGCTTGTTCAGGTTCAGCGCCAGGCGCAGCTTGGTGCCGACGCCGTCGGTGCCGGAAACCAGTACTGGCTGTTTGTAGCCGGCCGGGATTTCGCAGAGGGCGCCGAAACCGCCCAGGCCGCCCATGACTTCCGGGCGCGCAGTGCGCTTGGCGACGCTCTTGATGCGTTCGACCAATGCTTCACCGGCGTCGATGTCTACACCGGCGTCCTTGTAGCTCAGGGAGGGTTGCTTGCTCATGATCCAGGCCTTTAGGGGAGGGGATTCAGGGGTAACGACCGAGTCCAGCGGGAACGCCGAAAACGACAGAGGCGATTGCCTCACGCGAAATCGATGTGCCCGGCTGTTGCCGGTCTGCGAAGGCGCGCGATTTTATCAGGCTTGAGGGGCAGCGGCCATCCTCACGCCGACGGGCAGGGGCATATCGACCGAAAAATTTTGCAATTGATGCTTCGGGTGACATCACAGGTGCCTGTATAAGGAACCGTCTATCGTTAGGGCTGTGCAAAAACTTATCGCCAGCGTGTGAATGTTTTGCAACGGCCAGTGGTCACAGGCTTGCTCAATCCGGTTCACGCGGCCTGTTCCAGCCGCTCTTGTCGACAGGAATTCTCCATGCGTTTGTGTAAATTGCTGTTAGTGGGTTGCTTGTCTCTGGTCAGCCTGGCGAGCCAGGCCGAAAACGTCAAAGGTCTTTATCAGGTGCGCGAACCGGTCAACGGCCAGTCGCCGGAGGAGCGTGATCGCGCCACTCAGTCCGCGCTCGACACACTGGTGCTGCGTCTCACCGGCGACCCGAAGGCGCCGCAGAACCCCGGGCTGGCGCCGATTCGCAAAGACCCGCAGCAGATCATCAGTCAGTTCGGCTTCGATGCCGGGCCGCCGGAGGTATTGAAAGTTGATTTCGACCCGGCCGCCACCGAGCAGGCATTGCGCCGTGCCGGGCTGGCGCTGTGGGGGGCGAGTCGGCCGTCGATCCTAAGCTGGTGGCTGAACGACTCCGCCGAAGGCTCAAGCCTGGTGGGCGACGGTCAGGCCAGTGCCGCGCCATTGCGGCGTGCGGCCCAGCACCGAGGGTTGCCGTTGCGCCTGCCGCTGGCGGATCTGAGCGAACAATTGGTCGCGACCGCGCCGACGCTCGAAGGCACCGATCCCGCGCCGTTGCATGCAGCCTCGGAACGCTACAACGCTGATGCCTTGCTCGCCGTGCATGCCCGCGAAGAAGGCGGTCAGTGGCAAGCCAAATGGCATTTGTGGCTGGGCGATCAAAAAGAAGCGGGCAGCGTGCAAGGGGCAGATCAAGCCGCTGTCGCCGATGCTGTGATGCTGGCGGTCGCCGAGCGTCTGGCGCCTCGTTTTGTCGCCAAACCGGGCGCTTCGGGTCAGCAGACTCTGGAAGTGCAAGGCATGAATCTGGAGCATTACGCGACGTTGCTGCGGATGCTCGAACCCTTTGGTGTGCGTCTGCAGAGTGTCGATGCCGATCGCATTTTGTATCGGGTGAACGGCAGTGCCGATCAGTTGCGGGCGCAGTTGTCGCTGGCGAAGTTGCAGGAAATGCCGGCCGAGGCACCGGCTCCGGTGGCTCCGCAACCCGCAGTGCCGGGTGGTGCGCCTGTCGTTGCGCCGGCACCGGCACCTGCGGCGCCGTCGTTGCGGTTTCGCTGGTAGGTTTTTCTTTCATATATAGAAGCAATGGAGTGTTACATGGCCGATACGCGGCGTTGGTTCTGGCTCGGTGGGGTGCTCCTGCTTTGCGCGTTTGTCTGGTTGCTGCATCCGATCCTCACGCCGTTTCTGGTGGCGCTGTTACTCGCTTATCTGTTCGACCCTTTGGTGGATCGTCTTGAGCGACTTGGCTTGTCCCGTACCTGGGGCGTGATTGCGGTGTTTGCCTTGTTCACCCTGATCGTCACCACGTTGCTGCTGGTGCTGGTGCCGATGCTCGCCAAGCAGTTGCTGCGACTGTATGAGCTGGCACCGCAGATGCTCGACTGGCTGCAGCACACGGCGCTGCCATGGGCGCAGTCGAAGCTGGGGCTGTCGGAGGGTTTCTGGAAGTTCGACAAGGTCAAGGCGGCGATCACCGAACACATGGGCCAGACCACCGACATCGTCGGTGTGGTGCTGAGTCAGGCCACGGCCTCAAGTCTGGCGCTGATCGGCTGGTTGGCGAATCTGGTGCTGATCCCGGTGGTGAGTTTCTACTTGCTGCGCGACTGGGACGTGATGATGGCCAAGATCCGCAGCCTGTTGCCGCGTGACCGCGAAGAGCGTGTGGTGGCGTTGGCCGGCGAATGTCACGAGGTGCTTGGCGCTTTCGTGCGCGGCCAGTTGCTGGTGATGCTGGCGTTGGGCGTGATCTATGCGGCGGGCCTGATGATTGTCGGCCTGGAACTGGGCCTGTTGATCGGCCTGATCGCCGGTCTGGCGGCCATCGTGCCATATATGGGGTTTGTGATCGGGATCGGTGCGGCGTTGATTGCCGGGCTGTTCCAGTTCGGTGGTGATCTGTATCCGATGATCGGGATCGTGGCGGTGTTCATGGTCGGTCAGGCGCTGGAAGGCATGGTGCTGACCCCATTGCTGGTGGGTGATCGAATCGGTTTGCATCCGGTGGCGGTGATCTTTGCGATCCTGGCCGGCGGCGAGTTGTTTGGTTTCACCGGTGTGCTGCTGGCGTTGCCGGTGGCGGCGGTGATCATGGTGTTGGTGCGTCACGTCCATGACTTGTACAAAGACTCCGACATTTATAGCGGAGTGGATGATCCGAAGCTGTAAGGCGAGGGAGGGTCGCCCGGTGTATTGCCGGGTTGGCCCGTCTCATGCAGGCAATGCTGGCACTCGTGCGCCAAAGAAACTGTCATAAAACCAGCGTGTTAACGCAAACCTTTGATTTTGCTTGGGGTCTGTCGCATTGTGCGCTCCGCTTCACGGGTATAAACTTCGCACACTTTACACAGAGGCCACTAACGGTTCCTTGGGAACTGTTCAGTCAGCATGAAACCGATTCAGCTGCCCCTAGGTGTGCGTCTGCGTGACGACGCCACCTTCATCAACTACTACCCAGGCGCCAATGCCGCTGCACTCGGCTATGTCGAGCGTCTATGCGAAGCCGACGCCGGCTGGACCGAAAGCCTCATCTATCTGTGGGGCAAGCACGGGGTAGGGCGTACGCATCTGTTGCAGGCCGCGTGCCTGCGTTTCGAACAGATGGGCGAGCCGGCGGTGTACCTGCCGCTGGCCGAGTTGATGGATCGCGGCATCGAAATCCTCGACAACCTCGAACAGTACGAACTGGTCTGTCTGGACGACTTGCAGGTGATCGCCGGCAAGCCCGACTGGGAAGAGGCGATGTTTCACCTGTTCAACCGTCTGCGCGACAGCGGTCGCCGCTTGTTGATCGCCGCTTCAACCTCGCCACGTGAATTGCCGGTAAAACTGGCGGACTTGAAATCGCGCCTGACCCTGGCGCTGATTTTCCAGATGCGTCCTCTCTCCGATGAAGACAAATTGCGTGCCCTGCAATTGCGTGCATCCCGTCGCGGTCTGCATCTGACCGATGAAGTCGGGCATTTTATTTTGACTCGCGGGACCCGCAGCATGAGCGCGCTTTTTGACCTGCTCGAGCAGCTCGATCAGGCCTCTTTGCAGGCTCAGCGCAAGCTGACCATTCCCTTCCTGAAAGAAACCCTGGGCTGGTAAAACCGGGGCTTTCAGCGGGTTTCGGCATATTTCAGGCGCCAGAAAATTCGCTTTCCTGTGCACTGCGCAGGCCGCGTCTCGATTCAAATAGGCTTAAGCGCTTAGATGTAAACGAGAAACCGAGAAGTCACAAAAAGATCGATTGAATTTGCAAATGAGGCTGATAGCGGGCATAGTCTCGGCTTCTTTACAACTATCAGCCACGGTCGTGCCCATGCTAAAGCGCTTCGCACCCCTCGTGCCTCTCGCACTCGTCACCCTGTTGTTCGGTTGCGCTGCTCATTCACCTGTTAATCAAGAGCAGCAACAGGCTAAAAATTCTGCCACCGCTCAGTCTTCCGTTATTTATCAGGAAGAGCTGGACACCGAGAAAGAACTCGCCGCTTTCAACGGCAAGAAGCCTTATCAGCTTCCGGTTCTGGCAGACAGTATTCTTGAACGCGGCATGTCCCTGATCGGTACCCGTTACCGTTTCGGCGGTACCTCTGAAGCCGGGTTCGATTGCAGTGGTTTCATCGGCTATCTGTTCCGCGAAGAGGCCGGCATGAACCTGCCGCGCTCCACCCGCGAAATGATCAACGTGGATGCTCCGCTGGTATCGCGCAGCAACCTCGAACCGGGCGACCTGCTGTTTTTCGCCACCAATGGTCGTCGCGGTCGTGTAAGCCACGCCGGGATCTACCTGGGCGACAACCAGTTCATTCACTCCAGCAGTCGTCGCAGTGGCGGTGTCCGCATCGACAGCCTGGGTGACAGCTACTGGAGCAAGACCTTCATCGAAGCCAAACGCGCTTTGGCGAACGCTCCAACCGTGGTTACCGCTCGCAAGTAATCACGCCTTTGTCGCCACGCTCGTGGCGACAAGCGGTCCTTCAGGGGCAATAGACTTAAACTTTACAAGGTGAAGTTAAAGTCTTACTTGAAGTTTGCCGCGTAGCCGCTAGAATCCTGATCTATATTGATGGCAAACCGCCTGCGTCCCAACGCAGGCGGTTTTGTTTTCTGTCGAATCGGCAGTAAAAGCCGCAGCCAGATCAGGATGTTCTGCTTATGACGATGCCGGCCCGCCTCGCCCTGATGTTCTTCGCAGCGCTGCTCAGCGCTTGCGCCAGTCGCACTCCGCCGCCAGCCCCTGTGGTTCGCGCGCCGATTGTGTTCGGATCCTCCCAGGCTTTTTCTCCCGCTGCCGAAGACGTGCTGTTCCGTGCGCTCGGGCTGGTGGGTACGCCTTATCGCTGGGGCGGCAACACGCCGGACTCGGGCTTCGATTGCAGTGGCCTGATCGGTTTCGTTTACCGCGATGCCGCCGGCATCAGCCTGCCGCGCTCGACGCGCGAGTTGATCGTCATGCAGGCGCCGAATGTCGGCAAGGAAGGGTTGCAGACCGGCGACCTGATCTTCTTCGCCACCAATGGCGGCTCTCAGGTCAGTCATGCGGGGATTTACGTCGGGGAAGGGCGCTTCGTTCATGCGCCGGCCACCGGTGGCACGGTGAAGCTGGACAGCCTGTCGAAGGCGTATTGGCAGAAGGCCTACCTGAGTGCCAAGCGCGTTCTGCAGCCGGAGCATCTGGCGCATAACCCTTAGTCATTCGAAGCACTAAAATTCCTGTGGGAGCACATTGGCTCCCACAGGTTTTTTTGTTTCAGGGTCGGGCTACTTGGCCGCTGACACTCGCCATACCTTGTTCCCCACATCATCCGCCACCAGCAGAGCACCTTGCGGGTCGATCACCACGCCGACCGGGCGACCCAAGGCGTTTTCATCTTTATCGAGGAAGCCAGTCAGCACATCCACCGGCGTTCCGCTCGGTTTGCCTGCGGCAAACGGGACGAAGATTACCTTGTAGCCACTGTGCGGCTTGCGATTCCACGACCCATGCTGGCCGATGAACGCGCCCTCCTTGAATTGCGCTGGCAACGCGTTGCCCTCGGCGAACGTCAGCCCCAGTGAGGCGGTATGCGGCCCGACGGCGTAGTCGGGAGCGATGGCCTTGGCCACCATCTCCGGGTTCTGCGGTTCGACGCGGACATCGACATGCTGGCCGTAATAGCTGAACGGCCAGCCATAAAATCCGCCGTCCTTGACCGAGGTGATGTAGTCCGGCACCAGGTCGCTGCCGATCTCGTCCCGTTCGTTCACTGCTGTCCACAGCGCGCCGCTTTTGGGTTCCCAGGCCAGACCGTTGGGATTGCGGATGCCCGAGGCGAAGATCCGGTGATTGCCGGTCGCACGGTCCACTTCCCAGATTGCCGCGCGGCCTTCTTCCTGATCCAGGCCGTTTTCGCCGACGTTACTGTTCGAGCCGACTGTGACGTACAGCTTGCTGCCGTCCTTGCTGGCGATGACGTTCTTGGTCCAGTGATGGTTGAGCGGGCCGCCCGGCAGATCCACGACCTTGATCGGCTGGTTCTTGATCTCGGTTGCGCCGGGCTCGTAGTGAAAGCGCAGCAAGCGGTCGGTGTCGGCGACGTACAGATCGTTGCCGACCAGGGTCATACCGAACGGAGAATTCAGATTTTGTAGAAATACCGTGCGGGTTTCGGCCACGCCATCGTGATCAGCGTCGCGCAACAGGGTGATGCGATTCGGGCTGGGAACCCCGGCGCCGGCACGGCCCATGATTTTCTTCGTCACCCAGCCACGTATCCCGTTGCCATCGTCCGGTTTCGACGGGGCATTGGTTTCCGCCACCAGCACATCGCCGTTCGGCAGCACGTAGAGCCAGCGCGGGTGATCGAGGTTTTCGGCGAATGCGGCCACTTGGGTGCCTGCGGCTGGCGTTGGTTTCGCACCCGCCGGCCAGCCGATCGCCGGGGCGATGTTCACCGTCGGGATCAGGGTCTTGTTCGGTTCGGGCAGTTTGGGGGACGGGCCGGTGCCGTCCGAGACTTGCAGGCTGGAGGATTCACCACAGGCGGTGAGCCCTCCGGCGAGTGCGATGACGAAAACGAGGTGGGGCTTGCGCATTACTGATCTTCCCTATGAATGCATTCCTAATCATAGAGAAGTACACAAGCCCGATGGTTCAACCGCTCAGCCGCGTGCCTCCTTGAACAGTACGGCAATGCCGGGGTGGTAGTTGCCGGCCTCGCTGCGCAATTTGCGATAGGCGTAGGGGAAATACCAGGCGACGGCGCAGGTGTGTTCCTTTTGCAGGTCGTCGACCATGTCCTGCAGTTCCTCGGGGCTGGCGCTGTGCTGGGCTTTCTGTGGGGCGACGAACAGGCAGCCGAGCTTGAGATCGCTGGCGTAGCTGATGCGCTTGGCGTCGCTGGTGATATCGGCCAGGGCCTGGGTCAGATTCAGGCTGTTGACGCGCGGCCAGCGTTGCGTCGCCTGGATGTAGGCGCGATCTTCGGCGCCGGCCAGGAACAGGTCGGCGCGGGCATTGCGCTCGCCTTCCTCGTTCTGCTTGCGGGTGGCGGTGTCGCGCAGGGTGACCAGTTCGGCCATCCACGCGGCGGCGGACAACAGGCCGAGGTTGGCTTTTTCGTCATGCCAGTACGGCGTGTCGTTGTCGCCGCGCACGGCGTTGTAGCGGTCGATACAGTCAAACCAGCGTTCCAGCACCGGGCGCAGGAATTCCAGCCGCGGATTGCTGATGATCATGCCTTGCATGGTGCTCTCCCTTGTTATTGTGATGTGCTCTCTGCATTCAAAAAGCATGGCTCTTTGATATCACTGCTGACAGTGTGGCACAAGATTGGCGTCAGATAATTGATCGACGGCAGTTATTCGCTTTCAGGGGGCCTCTTCATTTGACGCTCCACCCCCAACCCTCTAACCTTCGCGGCTTGTTTCAGGTGCTCTGTGACCGCTGTCGACAGAGTGAAACAGGGAAGCCGGTGAGGATGGTCTTCAAGCGAAGAACCATCACGATCCCGGCGCTGCCCCCGCAACGGTAAATGAGTAAAAGCTGCGTCCGATGCCACTGCTGCAAAGCGGGAAGGCGCGCAGCCAGGTCAAGGCCGCTCATGAGCCCGGAGACCGGCCTGATCCATCCAGCGGCATCACGGTGGGCGATGCCAGGCTTGTTGCCGTCTATTCTTGTGCCTGCCCGCCGTTATCCAGCCTCAACGGAGAGCTCCCCCATGACTGATTCCCCCGAACGCGACGAGCGCCACCTGGCGCGCATGCAGCGCAAAAAAGCCGTGATCGACGAGCGCATCGCCAATTCGCCAGACGAATGCGGCCTGGTGCTGGTGCTGACCGGCAATGGCAAAGGCAAAAGCAGCTCGGCGTTCGGCATGCTCGCCCGCGCCATGGGTCACGGCATGCAGTGCGGCGTGGTGCAGTTCATCAAGGGCCGCAACAGCACCGGGGAAGAGCTGTTCTTCCGCCGCTTCCCCGAGCAGGTACGTTTTCATGTGATGGGCGAAGGTTTCACCTGGGAAACCCAGGATCGCCAGCGCGACATCGCCGCTGCCGAAGCTGCATGGGAAGTGTCCCGCGAACTGCTGCGTGATCCGTCGATCGGTCTGGTGGTGCTCGATGAGCTGAACATCGCTCTCAAGCACGGTTACCTCGATCTGGATCAGGTGCTCAGCGATCTGCAGGCCCGTCCGCCGATGCAGCATGTGATCGTCACCGGCCGCGCTGCCAAGCCGGAAATGATCGAGATGGGCGACACCGTCACCGAAATGGGCATGATCAAACACGCCTTCCAGGCCGGTATCAAAGCGCAGAAAGGCGTCGAACTTTGAATCAACCACGTCACTGCCCGGCGGTATTGATCGCCGCGCCGGCCTCCGGCCAGGGCAAGACCACTGTCACCGCCGCGCTGGCCCGTCTGCACCGCAATCAGGGGCGCAAGGTTCGCGTATTCAAATGCGGCCCGGACTTTCTCGACCCGATGATCCTCGAGCGCGCCAGCGGTGCGCCGGTCTATCAACTGGACATGTGGATGGTCGGCGAGCAGGAAAGTCGACGTCTGTTGTGGGAAGCCGCCGCTGAAGCCGATCTGATCCTGATCGAAGGCGTGATGGGCTTGTTCGACGGCACACCGTCGAGCGCCGACCTGGCGCGGCATTTCGGCGTGCCGGTACTCGGCGTGATCGACGGCACGGCCATGGCCCAGACGTTCGGCGCGCTGGCGCTGGGTCTGGCGCGCTATCAGCCGGACTTGCCGTTCGCCGGCGTGCTGGCCAACCGCGTCGGCACCGTGCGCCATGCGCAGTTGCTCGAAGGCAGTCTCACCGAGGGCTTGCGCTGGTATGGCGCGTTGTCCCGGGAAACCGGGATCGAACTGCCAAGCCGCCATCTCGGTCTGGTGCAGGCCAGCGAACTCAATGACCTCGATGTGCGCCTCGACGCCGCCGCAGAAGCGCTGGCCAGCACTTGCGAGGTAGCGCTGCCACCGGCCGTCGAATTCGCCGCGCCTGAAATCGTCAAGACCGAAAGGCTGCTCGACGGCGTGCGGATTGCCGTCGCCCGAGACGAGGCGTTTGCCTTCACCTATGGCGCCAGTCTTGATCTGTTGCGGGCGATGGGTGCGGAGCTGAGTTTCTTCTCGCCGATCCGCGATACGCAATTGCCTGAGGCCGACAGCTTGTACCTGCCTGGCGGTTATCCGGAATTGCATCACGTGGCCTTGTCGCAGAACACCGACATGCTCAAAGCGATCCGTGCGCATCACGCCGCCGGCAAACCGCTGCTCGCCGAATGTGGCGGCATGTTGTATTTGCTGGATTCGTTGACCGATGTCGAAGGCACCCGCGCTGATTTGGTCGGCCTGCTGAGTGGCGATGCCGTGATGCAGAAACGTCTGGCCGCGCTGGCCTTGCAAGAGGTCGACATGCCGGAAGGCCTGTTGCGCGGCCACACCTATCACCATTCCCTGACCACCACCGAACTGACACCCATTGCCCGTGGCCACAGCCCCAATGGCGGGCGCGGTGCCGAAGCGGTGTATCGGGAAGGGCGGATGACCGCCTCGTACGTGCACTTTTACTTCCCGTCGAATCCGTCCGCGATTGCCGCACTGTTGGTGCCATGACCGACAACGCATTCACTGAAACCGAGCGCGAAGCGGTCTATCGCGCCATCGCCGAACGCCGCGACATGCGCCACTTCAGCGGCGGCACGGTCGAGCCTGAATTGCTGCGCCGATTGCTTGAAGCCGCACATCAGGCGCCGAGCGTCGGTCTGATGCAGCCGTGGCGCTTCATCCGTATCAGCGACCGCGCGCTGCGTGGCCAGATCCAGAACCTTGTTGAAGAAGAACGTGTACGCACCGCCGAAGCCCTCGGCGAGCGCAGCGACGAGTTCATGAAACTCAAGGTTGAGGGCATCAACGACTGTGCGGAAGTGTTGGTCGCAGCCTTGATGGACGATCGCGAACGGCACATTTTCGGCCGTCGCACGCTGCCGGAAATGGACATGGCCTCATTGTCCTGCGCGATCCAGAACCTGTGGCTGGCGGCGCGCGCCGAAGGTCTGGGCATGGGCTGGGTGTCGCTGTTCGAACCACAGGCGCTGGCCGATCTGCTGAAACTGCCGGCCGGGGCCAAGCCGCTGGCGGTTCTTTGTCTGGGCCCGGTCAAGGAATTCTATCCGGCGCCGATGCTGGTACTCGAAGGGTGGGCGCAGGCGCGTCCGCTCAATGAGCTGCTGTATGAAAATTTCTGGGGAGTGAGTCAATGAGTGTGGCGTTGTTGAGTGTCGCCGCGGTCGCGCTGGATGCGCTGCTGGGTGAACCGAAACGCTGGCATCCGCTGGTGGCGTTCGGCAATTTCGCCGGGCGCATCGAGCAACGTTTCAATAGCGGTGGTCGCGGCTGGCGCAGCCATGGCGTCACCGCGTGGGTGATCGCGGTGCTGCCGCTGACCCTGCTCGCCACGGCATTGTCCTGGGCGCCGTACGTGGGCTGGGTGGTCGAGATTCTCGCGCTGTATTGCGCCCTCGGCATGCGCAGTCTCGGCGAGCACGTCGAGCCGGTGGCCAAGGCCCTGCGCAGCGATGATCTGGAAGAGGCGCGCAAACGCGTGGGTTATCTGGTCAGCCGTCAGACCAGTGAGCTGGACAGCACCGCTGTCGCCCGCGCCGCCACTGAATCGGTACTGGAGAACGGCAGCGATGCAGTGTTCGCCGCACTGTTCTGGTTTGCCGTGGCCGGTGCGCCGGGCGTGGTGCTCTATCGTCTGAGCAATACGCTCGACGCGATGTGGGGCTATCGCAACGAACGTTTCGAGCGTTTCGGCTGGGCGGCGGCGAAGATCGACGACGTCCTCAACTACATTCCTGCGCGGCTGGTGGCGTTGACCTACGCGCTGCTGGGCAAGACCCGACTGGCGCTGAAATGCTGGCGCACCCAGGCGCCGAAATGGGACAGCCCGAACGCAGGTCCAGTGATGGCCGCCGGCGCGGGTGCGCTGGGCGTCGAGTTGGGCGGGCCGGCGATCTATCACGGCGAGCTGCACGAGCGTCCGCAACTGGGCGAAGGCACGCCAGCCGACGCCGATTCCATCGATCGCGGCTGGCAATTGGTCCAGCGCGGGGTATGGTTATGGCTGCTGATTCTCTGCGTGGGGGCTGAATTCTATGCTTGAGCACGGTGGCCGGCTGCGCAGGGCGGCGCTCGAATACGGCATCGCTGAAGAAGACTGGCTCGACTTGTCCACTGGCCTCGCGCCATGGCCGTTTCCGGTTCCGGACATTCCGCTGCGTGCCTGGGCGCGCTTGCCGGAAACCGATGACGGCCTGGAGCAGGCGGCGTGCGACTACTACGGTGCCGCGCAAGTGTTGCCGGTGGCCGGTTCGCAGATGGCCATTCAGTTGCTGCCGCGTTTGCGTCGGGCTGGCAAGGTCGGTGTGCTGTCGCCGTGTTATGCCGAACATGCCGAAGCCTGGCGGCGCAGTGGTTACATCGTGCGCGAGGTGCTGGAGCAGGAAGTCGATTTTTTCCTCGACAGCCTCGACGTGCTGGTGGTGGTCAATCCGAACAATCCCACGGGCCTGAGCCTGACCCCGGCGCGCTTGCTCGACTGGCATGCGCGGCTGGCCCAGCGCGGTGGCTGGCTGGTGGTCGACGAAGCGTTCATGGACAACACGCCGCAGTTGAGCCTGGCTCCGCATGCACATCAGGTTGGTCTGATCGTGTTGCGTTCGTTCGGCAAGTTTTTCGGTCTGGCCGGTGTGCGGCTTGGGTTTGTGCTGGCCGAGCGCAAGTTGCTCCGGTTGCTGGCCGAGCAGGTCGGGCCCTGGGCCGTCAGCGGGCCGACCCGCGTGTTGGGTCAAACCTGCCTGCAAGACACCGAAGGTCATACCCGCCAGCGGATCCGCAGTGACGAGGTCAGTGAACGGCTGGCTGCGCTGCTCGAACGCTACGGCTTCAAACCTCAGGGTGGTTGCGCGCTGTTTCAGTGGCTGATAACCGAACACGCTGCCGCGCTGCACGAGTTCATGGCCCGCCGGGGCATTCTCCTGCGCCTCTTCGCGCACAACAGCAGCCTGCGTTTCGGCCTGCCCGCCAACGCCGCCGATGAAGTGCGCCTTGAGCAAGCCCTGCAAGCCTTCGCCCTGGACCGCTCTATGGAAAATCAACCAGCATGACCACATTAATGGTGCAGGGCACCACCTCCGACGCCGGCAAAAGCACGCTGGTGACGGCGCTGTGCCGCTGGGCAACCCGCCAGGGCGTTGCCGTGGTGCCATTCAAACCGCAGAACATGGCGCTCAACAGCGCGGTGACTGCTGACGGCGGCGAGATCGGCCGGGCACAAGCGGTACAGGCGCAAGCCGCGCACCTTGAGCCACACACCGACATGAATCCCGTGCTGCTCAAGCCGAATAGTGACACTGGCGCCCAGGTCATCATCCACGGTCGCGCGGTTACCAGCATGAACGCTGTCGCCTATCACGACTACAAAGCCATCGCCATGCAGGCCGTGCTCGCCTCTCACGAGCGCTTGAGCACTGCTTATCCGTTGGTGATGGTCGAAGGCGCGGGCTCGCCGGCAGAGATCAATCTGCGCGCCGGCGACATCGCCAACATGGGTTTCGCCGAAGCGGTGGATTGCCCGGTTTTGTTGATTGCCGACATCAACCGTGGCGGCGTTTTTGCCCATCTGGTGGGCACGCTGGAGCTGCTGTCGCCGAGTGAGCAGGCGCGAGTCAAAGGCTTCATCATCAACCGTTTTCGCGGTGACATCGCCTTGCTGCAACCGGGCCTCGACTGGCTGGAGCAGCGCACCGGCAAACCAGTGGTGGGCGTGCTGCCGTACGTGATGGACCTGCATCTGGAGGCCGAGGACGGCATCGATCAGCGCCAGACCGACAAGGCCGAGCAAGTCTTGAAAGTGGTGGTGCCGGTGCTGCCGCGCATCAGCAACCACACCGATTTCGATCCTCTGCGACTGCATCCTCAGGTGGATCTGCAATTCATCGGCCCGGGGAAAGCGATTCCGCCGGCCGATCTGATCATCCTGCCGGGCTCGAAAAGCGTGCGCAGCGACCTTGCGTATCTGCGCGCCAATGGCTGGGAAACCGCCATCAGCCGACATCTGCGTTACGGCGGCAAGCTGCTGGGAATCTGCGGCGGTCTGCAAATGCTCGGGGAGCAGGTCCATGATCCGTTGGGCCTTGAAGGCGCGCCGGGTTCCAGCGCCGGTCTGGGCTTGCTGGCGTTTGAAACGCAGCTCGAAGCCGAGAAGCAATTGCGCAATGTGCGCGGGCGTCTGGCGCTGGAAGATGCCGAGGTTAGCGGTTATGAAATTCATGCCGGCGTGACCACGGGAGCTGCGCTGGAAAACGCCGCTGTGCATCTGGATGACGGCCGCTGTGATGGTGCGCAAAGTCTCGATGGACAGATTTTCGGCACCTACCTGCATGGCCTGTTCGAATCGCCGGCGGCCAGTGCGGCGCTGTTGCGCTGGGCCGGTCTGAACGATGTGCAGGAAGTGGATTACCACGGCCTGCGCGAACGCGACATCGAGCGGTTGGCGGATCTGGTGGAGAAGCATCTGGATACCGGGCTGTTACGTGAACTCTGTGGAATGTCCCTATGCTCCAACTGATCCTCGGCGGCGCCCGCTCCGGCAAAAGTCGCCTGGCTGAAAAACTCGCCACTGACAGCGCGCTGGCAGTGACGTACATCGCTACCAGCCAACCGCTGGACGGTGAAATGAATGAGCGCGTCGCTCATCACCGCGCGCGCCGTCCCGCCGAATGGGCGCTGATCGAAGAACCGCTGGAACTGGCCCGGGTCCTGCGCGAAACCGCCAGTGCCGAACGTTGCCTGCTGGTGGATTGCCTGACCCTGTGGCTGACCAATCTGCTGATGCTCGAAGACGCCGAACGTCTCGCTGCCGAACGCGAAGCCCTGCTCGAATGCCTGGCGTCGCTGCCGGGTGAAATCATTTTTGTCAGCAACGAGACCGGAATGGGTGTCGTGCCGCTGGGCGAATTGACTCGCCGCTACGTCGATGAAGCCGGTTGGCTGCATCAAGCTCTGGCCGAGCGTTGTCAGCGAGTCGTCCTGACGGTTGCCGGCCTGCCCCTGACTTTGAAAGGACCTGCGTTATGACCCAAGCCTGGTGGCTGAACCCGTGCAAACCGGTGGATACGGACGCCGTTGAAAACGCGGCGGCGCGTCAGCAGCAATTGACCAAACCTGCGGGCTCCCTCGGGCAGCTCGAATCGGTGGCGGTGCAACTGGCCGGGTTGCAGGGCCGGATCAAGCCGCGCCTCGATCAGGTCTGGATCGCGATTTTTGCCGGTGATCACGGCGTCGTAGCCGAAGGGGTTTCCGCGTTTCCGCAGGAAGTCACCGGACAGATGCTGCTGAATTTCGTCAGCGGCGGCGCGGCGATCAGCGTGCTGGCGCGGCAACTGAGTGCGCAGCTGGAAGTGGTGGATCTCGGCACCGTGACCCCGTCGCTGAATCTGCCGGGCGTGCGCCATTTGAATATCGGCCCGGGCACGGCGAATTTCGCCAAGGGCCCGGCGATGACCTCGGCCCAAGGCGAGTTGGCCCTGCAGGCCGGCCGCGACAGCGTGCTGCGCGCGAAGGCGGCGGGTGCGCAACTGTTCATCGGTGGCGAAATGGGCATCGGCAACACCACGGCTGCCAGTGCGCTGGCCTGTGCGCTGCTCGATTGCCCGGTGGTTCATCTGACCGGTCCCGGCACCGGGTTGAATGCCGAAGGCGTCAGCCACAAGGCGCAGGTGATCGAGCGGGCGCTGGCGCTGCACTCAGCGCAGCGCGGCGATGCGTTGCAGACTCTGTTCAATCTCGGTGGCTTCGAGATTGCGGCGCTGGTGGGCGCGTATCTGGCCTGTGCTCAGGAAGGTGTGGCGGTGTTGGTGGACGGATTCATCTGCACGGTTGCGGCGTTGGTGGCGGTGCGGCTGAATCCGGCCTGTCGTGAATGGCTGCTGTTCGGGCATCGCGGTGCGGAACCGGGTCATCGTCATGTGCTGGAAACCCTCAGTGCCGAACCGCTGCTCGAATTGGGCCTGCGTCTGGGCGAGGGCAGTGGCGCGGCGCTGGCGGTGCCGTTGCTGCGTCTGGCCTGCGATCTGCACGGCCAGATGGCGACCTTCGCCGAAGCCGCGGTAGCGGATCGCCCGGCATGACCTTGCATCTGGACCTGCTGCGCCATGGTGAAACCGAACTCGGCGGTGGCCTGCGCGGCAGTCTCGACGATGCACTGACCGAAAAGGGCTGGGCACAGATGCGCGAGGCGGTGATCGGGCAGGGGCCGTGGGATCGGCTGGTCAGTTCGCCGTTGCAGCGTTGCGCGCAATTCGCTGAAGAGTTGGGTGCGCAACGGGATCTGTCGGTATCTCTGGACAAGGATCTGCAAGAGCTGCATTTCGGTGCCTGGGAAGGGCAGAGCGCGGCGGCGTTGATGGAAACCGATGCCGAAGCGCTTGGGCTGTTTTGGGCAGATCCGTATGGGTTTACCCCGCCGCAGGGGGAGCCGGTCAGCGATTTTTCTGCGCGGGTGTTGGCGGCGGTCATGCGCTTGCACGCGGCTCATGCGGGGGAACGGGTGTTGCTGGTCAGTCATGGCGGCGTCATGCGTCTGTTGCTGGCTCGTGCCCGTGGGTTGCCCCGTGAGCAGTTGCTCAATGTCGAAGTCGGTCATGGCGCGTTGTTTTCGCTGATCGTCGAGGCTGATGGTTCGCTCAAGGAAGTACGCTGACATGCTGCCCCTGTGGATTGCCCTGCAATTTCTCAGCAGCCTGCCGATTCGTCTGCCGGGCATGCCGGCACCTGAACAACTCGGCCGCTCGCTGCTGTTTTATCCGCTGGTGGGATTGCTGTTCGGCGTAATTCTCTGGGCGCTGAACATTGCTCTGGCCGGCGCGCCCTTGTTGCTGCACGCGGCGCTGTTGCTGACGGTGTGGGTGCTGCTCAGCGGCGCGCTGCACCTTGATGGATTGGCGGACAGCGCCGATGCGTGGCTCGGCGGTTTCGGTGATCGCGAGCGTACGCTGACGATCATGAAGGATCCGCGCAGCGGGCCGATCGCGGTGGTGACGCTGGTGCTGGTGTTGCTGCTCAAGTACGCCGCGTTGCTGGCGTTGATCGAGCAAAAACAAGGCCTGGCGTTGATCATTGTGCCGCTACTTGGGCGGGCAGCACTGCTCGGACTGTTCCTCACGACAACCTATGTGCGGGCCGGCGGGTTGGGGCAGGCGCTGGCCGATCATCTGCCGCGCAAAACGGGTTGGCAGGTGCTGGCGATGAGTGCGGCGGCGTGCGTGTTGATTGCCGGGTTCAATGCTGTCGTGGCGCTGCTGCTTTCGGTCGTCGTATTCATCTGGCTGCGGCATTTGATGGTGCGGCGACTGGGCGGAACCACGGGCGATACGGCCGGCGCACTGCTGGAATTGCTGGAGATGTCAGTGCTGGTCGGGCTGGCCTTGTTTTGATAAGTAACTTTGATCTGTAACTTGATTTAACACAGTCGCGGGTATATACACGCATCATGCTTCCTTCTCAGTGTTTGTGCACCAACCTGCGTCGCGCCGCGCGTGGCGTCAGCAGGCATTACGACGGCGCTCTCGACGGCTTCGGGATCAACGTTGCCCAGTATTCTCTGCTGTGCAACCTGCAGCGTCTGGATCAACCGAGCATTTCCGAACTGGCCGAGGCCATGGGCCTGGATCGCAGCACCCTCGGACGCAATCTGCGGGTGCTGGAAGGCGAAGGTCTCGTGGCGCTGGCCGAAGGCGAAGACATGCGCAACCGCATCGTCCGGCTCACCGAAACCGGCGCACAACGCCTGGCAGCGGCCCTGCCGGCCTGGGAAGCGGCGCAACAGCGGTTGATCGACCGACTGGGTGCCGAGAAGCGTGAAACCTTGCTGCGGCTATTGGATGAACTGGCCTGAGGGCCGGTTTTTTCCGAATCTAAGCGGGTATATACCCGCGACTGGAGAATAACAATGAGTTCGATGTGGCGTACGTGCGGTTGGGTGTTGCTGGGGAGTGCGCTGATTCTGGCGTTGTCATTGGGCGTGCGGCACGGCTTCGGGCTGTTCCTGTCGCCGATGAGCGCCCAGTTCGGCTGGGGCCGTGAAGTGTTCGCCTTCGCCATCGCCTTGCAGAACCTGATCTGGGGTCTGGCGCAACCGTTCACTGGCGCACTGGCTGACCGTTTTGGCGCAGCGAAAGTGGTGCTGATCGGTGGCGTGCTCTACGCCTTGGGGCTGGTGTTCATGGGCCTGTCGGAAACAGCGTTGGGCCTGTCCCTGAGCGCCGGTTTGCTGATCGGTATCGGCCTGTCCGGCACGTCGTTCTCGGTGATCCTCGGTGTGGTCGGCCGCGCCGTACCGCCGGAGAAGCGCAGCATGGGCATGGGCATTGCCAGCGCCGCCGGCTCCTTTGGCCAGTTCGCCATGCTGCCCGGCACTCTCGGGCTGATCGGCTGGCTGGGCTGGTCTGCCGCGTTGCTGGTACTGGGTTTGCTGGTGGCGCTGATCGTGCCGCTGGTGAGCATGCTCAAGGACAAGCCACTGCCGGTGCTCGGACATGAACAAACCCTGTCCGAAGCCCTGCGCGAGGCCTGCTCGCACTCCGGGTTCTGGCTGCTGGCGTTCGGCTTCTTCGTCTGCGGTTTCCAGGTGGTGTTCATCGGCGTGCACCTGCCGGCCTATCTGGTCGACCAGCATCTGCCGGCGACCGTCGGCACTACCGTGCTGGCGTTGATCGGGTTGTTCAACATCTTCGGCACCTACACTGCCGGCTGGCTGGGCGGGCGCATGTCCAAGCCGCGTCTGCTGACCGGTTTGTACCTGCTGCGAGCGGTGGTGATCGGGCTGTTCCTGTGGCTGCCGGTGACGACGACCACGGCGTATCTGTTCGGCATGGCCATGGGTTTCCTGTGGCTGTCGACCGTGCCGTTGACCAACGGTACGGTGGCGACCTTGTTTGGCGTGCGAAACCTGTCCATGCTCGGTGGGATCGTGTTCCTGTTCCATCAGCTCGGCTCGTTCCTCGGCGGCTGGCTGGGCGGGGTGGTGTATGACCGTACCGGGAGTTATGACTTGATCTGGCAAGTGGCGATTCTCTTGAGCCTGTTGGCGGCTGCGCTGAACTGGCCGGTGCGCGAGCGCCCGGTCGAGCGTCTGCAAACCCACGCGAGCGCTGCATGAACGGCTACTGGCCTCGAATGCTGGCCATCGCAGTCGGTGCCGCGTTGCTGGCGCTGGTGTGGTGGGGCTGGCACCAGGGCGGCCTGGCGCTGATGCAGTTGGGCTTGGGCGCTTGCTTGTAGGCTTTGAGGGCGAGTAACGTCGGGTTCTGACGAATGCATCAAGGAAGCCCGACATGCTCAAGCGCTGGTGTGCTGTTCCCGCGTTGCTGATGGCGTTGACCGGACTGGCCCAGGCCGCGGACTGTCCGGAGCTGCTGCAAGGCTCGTTGCCCAAGTTGCGGGCCAAGGAATCCATCGACCTGTGCCAGCACTACGCCGACAAACCGCTGGTGGTGATCAATACTGCCAGCTTCTGTGGTTTCGCTCCGCAGTTCGAAGGCCTTGAAGCGCTCAATCAGCGCTACAAGGCGCAAGGGTTGGAGATGCTTGGCGTGCCCTCCAATGACTTCAAGCAGGAGTCCAAGGACAGTGCCGAGACTGCCAAGGTCTGCTACGCCAACTACGGCGTGACCTTCACTATGACCGAGCCACAGAAAGTCCGCGGTGACGGTGCCACCCACCTGTTCCAGGTACTGGCCGCGCAAAGCAGCGCGCCGAAGTGGAATTTCTACAAATACGTGGTCGACCGCCAGGGCAAGGTGATTGCCAATTTCTCCAGCCTGACCAAGCCTGACGATCCGGAGTTTTTGGCGGCCATCGAGAAAGCCATCGCGTCGAAGCCCCTGAAACCCTGATCGACGCCCACTAAAAAGCCCCGCCTCTGTCGAGAGAGCGGGGCTTTTTAGTGGGCGAGGGGTTAGCCTCGCCGTACAGCATCAGAAGCGGTAGGTTGCGCCAACACCGAAACCGTTTGCCGAGTTTTCATACTTGGAATCGTAGGTCTGACCGCGATCGTTCTCGTTGCGGATGCTGACTTTCTCTTCCTGCAGGTACGAGTAAGCGACGTCGATGGTCAGGTCTTCGGTCGGGCTCCAGCCGGCACCGATGCTGAAGATCGTACGGTCGCCGGTAGGGATGCGTGGCGAACGGTCGACGTTGTTGGTCGGCGACTGGTCGAAGGTCAGACCGGTGCGCAGTACCCATTCCTTGTTCAGCTGGTAGGACGTACCGATGGCGTATGCCCAGGTGTCATGCCAGTTCTGCTCTTCGGTGATCTCGCCGAACTGGCCAGCCAGTGCAGGTTGAACGCCGGAGTTCTTGACGGTGATCTTTTCCAGCTGGCTCCAACGGGTCCAGGTAGTACCGGCGTAGACGTTCCAGCGGTCGTTGATCGCCTGAGTGACCGAGAAGTCGACGGATTCAGGTGTGGTGATCTTCAGCGAAGCGTCGTACTTCTGGCTGGAGCTGAGGCCGGCCAGGGCCAGAGCGCCGTAGTTGACCTTGGTGTTGCCTTCGAGCTTGTAGTCGACTTTCGAGTGGTAAGTCAGACCCAGGCGAGTGGTGTCGGTCGCTTGTACCAGCACACCGATGTTGTAGCCCAGTGCAGTGTCGTCACCCTTGATCTTGACCTTGCCGTCCGGCAGGGCCTGAGTGATCGACAGGTTGGATTCCAGGGTGCCGTCGATACGGTTGATGGTCGGACCGAAGCCGATCGACACGACGTCGTTGAACTTGTAGCTGACAGTCGGCTGGAAGGTGATGACTTGTACTTCGGACTTGCTGCCGAAGTAACGGCCGGCAAAGCCTTTTTCATAGTCGGTAATCAGGCCGAAAGGTACGTAGACACCCAGGCCGAATGCCCAATGCTCGTCGATCGGCTTGACGTAGTAGCCCATAGGTACGGAGGTAAAGGGCACCATGTCGCCTTTGTTGCTGCCGCCGTTAGGGCTGGAGCGACCATCGCTGATATCGGTCTTGGCGTCGAGGAATGCAACACCACCGGTGACTTGTTCGCGCGTGATGCGCGACATGCCGGCAGGGTTGCCATAAACAGTGCTTGCGTCGTCGGCAGAAGAAGATCGCCCGGCGTACCCAGTCCCCATCCCGCTGATGCTGTGTTCGTTGATGGCAAAGCCAGCTGCGAAAATCTGGGTGGATGCCAAGGAAACGGCAAGGCTAAGGGTGGTTTTGAGCATTACTTTTTTCATTATTAGAACTCCTGGTGATCACCGGGGCGAAAATTACCAACATTTTCGTCCCAGCGCTATAGTCCGTATGGCTTGAGTTAGAGCGGTTTTGTAGGACAATCCGACCAGATTCGCGACCCGTTGGACGATCTTGCGAAACTGGCGAGTCAGCACGCGACCTGATTCAGCGGTGAAACACAGGTCTGCCATGCACAGGTGAAGTCACGCAGACGACCCTGGGGCTGAAAGGTCTGACGCCAGATACGCGCCATTCCCAGCAGGTCGTCCGGGTCGGGGAGGGTGGGATTCTGTTCTTCGACCAGCAGCCATGCGATGGCGGTGGCGTAACGCAGGTTGACGGTGAGTTCGAGGTGCGGGCCGCTGAGAAAGGCATGCTGGCTGGCGAGGCCGCGAACCAGGCTGGCGCGCTCCGGATCGAGCGCCAGATAATGATCCCAGAGCGCCTGGTGGCGATGCTCGGCAATCCGGTACAGGCCGTGGCCACGGCGGTCATGCAAGGCGGAACCCAGGGCGGACTGGCTGGCGGCGATGCCCAGCAGCAGGGATTCGGCGGTGGCGCAGTGACGTCCCAGATAAATCAGCGTTGGACGGATCACATAGCGGCACAGTTCGCTGGCAGCGATACCCATAAAACCCTCGGATCTTGTTATTGGGCGGCGAGACCTGAAGGGGAGCTTGGCAGCTGTGAATCGACTCAGGCCCGCCGGAAGCGGATCACGCCGCTTGAGTTGAAGTGTAGTGTCATATTCGCGACGTAAAGGCCTGTTTTTAAAATATTTCCGGCGAGCAGTTATAACCGTTATATCGGTTGGTGCTTAACCGTGAGCGGCAAAAAGAGAAACATCGGGCAATAAAAAGCCCCGCGTTTCAGGCGGGGCTTTTGCTTTTGCAGCCATTTCGGCCTCTCAGGCGATCAATGCCTGACGGGTGCGATCAATCACGGCCTGCAGCGGTTCGGCGCTGGAGTACTGATCGGGGTACAGACGCTCGCTGTGGCGGGCGATCCCGTGTTCATTGACCACGGTGAAGCTGAAGCAGCCTTTGCGAGCGGCCATGATCAGGCAGTTCATTGGAGCAAAAGCGTTGGTTAGGGTGCGAATGGCATCCTGAGTCTGGATTTGAGTAGACATAGTTATTAGGTGTTCCTACAAATGACACGGATAAGAACCGTGCAACGTTAAAACGTTCCAGTAACGTCGACCACCATTGGTCGAACGAAGAACCCGACTGGAACAAAGCAGCCAGTTTGAAGCGCTGATAAGTTGGCGCGCTTGGGCTGGCAGGTAGGTACTTAGGAGGGCAGGCAACACATCGAGGGCAAAGGTTCTGGGCCCGGGGTGAAGATCCTGATCAATTTGCAGGTTGGTTCGGTCAGAGTAAGTGGTCTTCGCAACACCCTTTGCATTCGATTCAAAGGCTGTGTCGTCGCAAGATTTACCTGGAAACCATCGAGGGGTCGGTCCCGCTTTGTCGGAGGAGGCTTCTCGGGGAGAAGGCTGACCGTGGGGTTTGTTCGACCGGAATTGACTTTCAGCTTGGTACTAACGCCGCGGATACTAACGGAACACTTCGAGGAAGGCAAACCTGATTTTTAAAAAGAACCAACAGACGGTGCCTCGAGCCCCGGCCCCGCCCCGATTTGGCTCACATTCCGACCGTCGGTCGTCGCAGAGGGCAAGCCGAACCCGCGAAGCGCAAGGGCTTATCCCCAACCCGGCTGCCAAAACGACCCGAAAAAGCGCACCGATATAACCGCGTAACAGGTACTTGTGCACATTAGTTGCGCGGACGGTAACGACGCTGTCACATCGATCCTGACCCCGGTGGCTGCCTGTAACGAAAGTTTAAGTCAATGAAAAACATCGCTTTTTTTTACTGGTGAAAAAATCGTCAGTTTGACTGCGGGCCCCATTCCACAAGGCTTTGCGGCGAGTCAGGGACGGTTGTCCACTGAGTTATCCACAGCTTCTGTGGATTGTCCCGAGCGCTTGCTCTAGCACGGGCGTGCCGGGTTTTTTTCGACTTTACCTGTGCGAAAAAAAGAGTAGAGTGGCGCGCCTTCCGATCTGTCCCACAGTGCTTTATGAAGTTTCGCTCAGCTCCAGATTCTGTTACCTCCCAACCCTCTCGTGTTACCGCTCCCAAGCGATTTTCCGTGCGCGTGGCCGAATGGCTGCTGGACAGCCCGCGCCTGGGCGACAGCCAGAACGCCAAGCACCTCGCCGGCCGCCTGCTCAAGCAACCGGCCCGGGAAGGCGTGGTCGCTGCACAAAGTCGCCTTGGCCAGTTGATGTGCCGTGAGTGCGGCAATGCCCGGGATCGTCGTATCGGCCAGGACCTGCTGCGTCAGGCTGCCCGTGCGGGTGATCGACGTGCGCAACAGGAACTCGGCCTGATCGAAGACTGAGCTGTCCAAGACCTGACGCCTTGGTTAACCTTCAGACTTTATCGGATCGGCGGGAATGACTATGGCGATGGACTTGACCAGCATCTTGCTCGGGTTGGCGGGCGCGGCCGTGCCGCTGCTGGCGCTGGCCTGGCAACTGCAGCGCCGGGCCAGTCATGGCGAGTCCGAAGTCGCGTTGCTCGAAGAACGACTGGCCATGGCACAAATGGCCCAGGACGGCCTCAACGCCCAGCTCGAAGCCAGTCGCGACGAAGTCGCCGACCTCGGCCAGGCCAATGCCTCCAAACAAGCGGATCTTGCGGCCGTGCGCCGGGAAGTCGAACTGTTGCAGATCGAGCGCGACGACGCCCGTGACGCCGCTCATGCCTGGAACCTCGAGCGCGCCAACAAGGAAGCCGAGCTGCGGCGCCTGGACGCTCAGGCGGCTTCACTGAGTGCCGAGTTGCGTGAGCAGCAGGAAAGCCATCAGCAGCGTCTCGATGACCTGCAAGGTTCCCGTGACGAGTTGCGCGCCCAGTTCGCCGAACTGGCCGGCAAGATCTTTGATGAACGTGAACAGCGTTTCGCCGAAACCAGCCAGCAGCGTCTCGGGCAGTTGCTCGACCCGCTGAAAGAACGCATCCAGTCCTTCGAAAAGCGTGTCGAGGAAAGCTATCAGGCTGAGGCCCGCGAGCGCTTCTCGCTGGCCAAGGAGCTTGAGCGCCTGCAGCAACTGAACCTGCGCTTGAGCGATGAAGCGACCAACCTGACCCGTGCCCTGAAAGGCCAGAAAACCCAGGGCAACTGGGGCGAGCTGATTCTGGAACGGGTGCTGGAACATGCCGGGCTGGAGAAGGGCCGCGAGTACCAGACCCAGGTCAACCTCAAGGGCCCGGACGGCGAGCGCTTTCAGCCGGATGTGATCATTTACCTGCCGGGCGATAAACAAGTGGTGGTCGACTCCAAGGTCAGCCTCACGGCGTACCAGCAATACGTGGCGGCCGATGACGATGCGATTGGCCAGATCGCCATGAAGCAGCACGTGCTGTCGCTGCGCAGCCACGTCAAAGGCCTGGCCGGCAAGGACTACAAGCGTCTGGAAGGGCTGCACAGCCTCGATTTCGTCTTGCTGTTCGTGCCCATCGAAGCGGCGTTTTCTGCGGCGTTGCAAGCCGAGCCGACGCTGTTCCAGGAAGCCTTCGACCGCAACATCGTGATCGTCAGCCCGACCACGCTGCTCGCCACCCTGCGGGTCATCGACAGCCTGTGGAAGCAGGAGCGCCAGAGCCAGAACGCCCGGGAAATCGCCGAGCGTGCCGGATGGCTGTACGACAAGTTCGTGTTGTTCATTCAGGATCTGGACGAAGTCGGTAATCGTCTGCAACAGCTGGACAAAGCCTACAGCGCAGCGCGAAACAAGCTGACAGAAGGGCGCGGCAACCTTGTCAGCCGCAGCGAGCAGCTCAAACTGCTCGGCGCACGGGCCAGCAAGAGCCTGCCGGCAGATCTGCTGGAACGCGCAATGACCGATGCCGACGGCTTGGTCGAGCTGCCTGAATAAGCGGCGTTGTCAGAGCGGCGCTTTTAGAGAGGCAAATAGCGACTCAACAACGCCCGCAACGCCGCCGGTTTCACCGGTTTGGCCAGGTAATCCAGCCCCGCCGCGTGCACCTGCGCCACGGTTTCCGGATGTCCGTCAGCGCTGATCACCACGCCGGGCACCGGTTCGCCCAGGCTCGTACGCAACCAGGCCATCAGATCGGTGCCGGTCTCACCGTGGTCGAGGTGGAAATCCACCAGCGCCAGTTGCGGCCGCACCCCATCGTTGAGCAGGGCCGCGCATTCCTCGCGGTTGCGCGCCGTCCACACCTGACAACCCCAGCGCGTGAGCAGGCTGTTCATGCCGATCAGAATGCTGTCTTCGTTGTCGATGCACAGCACCTGCGCGCCGCTGTGCAACTTGCCGTTGAGTTCGACCGCAGCGCTCGGCTGGGCAGTCTGCGTGCGGGCCAGCGGCACCCGCACACTGAACACGCTGCCGCGCCCCGGCCATGAACGCACACGCAAGGTATGCCCGAGCACCCGGCACAAGCCGTCGGCAATCGCCAGGCCCAGGCCCAGGCCTTTCTCGGCGCGGGTCTGATGGCTGTCGAGGCGTTTGAATTCCTCGAAAATCACTTGTTGCTTGTCTTCCGGAATCCCCGGCCCGCGATCCCAGACCTCCAGGCAAACCTCGCCCTGACGCCGACGCACGCCCAGCAACACCGGACCTTTGGCGTAGCGGAAGGCATTGGTGAGGAAGTTTTGCAGGATCCGCCGTAGCAGTTTGATGTCGCTGTCGATGCGCAAATGACTGCCGCGCACCCGGAAATTCAGGCCCTGTTCCTGCGCCAGCGCCTTGAACTCCGCGCCGAGAATATCGAACAGCTCATTGACCGCGAACGGCTTGCGATCCGGGTTGATCTTGCCGTTTTCCAAGCGGGAAATGTCCAGCAGGTCGCTGATCAGGTCTTCGGCCGAACGCAGCGAACTGTCCAGGTGCTGCACCAGTTTCTGCGCTTCGCCGCTCAAGCCGTCGTCCTGATGGGAGAGGGCGGCGGAGAACAGCCGCGCGGCGTTCAATGGCTGCATCAAGTCGTGGCTGACTGCCGCTAGGAAGCGGGTTTTTGACTGGTTGGCCGCTTCGGCATTGCCCTTGGCTTCGGTCAGCGCGACGTTGAGTTGTGACAGTTCCTGAGTCCGTTCGCTGACCCGTTGTTCCAGCCCTTCGTTGGCCTCGGTCAGCGCCTGCTCGGCTTCGCGGAACGCGGTGATGTCGGTGAAGCTCATGACGAAACCGCCACCGGGCATCGGGTTGCCGATCAGCTCGATCACCCGGCCGTTGGGGAACAGTCGTTCAGACGTGTGGGCGCGGCCCTGACGCATCCAGTGCAGGCGGCGGGCGACGTGGACTTCCGCTTCGCCGGGGCCACACAAGCCGCGTTCGGCGTTGTAGCGAATGATGTCGGCGATCGGCCGGCCGACGCTGATCAAACCGTCCGGGTAGTTGAACAGCTCCAGATAGCGCCGGTTCCAGGCCACCAGTTTCAGCGACTGATCGACCACGCTGATGCCCTGCGTGATGTTCTCGATGGCGCCTTGCAGCAGCGCGCGGTTGAACTGCAACACTTCCGAGGCTTCGTCGGCGATCCGGACGACGTCCTCCAGCTGCATTTCCCGACCTTCGATGGCGGCTTTTACTACAGCCCGTGTCGAAGACGCGCCGAGGACACCGGCCAGCAATCGCTCGGTGTGAGCGATCCATTCACCGTCGGCGTTCTGGTTCGGGTTGAAGCCCTTGCCTTGGCGATAAGCGAAGCGGATGAAGCTCTGCCGCGCACGTTCTTCACCGACAAACCGTGCCGCCAGTTGCAGCAAGTCGTCGATCTGCACCGCCAGCATCGAGCGTGCGCTCGGCCTGGCACTGATTTCCTGACCGATGAAACGCCCGGCCTGCCAGTGTTCCGACACCCGGGTGCGCGACAACACCGAGACCCAGGCGAACAACGTGAAGTTACCCGCCAACGACAGCACCACGCCTTGGGTCAGCGGGGTGATCGGCAGGTTCAGCGGGTTGCTGTGCAGCCAGGCCAGGCCGGGGAACGTGTCCAGCGACCAACCGAGACTGCGGGCGGCAATCGGCAAGATCAGGGTGTAGAACCACAGGAATGTGCCGGCGGCGAGACCGGCGAACACGCCTCGGCGGTTGGCCTGTTTCCAGTACAGCGCGCCGAGCATGGCCGGTGCCAGTTGGGTCACGGCGGCGAAGGCAATCTGGCCGATGGTTGCCAGGCTCGCGGTGGAGCCAAGCAGGCGGTAGCTGACGTAAGCCAGCAACAGAATGACCACGATGCTGACCCGGCGCACCGAGAGCATCCACTGACGGAACACTTCGAACGGCCGCTCGGCATTGTTACGCCGCAACAGCCACGGCAACAGCATGTCGTTGGAGACCATAGTCGACAGCGCCACACTCGCCACGATCACCATGCCGGTGGCCGCCGAGGCGCCGCCAATGAACGCCAGCATCGCCAGCGCCGGGTGGGCCTGGGCCAATGGAAGGCTGATGACGAAAGAGTCCGGGATGACGGAGCTGGGCAACATCATCTGACCGGCCAGGGCGATAGGGACTACAAACAGCGCTGCCAACGCGAGATAGGCCGGGAACACCCATTTGGCCAGACGCAGGTCCTGCGGATCGATGTTTTCCACCACGGTGACGTGGAATTGCCGGGGCAGGCAGATGATCGCCATCATCGCCACGCCGGTCTGCACCACCATCGACGGCCAGTTGATCGTTTCTTTCCAGTATTCCTCAAGGCGCGGGGCGAGCATTGCCTGATTGAACAGGTCGTCGAAGCCGTCATACAGGCCATAAGTGACGAAGGCGCCGACGGCGAGGAAGGCGAACAACTTCACCAGCGACTCGAACGCAATCGCCAGCACCATGCCCCGGTGGTGCTCGGTGGCGTCGAGGTTGCGCGTGCCGAAAACAATGGTGAACAGCGCCAGCACCAGAGACACGATCAGCGCCGTGTCCTGGGCGCGGGTGCCCATGGCGTCGGCACCGGCACCGATCAGCAGGTTTACGCCGAGGACAATGCCTTTGAGTTGCAAGGCTATATAAGGGAGAACGCCGACCAGACAGATCAGCGCAACCACCACCGCCAGCGATTGGGATTTGCCATAACGGGCGGCGATGAAGTCGGCAATGGAGGTGATGTTCTCCTGCTTGCTGATCATCACCATTTTTTGCAGGACCCACGGCGCGCCCAGCAACAGCAGGATCGGCCCGAGGTAGATCGGCAGAAATGACCACAACTGTTCGGCCGCCTGACCGACCGCGCCGAAGAACGTCCAGCTGGTGCAGTAGACCGCCAGCGACAGGCTGTACACCCAGGCACGCATCCGCGGCGGCAACGGCGCGCTGCGACGGTCGCCGTAGAAGGCGATGGCGAACATGATGGCCATATAGGCCAGGGCGACGGCGGCGATCAGCCCGCTGGACAACGACATGGAGCACTCCCGACAAAATACGACCGGACTCGCGCCCGGCCAGACAGTCTCGCATGTGCGCGGCGGTTAGTCAGTGTCGACCAAGGTCGTGGCGTGGCGGGGTGTCGCAGGCGCAGAACCGGGCGGTTCTGCGCTGTCAGTCCTGGCGCAGCGCGATGTCGATCAGCCGGTGCAGTTCTTCGACTTCCAGCGGCGCCACGGCAAACAGGATGCGGAACACCGTTGGCGAAACCACCAGGTTGATCAGGTGATCCACGCTCGGTGGCGACTGATCCGGGAAGCGATCGACAATGGTCTGCAACTGATCGGCAATGATCGCGATGCAGAATCCCGGTGTCGCGCTGGCCTGCACGTCGCGCATGACATTGCGCCCCGGCTCGGAACTCATTTCGTCCAGATACTGCTCGGCCCAAGCGCGGATATCGCCGCGCAGGCTGCCGGTTTCCAGCGGATCGCTTTCAGGACGCAGGCGGGCGAGGGCGACGTCGGCGAGCAGCGCCGACAGATCGCCCCAGCGCCGATAAATGGTCGAGGGCGTGACCCCGGCCCGCGCGGCAATCTGCGGAACGGTCACGGTGGAGCGCTCCTGCTCTTCGAGGAGTGCGCGCACGGCGCCGTGAATCGATTCCTGTACCCGGGCGCTTCGGCCGCCGGGACGGCTACTTTCTTTAATAGGCATGTGCCAGACCTTAACACAAAGAATTTGCTTTAAGCGCAAGTCGGGAGCACACTCCGCAAAAGCAAAAAAATAGCTTTTAAGGAGTATGTCCATGACCCGCCTTGCTTCCAACCGTTCCAGCCTGTGGTTTCTGGCGATCACCTTACTCAGTTTTCTCGCCGCTTCCACCGTGCCGACGCCGTTGTATCACCTGTACCAGGATCACCTGCATTTCTCGGCGGCGGTGCTGACCCTGATTTTCGGCGTTTACGCGCTGAGTCTGCTGGCCGCGCTGCTGACGGTCGGTTCGCTGTCGGATCACCTGGGCCGCAAACCGGTGATTTTCACCGCCGTGGTCCTGAATGCCGTGGCGATGCTGCTGTTTGTCTACGCCGACAGCGTGGGCTGGCTGATCGGCGCGCGGGTGCTGCAAGGGTTTGCCACTGGCATGGCCACTGCCGTGTTGAGCGCGACACTGCTGGACACCGATCGCCAGCAAGGGCCGCTGATCAACAGCGTCGCGCCGTTGCTCGGCATGGCGCTCGGTGCGATGGGTTGCGGTTTGCTGGCGGAATTCGCGCCCGCGCCACTGCAACTGACCTATTGGCTGCTGCTCGTGCTGTTTGTGTTGCAGGGGATCTATGTCTGGCGCTTGCCGGAAAGCGTCTCGCCGCAAGCGGGGGCCTGGGCCTCGTTGCGGCCGACCCTGCATGTGCCGGTTCAGGCGCGTTCGACGCTGTGGCGAGTGTTGCCGCTGAACACCGCGACCTGGGCGCTCGGCGGATTTTATGCCTCGCTGGCCCCGTCACTGGTGCGCACGGCGACCGGTTCCACCTCCAATCTGATCGGCGGCGCGACTGTGGCGGCGTTGACCGTGACCGGTGCGCTGATGATTTTCACCTTGCGTAACCGTCCAGCCTCCCGGGCACTGCAACTTGGCGCAAGCCTGTTGCCGGCCGGCATCGTGCTGATTCTGTTGGGGGTGCACAGCGCCAGTCTGTCACTGTTCTTTTTCGGCACGCTGGTCGCCGGTTGTGGATTTGGCTCCGGTTTTCTCGGTGCGGTGCGCAGTCTGGTGCCGCTGGCGTTGCCCCATGAACGGGCCGGGTTGATGTCGGCATTTTATGTGCTGAGTTACCTGGCGTTCTGCCTGCCGGCATTGCTGGCCGGGCACTTCACCCACAGCCTGGGCCTGCTGGCCACCACCGATGTGTATGGTGCGGTGCTGATCGTGCTGGCAGTCGGCGCGCTGCTGATGAGTTTCCGTCCACAAGCGGCCAAGACCTGTAGCGCGCCATAAGCCGGCGGATTCGGTTAGCCTTGGCCAGCCCATTCTTCTCACGGATCGATTCATGAAGATTATCCGCAGCAAGACCTTCACTGCCGAGCGTGCCTGGGGCGCGCTCGACATCGCCAACATGAACGGCATCACCACGCGATTGCACTGGACTGATCAGCCGTACAAATGGCACGTCAACGATGGCGAGGAAGTGTTCGTGGTGCTCGACGGTCAGGTGCTCATGCACTACCGCGAAGCAGGCGAGGAAAAGCAGGTGCAGCTCGATGTCGGTGACATCTTCTACGCGTCCATCGGCACGGAGCATGTTGCTCATCCGCAAGGCGCTGCGCGGATTCTGGTGATTGAAACCGAAGGCAGCGTCTGACTGCATATCTACAAAACAGATAACAGTTAGAGATATTACCCGTTATATAGATATTCGATTCGGTTCTACCATGGGCTCAACCTCACCTGAGGACAGGAGTTCATGATGACTTGCCCCAACAGTGCCAAACCCGGCATCAAGCCTTTCAGCCAGCTTCAGCATCCGCGTGAAGTGATCCGTCAATTCACACCGAACTGGTTCGCCGCGACCATGGGTACCGGCGTGCTGGCGTTGGCGCTGGCACAACTGCCTTTCGCCATCCCGGGGCTGCACGCCGTGGCCGAAGGGTTGTGGATGTTCAACATTCTGTTGTTCGTGCTGTTTACCGCTGCCTACACCGCGCGCTGGATTCTGTTCTTCGACGAAGCGCGGCGGATTTTCGGGCACTCCACGGTTTCGATGTTCTTCGGCACCATTCCCATGGGCCTGGCGACCATCATCAACGGTTTTCTGTTGTTCGGTCTGCCGCGCTGGGGCGACGGTGTGATTCACCTCGCCGAAGTGCTGTGGTGGCTGGACGTGGCGATGTCGCTGGCCTGCGGTGTGCTGATTCCCTACATGATGTTCACCCGCCAGGAACACAGCATCGATCAGATGACCGCTGTCTGGCTGTTGCCGGTGGTGGCGGCAGAAGTGGCGGCAGCCAGCGGCGGACTGCTGGCGCCGCATCTGGCCGACGCGCACTTGCAACTGGTGGTGCTGGCGACGAGCTACGTGCTCTGGGCCTTTTCCCTACCCGTGGCGTTCAGCATTCTGACCATCCTGCTGTTGCGCATGGCCCTGCACAAACTGCCCCACGAAAACATGGCGGCTTCGAGCTGGCTCGCTCTGGGGCCGATCGGCACCGGTGCCCTGGGCATGTTGCTGCTGGGCGGGGATGCGCCGGCGATCTTCGCGGCCAATGGCATGCCGGGCATCGGTGAAATCGCTTCGGGCCTGGGCCTGATAGCAGGGATCACGCTCTGGGGCTTTGGCTTGTGGTGGATGTTGATGGCGCTGCTGATCACCGTGCGTTACCTGCGCGACGGCATCCCGTTCAACCTTGGCTGGTGGGGATTTACCTTCCCGTTGGGCGTGTATTCGCTGGCGACCCTGAAATTGAGCAGCACCTTGAACCTGACGTTCTTCAGCGTGGCCGGTTGTGTGCTGGTGACGTTGCTGGCAGTGATGTGGCTGATCGTCGGCAAGCGCACGCTGCAAGGCGCATGGCGCGGCGAGCTGTTTGTTTCACCGTGCATTGCAGGTTTGAAGAAATAACCTGAAAAGTTTAGGTAAGGTGTGGCCTGGATCGCGGATCGACATTCCAATAAGCGTATCCAGGCCACTCGCTACCCAACATCAGGGACACACGGAAGATGAGTCACCCCTCACAGTTCAACCTGCTGCGTACCCGGCGCTTCCTGCCGTTTTTCATCACCCAGTCGCTGGGCGCGTTCAACGACAACGTGTTCAAGCAGTCGCTGATCCTCGCCATTCTCTATCGGCTGACCATCGAAGGTGACCGTTCGATCTGGGTCAACCTGTGTGCGTTGCTGTTTATTCTGCCGTTCTTCCTGTTTTCGGCGCTGGCCGGACAGTTCGGAGAAAAGTTCGCCAAGGATGCGCTGATCCGTCTGATCAAACTGGCGGAAATCGCCATCATGGCGGTGGGATCGGTCGGCTTCCTGTTCGACCACTTGTCGCTGATGCTGGTGGCGCTGTTCGCCATGGGCACACACTCGGCGCTGTTCGGGCCAGTGAAGTACTCGATCCTGCCGCAGGCCTTGCACGAGGATGAACTGGTCGGCGGCAACGGTCTGGTGGAAATGGGCACGTTCCTGGCGATCCTGGCCGGCACCATTGGTGCCGGGGTCATCATGTCCTCGTCGCACTATGCGCCACTGGTGTCGACCGCAATTGTCGGTATCGCCGTACTCGGTTACCTCGCCAGCCGCAGCATTCCCCGCGCGGCGGCCGCTTCTCCGGAAATGCGCCTGAACTGGAACATTTTCAGCCAGTCCTGGGCCACGCTGAAACTCGGGTTGGGCCAGACGCCGGCGGTGTCGCGCTCGATTGTCGGCAACTCGTGGTTCTGGTTTGTCGGGGCGATTTATCTGACACAGATCCCGGCCTACGCCAAGGAATGGATGCACGGCGATGAAACCGTGGTCACCTTGATTCTCACGGTGTTTTCGGTCGGCATCGCCCTCGGCTCCATGCTTTGCGAGAAACTTTCCGGGCGCAAGGTCGAGATCGGTCTGGTGCCGTTCGGTTCGTTTGGCCTGACGGTTTTCGGGCTGTTGCTGTGGTGGCATTCCGGTGGTATTCCGGAGAGCGCCGTTGGCCATAGCTGGACTGAAGTGCTGGGCTTCGGCCACGCCTGGGCGGTACTGGTCGACATCCTCGGCCTTGGCATCTTTGGCGGTTTCTACATTGTGCCGCTGTATGCGTTGATCCAGTCGCGCACCGCCGAGAACGAGCGGGCGCGGGTGATTGCGGCCAACAACATTCTCAACGCGCTGTTCATGGTGATTTCGGCCATCGTTTCCATCGTGTTGTTGAGTGTGGTCAAACTGTCGATTCCACAGCTGTTCCTGGTGGTGTCGCTGCTCAACATCGGCGTCAACGCCTACATCTTCAAGATCGTCCCCGAGTTCAGCATGCGTTTCATGATCTGGCTGCTCAGCCATTCCATGTACCGCGTCGAGCATCGCAACCTTGAAGCGATTCCCGATGAGGGCGCGGCGTTGCTGGTGTGCAACCACGTTTCGTTCGTCGATGCGTTGCTGATTGGCGGCGCGGTGCGTCGGCCGATTCGCTTTGTCATGTACTACAAGATCTACAACCTGCCGGTGCTGAACTTTATCTTCCGTACGGCGGGCACCATTCCTATCGCCGGACGCCAGGAAGACATCCAGATCTACGAAAAGGCTTTCACCCGGATAGCCCAGTATCTGAAGGACGGTGAGCTTGTCTGCATCTTCCCCGAAGGCAAGTTGACTGCCGATGGCGAGATCAACGAGTTCAAGGGCGGGCTGACGCGGATTCTCGAAGAGACACCGGTGCCGGTGATTCCGCTGGCGTTGCAGGGGTTGTGGGGGAGTTTCTTCAGCCGCGATCCCAAGAAAGGGCTTTTTCACCGTTTGTGGTCGCGGGTAACGCTGGTCGCGGGTTCGCCGGTGGCGGTCGAGGCGGCGCAGCCTGCCGAGTTGCAGGCGTTGGTGGGAGAGTTGCGCGGGACCGTCAGATAGTTGTTTGTGAAGCCGCCATCACCGATACATCGGTGATGGCGGCAACAGCTCAGGCGCTGACCTTGAGCCCGATCAATCCGGTGATGATCAGTGCAACGCTGGCCAGCCGAATCAATGCCATCGACTCGCCAAACAGAATGATCCCGGCAATCACTGTGCCCACGGCGCCAACGCCAGTCCAGATCGCATAAGCCGTGCCCAGCGGCAGTTCTTTCATCGCCAGACCCAGCAGGCCAAGACTGACAGCCATGGCCGCGACGGTGAGAACAGTGGGCAGCGGACGGCTGAAACCATCGGTGTATTTGAGGCCGACGGCCCAGCCGACTTCGAACAGGCCGGCGAAAAACAGAATGATCCAGGACATGAAAGACCTCCATCGATTGACGGGGCCGTCCCCAGATTGAAAACTCGATTGAGCCGCAGGGTCGTCCCCGCGTGGCGCACATACTACCTAAAATTGTGCGCCGCGCATTGATCCGGGCTCAGTCGGCTGCCTGTTGGGCCAACGTTTCACGGTCTTCCTTTTCGCTCATTCGGCGGAAGTACGTCGACAGCAGCGCCCCGGAAATGTTGTGCCACACGCTGAACAGCGCGCTCGGCACCGCCGCCAGTGGCGAAAAGTGCGCACTGGCCAACGCAGCGCCGAGCCCGGAGTTCTGCATGCCGACCTCCAGCGCCAGGGACTTGCGCTGAGCCAGCGGCAAACCGAACAGACGCCCGGTGAAGTAACCCAGCAAATAGCCGAAGCTGTTGTGCAGCATCACCACCGCCATGATCAGCAGGCCGGATTCGGCGATTTTTGCCTGACTGGCGGCAACCACGGCGGCGACGATGATCACGATGCTGACCACTGACACCAGCGGCAATACTTCCACCGCATGCCGAACCTTGTCGCCAAGCAGTCGCTGCGCCACCACGCCGAGGATGATCGGCAGCAGCACTACTTGCAGGATCGACCAGAACAATTCCATGAACGAAACCGGCAACCACGCGGAGGCCAGCAGCCAGATCAGCGCCGGTGTCAGCAGCGGGGCGAGGAGGGTGGTGACGGCGGCGATGGCCACTGACAATGCCAGATCGCCCCGGGCCAGCCAGGTCATGACGTTCGAGGACGTGCCGCTCGGGCAGCAACCGACCAGAATCACCCCGACGGCGATTTCCGGCGGCAGGTGAAAAACCTGGCAAAGCAACCATGCCATCCCCGGCATGATCACGAAATGCGCAACCACGCCCAGCGCCACGCGCCATGGGTGGCGGGCGACGGCGGCGAAGTCGTCGAGTTTGAGGGTCAGGCCCATGCCGAACATCACCAGCCCTAGCAGCGGCACGATTGCGCCTTTCAGACCGAGGAACCAGGCCGGTTGCAGAAACGCGACCACGGCGAAAATCAGAACCCAGTAAGCGAAGGTGTTGCCGACAAAACGACTCAGTGCAGCCAGTGCGCGCATGGCCTATTCCTTATTATGTGAAAACGCCACCGAAGCGGTGGCGTTTGAAGATAACTCAAAGACTGCGCAGAGGCTTAGATCCCCTGCGGCGTCTCTTCACCACCCAGCGCTTCGACCAGCGCCGGCAGGAAGTCGCCGAACGTCAGCATCATCAGGGTGAAGCTGGCGTCCAGTTGACCGAGGGCTTCGTCGCCGCCGTCCTGTTCCGCCTGATCCTGCAACAGATCTTCGAACTTCAGGCGTTTGACGGTCATCTTGTCGTCGAGCATGAATGACAGTTTGTCCTGCCAGGCCAGCGACAGTTGAGTCACCACTTTGCCGGTGCTCAGGTGCAGCTGGATTTCTTCGCTGGTCAGGTCCTGACGCTTGCAACGCACGATGCCGCCATCTTCGTGGGTGTCGCGCAGTTCGCACTCGTCCAGGACGAAGAAGTCCGGAGCGGCTTGCTGGGTGGTGACCCATTCGGTCATCACGGCAGTCGGTGCGGTTTTCACGGTCAGCGGACGAACCGGCAGGGTGCCGATCACTTCACGCAGGGTGGAAAGCAGGTCTTCGGCGCGTTTCGGGCTCGCCGAGTTGACCAGAATCAGGCCTTGCTTCGGCGCGATGGCGGCGAAGGTCGACGAGCGGCGGATGAAGGCGCGCGGCAGGAACGCCTGGATGATTTCATCCTTGATCTGATCGCGTTCCTTCTTATAGACCTTGCGCATCTGCTCGGCTTCGATCTCTTCGACCTTTTCCTTGACCGCGTCGCGCACGACGCTGCCCGGCAGAATGCGTTCTTCCTTACGGGCGGAGATCAGCAGGAAGTCACCGCTGACGTGCACCAGTGGTGCATCTTCGCCCTTGCCGAACGGCGCGACGAAACCGTAGGTGGTCAACTCCTGGCTTGCACATGGACGCGCCAGTTTGGTGGCCAGTGCAGTTTCCAGCGCCTCGGCATCGACAGGCAGGTCTTGGGTCAGGCGATAGATAAGCAGGTTCTTGAACCACATGGGGTGAGTCTCTCCTTTATACAAAGGGGGGCATTATTGTCTTCGCCGGGTCATAGGCCAACCCTTCTCTAAGCCTTTGGAAGGCCTGAGAAAATTAATTAAAAAAGTGCTTGCCAGAGGTTGGGTCGCTCCGTAGAATGCGCGCCACACCGAAGCGAAGGGTGATTAGCTCAGCTGGGAGAGCGTCTGCCTTACAAGCAGAATGTCGGCGGTTCGATCCCGTCATC